>JACJZI010000020.1 GCA_020635655.1 Flavobacteriales bacterium
ATGACATGGACCTATGGGCGCCGCCGGACGATCATGACGTCGACCGCATATGCGATGCAGCATTCCCCTCCGCGCCGTTCCTGGCCCAATTGCTTGGACAACGGGGCCTGCGGGATCGTCTCCTTGCAAGGCTGTCCGTGCTCCTGGGCACGGTGCTTGCGCCCGCATCGGTATCGCAGCTCGTGGATAGTCTGGCCGATCGCTGGGGCCCGGCACTGGAAAGGGATCGCGAGCGCTGGTGTGATGAATTGGACCTTCCCGACCCAGCGGTCACCGTTGCACGCATGCATGCCATCGCGGGACAGAGACCCATGAACCTGATCGGCGACCTGAAAGAACGCACTGGGCTCAACACCTGTACCATCCATATCGACGCGCCGCCGGTCGAAGCAGGCACACTTAGAGTGGAGGGTGTGCGCGTCCCTCCGGGTGGCCTTCGGTTGGAAGTGTTCGAAGGTGTTCCTCTGGAACTGGACCTGCAGGTGGCACCCGGGATCGAGTTCGTGGGGTGGAAGGGGACCGACCAACGGGGATCGCGTGTGAACATCGACCCGGCCTTGGTCCATCGCGTCCGTCCCTTGTTGCGGGCCCTTGCGGGCTAGACCGGCACGGCTTCGAGCAGCGAGTTGAAGAGGGCAAGGCCGTCGGTGTTCCCAAGGCGTTCATCCGCCGCCCGCTCAGGATGGGGCATCATACCGAATACGTTGCGCCCCTTGTTGCAAACACCGGCGATGTGGTCCACCGAGCCGTTGGGGTCGGCACCTTCCGTCACGCGGCCATCCGCATCACAATACCGGAACAGCACCTGGTCCGCATCCTGAAGGGCTTTCAGGTCCTTTGATGGAAGATGGTAACGCCCCTCCCCGTGCGCGATGGGTATCTTCAGGACCTTGCGTCCAATGGAACGTGTCAAACGCGAGTTCCTGGTGGACGGCGTAATGTGCACATTGCGACAGACGAAATGCTGTCCACTGTTGTGCAGCAAGGCGCCCGGGAGGAGACCGGCCTCACAAAGTACCTGGAACCCATTGCACACCCCAAGTATCGGTCCTCCCTTGTGCGCGAAGCCGACCACTTCCCGCATGATCGGGGAAAAACGGGCAATGGCACCGGAGCGAAGGTGATCTCCATAGGAGAAGCCACCCGGCAACACGATCAGGTCGCTATCCTTCAGGTCATGTTCCTTATGCCACAGGCGTTCCACGGGCTGGCCCATGATATCACCGAGCACATGCACCATGTCCTCATCACAGTTCGACCCCGGGAAAACGACCACGCCGCACTTCATGCGACAAAGGTAGCCGGGGCCCACCATTGGCCTGCGAACGCCGCGACCAACAGACCGATCGTGATCAGCTCCGCGAGCCAGGTGGGGGCATGGGTCAATGGAAAGGCCAGGAACAATGCCATTGGCGCCGCGACCAACACCGGTCGGGTCTCACCGGTCAAAAATCGACCGAAAGCCGCCAGTACCAGGGAAGCGAGCACGAAGGCCAGGAAGGCCGATCGGAGGTTCTTCTCCCACATCACACTGCGGCCGTACGCTCTGGCGAACCGGAAGACCCCGAACAGGAAGAGGACGAGCACGATCGCAGGAGCGATCCACTGCCAAGCCGCCGGCCCGACCGGGACCGCAGGGATCACCGGCGCGATCAGCGTACTTCCCGGGGACCAGTCGCCCAGGCCGAACAGCACGTGGGCCGCCGCGTCGAAACAGAGGACAAGCGAAACGCCAAGCGCTGGAAGCACATATTCCCTCCAGGAGAATGGACGCATCACAGCGATCGAGGCCCAGAGCACCACGAGGTAGAACAGATAGGGCAGATGGAACATACCCGCGATGCCCACGGCAAGACCGGCATCGAAAAGCACACCCTGCACACGCGGACGTTCCTGAACACGCCAGGCCCTGTCCAATGCGAACAGCACCAAGGGCATTCCCAGCAATGCAGGACCCGTTGCGACATGTACGGGAGCCGAGCATAGTAAAAGCGGGAAGAGCAGTGCCGGCAGATTGCTGCGTCGTTCCAGCAGCTCCGTCCGGTCGGCCAGGAGGTTCAATTGCAGCGCCACCGCGATGCTCACGAGCATGCCGAGGGTGGGACCGGTCCAGGGGACCTTCCGGAACAACGCTGCGAACGGCCGATAGAGCAACATGGTCCCCTGATCGTCCGTCGGCACCGGATGGACCCATGCACCTGACCAGAGCAACGGCACGAGAACGAACAGCAACAGCAGTGCGGCGGGCTGATGGGTGCGGAAGATCCGGGCGAGCATGCGGACGTGGTTCGGCCTCGCGCTTATCTTTGCCGTCCATAGACCCCTACGCTCATGCAATCGGTCTGGTTCGGCATAGCCCACTTCATGGAGTTGACCTTCAGCTGGTTCCTCACGCCATTCCGCTGGCTTCCCATCTATGTGTTCGTGGGGGTGTTCACTTTCGGTGCGATCTATTGGCTGCGCACCCAGGCGCGTTACACACGACAGGAAAAAGAGCGCGGCGAGTCCCTTTGACCATCGTACTCAGGCCTGTTGCGGTGAACGTACCAGGTCGTGTCCGATGTCCGTCCGACAATACCGGCCGTTGAATGTGATCCGTGTCACATTGCGGTAGGTATTGGCGATGGCGTGTTCGATGTCCTTTCCCATGCAGGTCACGGCCATCACACGCCCACCATCCGTCACCAGGCCCTTGCTGCCCTGTTTGACACCCGCCATGAAGACCTGTGCATCCTGAACGGTGTCCAGGCCTTCGATGGACATGCCCCTTCGGTAGCTGCCTGGATATCCTTCCGACGCGACCACCACCGTCACGGCCGTGCGATCGTCCACGTCGACATGACGCTCGCTCAGGGTGTTCGTGGCGATGCCCTCGAACAGGTCGAGCAGGTCCGAACGCAGTCGCGGCAGGACCACTTCCGCCTCCGGATCACCCAGGCGCACATTGTATTCGATCAAATAGGGCTCACCGTCCACGTTCATCAGGCCCATGAACAGGAACCCTTGATAAGGAATGCCTTCCTTGGCCAACCCCCGGATGGTGGGCGCGGCGATGCGGTCATGCACCCTTTGCATGAACTCCTTGTCCGCGAACGGGACCGGGGAAACGGCACCCATCCCTCCCGTGTTCGGGCCGGTATCACCATCCCCGATGCGCTTGTAGTCCTTTGCCGCAGGGAGCATCTTGAAGGACCGTCCATCGGTGATGAGGAATGCGGAGACCTCGATGCCATCGAGGAACTCTTCGATCACGACACGCTCTCCAGCGTCCCCGAACCGACCACCCTCGAGCATCTCCTTCAGTGCAGCACGCGCCTCCTTCTCGTCCGAGGTGATGATGACACCCTTGCCGGCCGCAAGCCCGTCCGCCTTCAGGACATATGGTGGCCGGACCATGCGAAGATGTTCCTGTGCGGCCTTCAACTCCCCCTTGCCGAACGTGCGATAGGCGGCGGTCGGAATGTTATGCCGGAACATGAACCCCTTGGCGAAATCCTTGCTTCCCTCGAGCTGCGCACCGGCACGCCGGGGACCGATCACGGTCACTTTGCCTTCCAGGTCCGGATCGGCGGCGATGCGGTCGTGCAGTCCTTCGACCAGCGGTCGTTCCGGGCCAACGACCACGATCGAGATCTCATTGTCCAGCAGGAACCGGGTGAGCGCACGCTGATCCCGGATATCCACGTCCGTGGCGCGTCCATGACGCAATGTACCCGGGTTGCCGGGCGCGATATGAAGAGTGTCCAACAGGGAGCTCTGCGCCATCTTCCAGGCCAGGGCATGTTCCCTTGCCCCCCCACCGATCAAGAGCACGTTCATGGATCGTCGCCTTTCGTACAAAGGAAACACCGACCGTTCAAAGGAGCCCGGCCGGGTTTTCAACAGGACGAGAAAGGCCGCCAATGGCGGCCTTTCCAGCGCTTGCGCGTTCCCGCGCGTTCACTTGGTCGGTGTCTCGCGCTTGATGCTGCAGCCGATGTTCCGCGTACTGGAGGGATCGATGGCACGACCGTTCACCATGGCCGTTATCGCATCATGCAGATAGGGTTTCGTCACCTCCCTTGCACTTTCGACATTGTCATCGATGGCGCCCTTGTAGGCCAGTTTGCCGTTCTTGTCGAAAAGGAAGACATGTGGCGTGGTGCGCGCACCGAAGGCATCGGCCAGCATGCTGCCCTTGTCCAGCACATAGTACTGATTGTATCCATGCTCCTTGTAATGCAACTGCATGTCCTCGAACCCATCGCCCTTTTCGCGCTTCGCCTCGTTGCTGTTGACCAGCACGAAGCCGACATCGTTCGCATGACAGAACTCGCCCAGCTCGGGGTAGCGCCCCTCCCAACCTTCACTCCCCTCGCTGCCGATCACGAAAGGGCAGGTGTTGCAACTGAAGATCACCAGCGTTCCATTGGACCTGGTGACCTGGTCGAGGCTGATCTCCTTGCCGGATACATCCAACAACATGTGGGTCGGCAGAGGCATCGCGTCGCCGATCTTGAGGTCGGGCAGTTCACCTGAAAGAGTGGTCAGCAACACGACGGCCGGAAAGAGCAATTGGGCTTGCATGGTGGTTCGGTGGTTCTAGGTCACGAAGTTACGCAGTCCTTCATGGGGCCGCACGAGCCTTGCACATGGTCAGAGCGGGATGTTCCCGTGCTTCTTACGGGGCAGGCTCGCCGCCTTGTTCCGCAGCATGCGCAAGGTCTCGATCAGTTTGATACGGGTATCACTGGGACGGATCACCTCGTCGACGAAACCACGTGCCGCAGCCTCGTATGGATGGGCGAACCGTTCCTGGTACTCCAGCTCCTTCTCCTTCCATTTGGTGGCCTTGTCCGAAGCCTCTGCGATCTCGCCCTTGAAGATGATCTCCGCAGCACCCTTGGCGCCCATCACGGCGATCTCGGCGGTGGGCCAGGCGAAGTTCATGTCGGCACCGATATGTTTGCTGTTCATTACGTCATAGGCCCCGCCATATGCTTTGCGCGTGATCACGGTGATGCGGGGCACGGTCGCCTCACTGAACGCATAGAGCAGCTTGGCGCCGTGATCGATGATCCCCCGCCATTCCTGATCGGTACCGGGCAGGAAGCCGGGCACGTCCACGAACACCAGGAGCGGGATATTGAAGGCATCACAGAACCGGACGAACCGGGCCGCCTTCACTGAGGCATCGATGTCGAGCACGCCGGCAAGAACGGCGGGCTGGTTCGCCACGCAACCCACCACGCGACCATCCACGCGCGCGAAACCGATCACCATGTTCCGAGCATACTCGGCGTGCACCTCCATGCTGCTATCGGGGTCGATCACCGCATTCAGCACCTGTCGGATATCATACGGCTGGTTCGGGTTCTCCGGGATGATGGCATCGAGCTCGGGACGTGTCTCGTCACCCAGTGACACCGGTACCATTGGGGGCTCTTCTTCACAGTTGCTCGGGAGATAGCCCATCAATCTGCGCAGCTCCCGGATCGCCTCCAGTTCGTTCGGCGCGGTGAAGTGCGCCACACCGCTCTTTGTCGCATGGGTGGTGGCACCTCCCAGTTCCTCCGCGGTCACCTCCTCATGGGTCACGGTCCTCACGACGTTGGGCCCGGTGACGAACATGTAGCTGGTTCCTTCGGTCATCAGGACGAGATCGGTGAGTGCGGGACTGTAGACGGCCCCACCGGCGCAGGGGCCGAGAATGGCACTGATCTGTGGGATCACGCCACTGGAGCGCACATTGCGGTAGAAGATGTCGGCATAGCCGCCCAATGAGACCACCCCTTCCTGGATCCGCGCCCCACCGCTGTCGTTCAGACCGATCACCGGCGCACCGTTCTCCATGGCAAGGTCCATGATGCGGCAGATCTTCTCGGCATGGGCCTCGGCCAGGGATCCGCCAAGCACGGTGAAATCCTGGGAAAAGACATAGACCAACCTGCCATCGATCCTTCCATAGCCGGTGATGACCCCGTCGCCCAGATAGACCTGGTCGCCCAGGCCGAAATTCTGGCTGCGATGGGTCACCAACTGACCGATCTCCTGGAACGACCCCTCGTCCAACAGCAGGTCCAATCGCTCCCTGGCCGTCAGCTTCCCCTTCTTGTGCTGGGATGCGATGCGCGCCGCACCGCCGCCCTCCAGGGCCCGGGCCTGCATGGCATCCAGGCGATCGACATGTTCCTTCATGTGCAGGACCGCCATGACTTTGAACGGTCGCGCCAAAGGTAGGCCTGGACCATTGCCCGGCCAGAGGGCCTGACGTGCCTAATTTCGTTGACCATGTCGTGGCGATTCGCGGACCTGCCGGTCCGCACGAAGTTCCTAGTGACGCTGGGGATTCCAGTGGCCGGGCTTGTGCTGCTGATCGGCAAACAGGTCGATTCGAGCATCAAGCGCCGCAATGTCCTGCGTTACATCAGCGTCCAGTCGCGCAACATCGATCTCTTGAGCGACCTGCTCCATCAGTTGCAACAGGAGAACGGACTGTCACTGAGCTACCTCACCGATCCGTCCATCAATCGACCGCGGTTGCAGTACCAGTACAGCCTTACCGATGAAGCTGCGGAACGTGTGAGCGACCCCGAGCTCGATCTGGCCACGGTCGTCCAAGGGTCCGCATTGCTGGATGGTATCGAGCTGCTGCGCCAACGTGTGGAGGAACGACGCATCGGTGCGGCCCAATGTGAGCATGCGTACCGGCACATGAAGGCAGGTCTGCTGGACGACCTGAGCCGTGTGGCGAAGCTGGCGTTGGACGCCGGCACGAAGGACCGCCTCTACAGTCACCTGAGCCTGCTCAGCGCGGGAGAAGCGCTGGCCAACGTCCGGTCGATCCTGGGTCGCGGGTTCAGCAGCGGTGGATTGGACGCGGCCGAAATGGGCGACCTCTTCGATCAGATGGCGCGATACAATACGAGCATGCTGCTCTTCGAACGGGATGCCTCACCCGAAGTCGTTTCCGCGTTCCGTGCCAAGTTCGAGGGGCCCGACGTGAACCTCCTGCGCACCACGATCGGCACGGTGCATGAGAAGCGTTCCATGGACGGACTTCACGTGGACGCTGCACAATGGTGGGAAGTGGCGGCACGTACGCTCGACAAGCTGGAACAGGTGGAACATGTGTCGATCGCGCGCATCGTGGAGGCCACGACCGCGAACCAACGCGACGCGGAGTTCAAGCTGGCGATCGTGCTGCTGGCGCTGTTCGGTGTGATCGGGGCGGTGGCCATCATGGCCTTCGTGGTGGTGCGGGGCATCCGGCGCACCGTGGTGGAGGTCACCGTGGCGGCCAAGGCCATCGCGGAAGGTGACCTTCGCGTGCGGGTGCCGGTCACCAGCAGCGATGAGTTCGGGGAGATGGCGGCCTCGTTCAATCGCATGACCGAGAACGTGAACGCATTGGCCGAGAGCGCCGGAGCGATCGGCAAGGGCAATTACGATACCGCGGTACCCGTCCGTGGGCCCGGGGACGTGCTGGGAGTGGCCCTTACGCGGATGAAGGAGAACCTGAAGGCCGCGCGCACGCAGGATGCCGAACAAAAGGCGGCGTTGGAGAACGAAAAGGAGAAGCTCGAACGGGCCAATGACCGGATCAAGGTCTTGATCAAGGAGATCCACCATCGCGTGAAGAACAACCTGCAGGTGATCGCCAGCCTGCTGCGGCTCCAATCCGGAAGCATCGAGGATGAGCGCCTGCAGCATGTTTTCGAACAGTCGCAAAGCCGTGTCACTTCCATGGCCCTCATCCACGAAAAGCTCTATCGCGGTGAGGAGCTGGCACATCTGGACCTGGATGTCTATATCCGGGAGTTGTTCGCTGAACTGGTCCGCTTGAACAACGTGCACGACAATATCAGCTGCCGTACACGCATCGATCAGGGACTGGAGTTCGACCTCAACACCATGGTGCCGTTCGGCCTCGTGCTGAACGAGCTGATCACCAATTCGTTCAAGCACGCCTTCCCCGGTCGGGGCAAGGGCTCCATCGCACTGGACGTCCATCGCGTGGGGCCGAACGAGTTCGACCTGATCTACAAGGACGATGGGGTCGGCATGCCACAATGGGGTTCGGCCGATGAGGGGACCACATTGGGGACCACGCTGATCGAAAGCCTGACCGAACAGTTGAACGGTCACTTCACCGTGGACAGCGGACCGCAGGGCACCGCCTACCACATCCGCTTCCGCACGACCTGATCAGTCGTTCTCGAGCTCCTCGGCGACCGCATCGCTGATGTCCATGTTGTGGTACACCGCATTGACGTCCTCATCCTCGTCGAGCATCTCCACCAGCCGCATCACCTTGCGCACCGTGGCCGCGTCCACAGGAGTGGTGACCAACGGGAATCGCTTCAGCTCCGCGTTGCGATATTCCACATTCATCTCGTCAAGCTTCTGTTGCATCTGGCCGAAGGATTGGAACGGCGTATAGATGTAGATCGCATCCTCGTGACGCACGACATCGTCCGCACCACCATCGATCACCCCCATTTCGAAGGTATCCGGCTCCATCCCCTTCAGGGCCTCGGCACCTACGATGAATTCCGCCTTGCGCTCGAAGATATGCGAAAGGGAACCGCTGGTGCCGAGGTTCGATTCGCACTTGCTGAAGTAGCTGCGCACATTGCCCACCGTGCGGTTCTGGTTGTTCGTGGCCGCATCGACGAAGACCGCCACTCCGCCTGGCGCGTAGCCCTCATACGTCGTCTCGAAATAATCCGCTTCCTCGCCCCCGGCCGCCTTTTTGATCGCCCGCTCGATGTTGTCCTTCGGCATGTTGGCACCACGGGCGTTCTGGATCGCCATGCGCAGACGCAGGTTCGCCTCTGGATTGGGACCGCCGGCCTTCACGGCCATGGAGATCTCCTTCCCGATGCGGGTGAACATCTTGCTCAGCTTCGCGTTCCGGGCGAAGATCTTGTGCTTGCGTTTCTCGAAAATGCGTCCCATGCTCCGGCTTCGTTCAGTATTGGTCACGATGGACGA
>JACJZI010000021.1 GCA_020635655.1 Flavobacteriales bacterium
TGATGACCTGGATGTTCCTGCGGTCCTTCTTCAGCCCGTCGATGTAGCCGGTGATCTTGTCGAACGCCTTCTCGTCGATCACCGCATTGATGAAGTTCTTCAGGTCGCGCGGGCTGCCCATCCTGAAGCTCTCCACATCTTCCAACAACTCCTTCTTCACCCGTGGCCAGAGGTTGCTGGGGATGTAGGCACGGCTGGCGGCGCTGCACTTCTGCCCCTGGTATTCGAACGCGCCGCGGCTGAGTGCGGTGGCTACCTCCACGGGGTCGGCGCTGGGGTGGGCGATGACGAAATCCTTGCCGCCGGTCTCTCCCACGATGCGCGGGTAGCTGCGGTAGGTGGTGATGTTCTCGCCGATCTGCCGCCACAAGGTCTGGAACACAGAGGTACCGCCGGTGAAGTGCAGTCCGGCGAAGTCGGGATGCTTCAGCACCACCTCACCGGCGTCGGGACCACTGACGTGCATGAGGTTGATCACCCCATCGGGCAGGCCCGCGGCGCGGAACACATCCATGATCACCTGGGCGCTGTACAGCTGGGTATTGGCGGGTTTCCACACCACGGTATTGCCCATGATGGCCGGCGCGCTGGGCAGGTTGCCCGCGATGCTGGTGAAGTTGAACGGGGTGAGCGCGAACACGAAACCCTCGAGCGGCCGGTACTCCATGCGGTTCCACGTGGCGTGCGGGCTGCTCGGCTGGTCCCGATAGATCCGTTGTGCATAGTGCACATTGTAGCGCAGGAAGTCGGCCAGTTCGCAGGCCGCATCGATCTCGGCCTGGAACGCGTTCTTGCTCTGACCAAGCATGCTGGCCGCGTTGATCGCGGCGCGGTAGGGCCCGCTGATCAGATCGGCGGCCTTCAGGAAGATGGCGGCGCGGTCCTGCCAGCGGAAATGGATCCACTCGCGCCTGGCCTTGAGCGCGGCCTGGATGGCCTGCTTCACGTGGGCCTGCGTGCCGAAGTGCGCATGCCCGAGCACGTGCCGGTGCTGGTGCGGCGGGTTGACGGCCCTGCGGTCCACGGTCTCCACGGCCTGCCCCCCGATCCACATCGGCAGCTCCCGCTTTTCCTTCATCATGCGGTCGTACTCGGCCAGCAGGGTCTTGCGTTCGGGCGTACCCGGTGCGTAGGAGAGGACCGGTTCGTTGCGCGGTTCGGGGCTGGTGAATACGGAATCGTGCATGGGTTCTTCGTTCGCTGAAGGGCGCGCAAAGATATCCGGCCACCCTGGCCGGACCAATGCACGCGGTCACCGTTCCGTCACGCGATCCGGACCATGCCCGGCTCCTCATCGTAGTGGTCGCGCGTCACCCGCAGGTCCTTGATCAGTCCGTTGTGCAGACCGTATACCCAGCCGTGCACGCGGATCGGTCGCCCATGGGCCCAGGCCTCTCGCAGCACCATGGTGCGACTGAGATGGTAGACCTGTTCGGCCACGTTCAGTTCCACCAGGCGATCGAAGCGTGCCTGTTCATCCGCGATCGCGGTGAGCTCGTCGTGGTGCAGCCGTGCAACGTCCCGGATGTGGCGCACCCAGTTCGCGGCCAGTCCTCCGAACTCGGCACCCATGGCGGCCTTCACGCCGCCGCAGCCGTAGTGCCCGCAGATGATGATGTGGTCGATGCCCAGCGCGTTCACGCCGTAGTCCACCACGCTCAGCAGGTTCATGTCGGTGTGCACCACCATGTTGGCGATGTTGCGATGGATGAACATGTCGCCCGGCATGGTCCCCGTGATCTCGTTGGGCGGCACGCGGCTGTCGCTGCAGCCGATCCACAGGAAGAAGGGGCTCTGGTGCTTGGCCAGTTCGGTGAACAGGTCGGGGCGTTCCTGGCGCATGCGCTCGCTCCAGTCCTTGTTCTGGGCGAGCAATCGGGTGTGGAGGTCCTTTTCGTTCTTCATGGCGGGGATCATTGCACGTTCATGGTGGTGTTGGTGCGGGGCAGGCCTTTTCTGCCGGCCTCGGCCCGCGCATGTTGACGGGCGACGTGGGCCACCTGCCGGGGAAGGTGGGTGCTGCGCGGTGGGGTACGGAGGTCATCGAGGCCGATCAGTTCGATGGTGATGCCCTGTTCAGCGGCACGCACCTGCTCGTCGGCGATGATCTCGCGCACGTCCGGATGCAGGTCCACGGTGCGGGTGGCGTCCAGCACGACATGGGCACCGCGCGGCAGTGTGGAGAGCGTGCGCATGATGCCGGCCTTGTTCAGGAAGGAGACGTCCTCGCTCAGTTCGATGCGGACAGGCC
>JACJZI010000022.1 GCA_020635655.1 Flavobacteriales bacterium
AAAAGCCGGGCCGCCTTTCTGGGGCTGCACCGGCTTTCGGGCGTGAACGGGTACGGTTCGCGCAGAGGCTCAGTAACGGTAGTGCTCCGGCTTGTAGGGGCCTTCCACCTTCACGCCGATATAGTCCGCCTGCGCCTGGGTAAGCTTTGTCAGTTTCGCCCCGATCTTCTCCAGGTGCAGCCGCGCGACTTCCTCGTCCAGCACCTTGGGCAGCACTTTCACATCGCCGGGCTTATAGGTCTCGCGGTTCCTCCAGAGATCGATCTGCGCCAGGGTCTGGTTCGTGAAGCTGTTGCTCATCACGAAGCTCGGATGGCCGGTCGCACAACCCAGGTTCACCAGGCGACCCTCGGCCAGCAGATAAAGCTGGTGCCCGTCCTCGAACGTGTACTGGTCGACCTGCGGCTTCACGTTCATCTTCCGGATGCCGGGGAGCTTGTTAAGCTTGTCGACCTGAATCTCGTTGTCGAAGTGGCCGATGTTGCAGACGATTGCCTGATCCTTCATCCGGGTCAGGTGCTCCAGGCGGATGATGTCGCGGTTGCCGGTGGTCGTGACATAGATGTCGCCCCAACCCAGTGTGTCCTCGACGGTCAACACGCGATACCCCTCCATCGCCGCCTGCAGCGCGCAGATCGGATCCACCTCGGTGATGACGACCTGGGCGCCCTGCGACCGCAGTGATTGCGCGCAGCCCTTGCCGACGTCGCCGTAACCGCAGACCACGGCCACCTTGCCCGAGATCATCACGTCGGTGGCCCGCTTGATGCCGTCCACCAGCGATTCCCGGCAGCCGTAGAGGTTGTCGAACTTGGACTTGGTGACCGAGTCGTTGACGTTGATCGCCGCCACCCGCAACGTGCCCTTCTTGGCCATTTCGTAGAGACGATGCACGCCGGTAGTGGTCTCCTCGGAGACGCCCTTCCAGTCCTTCACGTAGTTCGTCCACTTGATGGGATCCTCGGACCGCACCCGCTTGAGGAGATCCTTGATGACCTGTTCCTCATGGGAACCGCTTTCGGTGTTCACCCAGTCGGAACCTTCCTCCAACTCGGCTCCCTTGTGGATCAGCAGCGTGGCGTCGCCGCCGTCGTCGACGATCAACTGGGGACCCTTGCCATCGGGCCAGGTCAGGGCATTCAGGGTGCACTCCCAGTATTCCTCGAGGGTCTCCCCTTTCCAGGCGAACACCGGCACGCCGGCCTTCGCAATGGCGGCGGCGGCGTGGTCCTGGGTCGAGAAGATGTTGCAGGAGCACCAGCGCACATCCGCGCCGAGTTCCTTGAGGGTCTCGATGAGAACCGCCGTTTGAATGGTCATGTGCAGACTGCCCATGATGCGCACGCCGGCGAGCGGTTTCTCGGCGGCATACTTGCGGCGGGTGGCCATCAACCCGGGCATCTCGTGCTCGGCGATGGAGATTTCCTTGCGACCGAAGTCGGCGAGATTGATGTCGCGGACTTTGTAGTCGGCGGTCATTTCTGTTTGGGTTGCAGTGCTCATACTTTCTCAGATTCAAGATTCAAGTTTTCAGTTTCAAGTCAGGCTCCCCTGCGAGTGTGTACCGCACGAATCAGGCCCTGGAGCATCGAGGAGATCTCCTTGGACTCTGCCACCATCGCCCGGCCCTTATCCCGCTCGAGCAGCCCAAGTTCGATAGCGACGTATATCTGCGTGCGGAGCTCGCCATTGGATCCCTTCGCGATGCGGAGGAACCGCACGAAATCCCCATCGGAGTCACGCTCCTGGCCCTCGGCAATGTTCGACGGGACGGACAACGAGGCCCGCTCCATCTGGTCCCTGAGCGAGTATCGCTTGCAGGTCTCATGTGTCCGATAGATGTCAACCGCCTGCCGGCAGGCCCGCTTCCATACTTCGAGATCTTCGAAAGACTGGTAGGCCATGACCGGACCGTCTTGAAACTGAACACTTGAACCTTGAAACTCAGGCTCAGGCTTTCACGGCCTTTCGCAACGCCGCCACCTTGTCCGTCCGTTCCCAGGTGATCGCCGGATCGTCCTTGCCGAAGTGACCGTAGTTCGTCGTCTTGAGGTAGATCGGCCGGAGCAAATCGAGTTGCTTGACGATGTCCGCCGGTTTCAGGCTGAACACCTTCTCCACGGCCGCCGTGAGTGCCTCATCGGCCACCACACCGGTGCCGAACGAATCCACGCACACCGACACCGGATTCGGATGCCCGATGGCATAGGCGAACTGCACCTCGCAGCGACTCGCCAACCCGGCCGCCACGATGTTCTTCGCGACGTAACGGCCCATGTAGGCCGCACTCCGGTCCACCTTGGAGGGATCCTTGCCGGAGAACGCCCCCCCACCATGCCGGCCCATGCCGCCGTAGGTGTCCACGATGATCTTCCGACCGGTGAGGCCGCTGTCGCCCTGGGGGCCGCCCACGACAAACCGCCCGGTGGGATTGATCAGGAACTGGGTGTCGCGGGTCAGCAGCTTCTTCGGCAACACCTTCCGCACGATGCGATCGATGATGAACTTCTCGATGGCCGCGTGCTCGACGTCCGCCGCGTGCTGGGTCGAGACCACCACGCTCGTAATCCGCACCGGCTTGTCATCCACATACTCCACCGACACCTGGCTCTTCGCGTCCGGACGCAGCCACTTGACCTTGCCGCTCTTGCGGATGCGCGTCAGTTCGCGACCGACCCGGTGCGCGAACATGATCGGCGCAGGCATCAACTCGGGCGTCTCATCGCAGGCGTAACCGAACATCAAACCCTGATCGCCGGCGCCCTGCTCCGCGGTCTTCTTCCCCCGGGCCTTGCGGGCGTCGACCCCCTGCGCGATGTCCGGGGACTGCCGCGTCAGGTAGTTGTTGATGAACACCTTGTCGGCGTGGAACACGTCGTCGTCGTGGGTATAGCCAATTTCCCGGATGGCGGCCCGGATGACGTCGTTGTAGTTGAAGTCGGCCTTGGTGGTAATTTCGCCACCGACCACCACCACATTCGACTTCACAAACGTCTCGCAAGCCACGCGGCTGGTCTTGTCCTGCGCGAGGCAGGCATCGAGAATGGCGTCGGAAATGGTATCACAGACCTTGTCGGGATGACCTTCACCGACGGACTCGGAGGAGAAAATGTAACGTTTGCTCATGGATTTAAGGGCCGTCGCAAGGCGACGTATTCACATATCAGGATGCGAAGATACGTCGCCTGCAACGAGCGTCAATTCGGTTTTTTGTTCCTGGAGCAACCCAGGCGGAGTTGCCCGCTCGGGCAAGTCTGTGACCGGGGGACCGTCAATACAGCGCCAGCGGGGTCGGCGGTGCTGACTACTTGATCCGTATCCAGACTTGATGCCGACTGCCGTCCGACAAGGTGGCAATCAACTGCCAGATGCCAGGAACCATGCCCGTTGCGAGGACATCCAGGTTGAAATGCCACCTGCCATCGTCGCAGCGAAACGTGTTTCCCGGCGTGGCGACGTCTCTCGCAATCGCATCGATGGCCGGGGCTGGCTCAGTGGGGTTGCTCCATTTAACGGCCTGCAGCGTGTGCAACCCCGAAGTGAGAGGAGATCCAGCCTGGGTACCGACGAACTTCACCGGGATCGTGCTCGCCAGTTTGAAGGTCCGAACCGGGTTGTCGAATCCCCCCCCCGTGGCATCGGATCCCCCGAGGGGAGGTAGGAACCCGGTGAACTCAACGGGAGGCGTCGCCGGCGTGAGCGACCAACTGGAAGGAACGATGGCTTCGCCGTAGTTGGCGGGCATGGGGATGTTCCACCACTCTGCCGTATAGTTAATGGCCCCAACCCCGTTGTAGAACCCGCTCATGTCGAAGTGCCAGGAACCGAAAGACTGGAACTCCGGATAGGCCGAGGGGTCCCTGAACTCGAATTCGTTGAGCAAGGCGTCGAAGGAAACCACCGAGCCTGGCCTCACTTCAAGAGGGCCCGGTGCTTCAATGTCGCCGAAGAACACCGAGAGGAGGAGGACGTTCTCCACGTGATCGTCCACCCGATCGCCAACCAAGGCACCGGAAACGGTCATGGCCTCTTGGATGTAACCATCCGGCCAGACGGATTCAGCGAACCGGTAGGAGAAGTTGAATACGGTTGCCCCGTTGGACGACGCGGCTGTCAGGCACATGGCCGACAACATCGTCCAGAGTGATCTACTGTGCGTTTTCATATACTTGTGTTTATATTACTTGACACTAACCTACTGTAGGACAGGAACATATAGCAACTCTAATGTCAATACAAAAGCAGGATCAGTTCA
>JACJZI010000023.1 GCA_020635655.1 Flavobacteriales bacterium
TGGACACCGTGCGCTTCGCCCCGGCGGACTACCGCACCACGGGATGGCGTGAACGGGAACTGGATACGACCACCCCACGGGATACCGTGTACGGCTGGGACCGATACGGGAACGCAGTGTACCAGTCACCGAAGCATCCCACTCCGCAGGATACCCTACGCTTCCGGTTCTGGTGGCTGGGCGGACCGGAGCACGTCCGCATCTCGCACAGCGTGGTGCCGGACTTCGAGGGGGGCAACACACTGGAGTTCGTGGTGACGTGCACGCCGGTACTTGTGCTGGACGCGGGCTACCAGGCACGGGAAGTCACGGTGGTGGTGCCACCCCTGCCAGGGGGGACCTATCTGCTGGATGTCCATTACCTGGAGGAACCCGACGTTCCGGCTCCACGCTTTCCTGCGCTGCACGGGCAGTGGCTCCGGGTGCGGTGAGGGGCGTGGCAGGATGACAATGGCCTGAGTCCCCTTGGCGCGTTCGATGGGCTGGGGATCTATCGTTCAGTGCCAGTTGATCCGGGTTCGGAAGCAACCAAACGAGCCGGGGACTGTCTACCTTTCAGACCTACAGGCCATGAGAACGACCGCCCTATTGATCATTGGTTTCCAGGCCTTGGGGTCGTGGGCCCAGTTCGACACACCCGTCACCGTGTTCTACTCGGACGTGGACTACCCCTACAAGCTTTCCACGGGGGATGCCGACGGTGACGGGGATACCGACATCCTGCTGGGGCAGAACAGCAACGTTTATCTCTTCCTGAACGACGGGACCGGCCAATTCGGGCCCCGGATCACGATCGGAGGCACTAGTCCGAATGGCGATCGTGTGCTGCAAGTGGCCGATGTGGACGGCGATGGGCTCCCGGACATCGTGGCCGGCTCTTCCTGGTACCCGGGCCTCGGCGGCGGGTCTTTCGGGGCAGGCCTGCCCACCGGTGCCGGGGGCTGGGACCTGCTGGCCGACGTGGATGGCGATGGCGACCCGGACCTGCTTACGCGCGCCGGCAACAACCTGGAGCTTCGGATCAACGACGGGGCCGGCAATTTCTCGACCGGACAGTCCATCGGTCCATCCGGGACGTCCTTTAACTCGGCCTACGCGCATTTCAAGGACGTGAACGGCGATGCCCTGCCCGACCTGGTGATCGGTGGGACCTGTGCGCAGATCGGTTGGTACGCCAATCTGGGCGGAGGGGCGTACGGGCCGGTGAACCCCATTCCGGAGTTGATCAACAGCGGAGTGACCCACTGTGGCGATGTGGACGGTGATGGTGACAACGACATCCTGTTCACCAAGTTCGGCTCCGGCACGATCTGGCTGGCCAATGATGGCTTGGGAAGCTTCTCCGCCGCAGATACGCTCACGCCCGGCTCCACCGGCGATGTGGCCTTCGATGTGGATGGCGATGGCGACCTGGACCTGGCGGTCAATACCGGAACCACATGCCAGGTGCGCTGGTGGTGGAACACGGGCAATGGGTATGGGTGGGACAATGTGAGCCTGGAGGACCTCAGTGCCTATTCCCTGCAAGGGACCCGGTATGCCCTGGGCGACATGGACGGCGATGGCGAGGTGGACCTGGTGGCCGCCAACGGAAAGGGCGTGCTGATGTGGTACCCGAACCTGGGCGGCAGCTGGGGGGCACGGCGCAACGTGGGGGCCATTCTCGGCGGCGGTAACGACCTCAGCGTGGCCGACATCGATCAGGACGGTGACCCGGACCTGGTCGCTTCCGCCTTCTATGGGAAGCACATCACTTGGTACGCCAACAATGGCGATGGCACCTTCGGGGGGCAGCAGGTGGTGGCAACGGGCCTGGATAGCATCTCCCAGGCGCATGCCACCGACCTGGATGGCGATGGCTATCCGGAGGTGCTCACCGACAAGCCCGACCGGGCCATCCTGTGGAACATCGGTGGGGGAGCGGGCTGGATGGCCGACACCCTGCCCGGGCAGGGCATCTCCCGGTTCGAGGCCGACCTGGACGGTGACCTGGACCCCGACCTGGTGGGGCTGGGCGCCTGGTACGAGAACGATGGTGCGGGCAATTTCACCGCCCATGCGGAACCCCTGCTCGTGAGTGGCGAGGTGGATGTGGCGGACATGAACGGCGATGGTGTCGTGGACATCGTGATCGGTCTGGGGGCCGGTTGGTTGGTGCTGTTGAACGACGGCAACATGGGCCTGACCGCGTTGAACGGCACCGACTATATGCGCCATTACGATCTGGGCGATGTGGATGGCGATGGGGACCTGGACGCCTATGCGCTGAGTACGCAGAACAAAGTGTACCGCCTGTTGAACGACGGCTCGGGCCAGCTGAGCGGAAGCCTGGTGGTGGACCTGGGCACGAGCGGAGTCGCCCGCCACATGATGGTCGAGGACATCAACGGCGACGGCCATGCCGATGCGGTATGGGCCATGAGCCTGGGCTACACCCACACCACGTATTACAACCTGAACCTGGGCAACGGGGACCTCGGACCCACGGGCATCGTGGCACCGAACAACGGCGGCGCGAGCGACCTGATCCTGGCCGACCTGAACGCGGACGTGGTACCCGACCTGGTGTCCTTGGCGCACGATAAGATCAGCTGGCAGCAGAACCACTTCTATGATGCCTTCCGCCTGCGCGGCACGGTGTTCCTGGACTTCGATGTGGATGCCACCCTGGACAGCCTGGAGCACCGGGTGCCGTTCCGGCTGGTGCATACCGATGAGAACCAGGTGCTGGTCTGGACCAACAGTGCCGGGGAGTACGACCTGCCGGCGGATACGGGAACCTGGCACGTATGGCATACGCCCAGCCCGAGCTACCAGGTGACGAACGACCCGGACACGCTGCAGGCCACGCTGACCCCGCAGGATCCCATCGCCAGCGGGCTGGACATCGGTCTGGCACCCGCCACCACCGATACGGTGCCGCGCTTCTGGATGACCCTCCTTGGGCCCATGCGCTGCAACACCACGGTGGGGGTGCAGCTGAACCTGAAGAACGAGGGCACGGCCGTCCTTGGCGATGTGCTGGTGACCTTCGAACTGCTCGGCGATCTGCAACTGAGCTCGGTCCATCCGACGCCTGATTCCATCGTGGGTTCGCAGCTGTTCTGGCACGTGGACAGCCTGGGCTGGTTCCAGGATGAGGTGTTCACCGTCTGGGTGGACGTGGGAGCCGTCGGAACGATCGCCGGGCTGCAGGCCACCGTGTCCAGCCCGGACCTTTGGGAACCGCTGGTGAGCACCTTCGGGCCGAACGTGGTCTCGTGTGCCTTCGATCCCAACGACAAGCTCGTGACCCCGCAGGGCTATGGCAGCGCAGGCGCCGTACCCGTGGACCTGCCCTGGCTGGACTACACCATCCGCTTCCAGAATACCGGCAACGACACGGCCTTCACCGTGACTTTGCTGGATACCCTGGACATGGACCTGGACCCGGTGACCATGGAGGTGCTGGCCGCGTCGCACGCGCTCACGCAGATCCAGGTGGATACCGACCGAGTGGCCCTGTTCCGCTTCCAACGCATCCTGCTGCCGGACAGCGGCACCAACGAGGCCGCCAGCCATGGCTTCGTGCGCTACCGGATCAAACCCGTGGCAGGTTCCCCTCACGGCACGGAGATCACCAACAGCGCGGGCATCGTGTTCGACTGGAACGAGGCGATCATCACCAACACGGTGCTGAACACCTTGGTGGATTGCGACCTGTTCGCCGCCACGCTCCTGGACCTGGGGGCCAACTTGTTGGAAGCCAATGCGGGTGACGCCTACCAATGGTTCCTGAACGGCGACACCGTGCCCGGGGCCACGGGGCGGCAGTTCACGGCCTTGGTGTCCGGCAGCTACACCGTGCAGGTCACGAGCACCTTCGGGTGCGTGTCGCTTTCCGACCCATACCTCGTGATCAGCACCGGCGTGTCGGTCCCCTCGGCCTTCGGCGCCCGCATCCATCCCAATCCGGTGGGAGACCAGCTATCCCTGACCACCAAGCAGGGGCTGGGGCCCAATGCGGAAATGGAACTGTTCGATGCACAAGGCCGGATGGTGCGGCGCTCACGGATCGGCACGCTCGCGGCTGGTGCACCGGTGCTGGTGGACGTCTCGGACCTGGCGCGTGGCCACTATTCCCTGCAGTTGCGGGACGATGGGCAGGTGGAGGTGCTGCGCTGGGCCAAGGAGTGAGGGTGGCCGCGTTGCGGATCCCGTGCGCCACTGCGGTCGAACAGCTTCCTGATGACAAAGCCCCGGGGTGGTTCCCGGGGCTTTGTCGTTGAAAACCTTTGGCTCCGGAACGTACGGATCACGCTCCGATCCTTGTTTTCGGTTGGTGGTGGTTCTTGATGACCAGTGTACGGGCTTAAATTCCGGGTTGAATGAGTCGTTTATCGAGTTTCGCTAGCGCCTTTCTGCTGCTCACCGCCTTGCCGGCCATCGGGCAATGGAGCGCGTTGGACCCCACCTTCGGGCAGAACGGCTACGTACACCTGAACACGTCCGGCCAGTCGCACGGTTCAAGTGGTGTAGTGCTGCCGGACGACCGGGTCGTGGTGGCCGGCAGCTTGATCATCAACAACGACTTCTGGGCCGCGGTCGCACGTTTCCTGCCGGATGGGAGCCCGGATCCCACGTTCGGTGCCGGGGGTGTGGATTCGGTGGATGTGGGTGGTACGATGGGCTATGTGGTGGACATGGCGCGGCAACCCGATGGCAGGTTGCTGCTGCTCAGCAGCTCCAGTACTTCCTACCTGGTGCTCCGAATTCTGCCTGATGGCGGCATTGACCAGAGTTTCGGCAGCAACGGGGTCTCGGTCTTTCCCGGTGGCATGGGCTACGTCCCTGTGGCAGTGGCCCTTCAGGCTGATGGAAAGGTGCTGGTGACCGGGCGCTACAATTCCAATTCCACGTCGGGCAGCCGGACGTTGCTGTACCGCCTCAACGCCGACGGTAGCCTGGATACCGGCTTCGGTATCAACGGTTCCGTGCAACAGGACATCGGTACCCTGGGCAGGGAGTATCCGGCGGATGTGCTGGTGCTTCCGGATGGTGATCTACTGATGGCAGGCAATGTGGCCTATGGCACTTTCGGCGCGACCCAGTTCCCGTATTTCTTTGCGCGCTATACACCCGATGGCACGCTGGACAACACTTTTGGTACGGGAGGGCTGTTGCTGGATTCCCTGGGTACGGACCTTTACCTCATCATGACGGAGCTCATCGGGCAGACCAACGGTGGCTGGGTAGCCGCAGGTGGCGTTGCGGAAGGCGACTCCACACGTTGCGCTGTGGCCCGCTTCCTGCCGAATGGCATGCTGGATCCTGCTTTTGCTTCCGATGGTGTCCGGACCCTGGTGCAACCCGGAAGGCAGTTCCAGGGCGTGAGCATTGCCCAGCGAAGCGATGGCAGCATCCTATTCGGAGGGTGGGCCGAGAACGTGATGGGTGTGGACTACGTTGAATTCGTCGGGCACCTGGAAGCCAATGGCACCATCGACACCGCCTATGGCGGGCCCACCGGTATGCAGGTGTTGGATCCTGCTGCGTTCGACAACCACCTGCGCTACGGCATCACTGGCGTGTTGGCCCAGTCCACGGACAAGCTGGTGGGCATCTCGGACATCGAGTATGGTGGCACCACCGGCAGGCAACTCACCGTGTTCCGCGTGGAGCAATTGGCCACCGGTGTCCAGGAAAGAGAAACGCTCGCCGGGCTTGAGGTATGGCCGGTCCCAGTGCATGATGTGCTCTTTCTTCGCTGTCCCTCAGCGCTTGGCCCGGATGCCCGGCTTCAGGTGCTGGACGTGCAAGGCCGTCTGGTGTACGGCGAACGCATCGGACCGATGCCTACAGGTGGCACGGTACAGCTCAACGTTGACGACCTGGCTCCCGGCACCTACCTGCTGCGTGTGGAGGATGCCAGGCAGGCGGTGTTGTTGCAGTGGGTGAAGGAGTGATGTCCGCATGAACCTTCATCTCTGGACAGGTCGCATCGCGGCTCCGGGTGACACACCACATACCGCGAGCGGCTGGTTCCTGATGACAGAGCCCCGGGGTCGTTCCCGGGGCTTTGTCGTTCATTTCCCACAATGATCCGCATCGGCATCCACACCGGTCCGGTGGTGGCGGGCATCGTGGGGGTGAAGAAGTTCAGCTACGACATCTGGGGCGACACGGTGAACACCGCCAGCCGCATGGAGAGCAGCGGGGAGGTGGGCCAGGTGAACCTTAGTGGAACGACCCATGCCTTGGTGAAGGACCAGCCCAGGCTCTCCTTCACCCCACGCGGCAGGGTGCAGGCGAAAGGCAAGGGGAGCTGGAGATGTGGGTCGTGCGCCGAAGTGCGGAACGCGCGTAGGATGACTTTGCGGATCGGGACGTCGAGGTCGGGTAGGTGGGTCGTGTTCGGCTTGGGCCGCTGGACGTCCAGTTCCGCCTTCTTCGACCGCCAGCGCTGCATGGATGGCGGTGACCGGAGCCTTCGAGGCGTCTCCTGGTCCGGTCCCTTGTCCACGATGCCCGACTTGCAGAACTTGCGGACATGCACCTGCGAAAGGGTCTTTCCGCCCTCCTACTGGTCGTCCTGAGCTCGGGCAGCCATTCCCAGTCATTCCAGGACTCGCTACTGCATGTTTGGAACGATCCCTCCCTTCCGGACAGCAGCCGGATCTCCGCCGCGCATAAGCTCATTTGGCGGGTCTACCTGCAGCGCGCCCCGGACACCGCGCGCTACTACGCCGGGGAGCAACTGAAGCTGGCACAGCGTGCCGGTCTGCTGAAGCAGGAGAGCAGCGCCTACAACAACATCGCTGTCACCCACCACATCCAGGGCGATCTGGAACAGGCCATCCCGTACTATCAATTGAGCCTGGATGCGGACGTGAAGCGGGCCAGGGCACGGCCCGGTGATGCGGAGGCGGTGATCGGCATCGCTTCCTCGCATTCCAACCTGGGCATCCTGCGCCAGCAGCTGGGCGATCTGCCCGGCGCCATGCGGCACTATGATCATGCGCTGCACCTGCTGGACAGCCTGGAGGCCAAAGGGGCTGATGTGAACGCCAAGATCGCTGCGGTCCAGAACAGCATCGGCATGGCCCACGAGACGCAGAAGAACAGCGCCGATGCCCTGCTCTGGTTCCGCCGTGCGGAAGAGCGCTACGAGCGGGAGGGGCCGGGCAGCTCCATGGCCAACACGCTCAGCAACATCGGCAATGCGTTGCAACGGCTGGCCGTGGAGGCGGATGAAAGCCATGCGCGGGACAGTCTGATGGTGTTGGCCCAGCAGTACCATGATCGCAGCCTGAAGGTGCGCGAAGGCCTGGACGATCGGCGCGGCGTGGCCAACAGCCTCAACAACATCGCGGTCAACCTTCAGCAGCAGGCCTTGTGGAGCGCGGTGGACAGTGAGCGCAAGGCCCTGTTGATGCAGGCGGAGGGCCGATTCCGGGAGAGCGCGTCCATGGCCGAGGCGGTCGGGGACCGGCAGTCCCTGGCGAACACCTGGGGCAACCTGGCCGAGAACCTGGTCTTGCAGGACCGTGCGGCCGAGGCGGTGCGCTTCGGCGAACGGGCCCTGGCACTGGGCCGCTCCATCGATCACGCGGAATCCATTCAACGCGCGGCGGGCAACCTGCACGCCGCCTACAAACGCCTGGGCAGGACCGGCCCTGCATTGGCGATGCATGAGCTGTACGTGGCCATGCGCGACAGCGTGCTGAACGAAGAGAACACGCGCAACATGCTGCGACAGCAGTACGCGTATGACTATGCACAGCGGGAGGCGCTGCTGGTGGCCGAACAGGAGAAGCGGGATGCCCTTGCCGCCGAGGAACTCCGCCGCCGGAACGTCCAGCGCAATGCCTTCATCGGCGGCTTCCTGCTGATGCTGGCGCTGGCGGGCACCTTCCTCTTCCAGCGCAACCGCATCAACAAGGAGAAACACCGCAGCGAGGAACTGCTCCTGAACATCCTGCCCGGGGAGGTGGCCGACGAACTGAAGGAGAAGGGCGAGGCCGAGGCCAGGCTGATCGATCAAGTCACCGTCCTCTTCACGGATTTCAACGGATTCACGGCCATGAGCGAGCAACTCGGTCCGAAGGAACTCGTGAGGGACCTGCACGAGTGCTTCAGCGCCTTCGACCGCATCTGTGAGAAGCACGGGCTGGAGAAGATCAAGACCATCGGTGATGCCTACATGGCCGCAGGTGGCCTGCCATCGCCCAACACCACGCACGCGAGCGATGTCGTCCATGCGGCCCTGGCGATGCGCGACTTCATCGCCGAAGGAAAGAAGCACAAGATCGAGAAGGGTCTGCCGTACTTCGAGATCCGGATCGGCCTGCACACCGGTCCGGTGGTGGCGGGCATCGTGGGGGTGAAGAAGTTCAGCTACGACATCTGGGGCGACACGGTGAACACGGCCAGCCGCATGGAGAGCAGCGGGGAGGTGGGCCAGGTGAACCTCAGCGGAACGACCCATGCCTTGGTGAAGGACCAGCCCGGGCTCTCCTTCACCCCACGCGGCAGGGTGCAGGCGAAGGGCAAGGGGGAGTTGGAGATGTGGTTCGTGGAGCGCAGTGCCTGAAGGGCCGTATCGATGGACCACAGGGCACAGGTCGGTCTGGTCGATGTCCGAAGTGACGCGGCTCCGCATGGTCAGCCTGAGCAGCCGGCATATTCTCAGGCCGTCCCGCGACAACCTCTGCGGGACTTGACCGTCTTCCCAGCATGTTGCCCCGACCGTTCGTGTGTGCCGCGTTGCTGCTTCCTCTGGCCGTTTTGGCCCAGTGCCCCACCGGCAACGTGACCATCAGCAGCCAGGCCGATGCCGACAACTATGCGCTGAACTACGGCAACTGTGATACGCTGCCGGGCGATCTGATCATCTCCGGGTTCGGGATCTCCGACCTGAGCGGTTTCGCCGATCTGGACATGATCACCGGCACGTTCGATTGGAACAACACCTACCCGGGGCCGTTCGACTTCACCGGCTTCAACAGCCTGGACCACATCGGTGGCGACCTGTTGGTGCAGAACTGCCAGCGCCTGCAGGGGTTGTGGGGCCTGGAGCAGCTGGACCGGGTGGACGGGGACCTCTACGTGGCCGGCTTGGACAGCGTTCGGGACGCCACCGGGCTTTCGCAGCTCTCCGTGGTGGGCGGCAAGCTGCAGTTCTTCGGCATGCCTGAATTCGCGCCAACCGGTCTGAACCAGCTGGATACGGTGTATGGAGACCTGATCCTGGTCTGGAGCGATCTCTCGCTCACCTGCACGCTGCCGAACGACCTGGACTTCGTGGGTGGCGAGCTTGCGTTCGGGACCGACCATGGCACCACGGTGCAGGGCGGTAACGACCTGACCCGGATCGGGGGCGACCTGCGGGTCTGCTGCGAGCCCACCATGACCAGCTTTCAGGCCTTGCAGTCCCTGCAAGTGGTGGAGGGGGACCTGCGGATCAACTACAACGACGTGCTCGTGACCTTCAATGCCCTGCAGCAGCTCGACTCCGTGTACGGCGACCTCTGGATCAATGACAACGACGTGCTGTACTCGGTCCAGGGCTTGAACGACCTGGTGTACGTGGACGGGGTGGTGATCCAGGACAATCCGCAGCTGGTGGGCCTGGGCGCGCTGGACCATGCGGTGGAGATCCAGACCTCCGTGCAGATCAACAACAATCCGGCACTGGCGATCTGCCACGTGCAGGCCGTCTGCGACCACATCAACGCGAACGGGGCGGCCACGGCCTATCAGAACGCGACCGGGTGCAATACCGTCCCGGAGGTGCATGCGGCCTGCAACCCCTTCCCCTTGCTGAACGTGCGCGTGTTCCTGGAGGGGCCCTACGATCCGTTCACCGGGTTGATGCACGACAGTTTGCGGTCCGCGGGCCTGGTGCCCCTGGCGGAACCGTACACGTCACTCGGGTACGTGCATGTGGGCGATGGTGGGAATGAGAGCACGACCGCCGGCGTGTTGGCCGCGACCGGCAACGATGCCATCGTGGATTGGGTGGTGTTGGAGCTACGGGACGCGACCGACCCCACCACCGTGGTGAACACGCGCAGCGCCCTGCTCCAGCGCGACGGCGACATCGTGGACACCGACGGAAGCTCGCCCGTGGCGATGATGGTGCCCGATGATGACTACCATGTGGCGGTGAAGCACCGGAACCACCTGGCCGTGATGACCGCGCAGACCTGGGCCGTGAGCCCGGGCAACACCACCACGTTGGACCTGAGCAGTGGTACGATACACTTCGGCACGGCCCCGCAGCGGGAGGTGAACGGGGTGTACATGCTCTGGGCCGGTAACGTGGAATGGGATGGCCTATTGAAGTACAGTGGCGCCGACAACGACCGCGACCCGATCCTGCAGACGATCGGCGGCTCCGTGCCGACGATCACCATCGATGGCTACCACCGGCAGGACGTGAACATGGACGGCCATGTGAAGTACGCCGGTTCCCAGAACGACCGGGATCCGATCCTGGGGAACATCGGCGGCACGGTGCCCACGGCCACGCGGGTGGAGCAGTTGCCCTGACCACACGTTCGGGGCAGCGCCAGGCGGCCGTTACCCAGTGTCGCCGACGGTGGGGATCGGCCTACCGCATCGGGACCTCCAGACAGCAATGCGAGGAGAGCTGCACCGTGGTGGCGTTCTGTGGTGGTCCGCTCATGTTGCCGTTGGGGGGGAACCCGAGCCCGTAGGAGCTTGAATTTCGAGTGAAGAAGGAGTCGTCGGCATCGATGTCGGACAACCACCCGGTGGGGGTACCGAACGTATAGCCACTGGCGGCCAGGCGTTGCACCTGCTTCAGGTCGCAGAGCTCGCCACCTGATTGGATGCAGCCATCGCTCGAGGGATAATAGAAGTCCGCGGCCTGCGCCTTCACGCACATGCGTGTCCAGCCCCCGATCAGGAATACGCTGGTGTATCCGTCAGGGCACCCGGTGCTCTTCCGCAGGAGGCCATCATCATCCGCGTACACCAGGCCATCTGCCGCCGAGGCCAGCGGGTCCACGCGCAGGTGGTCCGCGACCACCACCACGGTATCGTTGGCACTGGTGCCCGAAGTGAGGGCATAGTCCGGGTCCACGACGAGCAACTTGGCGTCGATGTCCACCACCAGGGAGCTGTCCAGCAGGGTGGTGGCCATGCGGGCACTGTTGGCCACGGGCACGGCACGGATGGGTTCCTGACCCAGCAGTTGGTAATTGGTGCCGCCCGTGAAGTCGGCATGCACGAAGATGAACATGTTGTTGGAGGGGTGGTACCAGCGGTAGTCCTCAAGGGGGCCGAAGCCGACCGGGGTGCCGGTGCCGATCTCGGCCTTGAACAGGCCCTGGTCGTTGGTGGTCACGGACTGTGTTTCGCGATACACGAGGCCCGGCCCGGCCGTCAGATCGAACTGGAGTCCGATGGCCTGGTTGGGCAGGGGGTCGCCATTGGCATCGCGGGCCACGGCCTGGTAGGTGATGGCGTTGTACAGGGTGCCTTGCGCCAGCGCGAGGCTGGAGCTGAAGGCCAGGAAGAGCAGGAGCTTGGAGCGCAGCATGATCGTTCTGTTCACGGGCCTTCAAGGTAGCGGTTCAGAAATAGGTCGGAACGCTTGTCGAAGCCTGGGGCGTCAGCCTGGTCTGAAGCCACGTCTGGACCAGGACCTGCACATGGTGTGCAGGGAGGCAACGCGGCTCCAGCCTAGTCCACCACGATGCGGAACGAGGAGACCGGTCCCGAGGCACGGATCACCTGCACCGCGTACATCCCCGAAGGGATCTCGCCCCGGTCGAGGTATAGGGTGCGGGAACCATTGCCGTACAACAGGCGCAAGGTGCGGCCTTTCAGGTCCAGCAGGCGTACCTGATCTCCGTTGGTGAGCGGTTCGGTGCAGACCAGGTTGGCGCCGTCCGTCATGGGGTTCGGGAACACGGCGATGCGTGGCTCCGGCCTTTCGGTGAGCGCGGTGATGATCACGGTGACCGGCGTGCTGAAGGCCGTGCACCCGTACTGATCGGTGAGCTCGAGCACGTACTGGCCGTTCATGGTGGTCTCCAGGAACATCTCCGTGGCGCCCGGTATGGGACTGCCGTTCAGCCACCACTGGTAGGTGTATGGCTCATCCTGGACGAAAGGCCCCCAGAGCGTGCCATCGCCGGGGTCGAAGATGAAGGCGGTGAGGTCGGACTGGGCGCAGTTCACCAGGGTGTTCAGCACCGTGTTGGTGATCACCGGTGGGTTCAGGTCGAAGAAGATGGCCGCGTTGTTCTCGATCGGCGTCGTATGCGGCAGACCCGGCCCTGGACGGATCCGGAAGGTGACGAAGCCCTGGCTTCCCAGCGCGTTCACGTTGCTGTCCGGCAGCAGGATGTTCTCGAAGCGGAACTCGGCCATTCCCGCGCTGCCGATGGTCAGGTCCGTGAGCGTGTGCGAAGTGGCCAGCACCTGCAGGGTCTCGTGAAGAAGGTGCGGGCTCAGCAGGTCCTCGATCACCACCGTGTAAGCGGTGTCGGTGCCGGTGTTCTGGAACCGGACGGTGTAGGTGAGCCATTCCACATCGAACGGGGTGGCGTGCTTCGGACCCTCACCCACGGGGTCAACGAGTTTGTCGTTCGGGTCGTAGGCACAGGTGTGCACCTCCACGAACGCGGTGGTATCGTTCAGGCTCAGGTTCCCCAGACCATCATCCGTCCAGATACCGACCACGTTCACCAGCGTATCGCCGAGTTGACCAACGCCGGGCCTGATCACGGTCAGGATGCGTTGGGTGTTCGTGGACCACTGAAGGGTATCGAAGGACCAGTAGTACGTCTGGCCCACGATCGAGTCCACCGGAGGAGATGCGCCTAGGTAGGTGTATGCCGGGTCGATGGTGAGCGCCAATACGCCCTGGGGTGTGGAGGTGCCTGCGTTGGTCGCCGACGCGATCAGGTCGATCACCCCTCCGCAGGGAGCGAGGCCGTGCACCAGGCTGCCTTCCACCAACGTGGTGTCCACCAGCGCTGCCAGGCCGAAGTCGAGGTCTTCGAACAACGTGTCCGTGGCGGTGAACGTGACCGTGTGGCCATTGCCCCCAGCGGTGAGCTGCCACCAGGCATTGGGAAGCACGGCATCCAGGTCGTAGGTGCCCGCGGTTCCGGGTAGGAACGTGTAGGTGCCGGAACCGCTCGAGAAGGCCAGCACGTTGCCTGGCGTGATGGCCACCGGGCTGTATGGTACGAGTGGCTCTCCTGCATCAAGGACACCGTCCAGGTCCTGGTCGTTGAACACCGTTCCGGTCGCGCGGTAGGCCGTCAGGTCGGCGCAATCGTAGCCATTCGGGACGTAGAGCGTGGTGCCCAGGGCGCGCAGGTGTTGTGGAGGATCGTTCGGGGTGCTTTGAGTGGGCCACACCAGACCCAGGGAAACGCTGGCCGTGTTCACCGAGTAGGTCAGGTTCGGGAAGGGGCATGTTCCGATGACGCCCAGGCTGTCGGTGCCCACCACCAGGGCGTTGGACCCGCTCATGCCGCTCAGGCGCAGGGAGCCGTCAGGCAGCAGGTCCAGTTCCGTCAGCCGGACATCATCACCAACGCCCCCGAACCGACGGCCCCAGACCGGAGCGCCAGCAGCATCCACATGCACGATCCAGGAATAGGTGTCCACATCCGTGGTCCAGCCCAGCAGGAGCACATGCCCATCGGGCCTCACCGCCATGTCGGTGATCGCTCCGTTTCCCACCAGGATGGACTTCGCCCAGTCCACCGTTCCGGCCGGTGTCAACTTCAACAGGACGGAATCCCCGGCCGCAAGCACGGATCCATCGGGGAGGCCCTTCACGGTCCGGGTCTGCAGGCCGATGTACTCATTCGCCCACAAAGCGTTCAAGCCCGCGTCGAAACGGCCGATCAGGCTGAACATGGCATCGCCAGGGCTGGTGAGCAGGATGCTGCCGTCCGCTCCCCGGTCCATGCGCTGGGCCCAACTGTAGGGCGCGCCGCTGAAGCCGTTGGAGCCGGTGACCGTCCCGGTACCCAGGTCGATCCGGTAGACCTTGGACCAGTCCGAGTTCAGTCCGCCCAGGCGGCCGGCAACCAGGGCCGTGGTGCTGTTCTCCATCACCGCAGCGGTGAGCAGGTCGGAATAGATGGACCAGTCGATGACCCTTGCCCAGGACGTGTCACCGCTTGAATGGAAGCTGGCCACGATCGACTGTCCCCCCAAAAAACCTGGTACGGTACCTGCACCAGCCACCAGACAGGCCGTATCGTTCACAGCGGTCACGTCCTGGAAGTCCAGTTGTTCGTAGGGTGTCCAGTAGGTGCCTAGATCGTTCGCCCCCTCTGCGGTGAAGGTCCGCGACCAGAGCAACTGTCCGGCGACATCCACGCGCATCAGGAAGGCGCTGTCGGCCATCGTGCCGCAAAGGACCAGGCCCCCGTCCGGTGTGGCATCGGCACCATGCACGGTACTTCCCGGGGGAAGGTCGTAGGTGCGCAGGAAGCCCGGTTGGGCAAAGGCGGCTGAAGCTCCGCAAAGCACCCACATGACCAGGGCCAGGGATCGGGTCTTGTCAATGGATGGTCTCATACCTCGAAGACGGATAAGCCCGGGAAAGATGCCTTCCGACTCCCGACAAGGTAGGCTGATCTCTGGCCGATCTAGCGCCCGAAGGGACGGTCCTGGAATGAACTGATGGTGTCATGCAGTGTACAGCGTGTCCATGGGAACGCTCCGGCATCCGATCCGCCTGTCCGGCCTGTTGGCCGTCCTGCTCATTGGCCCCCTCCACGCCCAGGACCTCAGCGGCACCTGGCGTGGCGAGCTGGTGCGCGGCATGAACGAACGCTTCGTGATCGAGATGGAGCTGGTGGCCGATGCAGGGCGCATCACGGGCACCAGCCACGTCACCTTCCCCTTTCAGCAGGAGCACTTCGCCCACATGGCCATCGAGGGCCAGGGGCAGGGGAGGCGTTACCACCTGCGGGAAGCGCGCATCCTGGAGCAGGGCGGCACCGGCTACCTCTGGGTGCTGCAGGGTGGTCCGCTGATGCTGGATACGACCGGCGCCACCTGGCGCTTGTATGGGGAATGGCATCCACCGGGTTGTGCCCCCGGACAGGTGATGCTGCACAGGACCCGCGCGAAGGAACCATCCCCGCCCAAGCTGGAACCGCTTCCGCCACGCCCGCCGCGCTGGGTGGAGGGACGTGCCGTGAAGTGGGCCGACGAGGTGGACCTGCCTTCGGGCAGCGTCGTGCTACTGCTCTACGACGACAAGCGCCTGGACGGCGATACGGTGACGCTCTTCCTGAACGGCACCTGCATCGCGCGCAACATCCCGGTCCCGAGCCGGGCGGAACCCACGCGCGATCCCCATCACGCTGGTGCCCGGAACGAACTTCCTGGTGATGCAGGCGGAGAACCTCGGGAGCGAGCCGCCCAACACCGCCGGGCTGGTGTTCCAGGCAGGGGAGGAGGAACGCAAGCTGGTGTTGCGCGCCGAGCCGGATGAGAGCGCGGGGCTGAAGATCAGGTGGGGGCCGTGAGGGGAACAAGCCCCGTACCGGGTGCATCGGACCACGGAAAAGAGCGATCTGAGGAGCGGACAGGCTCCATCTGCGGGAGGAGTGCTGTGCAAAATGCCTTGTGGGAAACGATGAGTACCTTGTATCATCATGGAACGCATCCACCTCCCGCTGCTTCTTGCATGCCTGTATCTGGCAATGCCATCACAGGCACAATGGTCCAACGATCCCGATGCCCCGTTGGTGATCTGCGATGCGCCCGGAACGCAGCGCTACCTGAGCACGGTGGAGGACGGTGCCGGAGGCTGGTACGCGTTCTGGATCGACGAGCGCAACGGAGACGCCGAGGTCTACGGCCAGCGGGTGGACAGCGATGGGTATCCGCTCTGGGCGGCCAACGGGATCCCTGTGGCCAGCGTGCCGGGTTCCGTGGTGCGGGGCGTGAAGGCCTGCCGGCTGGGCAATGGAGACCTGATGGTGGTTTACAGCCACGGGGTGAGCGCCCCGGGTGATTCGTTGTCCGCCATGCGCTATGATACCGATGGCATGCCCGTGTGGGCGATGGCCACGTCGCTGGTGCGCGACAGCGTGCCTTTCCTGCGGGTGAACGAGTTCAATGTGCTGGCGGCGGCGAACGGGGCCTTCGTGCTGTACGCGCGGACGGTGCTGGGCGGTGCCGGGCGGCGCTACATCGATCGGGTGCGCAACGATGGAAGCCTGGTGGTGGGCATCGACGGTTCGCTCGTGAGCAACACGGGCGGCAGCATACAAGGGCTGGATGCCACCAGCGATGGTGGGGCCATCACGCATTGGCGGAACGGCAACGGGGTGGGCACGCACATGGGCGCCCTTCGGGTGGACAGCCTTTGCGCACCGGTGTGGCCGGCGTCAGTGGATCCCGTGGATGGTGGTCCGGGACTGGCCTATGCGTACAACGCCACCAGTGATGGACAGGACGGCCTGGCCATCGTCTTTGTGGAGGCCACCTCGCCCCGGCGCATCAGTTTCACGCGTCTGGATGGCAACGGGAACGCAGCCATCACGCCGGCGATCAAGACCGTGGGCATGAGTGCCTTCAACCAGGACCTGCCCTGGATGGTGATGCATGATGGCCATTTCATGGTGGCCTGGGAGGATGCACGCCCGCCGGCGAACAACCAGGACCTCTACGCTCAGAAGCTGGACATGAACGGTGATCCGGTGTGGGATGCCGCTGGAGAGCCTGCGGTCCTTGTGCAGACCTACATCCCGCACACCAAGCTGGTGCCCTCGGACAGTGGTGGGGTGATCGTGACCCAGTTGACCATTTCCGCCGGGTTCCAGGCCCAACGGCTTCGCAGTGACGGCACCACCGCCTGGGCAAGCTCTGCCGTACTGGCGGGCACCCAGCATGTGCCCTTCTACGAGGAGTTCACGATGCACCCGCACGCAGATGGTGGTGCCGTGGCCTTCTGGTACAACAACAACGACAACGACCTGTACGCCGCGCACGTGGACTTCCACGGAAGCATCGGGGTGACCAGTGGGGTCGAGGAAGCCGCCTCGAGCACCGGTCTTCAAGTCTGGCCGAACCCGACCACGGGGCAGGTGCGGGTGCGCGTCATGGATCGGCTTGTGCAGGGCACGTACACGGTGCAGGACGCCGCCGGAAGGACGGTGCGGACGGGCCAGGTGGCGGGCCAGGCCGTTGTGGACCTGAGCGGTGCGGCACCGGGTCCCTACCTGATGGAGGTGCGCTGGCCGGATGGCGTTGCGCGGGCGCGGGTGGTGCTGGAGTGAAGGAACGGCCCTGGCCTGAACCACTGGCGTCACTGCGTGTACGGCGTGGCATGCGCTGCCTGGTCTTCCTGATCGTTCTGTTGGTCACCTTTCAAGCTCAGGCCGGCCCACCCGACCTGGCCTTGGTCTTCGTCCGTGACGCCAAAGGCAGACCCTTGCGCGGTGCGTACGCGCCCCACGTCTCGCACCAGGCCTGGCTGAGCCGGAGGAACCGACCGGCCTGGACGGTGGAACTGCACTTCACCGTGAGCCAGGAGTACCCCTACGATGAAGGCGAGCGCGGCCGGCATCAGTCCTGGTCATTGATACCGGACACGGTGCGCGATGGCTGGCGCCGGCACCTGCGTTTCCGCGTGCTGGACTGTTACTGCACGGAGCCCTACCTGCTGGTGCGTCGCGGGGAGGAGACCATGCGGCTGGACCTGCCCGATGATCCTGAAGAGCGGGCGGAGTTGGTGGCGCGCATGGAGCGGCGAGGTCCGGGAGGCCCGCCGGAGGTGGTGCGGTTCGTGCCTGGCCGCGTCAAACTGGCGGAACTGGCGGAAGGCTACGAAGAAAGGGAGGCGCGCATGGCGCGTTGGATGGTCCGGTAGAAGGGCCGTACTTTGATCCAATGCGCGAGGCTGGGACCGGGGAGTTGGTGGCCACGCCGGGCGTGTTGAGCACGAGCCCGCGGCTGCGCTACATCACCTTCTCGGCGCTGTACACGGCGCAGGGCATCCCGGAGGGCCTCACCTTCTTCGCCATTCCTGCTTGGCTGGCCTTGAACAACGTGAGTGCGGCGGCGATAGGCGGTTACCTGGCGGTGATCGTGCTGCCCTGGAGCTTCAAGTTGTTCGCCGGCCCGCTGATGGACCGCTGGAGCTACCTGCCCATGGGGCGTCGGCGGCCCTGGGTGCTCTTCGGGCAGGTGGGGCTGGTGCTCAGCTTCCTATCCATGACGCTGATCCCCGACCCGGTGAACAACATCCTGGGGCTGTCCATCATGGGCTTTATCGTGAGCTTCTTTGGGGCGTTCCAGGACGTGGCCACCGATGGCATGGCGGTGGACATCATCCCCGTGGAACAGCAGTCGCACGCGAACGGTCTGATGTGGGGGGCGAAAGTGTTGGGCACCTCGGCCTCGTTGACGACGGGCACCTGGTTGATCAACAACATGGGGTTCAGCTACGCGGTGGTGTGGCTGTCCGTGATGGTGTTCCTGATCATGCTGCTGCCCCTGCTGTTGCGCGAGCGGCCGGGGGAGAAGCGGCTTCCGTGGGAGGCGGGTGGTCCTTCGCCGGAGGCGGTGGCCATGAAGGTGGAGACCTGGCGCGAGGTGCTGTTCACCCTGAAGAACGCCTTCGTATTGCGCGGCAGCCTGGTGATGGCGGTGGCCGGGTTCGCTTTCTGCATCGGCATCGGGTACATGGACGCGCTGTTGCCCGTGTTCACCATCCAGGCGCTCGGCTGGACGAACGATGCCTACAGCAACGTGCTGGCGGGGGCGAGCGTGGCGGCGGCCCTGGCGGCCATGGGCGTGGCCGGCTGGCTGGTACGCCGCGTGGGCATGGTGCGCATCATGTCCGTCTACTTCCTGCTCTTCCTGCTGATCCCGGCTACCGTGGCGTTGACGAAGGAGCAATGGCTCGCGGTGAACATCGGCACCTGGACCATCGCCTCGTACATGACCATCTACACCTTCCTGATGGTGGCCTACCTGGCGGTGTCCATGATCCTCTGCTGGAAGCGGGTGGCGGCCACGCAGTTCACCCTGTACATGGCCATCGGGAACATGGGCCGTGCCGTGGGTGCGTCGCTGCTGGGCCCGGCGAGGGAACGGTTCGATTGGGCGGGCATGTTCTTCGCCTTCGGGGCGTTCATGCTACTCGCCTTCGTGGTGGTGCGCTTCCTGCACCTGCCCGCACACCAGGTCTCGCTGGACAGGCTGGAGCGCGAGCACGGCGAGCAC
>JACJZI010000024.1 GCA_020635655.1 Flavobacteriales bacterium
TCTCGGTTGCGTACCTTCCGGGACCAAACTCACCAAGCATGATACAGCGCTACGCGTTCCCGGCACTTCTTTCCCTGTTCGCCCTCCCGCTCACCGCTCAGACGAGCTACTACGCGGTGTACTCCCCCGATCAGGATTCAGCCCTGCTGGCCACGGTGGACATGGTCACCGGGGTCGAGACCAATGCCATGACCGTGACCATGAACGGGCAGGTGATGGACGGTTGCACCGGCATGGCCCTCGATCCCATCTCGGGGCAGGTGTATGTGGTGGCCAAGGAGGCCAGCAACTTCACCCTCGCCACCATCGACGTGAACACCGGCGTGCTGACCGCACTGACGGCCCTTTCGGAAAAGTTCGCGGGGATCACCTTCGACAATGCCGGGACGCTTTACGGCATCACAGGGGATGGTTCCAACACCCCGGAGACGCTCTATTCGATCGATCCCTCCACGGGAACGCTCTCCCTGGTGGCGCAACCTGGGACCGGATCCGATGGTGAAGCGATCGCGTTCAACAGCTTGAACGGACTGATCTATCGGTATGGTGGCGGTCAGCTCTTCCAGAGCATCGACCCTTCCAACGGCACCGTCACGGACATCTTTCTATCGGGCGGCACCCCGGCGGACTTCGCGCATGCCCTGGTCCACAACGGGTCCAGCTTCTACTTCGCGGCCGGCTTCACGCTCTATCAGGTGAGCCAGAACGGTACGCTGAACATGCTCTCCACCATCAACGGGAGCCCGGTAGGCTACAAGGGCCTCGTGAGCGTGGATGCGGTCTCCGTGGCCGAGCGCACGCGTGCCGAAGCTCCGGCCATGTTCCCCAATCCGGCCACCGACCGGATCACCTTGTCGCTGGACAACGGCCGCATGGAACGCATCCGGGTGCGTGATGCCGCCGGTGCCTTGGTGCTGGACCTGGGTGTCAACGGCCTGCAGCGCCATGAACTGGATGTCCGCGAACTACCCGCCGGACTGTACACCGTGGAACTCCAGGATGGCGAGCTGGTCCGCACCGGCACGTTCAGCGTCGTGCGCTGATCCCGGCCATCCATCGAGAACGAGAAAGCCCGGCGGATCCGCCGGGCTTTCCATTTCCAGGTCGTGGATGGGACTCAGTTCTGGGACGGCATCGGTGAGAAGCAGAACTGCTCCCAGACCACCTTGCCATCCTTCACCCTGTACACACAGACCTCGCTCATGGTCGTGCGGCCCATGCCCTTGAAGGTGCAGTCCATCACCATGCTGATGGCGAAGTGGTCCTCGGCGATCACCGGGTCGCTCACCGTGATGCCATGATGCGCTTCCACCATGGCATCGAACTGCACCGTCTTCTGCTTCACGTTCTCCAGGCCCTCCAGCCGCTCGGGCGCGTTGGAACCCGGAGGCTCGATGCTCACGATGTCCGGCGCGTAGAGCTCGTCGATCGCCGAGGCGAACGATCCCTCGCGGCACAGGGCCACCAGGCGGTCGGCCACCTGCTTCGTTGTCATGGTCTTGGTCTCCGTGGTCATGTTGGAATGGATTTGACGGTTTATCTGTCAGGCTGTCGCCAATAATGTAACCAACCCCCACCGGCACCCCAACCCGATCAAGCGGTGATCGTGACAAGCCGTTGATCCTGTTCCGAGCAGGGCCATTCACAGAACTGGAAGCTCCATCCGGATCGAACGTTCCGGTCCGTGACGTGTACGGAGATGTGCAGAACAGCCGTTCGCAGCATCCCATCCATACACCAACACTCCGACCCATGGACCGAAACACCCTGACCTGGACCGGACTTGCCGCCATCGCACTGGCGCTGGTCCTCCTGCTCGCGTTCGAAGGCAACGCCACCGCAGACCGACCGATCCACACCACCGCCCTGGTGGACACCAGTGGCTGCGTCTTCCTCACCGTGTACGAAGGCAAGGACCTGGACAGCTCCTTCGTGCTGGCCACACCGGCACCCGTGCTCCAGGCCGAGACCGGTGGGCTCCGCTGGCTCGTTCAGGCGCAGGCCGAGGACGGTGGCTACGGCGCCGGTTCGCACAGCCGGCAGGACATCCGCGACCCGCATGCGGTGAGCACCGACCCCGCCACCACCGCCATGGTGGCCATGTCGCTGATGCGCCTGGGCAACCTGCCGGACTCCGGGACCTATGGTCACCAATTGGGCCGTGCCACCGAATACCTGCTCGTCCACGTGGAGAAGGCCCCGAAGGACGCGATCAACATCACCGACCTGCAGGGCACCCAGATCCAGGTGAAGCTCGGCGCCAACATCGATGTGGCGCTCACCGCGCAGTACTTGAGCAACCTGGCCGCCAAGCTGGAAAGCGGCACCTCCTTCCACCTGCGCGTGATGCGCGCCCTGAACACCTGCGTGGGAATGATCCAACGCGGCCAGAACAGCGACGGAAGCCAGCGAGGCGATGGGTGGGCCGGCGTGTTGCAGAGCAGCTTCGCGGCCAATGCCCTGGAGAGCGCCAAGGCACAGGGTGCCCAGGTGGACAGTACATCCCTCGAACTCGCCCGCGATTTCCAGAAGGCCAACTTCGATGTCTCCTCGGGCAGTGCCGTCACCGAACGGGCGGCCGGCATCACCTTGTACGCGGTGAGCAGCAGCACCCGCAGCAGCGCCAAACAGGCCCGGGAGGCCAAGGAACGCGTACGCCAGGCCAAGCGGGAAGGCCGCCTGCAGGACGATGATGAGATGAGCGTAAAGGCCTTGGAAGAGGCCGGCTACAGCCGTAGCGAGGCCGAGAAGCTGAACACCGCCGTGCAGGTGTACGATGCCGCCAAGGTGCAGAGCCAGGATGCCAACGTGGTCACCGGCTTCGGGAACAACGGCGGGGAGGAGTTCCTCAGCTTCCTGCAGACCGGCGAATCGCTCGTGATCGGCAAGGACGATGGCTGGCGTTCCTGGTATCAGCAGACCAGTGGCCGCTTGGTGGACATCCAGAATCCGGACGGCAGTTGGAACGGCCACCACTGCATCACCAGCCCGGTGTTCTGCACCGCCACGGCGCTGTTGATCCTGAGCATCAACAACGACATCGAACATCTGCTGGCCCAGGGAGCCGTGGAATACGACGCCAAGTGAGCGGAACGGCCCAGGCAACGAACGTTCCGGCAGGGACGTCCTCCTAGCGGGCACACATTACAGGTTTTGGTAAAGGGAATGGGGACTTCGGTCCTCATTTCCTGTTTCGAAGACAACCCTTGTTCACGTTCAGGGTGCATGTTCGATGGTAGGGAAAGCACCTCCCCCGCCATGCGGACCCTTCCCCTTGTTGTGACCCTGAGCCTCGTTCACCTGCTCGGTATTCCGGTCATTGCCCAGACCGATGGGCTCTACGAGGCCGTGCATTACCAGGCGGTGGCAAGGGATGTGGCAGGCCAACCCATCTCCGGACAGACCATCGGGCTTCAACTGGAGCTCACGGCCGGCCCGGGTGTGGTGTATCGGGAGACCATGTCGGTGACCACCAACGACCAAGGCCTGTTCACCGCACCGATCGGTACGGGGGTGCCCGATGGCCATCCTCCGCTGGTCGAATACGACTGGTATCATCCTTCACAGGAAATGAAGCTGTTCGTGTATGCCGACTTCTCCGGGGGAACCAACTATCAACTGATCGGGGAGGAACCGATCCGGGCCGTGCCCAGCGCGCAAACGGCGCGTCAGGCAACCGTGCTACTGGACAGTTCCGTGGTGGTGATGCATGCTCCGGACCGCGTTGTGGTGGACAGTACGTTCCGGCTGGGCGTGGGCACATCAACCCCGGACACGACGCTGCACGTGGTGGGAAAGTTGAAGTACCAGGACGGGAACGAAGCGGACAGAAGGGCCCTGATCAGCGATATCGAGGGAAAGGCCACCTGGCGCTCTGCGGGGCCTTCCATCACCGTGGGCCTGGACGGCTCGCTCGCTGTACTTCCGCTGGGCATCTGGGTGGACGACCTCACCATGCAGCTTCCCTTGATCGTGGAGCAGGACCGGGTCGCTTTGATCAGCTATCAGATCTGCACCGATGTCGCCAATTCCGCTCCGTTCTACAGCCGTCTGGCACTGGACGGCTCCCCCCTCATCGGCAGCAACGCCGCCCAGCTGAGCGGGACAACCATCACCCTGGGAGCCAGCGGCATCTGGACCATTCCCGCCGGCAGCCATACGGTCTCCGTGCAGTATCGTACCACTGCGAACGCCATCTTCAGCGACCTGGAGCATGAATCGCACCAGCTGAGCATCAAGGTGCTGGACTACTGATCAGACGCCCATCCGGAACGTGTTCCACATACGTTCCCGACACGGACATCCGTTCCCTGAGCATGAGGCGCCCGTTCGCGTTCGCCCTGGCAGCCCTGCTCCTGCTGGCCTCCTGTTCCGCAGGAAGGACCGCCTACAAGTGCAACGGCCGGAAAGGCCAGCGCGTGCCGATGGGGGTCCTGTGACCATCGTCCCGTACCCGTTCGTCGGTCGTTCTTCCCGTTCCGTCAACCGCGTTTCGGTGTGCAGGGTCAGGTTCCTGTACTTCGCAGGATACCGAACGGAACCGACATGAACGCATCCCACCTGCTGACCGCGACCCTTGCCCTTCTCCTGCTGCGACCCGCACAGGCCCAGGAGTGGCTCGGGACCATCGACGACAACTGGAACGACCCCGCCAACTGGAGCGATTGGCCGCTCGGTGGCGAGAACGTGACCATCGACCCCTCGTTCTACACCGGCGCCCAGGCCTCTCCGGTGCTTTCGGGGAACAGCGTCTTCATTCCGGACCGCCTCTTCATCGAGAACGGTGCTCAGGTCACGCTCCAGGGTGCGCTCACCGTGGCCGACCGCCTGATCGTGGGCAGCGAGGCCGAAGTGACGATGAACTCGGGAACGCTGAACAGCGACCGGTTGATCATGGAGGGAGGCGGGGCCTTCGTGCTGGCCAACGGCACCATCAACGTGCAATCCGTTCTGGCCCTGGGCGATGACGGCGTGGTACCGAGCCGCTTCGAGCAGCTGAACGGTGCGGTGAACGTGACCGGCGAACTCGGCTTCGACGTGGAACTGCTGCCCAGCACACCGACCTACCAGCTGATCGCCGGGACCCTGACGGTGAACGGTGATGCGGTCTGGGCGGGTGCCAGCCCGGGAAGCGGCCAGGGCCGCCTGTTGGTGGAGGGCGGAACCGTCCAGATCAACGGCAGCACCATGAACACCGCCGGCAGCACGGTGGACCTCTTCATCGACGTGAAGGGCGGCGATCTGATCCTGAACGGCCCTGCGCTGGACATGGCCCATGCCACGGACAGTGTTCAACAGAGCTCCGGCACCTGGGTCATGGACAATGCCCTCACCGTGGAGTGCGACGGCGTGATCCATTGCACCGGCGGCGATCAGCAGGTGCTCGGGCAGGTGGAGCTCCGCGGGTCCGGCACGATCCGCTGGCACGACGTGGAAACGGACAACCAATCCTCCCTCCAACATACGGGTCCGGATGAGCTCCAAGTGAGCGGCAATTGGCTGCGGGCAGGCACGTTCGATGCGGACAACAACACCGTGGCCTTCATCGGCGGCGGTAACCAACAGGTGATCGGCACGGACTTCCATGGCCTGCGGATCGCCAATACGGGGCCAGGCGTCGACCTTTCGGTGGGCACCACCACCGTGGCCGGAGCGCTCGTGCTGGAGAACGGCGTCCTGTACACTTCCGACATCGCCATGCTGGAAGTGCTGCACAACGCCACGTCCACCCCCGGATCGGCAAGCAGCCATGTGGACGGACCGATGCGGAAGATCGGGAACGACGACTTCGTGTTCCCCACCGGTGCCAACGGTGCCTGGCGCCGCATCGCCGTGTCGGGGATCAACGACCAGGACACCGAGTTCACCGCGCGCCATGTGGATGGCGCCTTCACCAACACCATGGACCTGGGCCCGTCATTGGTCTCGGTGAGCGACCAGGAACATTGGACCCTGGAACGAGCCGTGACCACCGATGATGCCCGGGTGGAACTGTACTGGGAGGACGCTGCGCAGAGCGGCCTGGTGGACTGCAGCACCCTGGTGGTCGCCGCCTGGAACGGGTCGCAATGGACCGCCGGCCCCTCCACCACCACTGGCAGCTGCACGGGCAACGATGCCGGTTCGGTGATCACCGATGGCCCGGGCGCGGTGTTCCAGGCCTTCACCTTCGGTGTGTCCGACAGCACCCTGGTCATCGCGGAACGGGGTGCGAACGTCCTGCTTCCCCACCCCCAGCCCGCCAACGACCGGGCGTGGGTGCCCGTACCCGGGAGCACCACCGACCTGGACCTGTTCGACGCCACCGGGCAGCACGTCCGTTCCGTGGTACGCACGGACCCGACCGCCTCGCACCTGATGGTGACCACGGATGCGTTGCCCTCCGGACTTTACCTTGTGCGGGCCTCGGCACGCGGTCAGGTGCTTGCCCACGGTCGTCTCATCGTCACCCATTGATCGCTCCTCCACGGCCATGCGTCGCAGGAAGTTCCTCACCACCCTGGCCGCGATCCCCGCAGCAGCAGCAGCCATGCACGTGAAGGACCTGGCCCGCCTCGCGGAGGGCTTCTCACCAACACCGCGCATGCCCGTGCTCTTCCTGGGGCATGGCAGCCCCATGAACGCGATCGAGGAGAACACGTTCGTGCAGGGATTCCGGAAGATCGGCAGTGAACTGCCCCGGCCCAACGCCATCCTGTGCATCAGCGCGCACTGGGAAACGCGCGGCACACGGGTCACGGCCATGGCCATGCCGCGCACCATCCACGACTTCGGGGGTTTCCCGCAGGCGCTCTTCGAGGTGCAGTACCCGGCACCCGGAAGCCCGGAGCTCGCCGCCACCACCCAGGACCTGCTGGCCCCCACACCGGTGGAACTTGATGAGAGCTGGGGCCTGGACCACGGTGCCTGGTCCGTGATCAAGCACCTGTACCCCGATGCCGATGTGCCCGTGGTGCAGCTGAGCCTGGACCGTGGGATGGACGCCCGGCAGCACTACGCGCTGGCCAAACAGCTGGCCCCGTTGCGCGACCGGGGCGTCCTGATCGTGGGCAGCGGCAACCTGGTGCACAACCTGGGCATGGTGGCCTGGGACCACCTGAACGACGCCTACGCCTACGACTGGGCCGCCGAAGCGCGCACCCGCATGAACGCCCTGATCATGGCCGGCGACCATGCCCGCCTGCAGGACCCGCATGCCCTGGGCAAGGCCTTCCAACTGGCAATCCCGACACCGGAACACTACCTCCCGGTGCTCTACGCCCTTGCCCTGCAGCAGAAGGACGAGGAGCCCATGCTCTTCAACGACCAACCGCTCGGCGGATCGTTGACGATGACCTCGGTGCTGCTGCGATAGCCCGTCGCCTTCCGGTCCGCGGCGAGCGATCGCGCACGGCATTTCTTCACCGTGCTGCTACCTTCGGCGCATCCAATACCCGGACCATGCGATCGACCCTGTTCTCCCTGGCGCTGTTCACCACCCTTCCCCTCCTGGCCACCGATCGGGTGGTGGAGGAATTCGGTCAGCCTCCCGCCTACCCCAACATCACCTCCGCCGTGAACGCGGCCGTGGACGGTGACCGGATCATCATCAAGAACCGCGCGGGCAACATCCCCTGGATCGAGAACATCGAAGTGACGGCCAGCCTGGAGTTCCTGAGCTACGACAACGACGAGTTCTTCTACGTCCAGGGCGATTACACCATCACCGGGGCCACCGGCCGCACCGTCACCTTCGTGGGCATGTACAACACGGCGGGGGACATCCTGAGCTTCTCGGGGGGCACCACCCGCGGCACCACCGTGCGCGTGATCGACAGCTGGTTCGTGAACGGGAACATCGAGATCACCAACGACCCGTTCCAGGTGGACGTGATCGGCTGCACCCTGGAGAACGGCGTGGTGGACATCAACTTCGGCAACGTGGTCGGCTGCGACATCGATGGTTCGCAGGTGAGCGGTCCGGGGATCGAGGTCACCACCAACTCCACCAGCCTGCCGCTGGACACCTGCGCCATCATCGGCAACAAGGTGAAGAGCATCGTGGGTTACGAAGGCATCTACTGCAACACCGCCGCCCAGGTGCTGCACATCCGGAACAACTACATCCAGCACGGATGGATGGGGATCGAGGTGTACGAGGGCAACACCAGCGCCGTGCAGAACCTGATCTGGAACAACACCGTCACCGCGTACACCGGCCAGTTCACCACCTACGGCATCAACCTGGCCAACACCAATGCCGGCAGCATCTGGGAGGTCATGAACAACGTGGTGACCCGCACCTGGAGCGGCACCAGCCGGGGCATCAACAACGACAGCGGCAACCAGGGGCAGATCAACGTCTACTTCAACCACATCTCCAGCAACGTGAGCACGCCGGTGAGCACGGGCTTCACCTTCGCCGCCAACAACACCATCAACCAGTCCATCACGCTGAACGCCGACGGCACCTTCAACGCCCCTGGCGCCTGCATCGATGGCGGCAACCCGGCCTCGGTGTTCTACGACCTGGACCTGACCACGGGTGATGCCGGTGCCTATGGCGGCAGCTACACGCTGGACAACTTCAACCCGATGCACACCGGGGCCGCCCGGGTGGTGCTCACCGGACACCCCTTCAACGTGCGCAGCGGGTCCACCCTGCGTGTGAAGGGCCTGAGCTACGACCGCTGATGGGCGCCGCGATGAACAGCCGCTCCCTCCTCCTCGCCTTCGCCCTGATCGCCGGTGGCCTGGCCACGGCACAGACGGGCATCCAGCAGGGCGAGTACTTCTGGGACACCGATCCCGGCAACGGCAATGGCAGTCCGCTCGTGGCCGTGGACGGCACGTTCGGCCAGGCACTGGAGCAGGTGCTCGCGGAGACCGGCACCCTGCCCGCGCCCGGCGCACATGTGCTGTACCTGCGCGTGCAGGATGACGACGGTGGGTGGGGACCCGCCTTCAGCACCGTGATCGAAGTGCTGCAGGGCAGCCTGCTGCTGCCGGACATCCAGGTATCCCAGGGCGAATACTTCTGGGACACCGACCCCGGTGAAGGCAACGGCAGTACGATGCTGGCCTTCGACGGCAACTACGACTCCGCGCTGGAAACGGTCCGGTTGGAGAGCTCCACCCTGCCCGCACCGGGCACCCACACCCTGGGCCTGCGCGTGCTGGACGTGAACGGCAACTGGGGTCCCGTGTTCCGCGTGGTCACCGAAGTGCTTCCGGGCAGCATCACCTTCCCGGCCATCCATGTGAGCGCCGCCGAATACTGGGCCGACTCGGACCCCGGCGAAGGCGCTGGCACGCCCATGCTGGCGGCCGATGGCAACTTCGACAGTGCGGTGGAGGTGTTCCGCGGCGGGGGGATCCCCGTGCCCGTGATCGCCGGCACCCAGGTGCTCTGGATGCGTGCGCAGGACGATGACGGAGGCTGGGGGCCGCCCTTCGGCGTGGTGGTGAACATCGACACCACCGTCACCGGCACCGTGGCCGTTCCCGAGCTGGCCAGGGATCCCGTGAGGATCGGGCCCAACCCGGCACGTGCATCCGAAGGCATCACCATCCTGTTGGAAGAGGCCGCCGACTTCCGCGTGCGCGTGCTGGACGTTCGGGGCCGTGTACTGGTGGACAAGCAGCTTCCTGCCGCCACCCGCACGCACCTTCCGCTCGACGGCTTCGCCGCCGGCACGTATCCGGTGGGCATCCTGCTGGACGACCGGCAGTGGTGGTTCCCCGTGGTGGTCCGCTGACCCGCTCACTTCGCCCGCACGACGCGGGCCACCTGTACCTGGCCGTCCGCCAGTGCGATGCGCAGGTGGTACAGTCCCGGTGCCAGGTCCTGCAGGTCCACCCGCCGGCCTGCATGGGCCAGCTCCGTGCGCTGTCCGGCCGGCGACCAGGCCTCCACGGCCATGATGGGAACGGCCGTTCGCAGGTACACGACATCCTGCGCGGGGTTCGGGAACACCACAGGCTCATCGGCGCTCATCCCGGACACGTCCGTCACCACCACGGTATGGCAGCCACTGAGCACGGTGCAGCCTGAGGTGGCGACCTCCACGGCATAGGTGCCGTTCGCCGAAGGCATGAAGCTCTGCTGGTCCTCACCGATGATCGGGGCGTTCCCGTTGTCACAATCGACCCACTGGTACGTGGCACCGGCCGCGGCCGCGGTCAATGTACCAGCGTTCACGACCACGTTCGTGTCCACCACCACGGCCTGCAGGTCGGTCACCAGCACGCTGTCACAGCTGCCCACCAGGAAGGTGGTGGTGTAGGTGCCCGGCGCGGTGACCAAGGATCCGTCCGGCAACGCGTAGGACCCACCGGGACATAGCTCTGCGTTGATCACCTGGCCCGCGCACGGGGCGTACTTGGCCACGAACACATCACGGCCGCCCACATGCTCCAGTTCCGCCAGACCCGTGTCCGGGTCCATGTCGATGGTGCCGTAGAACACACCGGTCACGTACACGTTGGCCGAGTCGTCCACCGCGATGCCCCAGCCGCCGTCGTAGGCCGTGTCGCCTGCGTCGAAGGACCAGACGTGGTCCCCGGTGGGCGTGTACTTGGCGGTGTAGAAGTCCCAGCCGACCAGGATCGCCGTGCCAGGACCGGGATCGAAGTCCGCCGTGCCGTAGAAGTAGCCCGTCACGTACACATGGCCGCTGGGATCCACCGCGACGGCGTTCGCCTGTCCCTCCCCGCCGTCCGCGAAGCCATAGCTCCACAGGTGCGCACCCGCCGGAGTGTACTTGGCGATGTACCCGTTGTTCTCCACGCCCATGTCCAGCATGGCCGTTCCCGGACCGGGATCCATGTCGGGCGCGCCGCTGTAGTAGCCAACCACGTACACATCCCCGTTGCCGTCCAGCGCGAGGTCCATGCCGCATTCGGAGGCCACATCGCTGTTGGTGCCGGGACCACCGAAGCGGAACGACCACAGGTGGTCACCCTGCGCATCGTACTTCGCCAGGAAGCTGTCCCACGTGCCGCTGGCCACCAGCTGGGCCGTACCGGGCCCGCCGTCCATGTCCACCGTATCGGCGATCATGCCGGTCACGTAGATGGATCCCGATGCATCGGCCACCACGTCCATGCCGCGATCGAACTCGGGACCGCCCATGCCCCGGGCCCATTGGAAGTTCCCGTTGCCGTCGTACTTCGCCAGGAAGATGTCCTGGTTCCCGGCCGAGGTCAGCATCGCCGTACCCGCTCCGGGATCGAAGTCCTGCGTACCACCGAACTCACCCGTCACCAGCACGTTGCCATCGGCGTCCAACCCGATGCCGGGGTAGCGCTCCACATTGCCCCCGAAGGCGATGTTGAAGGCCCACTGATAGTTCCCGTCCGTGTCGTACTTGGCCACGAACACGTCGCGGGTTCCTTGTGCCGTGAGCATGGCAGTGCCGGGACCCGGGTCGAAGTCCACGTCCACCCGGAAATAGCCGGTCAGGTAGATGTTGCCCTGGTCGTCCACCACCATGTCGCTGCCCAGGTCGTGCCCCCAGAAGCCCAGGTTGAAGGACCAGAGGTGCGCGCCGGTGTTGTCGTACTTGGCCAGGTACACATCGCCGTTCCCTTCCTCGGTGATGGATGCATCCACCAGCGTGTCCGGGTCGAAGTCCACCGTGTTGTCGAAGGCACCGCAGACATACACGTTCCCCGCCGGGTCCAGCTCGATCCCGTAGGCGCGTTCGTACTGGTCGCTTCCGAAGGAGAAGGACCATTCATGATGCTGGGCGAAAAGACCGCTGGCGAGCGCAAGTCCCGCTGGAAGAAGGATGGACCGGTTCATGGATGGGCAAAGATGGGCCTTCACGATCAGCGGCTGCTGAGAGGAACTGCACGGTCCGTCGTGCTTCCCACCCGTGCGTCCCTGGGCATCAGGAAGCAGTGATCCGCTCGAAGCGCGAGAGAGGCCGTTCGCGCAGGGAACCAGCTCTCCCGATGCATTCGCACAGGGATCCTACCTTGTGCTTCATGAGCAAGTCGCCACGGTATTCCCATCACCTCATCCTCTCCTTCCTCATCGCGCTGTTGCCGGCCTTCGCGCAAGGCCAATGCATCATGGGCAACCTGAACGCCCCCCAGACCGACCCCACGAACGTGGACATCGGCCAGTCGTTCACGCCCACCTGCAATGGAGTGATCGAGTACGTGGAGATCTTCACCACCAATGGCGGCACCAACGCGGCCGGCACCTTGCGGATCTTCAACAACAGCACGGTGCTGGGCACACCCATCCACACGCAGGCCTACCCGGCCATCACGGTGAACCCGGGTGAGGCCATCCGGGTGTACTTGTCGACCCCGATCCCGGTCACCGCGTTCGCGATGAAGACCTTCGAGATGGAGCTCACCGTGGAGATCCCCTTCTCCGGTGGCAACCCCTATTCCGGCGGCCGCCTATTCTACAACGGCACCAACAGCTCGGTGCATGCCAACTCGGACATCAAGTTCAACGTGTCCGTGCTCTCCAATTGCGACGACAGTTACTCCTCCATCACCGCTGACGCCTGCCAGACCTACACCTCGCCCAGCGGGCTGCTCTGGGACAGCACCGCAGTGTACACGGACACCATCCCCAACCTGGCCGGCTGCGATTCCATCATCACCGTGGACCTGAACGTGACCACGCTGGACACCACCGTGACCCTCAACGGCCTGGAGCTCACCGCCAACGAGGCGGATGCCACCGGCTATCAGTGGCTGGACTGTGACAATGGGAACGCGCCCATACCCGGCGCCGATCAACAGAGCTACCTGGCCACCGCCAGCGGCAATTACGCCGTGGAGCTGACGCTGGGCAACTGCACGGTCGTATCCGATTGCTTTTTCGTGGGAAGCACGAGCATCCCGGATCGCGATGCGGAACGGATCTCGGTCTGGCCCAACCCTTCCAACGGGGTGGTGCAGATCGCAGGCATCGGCGAGCAGGACCGGCTCCTGGTGAAGGATGCCCTGGGACGGGAGGTTCCGACCCAACGTACCGGAGCCCGGCTGGTGTTGCCGGACGCCACGCCCGGCCTCCATTTCCTGCAGGTCCTGAGGCCCGATGGCCGATCGGTGAGCCGTCGGTTCCTGGTGCGGTAAGCGGCTCCGTCGGTCGTGACGCGGGCCCCATTGGAATGGGTCATCTCCATCCACCCCGTGGACGGAGATGCACGGACCCGCACCTAGCTTTGTCCCCATGCGCATACTCGTGGTGGAGGATGAGCCCAAGGTGGCTGCCTTCCTGGTCCAAGGGCTCGAAGAGAGCGGCTACGAGGTCATCAGCGCATACGACGGCGTGATGGGCCGCAAGCTGGCCCTGAAGGAAGCCGTGGACCTGGTGATCCTGGACGTGGTGATGCCGTTGATGAACGGCGTGGAGGTCTGTCGCGCGATCCGGGCAGGTGGCGGTAGCATGCCCATCCTGATGCTCACCGCGCTCGGAACCACCGAGGACAAGGTGGAGGGCCTCGACGCCGGTGCAGATGACTACCTGGTGAAGCCCTTCGAATTCCAGGAACTGCTGGCCCGCGTGCGTTCCCTGACGCGCCGCGGGACCCAGGTGCATGCCGAGGCTGACAAGCTGGAATACCACGGACTGACCCTGGACCTGGCCAAAATGGAGGCCGGCCGCGAAGGCAAACGGATCCCCCTTACCGCGAAGGAGTTCGGCCTGCTGGAATACCTGATGCGCAACGCCGACCGCGTGCTCTCCCGCGCCCAGATCTGCGAGCACGTCTGGGACATCCACTTCGACACGGGCACCAACGTCGTGGACGCCTACATCAAGCTGCTGCGAAAGAAGGTGGACCATGGCTTCGAACCGAAGCTCATCCATACGCGGGTGGGCCTGGGCTACATCCTCACCGCGTTGTCATGACCATCCGCACGCGGCTGGCCTTGCAGTTCCTACTGCTGGCCTCCATCATCCTGGGCAGTGCGTTCCTGGTGGTGTACGCCTTCTCGGCCGATTATCGCCAGGAGGAGTTCATGGCCCGACTGAAGGACCGAGGCACCAACACCGCCAAGCTCCTGATCCAGGTGGACGAGGTGGATGAACTGCTGTTGGCCAAGATCGAGGCGGACAACCCCGTGCGCCTGCCTGAGGAGGACATCGCCATCTACGACCACCATGACCACTTGATCTTCAGGCTGGGGGTGCCGAGTGGACCGCCCTGTGATAGTGCCTTTCTGGACCGTGTGCGATTGGAGGAGGAACTGCGCGATGGGACCGGCGTAAGGGAACAGGTCGCCTTCCTCTTCAGCGACCAATATGACCGGTTCGTCGTCGTAGCCTCCGGACATGATGTGTACGGCCGGCGGAAGGTCCGGAACCTGGGGAACGTGCTCATCGCCACCTTCCTCATCGGCCTGGTGCTCATCTTCCTGGTCGGACGTTTTTATGCCCAACGGGCCATGTCCCCCGTGCAGCGGTTGATCGACGAGATCCGTGCGATCAGTGCCGCCAACCTCTCCCAACGGGCACAGACCGGGAACGATCGGGACGAGCTGGCCCAATTGGCCCTCACCTTCAACGATCTACTGGACAGGCTGCAAACGGCCTTCCTTTCGCAGAAGCACTTCATCGCCAACGCCTCCCATGAGCTGCGCACCCCGCTAACCGCGATCTCCGGGCAACTGGACGTGCTCCTGCTGAAGACCCGTGAACCCGAGGAATACGCCAAGGCGGTGCGCTCCATCCGCGATGACATGTACACGCTGAACCGGCTGGCCGACCGCCTGCTGCTCATGGCGCAGGTGGAGCATCGCGGACCCGCTTCCACCTTTGGTCCCGTTCGTATGGACGAGGTGCTCTGGCAGGCGCGATCGGAGGTGTTGCGTGCCGACCCTGCCAACCAGGTGGAAGTGGCCATGGACAGCGTGGAGGATGAGCAGGACCTGCTGGTGCTTGGCAATGAGAACCTTCTGCGTTCCTTGGTGGCCAACCTGATCGAGAATGCCTGCAAGTATTCCCCGGACCATGTGGCAAGGGTCAGGCTCGAGGCGGGTGGCGAGCAGGTGCGCATCCGTGTGGAGGACCGTGGAATCGGGATCCCGGCGGAGGATCAGGAACGGATCTTCGAACCCTTCGTGCGGCTGAACAATACCGGTGGTGCCAAGGGCCATGGCATAGGCCTTTCGCTGGCGCGCCACATCGCCGACCTGCACCGGGGCATCATCCTGGTTCGTTCCACGGTGGGTCAGGGGTCCTCCTTCACCGTGGAGCTGCCCAAGGCGGCCTGAACGGATCTCATCGTTTTTTCATCCGGCTTTCCGGCGGCGTTCATGTGGTGGTCGGTGCTTTGTATCGCATCAACACATGCACCCCATCATGAGAACTGAAAGGACCGCTGCATTGAAGGACCAACTCGGTCCCAATGCCCGCACCGCCGCCCTGGTCGTGCTCTCCGTGCTCGGCCTCGGGACCGCGGCCTACCTCACCCTCGAGAACAACGGACTCAGCGACGATCTGGACCACAACCGCCTGCGGCAGGAAAAGTTGCTGGCCGAGAAGCTGCACCTCGAGAAGAACATCGCCATGCTGCGTGACCGGCTGGACAAGGAGGAGCAGGCCCTCAGCGCCTCCGACGGCCAGGTGGCCGACCTACAGCGCCGCGTGAACGAAGTGACCGAGCGCGCCAAGGACCGGGACCAGGTGGCCCGCCGCAACAAGGACCTGGCCGGCCAGATCGCCGCCCTGAAGCAGGAGAAGGACCGCCTGGAGAAGGAACTGAACGGTAGCCTGGCCAGCACCCAGGACCTGCAGCTGCAACTGGACAAGCTCCGTCAGGAACAACTGGCCCAGGCCCAGCGACATGACGACGAGCTGGCCGGCGCCCAGATGGTGAACAATGCTGAAGTGGCCGCCATCCGTGGCAAGAAGGACAAGCTCACCGTGGTTGCCCGGCGCACCAGGGAGATCCGCATGGCCTTCGACCTGCCGCAGACCCTGGCCCAGGGTGCCAGCTTCAAGGTCATCACCCCCGACGGCCGGAGCTATGACGGTGCTGACCCCGCCATCAGCATGACCTTCGAAACGGAGGAAGCGGAACCGATGGCCTCGGTGTCCCTGATGCCTGAGCTGCTTCCCGGCAACCGCGCCTCCCGCGTGAACCTCAAGTTCAGCCCGGACAAGAAACTGGTGCCCGGCACCTACCGGGTGGACGTGCTGAGCAACGGCGAGTACCTGAACACAGTGCGCTTGAAACTGCGCTAGGACGTTGGGTGATGGAGGGAGGGCCGCACGCCGGGGGACCGGATCCGGACCTCCTTCCTCCCCGACACGATGGACGTTGGAAAGGACGGGCCCCGGCAGCTGCCGGGGCTTCGTCCGTCCGGCAGTGACCATCACCGCGGCACCCGGGCCCGGCCCAGGTCCGGAGGCACCTGCTCGCGATGCTCGCGCTCCAGCCTGTCCAGCGAGACCTGGTGTGCGGACAGGTGCAGGTCTCAACACCGGATGCCAGCACTGGATCCTGGTGAAGGTTGCCTTGGGACAGCAGGTTCCGACCCAACGTACCGGAGCCCGGCTGGTGTTGCCGGACGCCACGCCCGGCCTCCATTTCCTGCAGGTCCTGAGGCCCGATGGCCGATCGGTGAGCCATCGGTTCCTCGCGCGCTGAGCGGCGCGAAAGGCAGTCCCCCTGTTGCACGAACACGAGCACCGATCAAGGGTGCACGCATGCTTCGCGACCTCATACGCCAGCTCCAATATCATTCAAATCAATGACCCGGTCCGGTGCGGCATCTTCTACTTTGCCCCTCAATCAACAGCGACCATGAACCGTTCGATCTTTCTGTATGGAGTCCTCCTATGGATGTCCCTGTCCAACCTTTCCGTGCTCCACGCACAGCCCGGTCCAAAACCGTTCGAGCGCATGAAATACCAGGCCGTGGCGCGTGATGCCAACGGAACGCCCCTGGCCGACCAGACCATCTCCCTCCGGTTGGGCATTGGCTTCGCCATCAGTTTCGCGTACCAGGAAACCCAGACCGTGACCACGAACGCGATGGGGCTGTTCACGGTGGAGGTGGGCGATGGCACACCCACCCCACTATCCAACCACCCGTTCGAAGAGATCCCCTGGGGACAGAACACCTGGTGGACCTTCGTGGTGGAAATGGACCCCGCCGGTGGAACGAACTACACCATGGTCGGATCGGAGCCCATTCTCGCAGCCCCCTATGCACACTATGCGGACAAGGCTCGTCTGCTGGGCGACAGTGCCTGGGTCGCGGCCTCGCCCACGCACGTATACACCGACCACCAGGTAGGGATCGGTACCGACGCACCTTCCGAGTCATTGGAAGTGAGCGGGAATGCCAAGGTCAGTTCCTTGTTCGTCGGTGATGGGGTCTTCCACGATGGAACAGGGGCCCGTGACATGATCATCCGGATGGACCCGCTACAGAACATCTACTTCTCCCTGCAGAGCAATGGTGCCAACGAATGGGAGTTCCGGGGTAACACGTCCGGTGACCTGCGCGTCTTCGCCAATTTCGATCAACGACTGACCCTGCAACAGGACGGTGACATGGGGCTGGGCACGACCGCCCCCGAGACCAAGCTGGACGTGACCGGAAACGTTCGCATCGCGGATGCCGGGAACGTGAATGGCCCCGACCCCAGCGCCGCGTTGGAGGTCGCCTCCACCACGGGTGCGGTGCTGTTCCCCCGGCTAAATACC
>JACJZI010000003.1 GCA_020635655.1 Flavobacteriales bacterium
ATCGAAGATCGCCCCATTGGCCACGAGCATCAGCGAATCGCCATCAACGTCGTTGAAGCTCATGTCGAAGCACAGCTGGTCGCCGGCCTGGACCGAATAGGTCTGGTTGATCACACCGCTCACCGCCGGCGTGTTGTTCGGTGGGCAGGGGATCACCTGCAACTGCAGGTCACGCCGCGTGCGTCCGATCAACTGACCGTTCCGGTATTCCTTCACCTCGACGGCCACCACGTAGTTGCCCTGGACCGGCGCCTGGTATTGGGTCAGGCCGGTGGCACCATTGATATAGGAATAGCCGCCGGTCCCGAACGGTTGCGAAACCCCGAACCCCGCATTGTAGGTCACCTCGGGAACGGGCCAGGGCAATTGCGCCGGTGGCGGAATGATGCCTCCTCCGAACTGGACGGAGTTGTAAGGTGTTTCGAACGAGAAGATCAATTGGTCACCGTCCGGGTCGGTGGCGGTGTTCAGGAAGGTGGTGGTGTCGCTGGTGCAAAGGAACGGGATGGGCACGCCCAGAAAGGTCGGTGAGGAGTTGTTCACCAACGGAGGAGGCACGAAGGCATAGTAGCCGATCCCGGTGCCGTTGGGATTGTTGATGTTGTCGATGTCGAGGTTCCGGCAGCACATCTGGTAGTAGAGATGGTAGCCTCCGAAGTTCAGCGGCAGGTCCACCGTGCCCACGAACCGCCCCTTGATCGCGCAGAGACCGGAACCGACCGTGCAGTTGTCCGGCAGGTCGGGTTCGATCACCAGACTGTCCGATAGGAACACGTTCACATCGGTGTATTTCACCTTGTCCGCGTTCGGATCGTTCGGGTCCTGGATGTACGCGCCAACGACCAACGGGGTGCCGTAGTCCTGGCCCAACAACTGGTAGAGCGACTGCCAGTTCGAGTTCGGCCCGCAGTTCATGAAGAACTCGAGGTAGACCTCGTACCGGTACATGCCGCTGCCAGGGGTCGTCTCACCGATGTAATTGTAACCCACGTTCCCTCCGACCAGGTGAGTGGCGAAGGTGGACGTGCCCAGCAGCAGGGCGCAGGTGACCGTTGCCCATGATCGGATGGAATGGCGGACCTTCATCATCGACGACTTGCTCATTGCACCAGGATCGGACGTTGCCATGTTCCCTCCGGTGTGTGCAGCACTACGCTGTAGCATCCGGACGGCCATGACGATGCATCAAAGGTGATCACCCGTTCGCCTGGGGTCAGGTCACGGCGCGATAGAAGTTCCCCCAACAGATCGTTGATGGTGACCCACCAGTCCTTCGAAGCGCCGCTGTTCAGTTCCAAACGGAACGGGCCTGATGTCGGAACGGGCGCGAGCATGGCCACCGGATCCCTTCCGAGGGAGGGGATACCCGTGGTCGTGCAGCTCCATTGCGCGATGAACCCTGGGAAGGTGATCTGCCCGTTCGAGGCCTCCTGCCGGACCGTGATCGACCCGCCGCTCGAGGTGATCACGCCACCGTTGGGCAGTGCCCCCAGGCCGATGCCGGAATAGGAGCCGATCAACGGGCTGAACGTGTTCGGTCCATCATAGATGCTCAGGAAATCGAAGTTGGGCTCGAACGCGAACTCGGAAAAGGTCAACGTCACGTTCTGCGC
>JACJZI010000004.1 GCA_020635655.1 Flavobacteriales bacterium
ACGGAACCCATCTGATCCCTCCCGCTCATGTGACCCATGAGTTTCTTTTGAACTGTGACCTGCGTGGGCTTTCTTTTGGGTCACCCATGAGCGCATCCTCATCCTTGATCTCCTCCGCCTCGCGGATCGGGGTGCCGGGCCAAGGCCTGCCCGTGATGGAGACGTTCGCCACCATCCAGGGGGAAGGGGCTTTCACAGGGCATGCCGCCTGGTTCATTCGTCTCGGTGGATGCGACGTGGGCTGCACCTGGTGCGACGTGAAGGACAGTTGGGACGCCAATGTCCATCCGGTCCGAGAAGTGGACGAGCTCGTGGCCGAGGCGTTGGGCCAGCCAGCTCGGATCGCCATCGTTACCGGTGGCGAGCCTTTGATGCACGATCTCGGACCACTGACCGACGCATTGATCGCAGCGGGCTTTCGCACCCATATCGAAACCTCCGGCACCCACCCACCTTCCGGCACCTGGCACTGGATCTGCCTCAGCCCGAAGAAGTTCAAGGAGCCGTTGCCCGGCATCCATGAACGCGCGGACGAATTGAAGGTGATCGTGTACCACAGGAGCGACCTGGATTGGGCGGAAGACCATGCGGCACGCGTGCGTTCCATCTGCCGGTTGTTCCTGCAGCCCGAATGGAGCAAAAGGGCCACCATGTCCCCGCTCATCGTCGAACGTGTCACCCGTGATCCACGTTGGCAGATTAGTCTGCAGACCCACAAATACCTCGACATCCCTTGAAGGTCCTTCGCACTGTTCCGCTCCTGCTCTGCGCACTTCCCCTGATGGTACAGGCCCAGATGCGTGACTACACCACCACGGACAAGAAGGCGATCAAGCTGTACGAATCCGGCCTGGAGGAGATGCACCTCCAGAAATGGGATGCCGCCGAGAGCGACCTGAAGCGCGCCGCAGCGTTCGACGACCATTTCGTGGAGCCACGCTTCGCCCTGGCGGAATTGTACGACATGAAGGGGAAGGATGCCGAGGCGATGAAGTGGTACCGCGCAGCACTCCAACTGGCGCCCCGCTTCTTTCCGAACGCCTACCTGCACCTCGCCGACATCGAGTTCCGCAACCAGGAGTTCACTTCCGCGGAGCAGCACTACAAGGCCTATCTCGACCTGGAGAATGAGCCCGTGCGGCGTGAGCGGGCCCAGCTGGGCATGGACAATTGTGCGTTCGCCCAACGTGCCATCCAACAGCCGGTCCCGTTCGATCCCCGGAACATGGGGCCCAACGTGAACTCGCCGAACGGGGAGTACTACCCCTGTGTGACCGCGGACGATGCGACGTTGCTCTTCACCCGCGATGTGCCCGACGAACGCTCGCCCTGGGGGCATCAGGAGGATTTCTACATGAGCACGCGCGATGCCGACGGTCAGTGGACGGAGGCGCATCCGGTGCCGGGTGTGACCACAGCCGCGAACGAAGGGGCGGGCACGCTCTCCCCGGATGGCCGGTACATCATCTTCACGGCGTGTGCCGGCGTGGACGGCGACTATGGTTCCGGCCGCAAGGGCATGGGCAGTTGCGACCTGTTCATCAGCCGACGCATCGGCGATCGTTTCGGTCCTCCGGAGAACCTGGGCCCACCTGTGAATTCAAGGAACTGGGAAAGCCAGCCCAGCCTGGGCAGCGATGGTCGGACCCTCTATTTCGTGCGCGGCCAGCAGGTGGCGGACGGCATCAAGAGCATGGACATCTATGTCAGCAGGATGCGGGACGATGGCACCTTCAGCCGCCCGGAGAAACTGCCGGAGACCATCAACACGCCGTTCCAGGAGGAAAGCGTCCAGATCCACCCGGACGGCCGCACGTTGTATTTCAGCAGCGACGGACATCCCGGCTTTGGTGGTTTGGACATCTACATGAGCCGGATGCAGGATGATGGCAGCTGGGGACCCGCTTTGAACCTGGGCTGGCCGATCAACACGGGAGGGGACGAGAACAGTCTGCTGGTCGGTGCGGATGGGAAGATCGCCTATTTCGCCAGCGACAGGCCCGGCGGACAGGGCGACCTCGACCTGTACAGCTTCGACCTCTACCCCGAGGCACGGCCCGAACCCGTGAGCTATATCAAAGGTCGCGTTACCGATGCCAACACCGGCAGGGCCGTGGAGGCCGATGTGGAACTCAATGACCTGGCCACGGGCCGACTCGCCACGGCCGCATACAGCGACCCGGCCACGGGCGACTTCCTCGTCTGTCTGCCCATCGGTCATGATTATGCCCTGAGCGCGAGCGCACCGGGGTACCTCTTCTTCAGTCGCAATTACAACGTGACGCAGGCCACCTCCGATGAACCGCATGCGCTGGACGTGAAGCTCAATCCCCTGGAAGCCGGCGAAACGGTGGCCCTGCGCAACATCTTTTTCGAAACGGCCAGTTTCGCCCTGCTGCCCGCCAGCAATGCGGAGCTCGACAAGCTCGTGAAGTTGATGCAGGACAACCCCTCGCTGCACATCGAACTGGGCGGCCACACCGACGATGTCGGCAGTGAGGCGGACAATCTCAGGCTCAGCGATCAACGGGCCAATGCCGTTCGCGAATACCTGATCGGCAAGGGGATCGATGCGGAGCGGGTAAGGGCCATCGGATATGGTGAGACCCGTCCCATCGCCTCGAATGACACCGAGGAGGGGCGCGCTCAGAACCGCCGCACGGAGGTGAAGGTGCTCTAGCACATCGGATCGCGCTTTGCGCTACGTTCGTGCTCCATCCATACCCGCATGTCCTGGAGCGTCGACCAATGGGTCCAACACTTCGACCGTCTGGCCGATCAGGACTTCGCGATCGTGGACGCTGCCTTCCCCCCGGCTGGATCGGAGCAGCTCCTGGCGTTCGCCATGCGGCATATCCGGGCGGATGATCTGCATAATGCGGGTATTGGAGCGGATGGGGATCTTCAAGTGGACCGGCGCGTACGCAGCGACCAGGTGCTCTGGTTGGAACGAGAGCGGGACCGGACGATCGCGTTCTTCTTTGACCGGATGGATGAGCTGCTGCGCCTGCTCAACCAGCTCTGCTTCCTGGGCCTGTCCGGGTACGAGTTCCACCTGGCACACTACCCCCGGGGGGCGTTCTACCGCCGACACATCGACCAGTTCCGTCATCGCAACAACCGGCAGATCAGCGTGGTGTTGTACTTGAACAGGGACTGGGTGCCGGGCGATGGGGGAGAGCTCGTCCTCTTTCTTGCGGAAGGGGAGAAGATCGTGGAGCCCACGTTCGGCCGTCTGGTGCTGTTCCGGAGCGACCGACTGGAACACGAGGTTCGCGAGACCCACGTGGACCGCATCGCGATCACCGGATGGATGTTGTATCAGCCGCCCGGCCTGGGCTTCCTGGGCTAGCCACGGCCTTAAGTTCGTGCCGTGTCCGTACGGAAGTACATCCGTGATGGTCGTGCACCGGTGCCGAAGGACGCGCGCACGAGCGCTTTGATGAGCCGGATCCGGGCGAAGGACACTTCGCCTGAACGCGCGCTCCGCCGGGCCCTGCGTGATGCGGGTCACAGGGGATACCGATTGCACTATGCGAAGGTGCCGGGGCGACCGGACATCGCCTTTGTCGGCCGCAAAGTGGCGGTCTTCGTGCACGGCTGCTTCTGGCACGGCTGCCCCTACTGCCGGCCCGCCAGACCGAGGACCCATCGGCGGTTCTGGAACGAAAAGCTCGATCGCAACAAGGACCGCGACAAGCGGAAGGCGCGAACGCTACGTCAGGCCGGATGGCTCGTCGTCACCATCTGGGAATGCCGGTTGAAGAAGGACCCCATCGCGCAGTTGCGGCGCGTGGAGAACGCACTGGAAAATACCTGACCTGATGACACCGGGCGGGTCCGGTCGACAGGCTCAATCCTGCCATTCGGCCAGGAATAGATCGGTCTCGTGCGGGGTGCTGCCGTGGCGATTGCTGCTGAACACGAGGTAGTGACCGTTCGGGCTGAACACCGGGAACGCATCGAACATGTCGCTCTCGGTCACCTGCTCAAGATGGCCGCCGTCCAGGTCCACGAGGAACAGTGTGAATGGGAAACCGCGATCGGTGTTGTGGTTGCTGGCGAAAAGGATCTTCTTCCCGCTCGGGTGCCAGAAGGGGGCCCAATTGGCCTGACCAAGGTCGGTGACCTGGTGGGCTTCACTGCCATCGGCATTGGCCACAAAAAGTTCCATCTGAGTGGGTTGTACCAGGCCCCTTGCCAGCAGGTCCTTGTACTCCTTGACATCCTCCGGTGCGGTGGGGCGTGACGCCCGCCAGACCAACTTCGTTCCATCGGGACTGAAGAACGCTCCGCCATCATAGCCGAGCGTGCTGGTCACCTGCTTCACGTCGCTGCCGTCGATGTTCATGGTATAGAGGTCCAGGTCACCGCCGCGCGTCGAAGTGAACACGATGCGATCGCCTTTCGGAGATACGGTGGCCTCTGCATCATACCCGGGACTGTCGGTAAGGCGCCGCCGGAGATGGCCCTCCCGATCACTGACGTAGATATCATAGGTGGGATAGATCGGCCATACGTACTTGCCGCCCGGCTTGCGCTCCGGAACGGGTGGGCATTGCGGACCGTCGGCGCTCGTGCTGGCAAAGAGGATGAGGCTGTCGCCGGGCAGGAAGTAGCTGCAGGTGTTGCGGCCCCGTGCCGTGCTGATCAGACGGGGTGCTCCCTGCCGCAGATCATCATGGAAGGGATCGAACACGCGGATCTGGTCGCAGCTATCGCCCCAGGCCGTGTTGGTCACCTGGAAGGTCAGTCGGTCGCCCGCAAAGCTCCAGTAGGCCTCGGCGTTGTCGCCACCGAAGGTCAACTGCTTCAAATGCTTGAAATGCTTGTGCTCCAGGGGGCGGATCAACGAGTCGTCCGGCCAGGCGTTCATGACGGTCGCGGTCGTATCGGCATTGCTGACCTTGTGCGTCCCCGGCGACGGTCCTCCGCAGGATGCGAGCAGAAGGGTCCCAAGGAGGATGGAGTTGGCGAGGCGTATCGGTCGCATGGCGGGTCGGGCGTGGTTCCGTTGTTCGGGCCGCGAATGTAACCGACCGGGACCGGCCACTTGTCAGGGAAGATCAAGGGTTGGTCGCAGCGCGTATCTTCTGCGCATGGCGATCGACGGAAAGCCGGTCAAGGGCCGCGGTGCGGCCGGGCAGGTCGCGAACCGGTTCCAGGAACGCCAATACGGGGTGTTGCACTGGGAGGGGATCGACGAACCGGAGGACCCGCATCACCCGACGAGGTATATCGCAACGTTCCCGAGGACGATCGTGAACCGGGTGGCGTCGCCCGATCTGCCGTTCGATCGGAGCATGAACCCCTACCAGGGGTGCGAGCACGGATGCAGCTACTGCTACGCGCGTCCGACGCACGAGTATTGGGGATACAGCGCCGGGCTCGACTTCGAACAGGTCGTTCTGGTGAAACGCAATGCCGCGCGGCTTTTGGAGAAGGAGCTGAACGCACCCACCTGGCGACCCATGCCCATCATGATCTCGGGCGCCACCGATCCCTACCAGCCCATCGAGCGCACGGAGGGACTGACGCGCAAGCTGCTCGAGGTCCTCTACGAACACCGCAACCCAGCGGGTATCATCACGAAGAACGCACTGGTGCTGCGGGATATCGATATCCTGGCCGAAATGGCACGTGAGCGTTTGGTTACCGTGGCGATCAGCCTGACCACGCTCAACGAGGACCTGCGGCGGGCCATGGAGCCGCGCACCAGCACATCGACGAACAGGCTTCGTGCGATCCGCTCGCTCACGGAAGCGGGTATACCGGTCCGCGCCATGATCGCGCCGGTGATCCCCGCCCTGAACGAAAGTGAGCTGCCCCGTTTGTTGAAGGCGACGGCGGATGCGGGCGCGCTGGTCGCAGGCTATTCGGTGCTGCGCGTGAACGGTGCGGTGAAGGACGTGTTCGAACGCTGGTTGCGGGAGCACTATCCAGAGCGTGCGGCCAAGGTGATCACGCAGACCACCTCGGCGCACGGCGGTGCCATGAACGACTCGCGCTTCGGTACGCGAATGCGTGGTGAAGGGGCCTTCGCCGACAACATCGGACGGGTGTTCCGCATCTTTCACCAACGTTACTTCGCTGGTCGGTCGATCCCCGAAATGGATGGATCGAGGTTCCGCCGCACGGCGGGTGGTCAACTGGACCTCTTCACCTGAGGGACCACGTGCTCAGGGCCTCGTGGATGGTTCCGTTCGGACGCAGGTGCGAACGAAAGAGGGTCAGCTCGGTCACCGCAAGCGTGTCGATCAGAATGGGTCCGGCGGGTGCCGGATCGGTATGGCCGCGTGCAATGGTGATGTGTGGCCAATGCGGACGGCGGTTCTCGGGAACGACACCAATGGCCATCGCAAGTGCCTCATGCAGCAACCGATGGGCCGATCCCGGCTCGAAACGCACCCAGGTCATCGTGGGTGCGGACTCCGGCATGAGCGCAAGACGTCCCCCTTGGACCGCGACCGGTGAGGTCCTTTCGGCGATCCGCGCAACCCGGGCAGTGATCCGCGATACCTCCTCCCTGGGTCGTTCGCCGATGAACAGCGCGGTGAGGTGCCATTGCTCCGTGGGGATGCGGCGCCAGATCCCCGTTCGCATCATGTCCGTGGCGGCGGTCGTGATCCGATCGTGCCATTCCGGAGCGATCCGTGTGCCGACGAACAGGCGCCAGCGCTCAGCGGTGGATGGTGAACTGCGCATATCCCTCGGGGCGGGTCGGCGTGGAGCGGACGTTCTTGACCTCCGCTTGCGGTGGTCCCATTGCACACCAGCGCGCCAACTCCTCCACGGCGGAGGTCGCTCCCTCCGCATGGATGAGCACGGAGCCGTCCGCTTCGTTCCGCACCCATCCCTTCACGCCGAGCGCACCGGCCTGTTCAGCGGTGTGCTTCCGGAACCACACACCCTGGACCTTCCCGAACGCCCGGATCCGATAGGCTGTTCGTGATCCTTGGAGATCCATGTTGACCAAGATAGGTGTTGACTTTCGGTCGACGGGCCGACTAGTTTTGTAGACGAATTTCCCAATCCCTCCTACGGAATGTCCTTATCGCGGTCGGGCCCAGCCATGCCTTGGGCGAACGTAATCGAATGGTCGTGCTTCCTGCTGCTGCTTTTGGTGCGATCACCGCTCCATGCGCAGACCGTACCGACGGATTTCGCGGACGTCAGCGTGGTCAATGGGTTCAATGAACCCGTGGGCGCCGCATGGGACGCCAACGGGCGGATGTACGTGTGGGAGAAGCAGGGCAAGGTGTGGATCGTGGACAATGGGGTGACCCTGCCCACACCGTTGCTGGACATCAGCCCGGAAGTGGGGAATTGGCGCGACCATGGGATGTTGGGGTTCGCGCTCGATCCGCAGTTCCTGAGCAACGGTCGGATCTATGTGATGTATACCGTGGATCGCCACTACCTGATGAACTACGGCACGCCGGCGTACGACCCGGCGACGAACGACTACTATTCCGCCACCATCATGCGCATCACGCGCTACACGGCGATCGGTCCCAACTTCACGAGCGTCGATCCCAACAGCCGGACGATCCTCCTGGGCGAAACGAAGAAGACCGGGATCCCCTTGCTGTACGAATCGCACAGCACGGGCACCCTGCTCTTCGGTGAGGACGGCACGTTGATGGTCAGCTGCGGCGACGGAGCCGATTACGGCACGGCGGACGGCGGGAACGATCCCACGACCTACTATGCGCAGGCGCTCACCGACAGCATTCTGCGCACCAAGGAGAACGTTGGTGCCTACCGGTCGCAATTGGTGGACTGTCTCAACGGCAAGATCCTGCGGCTGGACCCGAACACCGGCGATGGTGTGCCGAGCAATCCGTACTACGACCCCACCGCACCACGTGCACCTCGGTCCAGGGTGTGGGCCCTTGGCCTGCGGAATCCTTATCGGATGACCCTGCGACCGGGAACGGGCAGCCCCGACCCGGCCGATGGCGATCCCGGCTCGCTCTACATCGGTGACGTGGGATGGAACACCTGGGAGGAGTTGAACGTCTGCACGGAGGCGGGAATGAACTTCGGTTGGCCACTTTATGAGGGCATGACCGCCCAGAACCAGTACCAGTCCCAGAACATCGTCGACCTGGATGCGCCGAACCCGCTCTATGATGGGGTGAACTGCACGCAGCAGTACTTCTACTTCAAGGACCTGTTGAAGCAGGACGACCTCGATCATCTGAACAAGCATCCCAATCCATGCAACCCTGCCGTGCAGATCCCCTCCACGATCCCGCACTTCTTCCACTCCCGGCCGGAGATCGATTGGCTGCACGGCAATGAATCCCGCTGTGGGGATTATTCGGGCAACACCGCTGTGACCTTCGACCTGGACGATCCGAACTCGCCGGTACCGGGTCCCCGCTTCGGTGGACAGGCCTCACTGGGCGGTGTCTGGGTGGATGGTGCCTCCCTGCCGCAAGGCTATCAGAACGTGTACTTCAATGCGGACTATGTCTCCGGCTGGATACGTCGCTTCGCGTTCGATACGAACGACAAACCCCTGCAGGTGTATGATTTCGCAAGCAACCTTGGCCCATTGACCTGGGTGGGGTCCGGTCCCGACGGTTGCATCTGGTACATCAACTACCTCACCAATGCGGTGCGGCGGATCTGCTACACACAGGCGATCGACCTGCCTCCCGTTGCGGCCGCCACGCAGAGCGTCCAGTATGGTCCTGGACCGCTGCAGGTCTCCTTCAATGGCAGTGCCTCCTATGATCCGGAGGGTGGTGCCCTGACCTATGCCTGGGATTTCGGGGATGGTGGATCGAGCAGCCTGGTGTCACCGATGCACACCTTCACCGCTCCTGCCAACACCCCCACGACGTATGGTGTGACCCTCACGGTGACCGACAATGGCAACCAGACCGGTCAGATCCATCTGATCGTCAGTGTGAACAACACGCCGCCCAACGTGGATATCACGAGCATCGTGGACGGCAGCACCTATCCGATCGGGGTCGATACGGTGTACGTGCTGGAGGCGGACGTGACCGATGCCGAGCACACCGACCCGCAACTGACCTATTCCTGGCGGACCATCCTGCACCACAACAGCCACACGCACCCGGAGGCCATCGACCACAACCACATCACCTCGTCGGTGATCAGTGGCGTGGGATGCGATGGGGAGACCTACTACTTCGAGGTCACGCTGACAGTGACCGATCCCGGTGGCCTGTCCGCCACGGACACCAAGTACCTGTATCCGCGATGCCAGGCCATTCCGCCCACGGCCTTGATCCAGACGGACATCCAGTTCGGGCCGGGTCCGCTCCAGGTGCATTTTGACGGCGCCGGGAGCTACGATCCGGGGGGCGTTGTCGGCTATGCCTGGGACTTCGGCGACGGCGGGACCTCCACGGACCTGGCGCCCACACACACCTTCACCGATACGGGGGACCACCTGGTCACGCTCACCGTTACGGACGGCGACGGATTGACGGGAGTGGCCACCACCACCATTGGAGTGGTCACGCTCGAACCACCCCAATGCCCCGGTGCGAGCGGTTCGGTGTTGCGTGAGTACTGGACCGGTGTGGGCGGCGGATCCGTTTCCGACCTGCTCAACTATCCCAGCTATCCGGACTCACCGAACGGCACCACCCACCCGACGCAGTTCAAGGCCCCCACCAACTTCGGGAACAATTATGGGACGCGCATGCGCGGCTACATCGTTCCAGCGACCACCGGGACGTACCATTTCACCCTCACCTCGGACGATGCCAGCGTGGCCTATCTCAGCGCGAACGCGGAACCGAAGTACAAGCAGCAGATCTGCTCCGTTCCGGGATATACCGGTGAGACGCAACTGGACAAGTACGGCTCCCAGCGCAGCAATGCGGTCACGCTCCAGGCCGGTGTGTACTACTACGTGGAGGTGTTGCACAAGGAGGGGAGCGGGGGCGACCATTTGACCTTGTGGTGGGAAGGCCCGGGCATTGGTACGCCGACGATCATACCGGGCACCTATCTCGTCTCCTGGCAGGACTGCGCGCCGAGCACCATCCTCCGCGTGGAATTGCAGGGCGCGTTCGATGCGCAGTCCGGTCTGATGCGCGACGCACTGCGGTCATCCGGCTACCTGCCCACCTCCGAACCGTACACGGGTCTTGGTTATACCCAGGCCATGGGCGGCGGAGGCGAAACGGTCCCGGGGGCCACACTGAACATCACCGGGTCCAACGCCATTGTGGACTGGGTGCTGGTGGAGTTGCGGGACAAGAACGATCCCACCACCATCGTGGCGACAAAATGTGCCCTGGTCCAGCGTGATGGTGACGTGGTCGGCGTCGACGGCTACCCCCGGTTGCTGTTCAACGTCCCAGCGGACCAATACTACGTGGCCGTCCGGCACCGGAACCACCTGGGTGTGATGACGGCGGCACCGCAGGTCCTGGGTGCGCACGATCGTTCGATCGACCTGACGCTCGGCTCCACTTCCACCTATGGGTCAAGCGCGCGCAAGCAACTGACCAGTGGGCGCTATGGTCTGTGGAGCGGCAACGTCACCAATGACGGGGCACTGAAGTATACCGGTGCGAACAACGATCGCGATCCGATCCTGACGTCCATCGGTGGTCTGGTGCCCACGGCCGTGATCACGGGGTATCACCGTACTGATGTGAACATGGACGGATTGGTGAAGTATGCCGGCGCCGACAACGACCGGGACCCGATCATCGTGAACATCGGAGGTGCGGTGCCCACCGCCGTGCGCTTGGAGCAGCTACCGTGAGGAGCGGACCCGATCCGGTCCGCGAGCGTCGGTGAATGCCTTGAGATAGGCTTCCAACGTACGGCCCGGCGGCGCGTTGACCACGGCATCGAGCAGTACACGCGTGCGGAGATCGAGCACTCGGTGCAGGTCCTTGTCCTTCGCGTGATGGCGCTTTCCTAGGGTCATGATCGTGGCAGATGGAACAGCCCAAAAGTGTCCGCCTCCTGGCGGGGTGACAATACCCTGATCGAGGTACCAGCACGAAGCGTTGTGCACACGGGATCGTTCACGATCCCGTCGGTCCACCGATGTTCCTGTAGATGACGGCCCGCACGGCGCAGGCACCAACATTATCCCGAACGAACGACCATGACCCGGATCTTTCTGCTCATGCTTGCGGTGGCTGCAAGCACCGGCCTATCCGCTCAGACGGAAGGCGTATATCAGGCCCTGAGCTATCAGGCGGTGGCGCGTGATGCCAACGGCGATCCCCTGCCGGGACAGGACGTGGGCCTGCAGTTCACCCTGACCGGCGGCCCGGGGACCATCTACAGCGAGACCCAGCAGGTGACCACCAACGCACAAGGGCTGTTCCGTGCGGAGATCGGCCTGGGCGACCACGCTGGCTGGCCGGCCTTGGGGAACCTGGAATGGGACCATCCCACCCACGCGTTCCATCTGCTCGTGGCCGCCGATGTGACCGGTGGCACCGATTACCAACCCCTTGGTGACGAGGTGCTGCGTGCGGTCCCTTTCGCACAGACCGCCCGGCAGGCGACCACCTTGCTGGACAGTGCCGTGGTGGTGAAAACCTCGCCGAAACAGGTGCTGGTGGACACCACGTATTTCCTGGGAGTGGGCACGCGTGACCCGGACACCACCCTGCATGTCGTGGGCCGGTTCAAATACCAGGACGGGAACGAGGCGGATGGAAGGTTCCTCTGCTCCGATGCCAGTGGCAATGCGTATTGGCGCGAGCCGGGTTTCACCGCCTCCTTCGGCATACCCGGCTCATTGGCACCGCTGAACACCGGGACCTGGCAGAGCGACTTCGTGATGCAGGTCTTCTTCTTCTTTCCGGAGTCGCGCGAAGTGCTCATGAGCTACAACATCTGCACGGACATGGGCAGCTCCGCACCGTTCTACGCACGCTTGGCGCTGGATGGCTCCCCGATCTTGGGCAGCAATTCCTATCAGGCCGGTGGCGCCATCATTTCGGTGGGCGCATCCGGCGTATTCACTGTTCCCGCCGGTACACATACCGTCACCGTGCAGTACAGTACCATCGCCACACCCGTCTATGACAACAATGACTACGAGAGCAGCATCTTCACCGTGAAGGTCCTGGACCAATGAAAAGGTGCGGTCGTGGCGTGTTCAGCGGACCTTGGCCAGTTCCAACAGCACGTCCGCGTGGCAGGGGGCGTCCGACGTGCACCAACAGGCGAGGTCCTTGCCCCGAAGTTCTTGCGCTTCGTTCAGCACGCGGTCGCGGTAGGCAAGCTGTTCCTTGGTGAAGCCGTTCAGCGAACCAGCCGTCATCAACTGTCTGTATCGGGCGATGCATTCCTCCCGGGTGCCGTCCCTTCCGATGATGAATGGGTTGCCCCATTTGGTGGTGCGGTCCACCTTTACAGCGTTCTCCGGCATGCGCCAGCCTTTGCTGCGTTGCAGACGGACGCGGTGAGGCATGGAGGAAAGGTACGCCTCGGTGGTGCATCCCCAGGCATGGGCGCCCCTGCATCGGAGTGCATGGACCCGTTCCCTTCGTTCATCGGATCAAGCCCCACTTCGTCCCTCTCAATGTGTTCGCCTTGGTGGCGATCGGTGGAAGTCGGACAGGCGATGCGCGGGACCTGAGCTTCGCTGGCAACATCACCATGGGCGCCATGCCGTAGTTCACCGGCATGATCGAGATCGCTGCCGCTTCCGGTGCTTCGCCACACCACCGCCACGCTGCCGGTGTTCATTTTCGTGTGCGTGCTTCCGGCGAATATTCATGCGGCGCTGCAAAGCATTCACCACCAGGAAGCCATGAACGAAGGTCCGGGGCGCGCGACCTCTGGCTCTGCTCGCCGCTGCAGCTGTTCCACCGCCTGGGTGGCTTGTTTCAGCCGGTGGTGGGCGCGCCTTATTGTACGGTGTAGCTCACCAGGTCGTATCGATAGCCCCAGTCGACCCCCGCCGGGAACTCGTAGTACCGGACCCTTCCCACCCCGGATACCCAATGGGACCGCGGGTCCTTCCATGCCGGCACCTCTGGCGTGGTGCCGAAGCTGATGGTGTGGGCATGCATCATGTAGGTGGAGAAGTCGCCCGCGGGTACGCTGATGTCCACCGGGGTCGACTGGACCAGGAAGTTGTAAAGCACGGTGAACTGCCCCAGGCCTTCCTGGTAGATCACCGCATCCAATGGTGCACTGCAGAAGCGCACGACATGGTCCGAATTGACGAGAAAGGTCAGCGAGTCCTTCCACAGTTCCAGGTCCGAGGTCACCTGAGCATCCATGGCACGGCGCAGAATGGCATAGGTCGCGCCGTTCACCACGGAATCGCCGGCGACATACACGCTGTCCGTCCGAACGGTCTCCAGCACAACATCGTTGCTGTCCACCTTGTTCTTGGTGTATTTCCAGTAGTTCCCGACGGTCAGGTTGCTGAAGGTGCCGATCTCCGGCAGCACTGTTCCAGGCGTCACCGTCGACGGATCCTCCCCCTCCTTCTGACAGGCGGCGAGTGCGAACGGGCCCATGAGTGCGATCAGGACCCAACGCCAACGCCTATCTGAGCGGGGCTTGCGCATTCGATCGATGGGTGCGGGTCCGGTATTCTTGTCCATTTTCCTTTTCATCGAGCAAAGGGTTCGGTCCGAGCGGGTGGTACCCGCCGAAGTCGTCCCTGGAGAACACCGCGATCAGGTGCAGCACGGTGTCCCCGGCGTTGACGAAGGTATGGGGTACATGCGCCGGCACGTTCACCACCACCGGACCTTTCACGGTGAACACGCTATCGGCGATGATGTAGGTGACGCGACCATTCTGGATGACGTGCGTCTCGTCGCTCAGATGCCAGTGCAGCGCTGGCCCACCGCCGGGCTGCGTCTCGGTCATCACCAGGGAGAGGTCGTCCAGTCCGTGCTCGTGCCCCCGCATCTGGTGCACCAGTTCGCCATCTCCGGCGTCCACCGTGCGCATGTCGGACAAATGGGTGATCAGCGGCCTGTCGGTGGGGAGATGATCGATCGGGCCATCGGCGGAGCAGGCGGAGAGCAGGAGAAGACCGATCGCGAAGGACAGGCGGAGGACGGCTGACATGTGTGGAATGTACGATGGCCGAACGATGCGACGCGCCGATCCTCAGCGCTTCATCACCCGCGCGATCCGGACACCTTTGCGCACCAGGTACGGTCCCGGTGCAAGTGTGGTGAGGTCGATGGTGGGCACCCGGGGATCCATGGTGGAGAGTACGGTCCGTCCGGTGATGTCGAGCACCTCGATCGTGCTGAAGGTGCTGCCGCCCTCCACGGTCATGCGCCCCGATGCCGGGTTCGGGTACAGGTGTAGTGCCGCGCTACCCGAAGTCGCCGGGTGCAGCCCCACGCCCAACAACGCACAGCCGTCCACGGTCAGCCAGGCGCCAGGTTCCGAATACGCGTGCATGCAGCCGAACTCTTCGTACAACTGGCACAGCCAACCGAAGAGACCACTGCTGGCCCCCACGCCTTCGATGATGGAGCGCCCCGGCTGGTCCAGCTGATAGCGTTTCAGCCAGTGCGATCCCAGCAGCACGGAGTCGATCGTGGTCACGGTCAGGCCAAGGTTGCAATCGCCATAGGTGCCTTGCAACACCGTCCCGGGCGTCAGGTCGAAGTCGTACAGCAGTTCCTCGTTCGTGTAGCCGGCCAGCACCGTGTACCATTTGCGTGCGGGCTCGTCCGCGCGGATCGCGGCGAGGTAGCGGTCCAGTGGCCAGGCCACGGGCGGGTCGGGTGAGCCCAGGCTCCCCACGCTGTCGACCCCGATCTGCCGCACCTTGGTGTACCAGAGGCCGCCGATCAACGTATCGCCCGATGCGTTGCAGGTGTAGACCGAATGATGGGTGATCAGCCCGTCGTACAACCAATGCTCCTCATGCCACACGGCGCTGTCGTTGATCGCGACGTTCTGCGCGGTGAGCGACAGTACGCACACCAACCCCATGAGCAGGGAGAGCGGTCGGAGGGTGATCATGCGAACAAGTTCGCGCGCGCATCGGCTCCGGCCAAGGTCGATCGGGGCAGGGGGCGATCCGCGCCACGAACGGTTGATCAATCCTCCAATCCCTTCCCCTGCATGATCCGCTCCAGATGCTTGGCGATGCGCGCCTCGCGGGTCTCGGGCCGTTTGGCGGAGGAGAAATGAAGGAGGTAGCCGCGCTGCCGTCCGGGGGTGAGCGCCTGGAAGGCCTTTTGCAACGCGGGCAGCTCCTTCAGCTTGCGCGCGAACTCCTCGGGCATGGCGAACTCGGAGGTCTTCTTCAAAGCCACCTTGATCCCGGCCTTCTCCACGGCGATGGCCTCCTGGATGTAGGATCGCAGCACCGGTGCGAGCTTCCGTATTTCCTGGACGCCGGTGAATCGTACCTGCCGCGCGCTCTGCACATTTTCCGTCTGCTGCACGAGGATCCCGTGATCGTCCTTCAGGAGCGCGCCCTTGTGGAAGAGCAGGGCGCAATAGTCCTTGAAGCCGTGGATAAGGAAGACGTTCTTCCCTTTCAGCGTGTAGCACGGATGCCCCCACTTCAGCTCCTCGGTGAGGCCGCTGTCCAGGGCGATGCCGCGCAGGAGCGCATAGGCGGCCTGCCATGGTGAGGGTTTCTCGAAGAACCAGTCGACCTTGGGGTTCATGCGTCGCGGGTGATCGTGTTCAGGCCATCCATCCGGGGATCTTCGCCGCCTGCTTGATCCATCGGGTGAACTGCTCTTGATCAAAGCCTTGCTCGCCGATGTTGATCCAGCGCCCTTCCCGCGAGGCGCCGCCGGACGGCACGGGATCGAGGGAGGTGCCCTTGAAGAAGGTGAGCTTCACGTAGTTCGTGAAAACGTGGAACGAGGCGAACCAGCCCTGGCCGGGTACGCCATAGAATGGCGAGTTCCATTTGACGGCCTTCTGCACGCCGGGTACCTTGCGGACGATCAGCGCGTCCAGCTTCCGACACACCTCCTTTTTCCAGCCCGGCACCGCCGCGATATAGGCTTGCACCGGCGCATGTCCGTCGGCTTTGGCCACCTGCGGGTTTCCGCCGGAGAGGAGCTTTGCGGGCCTGGGCCTTGCGGCCTTCTTCGGCGTGGCCTTGGGTTTGGAAGGCATGGTGGCGGCGTATGCGACAAAGTTGGGCAATTGCGCTGGACACCGTGTAGGAGGAAGGAACCGTGAATGATACGTGGATGGCGTTGTTCTCGGATATGGACCACCGATGGACGCGGGTCGACACGAATGAGGCGGCGATCAGGTTGGGCGCGGCTATCTTGGGCGCCATTCCCTGGGCGACGGTCACCGGTCGCTCGCGGGTCAAAGCTTCGGCGAGTGGCAGCGACACGCCAGGAACAGCGCACGGGACAGGGCCGGATCGGCCTGAAGGAGGCGATCTCGATCGGGATCGGGGGGATGGTGGGCGGCGGCATCTTCGCCGTGCTGGGCCTCGCGGTTTCGCTGGCGAAGGGCGGCACGCCGGTGGCCTTCCTGATCGCCGGTTGCATCGCCCTGATCACATCCTACAGCTATGTGAAGTTGTCGCTGGCCTATCCCGACAGTGGCGGCACGGTACGCTTCATCGATCAGGGCTTCGGCACCACGGTCTTCAGCGGTGCCATCAACAACCTGCTCTGGGTCAGCTACATCATCATGCTGTCCCTCTATGCCTCGGCGTTCGGTTCGTACGCGCCCAACCTGCTGTCGCTTACCGGCGATCGGTCCGTCGACTTCCACATCTACGCCACCGCCATCATCGTGCTGGCCACGGTGATCAACTACTACAACATCGCGGTGGTGGGCCGTATCGAATCGTACGCGGTGATCATCAAGCTGGTGATCCTGCTGGGTTTCGTCGGCATCGGGGTGTACGGGCTGTTCTCCGATCCCAACGTCGGTCAACTGGCCTTCGATCAATGGGAGAGCCCGCTGAAACTGTTCGCCGGCGCCATGGTCATCTTCGTGGCCTATGAGGGGTTCGAGTTGATCGCGAACGCGGCGCCGGACATCGTGTCACCGCAGCGGAACATCCCGCGGGCCTACTACGGCGCTGTGATCTTCGTGATGCTGCTGTACATCGTGATCGCCATCGTGACGGTGGGCTCGCTGGCGTTCGATCGCGTGGCGAAGGCACAGGACTACGTGTTGGCCGAGGCCGCCAGGCCGGTTCTGGGGCAGGTGGGCTTCACGATCATCACCATCGCCGCACTGATCTCCACCTTCTCCGCGATCAACGCCTCGCTCCTGGGCGGCAGCCGGGTCAACAACGAGATCGCTGAGGACGATGAACTGCCGAAGCATTTCACCGCGCGTCTATGGGGCCAGCCGATCGGCCTGCTGATCACCGCCGTGGCCACTGTCATTGTGGTGAACGCTTTCGGCCTGGAAAGCATCTCCACCGCCGGCAGCATCGGTTTCATCGGGATCTTCGGCATCGTGAACCTCGTCGGTGTCAAGACGCATCGGGACATCGGCGCGCGACGCGGCATCCCGCTGACCGGGGCCATACTCTGCTTCATCGCCCTGGCCGTGCTCGTCCATCAGGAGGTCACCGCCGACCTGACGGGCGTTCTGCTCTCCGTCGGCATCATCGGCACCTGCTTCGCGATGGAGTGGGGCTACAAGCGGAGCGAACGGGCCAAAGAGACCAGTTGATCGCTGCCCGTCCGGATGTTGACCGCCTCCGGTCTCAGGGCGGCCCGGCGTTCACGAACGCGATGGCCTCCTCCATCTGTGTGATGTCAAAGTAGCGTTCGTGACGGCCCGTGCTGGCGCGTTCGAAGAAAAGGTTGTCAACCGGCACCAAGGCCTTCAGCACCCTGGAGTGGGCCACGATGGCCAGATGCCCCAGGTGTTTGTAGTTGCGCAGCACCCACAGCATGTCCTCGAAGAACGCCTTCGTGCTCGAGGCGGGTACCTTCATTTGGTCGAGCTTCACCAGCACGTTCACCTGGTCGGCGCCGGAGGTGCGTTTTTCAGCGAACATCTTCTCGCACAGCTTTTCGTCCGCCTCGGTGAACCCGTCGATCACCTCGACCGCCAGAACGTTGTCCGGAAAGGTCTTCAATTGTTCGAGCATGGCTTTCGGTCTTTCGGAATGCGCTACAGATCCCGGGCCGATGATCAGCGGTGTGCTCCAACGCCTGCCGAACAGGCATGGTGGATCGGATCGTCCTCAGCGTACGAACCGGAGATGCCCCACGTTCCGCTCGCCCATTAGATGCGCACAGAAGAAGCCGCGGAGATGTTCCGGCAATCGCACATCCATTGGCCCGGAGGAGGGGCCGACGCGTTCCGCCCAGACGGTCCGCCCGCTCAGGTCCAGCACCTCCAACAGCAGGGGCGTGCCCGTGACGGGTCCGATCCGAAGCGCACTTCCGGTCCAGGCCATGCCCGGACCGATGTGTTCCTCCGCGATACCGGCACCGGTGACGTGCGTGTAGACCGTCGTGCTCCACAGCCCCATTTCCACTTGGTCATAGACGCTGCAATTGGGTGCCGAGGTGGAGCGTGTCGAGCCCAAATGCAATTCGATCGTCACGCTGCCGGACGATACCCCGTTCGCGATCGATGTCGTTCGTTCGTAGTGCTCGCCGAGGGGGGAACAGGTGGTGCACGTGGTCAAGGCACCTTCGTCCAGGCCCGTGTTCGTGCAGCGGAGAAGGCTCCGTTCCATCGCCACGGTACCACCACCATATGAGGGATAGCTGTAGAAGACATAGACCACATGCACCGAGTCCACGACCTCCCCGAGCGGAAAGGCGATGGTGACCGCCCCGGGACAGGCGCTCGTCCCGGGATAGGTGGTGAAGGCCGTATCGGCGAACACGGAATCCCCATAGACCTGCGTGTAGGCGTGCGACGTTTGTCCGAACAGCGGGGAGGCGAAAAGGAGGGCTAGCGGGATGACGTTCCTCATGACAGTTACGGTCCTTAATGGTAGATAGCAGATCATTGGGGATCGCTGCCTGGCCTTACTCATCAGATAGTAGGTCGCAAAGTAGGACAACGCGACCTGCACACTTCACGTCGTATCTGGAAACTGCTTGCATGAGGTTCCCCATTGCGCTCGCCCTTTCGTTCCTCCTCGCCAACGGCATGGCCCAGTCCTGGCAACAGCTGGGCGCACAGGGCGTGGGTGGCGTCGCCGACATCGTCGAATACAACGGTGATCTCTACATCACGGGGGACTTCGAAGAGATCGGCGGGGTGACGGTGAACAACATCGCGCGCTGGGACGGCACGGCCTGGGCGCCGGTCGGCACCGGCCTCACCAGCTGGGGATACGGCTCCTGCATGGCGGTGTACGACGGCGAACTGTACGTGGCCGGCTATTTCGACACCGCCGGCGGGGTGAACGCCTACCGCCTCGCCAAATGGAACGGCAGCACGTGGTCCAACGTGCAGAACGGCCTGGACATGCTCCTGCTCGCCAACGATATGCTGGTGATCGGCAACGTGCTCTACATCGGGGGAAGTCCGGATGCCGCCTGCAACACCCCGCTGGTGAACATGGTGCAATGGAACGGCACGGCGTTCAGTACGCTCGGCACGGGTGAGCTGGAGTACCAGGCGAGCACGATCCTGAAAGGGACCGTGTATGCGCTGGCCGAGCACCAGGGTGCACTTTACGTGGCCGGCCTTTTCGACGACGTGGACGGTCTCGCCTGCGAGGGCCTGCTGCGCTGGGAGGGCGGTGCATGGCATGCCGGTCCTCCCGGTCTTCCCATGTCCTTCAACATCGATGTCGCCTTCATCGGCGGCGCGTTGACCTGTGCCCAGAATTCCGACCAGGTGATGCAATGGAACGGCAGCATCTGGACCGAATTCACCACCGGTTGGCCGGGAACGGGGAGCACGTCCGCGATGATCGAATACAACGGCGTGCCCGTGATCGCGGGGCACTACAACGCGGGACCGTATGCGCTGGACCCGAACTGGAACATGGTCGGATCGATCACCGGTTCACCGGGCATCAACGAGCTGCGCATCATCGGCAATGAACTCTATGCCGTCGGCGATCAGGGTGTTCCCGCTGGCGGACTTGTGGAACGCCGCACGCTCGTGGTGAAGTGGAGCGGTCCGCTCGACGTGCGCGAACAGGCGACGCTCCCTGTCGGCATCCATCCGAACCCGGCCACGGACCGCCTGTTCCTGGACCTTGCACCTGATGCTTCGCGCAACATCCGCATCCTGGACATGGCCGGTCGAACGGTGCAGGGCTGGGTGATGGACCGGGACGGGCAGGTGGACACCCATGCGTTGCCCGCAGGAATGTATGCGCTGCAGGTAAGGGAAGGGGATCGGGTGGGAGCGGAGCGGTTCGTGAAGGAGTAAGCAGCTTATTCCTTCCTGCCTTCACGAGGAGGAGGACCCCACAAGTCCGCTTAGGCTTGCTCTGAGCTACGGCGGACGAAGAACATCTCCATTTCGCCTTTGCCCTTCGCCTGCACCTTGCCGCGCGGCGTGAACGTGAGACCGGACTCGTTCTTCACCAGTTCGTAGGTGGCTTCGCTGATGTTCACATGTCCGGGCTGGCCGGAGGATTCCATGCGGCTGGCCGTGTTCACCGTGTCGCCCCAGATGTCGTACTGGAACTTCTTCACGCCCACGATGCCGGCCACGACGGGGCCGGTGTGGATGCCCACCCGCATCTCGAAAGCGGGCAGGCCTTGCGCGTCGCGTTCGGACTTGCGGGCCTTCATGAAGGCCTGCATCTCCAGCGCGGCGTGGACCACATCAGCAGGGGAGGCCGCGTAGGGGTCCGGCAATCCACCCGCGCACATGTAGGCATCACCGATGGTCTTGATTTTTTCGATCCCGCGCGCGGTGATGATGTTGTCGAAGGCCTTGAAGCAGGTGTTCAATTCATCCACGAGCCGATCCGGAGAAAGCTGTTGGCTAATCATCGTGAAGCCATTGAAATCGGAAAACAGGATTGTGGATTGCTCGAAATAACGTGCTTTAGCAGCACCACTCTCCTTCAGTTCTTCAGCGACCTCGGCCGGCAGGATATTTAGGAGTAGTTGGTCACTGCGGGCCCGATTGAAATCGGAATTCGCCTTTGCTTTTGTAAGTTCAATTGCTTGCATGAAATTGCGGCGATGACTTTTCTCGAGTAGGAGGCCTGCCGTAGCCGTTACACAAAGGACTGATAGATAGTATACGTTTGAATAGAGAATGTATGTCCAGTCCAGATTGGGGCTCGTTAAAAGGGTGATCTCGAAGACAATGGTCGTTATAGCCGCGTTACCGAGCGCGATGCTGAAGCGAGACGCGACGAAAGCGAATGTGAAGCAGATGATCAAGATGTTCGCTGAGTGGACCCAGTCTCGTGGAGGATCACTGAAGTAGAACGGAGCATTGACGACCAGGGTGCTCACCAGTAACGTGATCGCGATGATCAGATGCCGCCAGCGATCGAGCCTCGTAAAGTACGTTGAGATGATTGCGGCGACGATGACCGGGATGGCTACCCCTAGGTAGATGGTATGAATCGTGTCAACACCGTATGAAACAATGCTATCAAGCATCAGGGCGAAGGCGATGTACAAGCAAATACCCAAGCACCAGGCAATGCGCACCAGTACAAGCGCGGCCGCGTCATGCTTGCGCCAGAACGCCGATTCGATATCCGGATCTTGGAACCTCAATTGACTGTGGTGTCTGCAGTAATTCCGGTCATCATGCAGAAGCTGGTTCTTTCACACCAGTTACTCAACTCCGTTGAACGAAGAACATCACCATTTCCCCCTTCCCCTTCGCCTGCACTTTCCCACGCGGCTTGAAGGTGAGCCCGGGCGCATCCTTTACCAGCATGTACGTCGTCTCGCTGATGTTCACTTGGCACACCTCGCCGCTGCTTTCCATGCGGCTGGCGGTGTTCACCGTGTCGCCCCAGATGTCGTACTGGAACTTCTTCACACCGACAATACCGGCTACGACAGGTCCGGTGTGGATCCCGATGCGGATCTCGAAATAGGGGAGGTCGGCGGCGATCTTCCGTGCCTTGCCTTCCGCGATGAAGTCGCGCATTTCCAGCGCGGCCTGGATCACGTCCAGGGCGTGCGTGGTGTTCGGCACGGGCAGACCACCCGCGGCCATGTAGGCATCGCCGATGGTCTTGATCTTTTCGATGCCGTGCTTCTCCACGATGCGGTCGAAGGCGCTGAAGCATTCGTTCAGGTCCTTCACCAGGTCCTTCGGGGTCATCTGCTCGCTCATGGCGGTGAAGCCCCTGAAGTCGGTGAACAGCACGGTGACCTGATCGATGTGGACCGCTTCGGCCTCGCCTTTCTCCTTCAGTTCCTCGGCGACCTCTTCCGGCAGGATGTTCAACAGGAGCTCTTCGCTACGTGCCTTCTCCTTGCCGATGCGGTTGCGTTGAGTGAGGAAGACCCCTGCGAACAGGGCCACCAGCAGGAATCCACCCATGAAGCCGTTGCGCACGAGCTTTTGTCGGCGCAGCTCCTGAGCTGCGATGGCATCTTTCTCTTCCTGCTTGGCCTGTTCTACCGCTTCCTTTTTCTCATACTCGTATTTGTATTCCTGCCGGAGCACTTCACGTTGGTTTTCTTCGCTTTGCAGGGTATCCCTTGTTGTGATGTACAGCTCGTACATTTCCAGTGCTTTTTGATGCCTGCCCGATTTTTTGTTGATCTCCCATAGTGTTTGGGCGGCATCCCTTTTTTCTATGGCGGCACCCATTTCAGTGGCTATGGTCAAGGATCTTTGGCCGAATGCCAATGCTTCGGAATAGTTGCCTTGATCTTCATATATATGTGCAATACTGTTCAATGAGCTGGCTATACCTTGTTTGTCGCCGATTTCTTCTCGTAGTTGCAAACCTTGGATCTGGTACTCCATGGCTTTGAATAATAATGAATCACTCCCATATTTGTCATTGCGGGACTTTGCTAACTCAGCCTGGTCTTTATAAATGTCTCCAATATTTTTTAATGACATGGCTATGCCTTTATTATCGCCTATTTCTTCTCGTAGTTGCAAACTACGGGTCTGGTACTCTATGGCATTGGCGTAGTCGCCCCGGCTGCCATAAATGGCTCCAATATTGTTCAATGAAGTGGCCATGCCATTTTTCACTTTGACAAGCTCAGGGTGCGATCGCAGCAATTCTTCAAATATTTGTAGACCTTTGGTATAATTGTCTATGGCTTTGGCATGATCGCCTTGGTCAGAATAAATATTTCCAATGTTGATCAATGAAGCAGCTATGCCTTTTTTATCGTCTATTTCTTCTCGTAGTTTCAAACTTCGGATGTCGTAGTCTATGGCTTTGGTGTAATCGCCTTGTAGATAAAGAGATACCCCTTGTGTTGTTAAAGCGTTTGCCATGTATTCTTGAATGTTCTTTTCTTTGGCAAGATCATATTGCAATTGCGCAAAGTAAAAGGCACTGTCTGGATGGGTATGGAGGTAGCCGTCCCAGCTTATCTTTTTCATTGCTTTTAACCGGGTGGTATCGGCAGCGGTCCTGTTGTTCCAGATATTCCAAAGAGAGTCCAATGTTTTCTGTTGCCCCGGTGGCCTTTCCTGTGAAAAGGCAATAAAGGACAGGACAAGGAACGGGATGGTCAGCAATGTTCTTTTCATCGTGCGCTATGCTGTTTTATCATTTACGAAATACATCTCCATTTCCCCTTTTCCCTTGGCCTGCACTTTGCCACGCGGGGTGAACGTGAGACCCGGATCGTCCTTCACCAGCTCATACGTCGCCTCACTGATGTTCACCTGGCCCACATCACCGCTGCTTTCCATGCGGCTGGCGGTGTTCACCGTATCGCCCCAGATGTCGTACTGGAACTTCTTCACACCGACAATACCGGCTACGACAGGTCCCGTGTGGATCCCGATGCGGATCTCGAAATAGGGCAGGTCGGCGGCGATCTTCCGTGCCTTGCCTTCCGCGATGAAGTCGCGCATTTCCAGCGCGGCCTGGATCACGTCCAGGGCGTGCGTGGTGTTCGGCACGGGCAGGCCACCGGCTGCCATGTATGCATCGCCGATGGTCTTGATCTTCTCGATGCCGTGCTTCTCCACGATGCGGTCGAAGGCGCTGAAGCATTCGTTCAGGTCCTTCACCAGGTCCTTCGGGGTCAGCTGCTCGCTCATGGCGGTGAAGCCCTTGAAATCGGTGAAGAGCACGGTGACCTGGTCGATCAGTTTTGCCTCGGCTTCGCCCTTTTCCTTCAATTCCTCGGCGACCTCCTCGGGCAGGATGTTCAGCAGCAGTTCCTCGCTCACCTTCTTCTCCTTCTCGATGGCCACCTTCGCGCGGTGGGTGTAGCGCAGGCGTCCCCACAACCCGCCGGCCACGAGCAGCACGCCCAATCCGCTGAAGAGGTAGATGTTGCGCGTGCGCTTGATCTTCTCCTGCGCCAGCTGGTTGTCCAGGGCCTGAAGCGCCCGCTCCTTCTCGAAGGCCAGGCTGTCCGCGAGCATCTTGCGCCCGTATTCGTAGCGCATGGTCTGTTGCACCACCTTCTTGGTGTTCCGTTCGTTCAGCACGGAATCCCGTTCCTGAACGTAGTGCAGATGGTCCCGGTAGGCCTCGGCGTAGCGCCCGAGCCTCGCGAGCACCTCGCTGCGCGTCCTGTAGCAATCGTCGAGCTTCCAGTGGAACCCGTTCTCCCGGGCGATCGCGATGCTCGCATCGGCATGGACCAAAGCCTCACGCAGTCGCCCCTCTTTCAGGAGCAATTCAGCGATGTCGCCATGCACCAGGTACTGGCCGAGGCGATGATCGATCGAGCGGCGGATGGCCAGGGACCGTTCGTAATAGGACAGTGCGGTATCCAGCTCGCCGCGCGCTTCCATCACTTCGCCGATGTTGTTCAGCATCCAGCCCATGGCGCCCTCCCTATCCTTCATGTCGGGCCGCTGCATCACCTCCAATGACCGGCGGAAGTACCAGAGCATCGAGTCCGGGTCCGTGTCACCGAGCGCGGCACCGATGTTGCCCAGTTCCATGGCCAGCCGATAGGTGTTCCGGGTCTTTTCGGCCATGCTCAGGGCACGGTGGAAATACGTGTACGCCTCCTCCCGATGCCCCTGTCCGAGCTGCAGCACGCCGACCTTTTCAAGGGTCATGCACCGTTTCTGTGGATCGCCCAGGCGCTCGGCGATCTCCAGGTTCTGCAGGGCCAGGTGGAGTTCCTGGTCCACATCCCCCAGATTGGTGTAGGCGATGCCCATGCTCTCCAACAAGGTGATGCGGGTGGCGTCCGCCAGGGAGTCCGTCATCTGATGCGCCTTTTGCAGGCTGTCCACCAATTGCAATACCTGACCGGCGATGTGCACTGTCCGCAAGGGGTCGCTGGTGACCATGGCGTTGCTGAGCAGGATGCCGGCCCCGATCCGTGCCATGCTGCTGGTGTCCTTCTCGAACACGCGCTGCAGGGAGTCGTTCTTCGAAGTGGACTGGGCCGACAGGAGGCCCGGTGCCAGCGCCAGCAGACAGGTCAGGATGCGTCCGATGGGCATGGCCCTCCTTTGCATAGCACCAAGGTAGGCCGCCCCTGCGCATCCGGCATGGCGCAACCGGAACGCGCGTGGCCAGGTGCTGGGGCACATCCTTCGGTCCCTAATTTCGCCAAGCATGGCCACCGACTACTACAAGGTGCTGGGCGTGGCACGCGATGCCACCACCGAGGCCATCAAGGCCGCCTACCGCAAGCTCGCCCGCAAGTACCATCCCGACCTCAATCCCAACGACGAGAAGGCCAAACACAAGTTCCAGGAGATCAACGAGGCCAACGAGGTGCTGAGCGATCCCGAGAACCGGAAGAAGTACGACAAGTACGGCGAGCACTGGAAACACGCCGAACAGTTCGAGGCGGCGGAGAAGGAGCGCGCACGGCAGGGGGCTGGTGGTGCCGCCGGCTTCGGTGGTCAGGGCTTTGAGGGCTTTTCCGGAAGCACGGGTCAGATGAGCGAGGAGGAACTTCACGATCTGTTCGGTTCCATGTTCGGCGGCCGGCGAGGCGGACGACAGGTGAAGTTCCGCGGGCAGGACTACCACGCCGAGTCGCACTTGGAGCTGGTCGATGCGGCCACCACGCACAAGCAGACCATCAGCGTGAACGGGAAGCAACTGCGCTTCACCGTACCCGCCGGTGTGGAGAACGGGCAGACCATCCGGATCCCGGGCCAGGGCGGGCCCGGCGCCAACGGTGGGCCCAACGGCGACCTGTACATCACCTTCGTGGTGAAGGAGCATCCGCGCTTCAAACGCACCGGTGCCGACCTGCATACCACGCTGGACATCGACCTGAGCACGGCCGTGCTCGGTGGCGAGGTGGAATTGGACACACTCGACGGCCGTGTACGGCTGAAGGTGGCCCCACATACGCAGAACGGCACACGCGCCAAACTGAAGGGCAAGGGTTTCCCGGTGTACAAGCATGCCGGCCGGCACGGCGACCTTTATGTGACCTACCAGGTGAAGCTCCCCACCAAGCTCACCGCTGAACAGCGCGCCCTCTTCGAGCAGCTCGCGAAAACAAGTCCACAGCCATGAGCACCGAGGAACTGATCTCCGTCGAGCTGTATTGCCGGCACGAGGATATGGACCTCACGTTCGTGCAGTCCCTGGCTGATCGCGGCCTCATCCAGGTGGTGGTGCGCCAGCAGAACACCTACATCGCACCGGAACAGGTGACACAGCTGGAGAAGCTCGCACGCATGCACTTCGACCTGGAGATCAACCTGGAGGGCCTCGAGGCCATCAGCCACCTGCTCGAGCGCGTGGAGCGCATGCAACAGGAGCTGCGTGCGATGGAGGAACGGTTGCGGCTGTATGAAGGGGAGGGTTAGGGTCCCGACATCGACCAAAAGGCGAGGCGCAGAACCTGCCTGAAGCACAGCGGAATGAGCGACGATCCCGGAATACGCGATCCCGGCGTGCATCCCATCGCGAGATCACCTGGCTGCCTGAAGAACAATTGCAGATGATGGCCCCATCTGTGTGGTATGGATCGTCGGTTCGCGATATATTTGCTCCCACAAGTGCCCGGCGCTTTTGCCGCGGTTCGAACATGTCCGCTGAACGCGGACGCATTACAAGAAGTACATGTCAAGTGGTACAGTAAAGTTCTTCAACACGGAGAAGGGTTTTGGTTTCATCACCCCGGACGAGGGTGGCAAGGACGTCTTCGTGCACAAGACCGGGACCCGGGAGCCCATCCGTGAAGGTGACAAGGTCACCTTCGATGTGGAGCAGAGCCCCAAAGGCCCCAACGCGGTCAACGTGACCCGGGCCTGAGGTCCTCCCTCACGCAAGCTGCGAAGCCCCGGCGGATGCCGGGGCTTCGTTCGTTCCGGGGGGAACCACCCCGGAAAAGATCCGGAGCAGGGATGGGGGTATTCCGGGTCCTCCTGGTCTTCTCTGCAAACACACCACGTGGGCCGGCGACGCGCCCGCCCATGCATGAAAAAGTACAATGACCATGAGATGCTTGAAGACCTTTCCGCTGATCGCCCTCGCCCTGCCGTTGCTGACCGCCTGCCACAAGGAGCACCTCCACGGGTCCGGACAGATCATCACCCAGGAACGGGACCTGCCGCCGTTCACCAAAGTCCTTATCCAAGGGCCGGTAAAGGCCAATATCCACTACGGCGCCACCCAGGAGGTGACCGTGCGCACGGATGTCGTGGCCATCAACGCCCTGTGGACCACGGTGAGCAACAACACCCTGCTGCTCGACGTGGACGGTGGCAACACCTACCAGCATATCACCTTCGAGGTGGACATCCAGCTGCCCGCGCTCGATCGACTGACGCATGAAGGCGCATCCAACGCCACGGTCAGCGGGTTCGAGAACACCGACGCGCTGGAGGTGGTGCACCACGGCGCGGGCAACATCACGCTCGACGGCTCCACGTCGGACCTGCACATCACGCACGACGGGGTGGGCAAGGTCAGGGCATTCGACATGATCGCCGACACCTGCCATGTGGACCACTCCGGAGTGGGCAACATCGAGGTCACCGTGCTCGACCGTCTGGAGGCCCACCTCAGCGGCGTAGGCAACCTGTACTACCAGGGTTCACCGCAGGTGGACGCGATCGTCACGGGCGTGGGGCATCTGATCCACGTGGATTGATCTCGGGAACGGACCCATTGCCCAGGCGCCGGTCCTTGCGCCGATCCGGTCAGGGCACCGCCTCGGTGGGCAGTCCGACATCCTGCCAGCCTGTGATGCCCTCCCGCATGCAATACACCTGGGTGAAGCCCAATTCAACGGCGTCCCTGGCCGCCATGGATGCGGCAGGGCATTCCGGACTGTAGCAGTAGAACACGATGGCCGCATCCCGGTCCGCAGGCATTCTGTCAGGTGTCACCGCATCATAGGGGATGAGCACCGCGCCGGGCACATGCGCTTCCTCGTGCATGTAGGGTTCGTTGCAGTCGAACACGAAAACGCGGCCCGCCGTCATCAGGGCGGAGAGTTGCGCGGGGGTCAGCTCCTGCACGGTCGTGGGAGGTGCCGGTGTACCGTCGACGGTCCCGGCCTGGGCGTTCAGCAGGAGCGGACCGAAGCAGGCCGCGATCAGGAGGGTGTGCTGCACGGAATGAGGAATTGGTGCAGGCGAAGCTAGTTGTCCTCGGCACCCATGGGCCGGTATTCGATCGATGAGGAAGGCCCTTTGCCCTGATCGGGGCTGAAAACCGGGTGAAGAACGGTCCTGGGAAAGATGGTCGTGGGATCTTATGGAATTGGAGAAGGGATGGTACATTTCGTGAAAACAACCCTCATGAGACCTCTGTACGCGTGCATCACCTTCGGCCTTCCCGGTGCGCTATTGGCACAGCCGACCGCCAACGCGGGCATGGTGACCGGCCAACCCGGTGATTCGTTCGTCGTCCATTCGACGCAATACGTCAACCCAGGTCCGAGCGGTGCGAACGTGACGTTCGACCTCTCGTCCATGATCAGCCAGGGCACGGTCACACAGACCTATTCCACACCGGGGGCGACCCCGTACGGTTCGAGCTATCCAACGGCCACGGTGGCCGTGGAAGGCAGTGACAATCCGGGCTCCTTCGGGTATTTCCACGAGACGGGTTCGCTCTATGAACTGATCGGGACCCGGTCCTCCTATTATGATCTCACGTGCAGCAATGGCATGGGCCTGTTCGACTTTCCCTTCACCTACAACAGCACCTACACTGACGTGTTGAGCTGCACGGGCAACTCCAGCGGCTACCCGTTCAACCGGAACGGGTCCACGACGACCACGGGTGATGCCTACGGGGACCTGATCCTTCCCTACGGCACCATCATGAACGTACTGCGCCTGCACATCCAGCAGGACTACCTCGACTACCTCTCCGGTCTTGGCACCAGCTATCACTACATCAGCGATGGCTACATGTACGTGAAACCGGGCATCCACCAGCCGGTCGCTTCGGTTTACAACACCTCCTACCTGGTGACCACCACTTTCGGCACCTATCTGGATGCCTCCTACGTGGGTGTTCAGGAGGCCATGCGCAATGCCATCGGCATCGACCTGGTGCCCAACCCGGCCACCGACCGTGTGGAGATACTCTACGGCAGCAGTGGGGACGGACCGGTGGACCTGGAGCTGATCGATGCGGTGGGCCGCAGGGTGATCGCCGAGCGCCGCTCCGTGGCCGGTCCCGGGATCGCCAGGCAGGTCTGGGACATCAGCACGCTGCCGGCCGGCCTGTATACCGTGTGCGTCACCGATCAGCACGGCCAGCGGGGCAGCAAGCGCTTGGTGGTCCAATAGGCATCTGCCGATCTCCTCCTAGTCGGCCAATCTCCAAAGGGGGGGTATTGGTATTCCGCTTGGCCACCCCCAATGGATGTGAAGTCCGACTGGTCCGAAGATCGCCCATGGCCGATAGGGTCATCATTTGGGCCATCCGCGTTGCAACGAACAACGATCCAGGTTTGCGCGGGACGGCTGCGGTCAACATTCATTCCCCCTAAGCCTGCAGCCGCTTCGCCAGCCTTCCCACCGTGAGGCCCTGCACCACGATGCTGAAGGCCACCACGGCATAGGTGATCGCCACCCACATCTCACGCCCTTCATCGCGCGGGAGGGAGAGCGCCAGGGCGATGCTGATGCCGCCGCGCAGGCCGCCCCAGGTGAGCAGCAGGATCGTGCGTGTGGGGTTGCGCTCCCGGCGCCGGGCCAGTTGCGCCGGGAGCCAGAGGCTGATGAACCGCACGACAAGCAGCGTGGGGATGGCGAAGGCCACGATGCCGGCCACGCCGTGCGGCAGGCTGATCACCAGCAGCTCCAGGCCGATGAGCACGAAGAGGACGGCGTTCAACAGCTCGTCCACGATCTCCCAGAACTTGTCCACGTATTCGACGGTCACCGCGCTCATCGCATGGGCCCGGCCGAGGTTGCCGATGAAGATGCCGGCGGCCACCATGGCCAACGGGCCGCTGACGTGCAGCTGGTGGGCCAGGGCATAGCCGCCCATCACCATGGCGAGGCTCAGCATCACCTCCACCTTGTACTCGTCCACCCGGCGCATCATGCGGAAGCCGAGGTAGCCGATCACCAGGCCCAGGACGATCCCTCCGACGGCCTCGCGCAGGAAGAGCAGCGCCATGGAGCCGATGGAGAGGTCCGCCGGATCGGCGCTGGCCTCGGCGATGGAGAGAAAGAGCACGACGGCCACGCCATCGTTGAAGAGCGACTCCCCGGCCACCTTCATCTCCAAGGCCTGCGGCACGCCGGCACGCTTGAGGATGCTCAGTACGGCGATGGGATCGGTGGGCGAGATGAGCGCCCCGAAGAGCAGGCAGCGCACCAGCGGCAATTCCAGGCCGAAGAGCGGCAGCACGGCGTGGAAGACGATCCCCACGATGACGGTGGAGAGCACCACCGACACCGTGCTGAACAGGAGGATGGACAGCCGGTGCGCGCTGAGGTCGGCCCATTTGATGTGGATGGCGCCGGCGAAGAGCAGGAAGCTGAGCATGACCTCCAGCAGCAGCTTGCTCAGGTCGATGCGCTGGACGACATCCACCAACGGCGCGGTGAGTTCCGGTGCCACCCGGCCGAGGCCCACCGTGCCCAGAGAGAACAGCAGCGTGATGAGCAGGAGACCGATGGACGGCGGCATGCGCAACCAGCGGTGATTGGCCCAGGCGAACAGGGCCGCCAGGGTGATCAGCAGGGCGAAGGTGGCGTAGAACTGCATGCGCGCAGGTACTTTCACAAAGCAACGACCTCGGGCGAACTGTGCAACAGCGGATGCGGGGCAGGACGGTTGCGCGCTGGACAAATGCCTGGTGCAAGCCGGTGCATGCCGATCTCGCCGTCGCACACCACATAGCGCAGGAACCCACCGTCTTCGTGGGATCCGCGCCAGGCCTCTTGAACATTCCCGCCGAACGGATGATCCATTGCGCCGTGTGCCATATACGGTCCGCGCGGCATCCTTCGTTCCAACTGCATGGCGCCCTCCCGGATACCTGCGGTCATTTGGTACTTCATGGGCATGGTCATGCCCCTGGTCTTGCAGGCCCAGACCGTGCTGCGATCGCCGGCGGAGGCGCGTTCACGGGCGGACATCGACTATGCGAATGTCCGATGGGTCGCGTGGGTCTCGCCGAAATACAAGGTGTCCGGTTTTGACCGGCGCTTTCTCGATTCCAACTTCTTCCAGGTGAAGGACCATCGCCTTGTGGAACAGGTCGTGTTCGCCAAGATCAACATGTACCGGAAGGAGATGGGGCGGCCACCGCTGCAATGGTGCCAGAAGGGAGCGGACATCTCCCGTGAATACACGGAGAAATGCGCGCGACGTGGCACGATCGACCACAAATTGGACGGCACCACGCCGACAAGCCGCATGCAACCCGGCTTCGTGGAACGGATCAACGTGGCGGAGAACCTGCACCACTTCGGAGGCACCATCACCGGCGACACGGTGGATGCGTACGCGGACTACGTGCTCTGGTGCTGGATCAATTCACGACCGCACAATACCTGCCTGCTGCTGCCTTCCGGCAAGGCCTGCGTGGCCTTCTACACCCTGCGCCTGCCCAACGTGGAGCACTACACCGCCACGGCGTTCAGCGTGATCCGGTGATCCGGTCGTGCAACGCTCAGCGTGAGAAGCGGATGGTGAAGAGGCGGCCGCCCCTGCCTTCATGGTCCAGCCAAAGGGTCCAGCCATCCACCTCGTACTTGTCCGCTATTCCGGTCGCCGACACGAACCGGTCCTTCAGCAGGCGCCTCGCCTCCTTCTGGTCCATGTCCCACCGCAGGCCGAAGGGCAGCTCGGGCTGCGGCTCAAGGTACCTGAGGAGGTAGGCCTTCCGAAGGCCTTCGATGCCGTACTCCAGGTCCGATCCGTCGAACTCCACGTGCACCCAGCAATGCGCACCGCCAAGTTCAAGGCTGTCCAGGCGATCCATCTTCCGCGTCACCGGCTCCCTGCCCATGCTGGACCCCGGGCACCACCCGGTGGTCACGGTCACCTCCTTGGTCCGGAAGCCCTGCACGAAACGCGTCACCTCGGCCATGTCCGTTCCTGCCGCCAGCAGCTCGGGAATGGAGGGCGGGGGACCGAGCGGCTCCAGTTCCTCCGCTTCCTTCTCCACACCGACGGTGGGGTCGGACCAGAACGTATCCCAACTCCGTTGGATGATGCCCATGTAGTTCGTCGCCCCAGCGCCCGGCAGGGTGGTGAGCATCTCCGCGTTGTAGCCGTTCTGCTCCGCACCATAGTCCGCGATGGACCATACGCTGCCATCCTCCACGGAGCGCAGCCTCCAATACTCCACCCCGTTCACTTCGTCGCGGCCGTGGTCCAGCAATGTCACGGTGAGGAACCTGCTGCGCTGCCCCTTCACCTTCACGATGAGGCTGTTCCGGAACCATTCCACATCGCCCTCGGCTTGTTCCAGCGCCATGTCGCCGCCGGCACCCGGGCTTCCGACGAACCGCAGCGCGATGTTGAGCACCATGCGCTTTCCCAGTTCGCCCTCCCGCAAGGTCAGGATCTGGGGTGTATCGAACGACGCCCGGAACGCGGCGAGGCATTGCTTGCGGTCGTCGTGCAGCAGATACGCCCGGCCGATCTCCACCGGCAACTCCAGCGTGCGCTGCGGCGCGATGGTGGCCAGCTCCTTGGGTGCGCCGCGCTGCTGTTCTTCCATCACCTTCACCGGCACGTTCAGCATATTGGTCAGGCTCCAAACGACATGGTTCCCGGTCGGCTCGTTCTTCAGGTCATCACGCTCGGTGCACGACCTGACCGTAACGGACCCGGGATCGTGGTCCACGTAGCCGGTGATGCCCTGTGTGGTGAAGGTCTGTGCGTACATGAACGCGGACCGCACGCACGCCAGCAGGACGATCGATGATCGAACGAATGACAGCAGGGTGTCGGACCTGTGCATCGCGCTGAAAGGGTCTGCCAGGTTCAAGTTAGTGATATGGTCGCGTCACACCTACCCGGGGTGCGCATGGGGCGGTATGGGGCACGGCCGTGCTGAACGGTGTGCTCGGCGTGCTGTTCCTGGTGGCCTGGACGCGGGAGCGGGTGGCGGTTTGAATGCGGCTGTCAAAAGCGCTTGAATGAACAAGAACGCGAGGAGAAGGATCGACACCGCTGCCATCGAGAATGCGGAGCGGGAGTGAGGGGGGGCGTTGCCGATATTCATTCATGTCCGAACAGTTCCACGGACGGTCCATCCGGTCGCGGGGTTAGGACCATGGGCATGGGCGCGCGCCTGCCTGCAACTGGACAGCAAGCCTAGGTCAACACGTAGTACGTGCTGCGCCCACCGGCCTTTCCCTTCTTCAGCACCTTCTTGGTCACCAGGTCCGCGATGTCGCGCGAGGCGGTGTCCTGCGAGGTCCTGGTCAGCTTGGCGTACTTGCTCGATGTGAGGTTGCCTTCGAAGCCCTCCAGCAGCTTGTTCAGCACCTTCACCTGGCGCGGGTTCAGGATGGTCTTCGCGTGTGTCTGCCAGAACCGGTGTTTGTGCAGCACGGTGGCGAGCGTTCCCTCGGAAGCCACGATCGCCCGTTGCAGGCAGGCGAGGAACCAGCGGAGCCATTCCGTCACATCGAGCGATCCGCGTTGTGAACGCTCCAGGATGTCGTAGTACTTCCTGCGTTCGTTGCGGATCTGCGCGCTCATGCTGTAGAAGCGCTGCGGGCTCCCATCGGCACGGGCCAGCAGCAGGTCCGCCACGGCGCGAGCGATGCGGCCGTTGCCATCCTCGAAGGGGTGTAGCGTCACGAACCAGAAGTGTCCGAGCCCGGCTTTCAGCAACGGATCAAGCGTCTTTTCAGTGTTCACCCATTTCAGGAAGGCCATCATCTCCTTCTTCAGCCGCTTCGCCGCAGGTGCCTGGTAGTGCACCTTCTCCCGGCCCATGGGGCCACTCACCACCTGCATCGCCCCGGTACTGTCGTCGCGCCACTGGCCCGCCAGGATCTTCAGCATTCCGCTGCGGCCCGTGGGGAAGAGCGCCGCATGCCAGCCGAACAAGCGCTCGGCCGTGAGCTTGTCGTGGCAGTTCTGCGTGGCGTCCAGCAGCATCTCCACCACGCCGTCGACATGGCGATCCACACGCGGTGCACCGGAAACGTCCAGACCCAGTCGCATGGCCAGGGAGGAACGCACTTGTGCCGGGTCCAGCACCTCGCCCTCTATTTCGCTGGTCCGCAATACGTCGGTGGCCATGGTCTCGAAGTTGGCCTCCGTGCGCAACTCGAAACCCACAGCGGCCATGCGGCCCAGTAAATGCGCTTGCAACTCGTGGGCCTTGGCCACGGCGGGCGCCAGGGCTTTCGCATCCCAGTGGAACGCGGGCCAGTCGGGCAGCTCGTGGACGTAGCGGGGCATGCTGGGTCTTCTTCGTGCGGAGAAAGATACGGATAATCTCCGCAGATGTTGCGGAGAATAGGGGCGCTATTCTCCGCAGATCGGGCCCCTGGGAATATCGAACACCGAACACCGAATGATCAATGACCAAGTGAATGCACCCTCCGCATTCCACTTCAACATTCAGCGTTCATCATTCGATATTCGATATTCATAGCCCCATGCCCCTCCACACCATCCTCGGCGCCAACGGCCCCATCGCCCGCCAACGCGCATATGGACCAAAGGCCCCTCCTTGGAGCGCGGAGAACCGTGGATCCCGTGATCAGGGCGCCGCGGCTTGACCGTACCTTTCGCCATGCCCGCACCGGCATTCCCCACCGGCACCAACCCGCCTTCCATGGAAGAGCTGGCGGTTCGCGTGGGCCCGCCGTGGGCGGTGGTGCAGGCAGCGATCACCCAGCAGCCGCGCGCGAAAGCCACGTGGAAACTGAGCAAGACATCCGGCTGGCATCTCACCGTCGATGTCGGGTCCCGCCGGCTCTTCTACCTCTTCCCGCAGCAGGGTGATCTCCTGCTCAAGCTGGTGTACAACGAAAAAGGGGTTGAAGCACTAAAACGCACTGGCCTTGTCGATGCGCGGCTGGCGAAAGCGAAGACCTACGCTGAAGGGACCCTGCTCGAATTCCAGGCCGCGGATCTCAACGCAGCACTGCTGACCGAACTGCTGCGCGTAAAGGCCGACTCGATGAAGTAGGGCCTGGGAACCTTCCCTTGTGCTGACGCACTGTACTTCAGGGTGCATCGCGTCCTTGTAAACTCCCTATGGCATTGCGGAGCGCGTCCTGGAGCGGCCGGTGCGGTACACGGTCATCCGCTTCTGGCTGTTCCGGCTCATGGCGCTCATCGACCCGAAGGCGAAGGAGCTCCTGGAGTTGCTGCCGCGTTACGGTTTGACAAGGTCTTCGTATCGGACAAGTTCAAGCGGCGCTTCCCGGCATTCCGCATCACCACCTACCCCGAAGGCGCGGGCCTGATCCTGCGCAACGAACACCCATAGCGCCTATCACCGGCCAGAGCCCTTCAGCTCGAAAGAAATGGCCGAGGTGCTGATGGCGCGGATGGGGAAGGGGTGAGGAGGTTTGGGCGTGCCCCTCGCAAAGCCTCGGGTCGGGCCAACGCTTCAAGTCCTCGGCTGGATTACCAGCCTCCGGGCTTTCCGCTCATGTCCCTCACGCGAAATGCGGGGATGACCGGTCCGACACGTCGCAGGCGTGGAGGTTTGCCGAACGGGGAAGGTTGAAAAGCCGTGATGTTCATAAGCGCTGATGAGCGGAACACGAACGCCGGATGAGTGCGGCTACTTTTGTGCAAGACGGAACTAAGAGATGCAGTTGACGATACCAGAGCTGACCTATGTGCCGGAGGCTGAGGTCTTAGCAAAACCCGATGGCTACCGTGGGCTTTATGCCTTCCACAAGTACTGGGGTAAGAAACCAGCAGAACCGATCAGGTATTTGATAGAGCACTTGACGCCAGAGGGCGGCTTGGTGGTTGATCCATTCATGGGTTCTGGCATTGCTGCAATCGAGGCGGTGAACGTTGGCCGACGTGTGGTTGGCATCGACATTAACCCTGCGGCGATCCGGATTACTAAGCTCTTGGTGTCACCGCCACCGGCAAATGCGGTTGCGGACGCGCTTCGATTGGTGAAGCGTGAGGTTATGGATCGGATACAGGAGAGCTATGGCACGGCTGGAGGTGCATCGGCAACGCACTATCTCTGGGCAGATGGCCGAATGACGAAGGTGTGGCTTGCCGGCGCTCGTGGGAGAACCCGGATTGAAGCCGACCCAACAGATCACGACCTTGAACTCTTTGATCAGTTTGAGGGCTATGAACCACACGCGCTTCGGCAGCCGCGTTTCTTCAACAACCCGCGCATCAATTCTTCGGCGACGCTGTCGCTTCATGATCTATTCTCAGGACGCGCTCTTCGGAATATTGATCTGATCATGGATGCAATCACCGAATTGCCCGAAGCCTACCAAGAAGCCATGCGCTTATCCCTGACCGCCTCGATCGGGCAGATGAGCAAGATGGTGTTTGCTATTTCAGGAAGGGGGAAAATGACCGGTGCGGTAAGCGAGAAAGTCGAAGTTGGTTCTTGGGTGATTGGCTTTTGGCGGCCCGCGCAACACTTTGAAGTCAACGTGTGGAACTGCTTTGAGCGACGTGTGCTCAAGCTCGTGAAGGCATTGAACGGATTGACAGCAGGACGAGCTACCATCGCGATGGGCAATCTGGATGAGATAAATGCAGGACTCGTGGAGTGCTCGCTCGTTAACGGCAACACATTGGATCACCTGCCCGCGTTGAACGAAGGCGGTGTGGACCTCTTCATCACGGACCCGCCTCATAGCGATCGGATTCCCTACCTGGAGCTTTCGGAGCTGTGGAACATGGTGCTCGGGGAAACACCTGACTTCGCATCCGAGATTGTGGTCTCCAACGCCAAGGATCGGGAAAAGAGTGAGCGGGCGTACAACGCTGACATGTCTCGCTTCCTGGAGATTGCCACAACAAAGCTTAGCGAGCATGGTTCGTTGGTGTTGTTCTTCAACGCGCGAAGCGCTTCGAGTTGGGAGTTCTTTGATGGGTTTAGGGCGAAGGCGAGCGATGCAGGCATGAACTTCCAAGGGTGTTTCCCGTTGGTCTATTCAGCGGGGTCAGTTGTTCAGGACAGCCGTGAGGGCGCCTTGAAAACAGACTATGGTTTGGTGTTCTCCCGTGCCCATGAAGCAGGTGATCGGCTCACTCAGATTCCTGGCTGGATGTCGGACCTACCTGCACGAGACTGATGCCGTTGACTTTCGCCCAAGCCGATAGGCTGTTTCGAGATAACCGCATCAATGAACTCTCAGAAAGTCCTGAGGGCCTGCGGTTCTTGAAGCTGCGGTCGTTGAGCAGACGTGAGCATCTGGAACGGTTGTTCGATGAACTGCGAGGACAGCGTCCGCGGGTTGGAGCGCGCCAACTGTTTGAGGCTGCTTATGACGCTGATATCACCGTCGAAGAAGCCGAGAGCGTCATACGGCGCGTGTATGGCGAAGAGCGTGCGATGCGGCTTGCGAATGAAACGGAACTGCTGAACCAGTTGTATCGTGTTCAGGAGTTCAATTGGGGAGGTCTGTTCCAGAACAACTTGGAGCAGACCATTGTCGACAACTACGTAAAGCAGATCAAGGATTACGAAGCACTCTGCCGATCCATCGACAACGAGTTGCTCGTGAGCATGCGCGGTTATGTGATCTGCTCTTGGTACAATCACTGGACGTCCATCATCATCGAGGATATTTTCAAGGATCATGCGCGAGTGCTGCCTGCTGTTGGATTGGTCAAGAAAATAGACTTCTTCGTTCAAGACGTTCCCTTCGACCTGAAGGTCACTTATCTACCTGAAGGGTTCCTTGCCGACAAGCGTAGGGCGGACGGGCTTCGACCGGAAGCCACTTTGCTGAAGGCTGCCGCACGCGCGCATCAAATCCCAATTAATACAGACCTCCCTGCTTCCGCCATGTTGCAGGACCTTTGGAACAAGGTAGTCGACCATCCAACAACTGAATGTCGCCAGTTGATTAGCGACTTGCGTGCCTATCGGAGCGGTATCGTAGATGGGTTCGCAACCGACCCGGAGGAACTTATCCGCTGGTTATATGAGAACCAAGGTGAGCGACGTTTCGATGCCTCCAATCGGCTCTTTCTCGTGCTCGTGGACGAACGGAACTATTTCGACTCTTGGAAGCTGAAGCGCGCCAAACCGCTTATGGAAGCGCGTATCCACCAGCACCTAGATGGCTACGGCGCGCAACCGGGCAGGCAGATTGACTTCAATTGGCAGGGAGAGCGTTACTCGACCGTTTCAGATGTGTTGGTCGTGAGGCAGACAGTCTGACTTCACAGGACTTGGTGATAGCCCCCTTTGCGGGCTCGAATTTGCGTAGTGCCTCGCGAATGTGTCCATGATAGAGGCGCTCAATTTACCTCAACTTGATGCAGCCACTTGAAACCAAAATAGCGGCGATGCAAGTCACAGCGTGAAGAACAAACAACGCGGTTGGAACCCAAATCTCCCGCGAGGTAAAAGACCTGTAGATCTTTGGGTCCTTGCCCTGACCCAACGCCTCCCATTCAGCAGCGTAGATCGCTGCTTTTAAGTGCTTCTCGATTGTGTTGATGACCTTGAACTTACCTCGATTGAGTTGCCCGAACGACGTGATCAAGCTCCTCCAAGCTCCGCAAAGCACGATCCCAGCTACTGCTAATACCGCGATTCCGAGCGCACCTAACTTCTGGTCGGCCGAGTTCTGAACAATGAGTCCTGAAGCGGTTAGCAGTGCTCCATTCATTGTTAAGAAGAAGGTATTCATCGATAGGCGTCGACTCACAAGCCCTTCTGAACTCTGAACCATGATCTTGTACAGTTCAAAGGCCTGCTGTGCCTCTGCTGCTTCTCTTGGGGGACCAGATGGGAACAAGACATCGGCAAATTCCGGACGCGACGGATCCGGGTTCCCTAGCGCTTCTGCGGCTTGGCGAACAGCAACGACGAATACCTCATCCTCTGCTTTGACCGAATGAGGGAGCTCTTCATACTTAACTAAGGAGACATGTTCGCCATCTCTACTAGCCGTCCAGGCCGACCAGACGTCGTGAATATCGCTTCGAGTAACGCTGCGACCTTTTACGCGGAGGAGCACCGCATATAGCCGAAACAACTCGGCAGTATTACCCGCGGGCATTCTATCCTTCGGGACACGTGCCCGAATTGCTGCAGCGATGTCATCAAGGTACATGGCGATTCAAGTCCACGTCTTCAGCCAGTCGGCAATCTGCTTGAACTCCCAGCGAATGACATTCTTGTTGGGCAGGCCAGCTGGAATCGTGTGTGTCTTGTCCGTGTTGATTTGGATGCCGAACATGTAATGCCCTTGGCGGCTTGTTTCGGCGATTTCCCAAAGCACTGCTTCAGAGAGATAGGTTGTCGCGCCAACTAGGACGATGGTGCCTTTCGTGAGAGCGATTCGCTTCGTGCACTCGGTCTTCCACTTTGAGTCAAAGGGATCTTGCACTGAATAGTCCGAGAACTCAATGTCGTTCCTCTCATCCTTGGCGTGTTGCACGAGAAAGTCCCGTGCCCATCTGTCCTCCATCTCGAAGCTTATGAAAGCTCTTGGCTTAGCCATGCTCTTGGCCTAATTGGTTAACGTGCAAATTGTATCGGCGCGGTTCCTTCAGCGCTCCTCTAGAAGCGGTTTATCCGGTCTTCTAGGTTGTCCCATGACCATTCAATCACCTTGCTTTTGCCAAGCTCTGGCAGCTTCGCGGCCTTGTTCTTCTTCTGAATGTGCATGGCTACGACTGGTATGCCTTCCTCTTTGGCACATTTAATCTCCCACCGCGCCCCATGCGCTCTCCAAGTGTTCTTGCTCAAGAGAACAATGACACCATCGCACTTCCGAATTTTCTTCCGGCACTTTTCCTTCCACACGGCATTGTCCCATGGTTCCTTAACCGACATGTCTATGAACGAGAATGGCGATCGCTCGTTATCGGCTTGCTGAACAAGAAAATCACGGTATCGTTCATCCTCGATTGCGAAGCTTATGAAGATGCGTCGCTCTCGATCCTCGTCATTGGTCTCATCCTCATCGTCCGAGAATGCCTTTACCAAGAGCGTGACGATTCCAATGCCAACTAGTACTGGCCACATTTGTTGCGGGTGATGTTGACTTTTATGCTTGACGGAATACCTGTCATCGGGTCAGCGGAAAAGTAGAACTCGCCCTATCCTATTCCAAGGGATTGTTTTCCACAGCGCTGATCGGCCAGCGGCTTCCGCGACTTTCCGCGTGAGGGATAGAAGCAAGTAGCCCGGAGCGAGGCTTTGCGAGCGAGGACTACTGCGGATAGCCCGACCCGAGGCTTTGCGAGGGGCACGCCCAAACCACCTACGTCTGCAAGACCCCCATGTTGAACTCCCGTGTGGCCGGTGCTTGCTGCGCCGCTTCGATGCCCATGCTGATCCAGGTGCGCGTATCCAGCGGATCGATGATCGCATCCAGCCACAGCCGTGCCGCCGCGTAATAGGGGCTCATGCTTTCCTCGTACTTGCTGCGGATCTTGCCGAGGATCTCCTCTTCGCGCTCCTTGGTGATGGCTTCGCCGCGGCCTTTGAGGGCGGCCACTTCGATCTGCAGCAACACTTTCGCGGCCTGGTCGCCGCCCATGACGGCCACCTGGGCGCTGGGCCAGCCCACGATGAGGCGCGGGTCGTAGGCCTTGCCGCACATGGCATAGTTGCCGGCGCCGTAGCTGTTGCCCACGATCACGGTGAACTTGGGCACCACACTGTTGCTTACGGCGTTCACCAGTTTCGCGCCGTCCTTGATGATGCCGCCGTGCTCGCTGCGGCTGCCCACCATGAAGCCGGTGACGTCCTGCAGGAAGACCAGCGGGATGTTCTTCTGGTTGCAGTTGGCGATGAAGCGCGTGGCCTTGTCGGCGCTGTCGCTGTAGATGACGCCGCCGAACTGCATCTCGCCGCGCTTGCTCTTCACCACTTTGCGCTGGTTGGCCACGATGCCCACGGCCCAGCCATCGATGCGCGCATACGCCGTGATAATGCTCTGGCCAAAACCTTCCTTGTATTCGGTCCACTCGCTGCCGTCGACCAGTCGCGCGATCACCTCGCGCATGTCGTAGGGCTTGGCGCGCTCGGTGGGGATGATGCCGTAGAGCTCCTTCGGATCGCTCTTGGGCGCGGCGGGTTCCTTTCGCGAAAAGCCCGCGTCCTTCGGCTTGCCGAGCTTGTCCACGATGGCGCGGATCTTCTTCAAACAATCCGCATCGTCCTTGCACTTGTAGTCGGTGACGCCGCTGATCTCGCTGTGCGTGGTGGCGCCGCCGAGGGTCTCGTTGTCGATGTCCTCACCGATGGCGGCCTTCACCAGGTAGCTGCCGGCGAGGAAGATGCTGCCGGTCTTCTCCACGATGAGGGCCTCGTCGCTCATGATGGGCAGGTAGGCGCCGCCGGCCACGCAGCTGCCCATGACGGCGGCGATCTGGGTGATGCCCATGCTGCTCATCACGGCGTTGTTGCGGAAGATCCTGCCGAAGTGCTCCTTGTCGGGGAAGATCTCGTCCTGCATGGGCAGGTACACGCCGGCGCTATCCACGAGGTAGATGATGGGCAGGCGGTTCTCGATGGCGATCTCCTGCGCGCGCAGGTTCTTCTTGCCCGTCATGGGGAACCAGGCGCCGGCCTTCACGGTGGCGTCGTTGGCCACTACGATGCACTGGCGTTTGCTCACGTAGCCGATGACGACCACCACGCCCGCACTTGGGGCACCGCCGTGTTCCTTGTACATGCCGTCCGCGGCGAAGGCACCGATCTCGATGCGCGGGCTCTTGGGGTCGAGCAGGGCGTCGATGCGCTCGCGGGCGGTCAATTTGCCCTTGGCCTTGTGGCTGGCGATGCGCTTCTCGCCGCCGCCGAGGTACACCTTCTTCAGGCGCTTGTGCAACTCGGAGACGGCCAGCTTGTTGTGGTCCTCGTTCTTGGAGGCTTCCAGGTCGATCTTCTCTGCCATCGGAGCCGAAAGTAGTCCGCGGAGGTGGCTCGCAGGCTGCCTTCCTATCCGCGGATGACACAGATGGCACAGATGAATGCGCTCGCAGGCTGCCTTCTTATCCACAGATGACACAGATGGCACAGATGAATGGGGGTTCGCGGGCTCGTCTTGGGTTCGTCCACAGATGACGCAGATGACACAGATAAATGCATTTGCCAGCATGCCGGGCATTCCATCTGCGTCATCTGTGACATCTGCGGACGATCTCTTCTTCCGTGGATATACTTGCTCCATGGACGACCGCGACCCGCAAACACATGCCATCATCGGCGCGGCGATGGAGGTGCACACGGAGCTGGGTGCCGGTTTCCTGGAAAGCGTTTATCAGGAGGCGCTCTCGCTGGAGTTGAAGGATCGGGGCGTTCCGTTCGCCGCGGAGGTCGAACTACCTATCCACTACAAGGGCGAGCGCCTGGTGACCTTCTTTCGGGCGGACTTCATCTGCTACGGCGAAGTGGTCGTTGAATTGAAGGCCCTGAGGACGCTGAGCGGGGTGGAGGAGTCGCAGCTCCTGAACTACCTGAAGGCGACCGGTATCGAACGGGGCCTGCTGCTGAACTTCGGAAGTCCGCGGTTGGAGGTGAAGCGGATGGTGTTCACTGCGCGATAGGTGGCTCGCAGGCTCGCTTTATTTTCCACAGATGGCGCAGATGAATGCGCGGCTCGCGGGCTCGCCGGGTCTTTTCCACAGATGGCTCAGATGTCACAGATGAATGCGGCTCACGGACTCGCCCGGTCTTTTCCGCAGATGGCACAGATGTCACAGATGATCGCCGTCGCGATCCGCACGATCCGTGTTATCGACGTTATCGGTGGACGTGGTCGGCGATGCGTTTCTCGCCGCCGCCCTTGTGCACCTGGGCCAGACGCTTGTGCAGCTCACTGAGGGCCAGCTTGTTGTGGTCCTCGTTCTTGGAGGCTTCCAGGTCGATCTTCCCGGACATGCCTGCGTTAGTAGGGGAGGTGGTCCACCGCAAAGGCGCGAAGGGCGCAAAGGGGGGCGCAAGGGGACACGGAGGCATGGAGCGGTCGAGCCAGTGGGTGGCTCCGGGCGGGGATGGTGGTGCCACCGACCGGCGATCGCACCGTTCACGAGGTGGTCGACCGTTGGATCGATCCGTATCGATCGAGCGGGAAGTGCGCCTTTCAAGCAATAGCTTTGATCGCACCAATATTCCACCCCATGCGCTCATCGATCCTCCTGACCTCCTGTCTGCTGTTCCCATGCGCCATGCACGCCCAGGTGTGGCTCGATCCCGACTACGGCACCGGCGGCATCTCGGACCACGCCTTCGGACCGCAGAACGACCAGGCCGTGCGGGTGCTCATGAACCCCAACGGTTCGCTGGTGATCGTGGGATCCATCGCCGTGACGGGCGGGATGGACTTCCTGCTGGGCCGCTTCAACGCCGACGGTTCGCTGGACATGACCTTCGGCACGGGAGGCTCGATGACCTACAACATCGGCAGCCAGGACACGCCCACGGACGCCGCATTGCAGGACGATGGCAAGATCGTGGTGGTGGGCTACGCGAACCCGGGCGCGGGACGCGACAAGGTGATCCTTCGCTTCAACGCGGATGGCACGATCGACAGCGGCTTCGGCACGGGAGGCGCGGTGATCATCGATGACAGCTTCCAGGAGGATGAACTGAACGGTGTGGCCATCCAGCCGGACCAGAAGATCGTGGCGGTGGGGCAGGGCTTCAACGGCAGCAAGGACACCTTTTACATCGGCCGGCTGAACAGCGACGGCACCTTCGACAGCACCTTCGCCGGCGGCACCGGGCAGTACGAGCACACCATCACCGGCGACAACTGCAAGGCGAACGCGGTGACGCTCATGGCCGATGGCCGCATCGTATCCGTGGGCACCTCCTACACGGACAATACGACCCTGAACGATCTGGTGGTGGTGCGGTACCTGGCCGATGGCACGCTGGACACCACGTTCGACGCGGACGGCATGGCGATCGTCAGTTTCAACGACGGTAATGACGAGGGAACGGCCCTTGCGGTGCGCACCGACGGCAGCGTGGTGGCGGGAGGCACCGGCCAGGAGATGGGCGGCACCTACCGGATATCCCTGGTGGGCCTGCTGCCGAACGGCGGCGTGGACGCGACCTTCGGTACGAACGGGACCGTGCTGCTGGTCGGCGCCGCGTACGGCACGCATTGCGAGGGCCTTTTGATCGACGGCTCCGGCAGGATCCTGGTGGACGCCGTGGAGAAGCCCACGACCTCCGCGTTGCAGAACGACCTGTTCCGCCTCCTGTCCGATGGGACCCTGGACCCCGATCTCGGCACCGGCGGTGAGCTTGTCCACGCCGTGGCTTCCACGGATGTGGACCTGCCCGGCATGCTGCTGCAACCGGATGGGAAGGTCGTATTGGCCGGAAGTTCGGGCAACGGCGGAAGCCACGACGTCCGGTCGATCCGCTACCTCGCCTCGCCCCTGACCGGTATCGCGGAGCATGCGGCCGCGGTGCTGCAACTGCTCGGCGCCGATGCGGACGGCGTCACCTTCCGACTACCGGTGGAAGGTCGGGTCTCCGATCTGGCGGTCTACGACGAGGCGGGCCAACTGATCATACGGGACCGCTCCATGACCGGTCCAGGCGGCACCCGGCATCTGGGCTTCACACATGCCTTGTCGCCCGGCAACTATGTGCTGGCGCTGGTCGAGGACGGCCACCCGTTCACGGGTCGTTTCGTGGTGGCGCGCTGAGCGGAACAGGTGCTCAGGGATTCATCCGCGCGAACGCCGCCTGCAGCTGCTCCGGACCGGCGTTGCGCATCTGCTCGCTGAAGCCGAACGTCAGCTCGTCGCGGCCCTCCTCCAGTTGCGGGAAGATGGCATCGAGGAAGTCGCTCACCGGTGGTGCATGGTCGTGCAGGCCCTTGCCACCGAGATCGGTGTTGAGCGCCGGCGGGATGATCTCGATCACCGCGATGCCGCGGTCCTTCACCAGGTGGCGCAGGGCCAGGGTGAACGAACGGATGAAGGCCTTGGTGGCGCCGTAGGTCGGCGTTTTGGTGAGCGGGGAGAAGGCCAGGCCGGAGGACACGTTCATCACGGTGTCCAGCTTGGGCAGGTCGAGGAAGAGGCGCGTGAGGTGCACGGGCGCGTCCACGTTGATGGCGAGCTCGGCCTGGAAGCGGTCGTAGAAGTCGCCGTCGTCGATCTTCATCCACTGCTGGATGCCGGCGTTGTTCACCAGCACGTTCAGGTCGGGGTGTTCCCGCGCGATTCGGTCGCGCAGGGCGATGCGTTCGTCCGCGTTCGACAGGTCGGAGACGTAGGTGATCAGGCCGGGGACCTTTTCGGCTGCGGCTTTCAGGACGCCCTCGCGCCGGCCGCAGACGATCACCTTGTTGCCCAGCGCGGTGAAACGTTCAGCGAGCGCAAGCCCGATGCCGCTTCCGCCACCGGTGATGAGGAGGGTGTTGCCTTGCAGTTGCATGGTGGTAAAGGTACCCCGGGCGTGTGTCGGGAACATGACGCACACGTCAAGGCCCTGCCGGGGGGCGCATGGTCTTGAGTGAATGTGGGGGTCCGATCAGGCCTTCTTCACGCGCACGGCGTTCATGCCGCGTGTGCCGCGCTCGAGCTCGAAGGTCACCTTGTCGCCGTCGTACACCTCTTCCAATGTGCCGCTGATGTGGAAGAAGTAGCGGTCGCGTCCGCCATCCTCATTGATGAAGCCGAAGCCCTTGGCGGTGTCGAAGAAATCGACCCGGCCATTGTGCACGGGATCCTCGGGGATATCCTCCTTTTTCGGGACGCCGATCTCGATCTCGGAGGCGTCCACCTCGATCTTGTTCGCGGGGTCGGGCGGGGTGTCGACGATCTGGCCGTTCTCGTCGACCCAGGCCATCATGTTCTCCAATCCGCCACCGCTGGAGTTGGCCTTGCGTTCCTCCTTGCGGCGCTTTTTCTCTTCCTGTTTCTGCTGACGTTTCTTCTCTTTCTGACGCTTTTCGAATGATGCCATGTGGTCGGTTCAGGTGGATATTTCGTCCTGTGCGGCCGAGGCAGGCCTCGAAAGCGACGGAACGGTGATCGGCCGCAAAGGTAACTCGGCCGCATCGATCCGACGCGACGTGTCCTCCAATGATCAACGGATCAGCAGGACATGGCCCATGTAGAGCCCATCGTCAAAGGCGGTGCCGTGCACCTCGGCCTGCCAGACATAGACCCCGTCAGGCACGGGAACCCCGCCGATGGTGCCGTCCCAATCCACCGTCCGTTCCGGGGCTTCGAACACCAATGATCCCCATCGGTCGTACACCGCCCAACGCACATTTCCCGCGGCACATTTGAAGATCGGCCGGACGCGGTCATTGATCCCGTCGCCGTTCGGGGAGAAGGCGTTCGGCAGGTAGGGCACGCAGGCGCAGATCTCGGCCTCCACATCGACCTCCGCGGAGCGGCTGCCGCAACTGTTCGTGGCGGTCACGGAATAAGTGCCGGGCGCGTCGACCCGCCGCACGGCGCTCGTATCCCCGTCGGACCAGACGACCGCGGCGCCCGGAGCGGAGGCGTCCAGAACGGTGCTCGCCCCCGGGCACAGGAACACGGTGCGCGGCAGATCGAGCGCAGGTGGACCATCACCGGTGATCACGAGCGTGTCGGATACGCTGCATCCGCCCAACGCCACCTGCGCCCAGTAGGTGCCGGGATGGTCGGCCAGCAGCGTGGGACCGGTGCTGCCATCGTTCCAGAGGTAGGTGGCGCCAGGCGTGGTCGCGTCCAGCAAAAGGTGATCGGTCGAGCAGAGCAGGGTGTCCGGCCCAAGGTCCAGGTCCAGGGTGAGCGGTTCCACGGAAACATCGTCCACGAGCAGATAGGCGCTGGTGGTGTACCAGGTGCCGGTGTTCACCTGCAAGGTCTGCGTGCCGGCATCGTTCCGAAAGTTCCCGATGGTCAGGTATTGTTCGCCGCCGGACGCGGTGTATACGCCGCTGATCATCGTCCATCCCACCGTGTCGGTGATCAGCTGACCGGGCGGGTTCTCCACGTCCGCGGCGTAGGGCAGCACCTGTCCATTGGACGCCGTGATGGCGGCCGCGGAGAAATGTGCGCCGAAACCATCGCAGGCGTAGGGGTGGTCGTTCGGCATGTTCACGTACATGGTCACCCGGTAGCAGGTGCCGGCCTGGAGCGGTGCCAGCAGCTGCACCTCGGCATACTCGCGCATGTTGGGGATGTCGGTGCGCCACGTGTAAAGGCCTGCATAGCCCTCCCCGGTGCGCGCATATTGGAATCCGCCGGTGGTGTTGTCCGGCACGGAGACATAGGAGCTGAGCGGCGCGCAGCCGTGGTACAGTTCCGGTGTGCCCAGCGTGGGGTTGTACCACGGCGTGGCGTGGTCCAACTGGCTGGCGAAACTGGGACAGGTGCTGACCTGCTCGAAGCTCGGGTTGGGCACCAGGTTCTGAGCGACCAGGGCAGGGGGCAGCGTGGTGCCCACTAGTAGGACGGTGATACTTCGCATCCGAAAGCATGACGCATCGATCGACCGGTTCGTTCCCTGGCATGTGACAGTGAACGGGGAAAGGGATGAACAGGGCGGGGAACGGAACGGTGTGATCCTGCTAGTGACCGTCCGGTTGTGCGAGGGCGCGCCGCGCCTCCGGCCCGCAATTGCAGACCAGGTCGATCACACTGGCCCGCGGCACGAAGTTGTGGCGGTCCGCGAAGACCTGCGGATAGGGGGCTACGGCGTTGACCTGCGGCGGCAGAGGGCGCTTCGGGTGGAAAGAGGTGCGCAGGTCGAGGAGATCGGGCTCAGGGTGCGGAGCAGCTGGTCGTGGTCCAGCGTTCTTGCTTACCGCCTGCCGCCCGCCATTGGCGAACTCCACATACTTCTCACGGACCACGACTTCCGTAAGCAACCCCAGCCATTCCATGCCAAACCGCATGCTCGCCAGGTCGAGGTCGATCAGGCGGTCGTACTTCCGGGAGAGCAGTTCCGCGATCGCATCGATGAAATGCAGCGTCCAGGGCGCCTTGCCGTACGCGCTTCGAATGGCATGCAACTGTTGCTCGCGCCAGGTCTCGGCGTAGCTCAAGCCCACCCGTTGCATGTGCATCTTTTTTCCGTGATCGTGCGCGATGTGCACGCAGAGGTCCTGCGGGCCGTTCGGACCGATGATCCGCGTGCGTGTGCGGTAGCTCTGGCGCACGTAATGTTCGCCGACATCGATGATCACCTTCGGGTGCGTCGCCAGCAGGCGGTAGTGCTCCACGCTGCCGAAATAGAAGGCCGATAGCACGGGGACCATGAGCGGCAAAGGTCGCGCTACCTTCGGGCAACATCCCTTCGCATGCGCAAGGTCCTTGCTCCCGTGGTCATTGCCCTGCTTTCCGCCTGTGGGCCAACACCTGCACCGCAACAGGAGCAGGACACCCCGCTGCCGGATACCACCGCCACGCCCCCGGCACCTCCGGTGACCGACTGGCCCGGCTACTACAACGGCGTCCTTCCCTGTGCCGACTGTCCAGGGATCGAGACCAGCCTCTGGCTGCGGAGCGACAGCACCTACGTGTTGCAGCGGCACTATCAGGAGCGGGACACCATTCCGTGGGGTTACGTCGGGCAATGGCGCGTGGTGAACGGCCTGCTGTGGGTCGGTGGCGTGGGCGACAAGCCCGACTTCTTCCGTCGTGTGAAGGACGGCCTGGAGGAAGTGGACGAGATGGGCCGTCCGTTCGCGAGCAGGGCCAACTTCATCCTCGACCGGCTTGCGGGCGAATTGCAGGACGACACACCGCGCATGCGGCTGAGCGGCGCATACCGCTACCTGGCCGATGCCCACAGCTTCCGGCCCTGCGGTTCCCCCTTCACCTGGCCCTGTGCGGCGGGCCTGGGCGTGGCGGAGGAGGAGGGCAAGCCCGAGGTGCCCTTCACCAATGCCGACCTGGAGAAACGCTACCGCAAGGCCGTGAAGAACGGCGGCGACCCCTGGACCATCGAGGTGATCGGCCATCTGGGCATGGGGCCCGCGATGGAAGGGGAGGGCATGGACGAATACCTCTTCATCCACCAGGTGCTGAAACCTATCGATCCGGGGGCGTGCCCGTGATCACTTCCCGATGCAGAACCGCCCGAAGATGCTGCCCAGGATATCGTCGCTGGTGATGCGGCCGGTGATCTCGCCCAGATGATGTTGTGCGCGGCGCATGTCGATCGCCAGGAGCTCGCCGCTGATGCCGTTGAGCACACCCGCCCTGGCATCCTCCAGACCGCTCACGGCCTGCTTCAGCGCCGCCACGTGCCGCGCGTTGGTCACCACGATGTCGCTCTGGTCGTGCGGCAGGGCGTTCACGTGGTCGAGCAACAGGTGCTTCAAGGCGTCCAGTCCGGTGCCGTTGCGCGCGCTGATGCGCAACAGGTCATCACCGCCTGTTGAGGCATCCGGCAGGTCGACCTTGTTGAGGACCGGCACGATGGTGACGCCCGCACCGATGCGCTGGCGCAGCAGGTCGGCCTGGGTGCGCAGGGCGCCCGCGGACAGGGTGGTGGCATCGCCGAGCAGGAGCACCACCTGGGCTTCCCCCGCCTTCTTGTAGCTGCGGTCGATGCCGAGCTGCTCGATGGTGTCGCTGGTATCGCGGAGCCCGGCGGTGTCGATAAAGCGGAAAAGCACGCCGTTCAGGCTGATGGTGTCCTCCACCGTGTCACGCGTGGTGCCCGGGATGTCGCTCACAATGGCGCGGTCCTCCTCCAACAGCGCGTTCAACAGGGTGCTCTTGCCGCTGTTGGGGGCGCCGAGGATCGCCACCGGCACGCCCTGCTTGATCGCATTGCCGTAGCGGAAGCTGGTGATCAGTTCCGTGCAGGTATACAGCAGCGTGTCCAGCAGGGCCAGGAGGTCGTCGCGCTTGGCGAACTCCACATCCTCCTCGCTGAAGTCGAGCTCCAGTTCCACCAGGGCGCAGAGGTCCACCAGCCGTTGGCGCAGTTCCTCGATGCGCTTGCTGTAGCCGCCGCGCAATTGTTGCATGGCGAGCTTGTGCGCCGCGCGACCACTGCTGGCGATCAGGTCCGCGACGGCCTCGGCCTGGCTCAGGTCCAGTTTCCGGTCCAGGAAGGCCCGCATAGTGAACTCGCCGGGTCTGGCGAGACGCGCACCGTGATCGGTGAGCGCACCCAGCAGACGTTGCTGGATGTAGGGCGATCCATGCACCGCGATCTCCGCCACGTCCTGGCCGGTGTAGCTGCGCGGACCCTTGTACAGGGTGATCACGGCCTCGTCGATCGGTCCCTCCTCGTCGGCCAGCTTCACCAGCTCCGCCTTGCGATCGCGCACGGCGTCCAGGTCCGGGCCGCCCAGCGCATGCACCATGGCGAAGGCCTCCGGGCCGGTGACGCGCACGATCGCGATCGCGCCGGTGCCCGGCGGAGTGGATAGCGCACAGATCGTATCGTCCAAGGGACCCATTCCGCCGCGAAATTCCGGAATTTTGTACCCGCAGCCCGATCATCCGGAATGCCCACCGCCGACAAGCTCGCATACGACCGCCTCCCTTATCCGAAGGTGATCGTGGTCGGTGGCGGCTTCGCCGGCCTGCAGGTGGTGAAGGGCCTGGCCAACACGCCCTACAAGGTGATGCTGCTCGACCGGCAGAACCACCACTGCTTCCAACCGCTGCTCTACCAGGTGGCCACGGCAAGCCTCAGCGCCGACAGCATCGCGCATCCCTTCCGCCGAACGGTGGGACCTATGCGCAATGTGGCCTTCCGCATGGCCAACGTGCTGGCCATCCATGCGAAGGAGAAGCAGGTGGAAACCGACCACGGGCTGCTGGACTACGACATCCTGATCCTGGCCACGGGCACGCACACCAACTTCTTCGGCCTGCGCAGCTGCGAGGAGGAGGCCATGCAGCTCAAGACGATCAGCCAGGCGCTCGACATCCGCAGCGACTTCCTGCAGGAGTTCGAGACGGCGATCTACCTGCTGGACGAGAAGGAGCAACGGCACTTCCTCAATTTCGTGATCGTGGGCGGCGGGCCCACCGGCGTGGAACTGGCCGGCGCACTGGCCGAGATCAAGAAGAGCGTGCTGCGGCAGGAATACCGCGAGGTGGACAGCAGCCAGATGCACATCGCGCTGATCGACGGGAACGACCATGTGCTGGGCGCGTTCTTCCCGAAGTCGAGCGCGAACGCCCTGAAATACCTGAAGCAACTGGGCGTCGATGTCCGCCTGGGAAGGCGTGCCACGGGTTTCGCGGACGGCGAACTGCTCCTGGACAACGGCGATCGGATCAGCACCAACACGGTGATCTGGGCCGCAGGCGTGACCGGCGCATCGATCCCCGGCCTGGAGGAGGGCATGGATGCACGCGCCGGACGCTACAAGGTCGATGCGTTCAACCGCGTGGAGGGCCACCCCGAGGTTTACGCGATCGGCGACATCGCGCTGATGACGGCGGACCCGGCCTATCCGCACGGACATCCCCAGCTGGCGCAGGTGGCCGTGCAGCAGGGCCGGCGCCTGGTGAAGAACCTGAAGCGCCTGGCGAAAGGGGAGGAGGCGGAACCGTTCGCCTACCATCACAAAGGCTCCATGGCGGTGATCGGCCGCTACCGCGCCGTGGTCGACATCGGCACGTACAGTTTCGGCGGCTTCTTCGCCTGGCTGCTCTGGATGTTCGTGCACGTGATGCAATTGGTGGATTTCCGCAACCGCATCATGGTGCTGTTGAACTGGGGCTGGAAGTACCTCAGCTGGCGCAACACGATCCGCCTGATCATCCGCCCTTACATGCGCAAGCCCACGATGAAGGCGGCGATGGAGGAGGCTCGGTAAGCAGCGCTGCCCGCTACCTTCGCGCCGCATTTTCCGCATGCGTTCGCGCCTTTCCATCCTCTATCTCACGGTCTTCATCGACCTGCTGGGCTTCGGTATCGTGATCCCCATCCTGCCGACCTATGCCACGGAACTGGGCGCGTCCGCACTGGAGGTCGGCCTGATCGCGGCGCTGTACTCGCTGATGAACTTCGTGTTCTCGCCTTTCTGGGGCACGCTGAGCGATCGCCACGGGCGCAGGACCGTGATCGCCGGCACGGTCGCCATCACGGCCTGTTCCTTCTTCCTGCTGGCCCAGGCCAATGTGCTCTGGCTGCTCTTCCTGGCACGGCTGGTGTCGGGCATCGGCTCGGCCAACATCGCGGCATCGCAGGCCTACATCACCGATGTGACGCCCAAGGAATCGCGGGCCAAAGCATTGGGGCTCATTGGCGCCGCCTTCGGGCTCGGCTTCATCTTCGGTCCGCCGGTGGGCGGCTTCGTGAAGGAGCACTTCGGCATGGCCTACGTCGGCTACATGGCCATGGGGCTCAGCACGATCAACCTGATCCTGGTGCTGCTGTTCCTGCCGGAATCGATCAAGGAGAAGGACCCCCACGCCAAGCTCGAGTTCAAGCCGGTGACCAACGCCTTTCGCGCGCTGAAACGCGAGGGTCTCCGCGACCTGTACATCACGATGTTCACCTATGTGGCCGCCTTCAGCATGATGCAGGTGACCGTCGCGCTGCTGTGGGAACAGGACTACGGACTGAGCGAGGCGCAGGTGGGATACATGTTCGCGGCGATCGGCCTGGCCAGCGCCGTCGTGCAGGGCGGAATGGTCGGCTGGCTGAGCCGGAAGTTCGGTGAGGCCCGGCTGCTGGTCTTTGGCTGCATCCTGATGGCCATCGGCCTGGGCAGCATCCCCTTCGTGCCCTTCGACTGGTTCATCCCCGTGGCCTTCCTGCCGATCGTGATGATCGCGCTTGCCAACGGCTGCATGATGCCGAGCATCACCTCGCTGCTCAGCAAGGAGGCCAGCGACCGCGAACAGGGCCAGGTCCTGGGCATGAACCAGAGCTTCGGCTCGCTGGCGCGCGTGATCGGACCCACGATCGGTGGGCTGTTCTATGGCTGGAGCCATTACCTGCCCTACCTCAGCGGCGCCCTGGTGATGGGGGCCACCCTGTATGCCGTGCTGGGCTACAACCGTCTGCGCGCCGCCCGTCCGGCCTGATCCGCACGCGGGGTTACTTTAGCGGCCGCTTTTTCGAACCGATCCGATCATGAGCGTACTCGTCGACAAGCACAGCAAGGTCATCGTCCAGGGTTTCACCGGAAGCGAAGGGACGTTCCACGCCTCCCAGATGATCGAGTACGGCACGAACGTGGTCGGTGGCGTGACCCCCGGGAAGGGCGGTCAGACCCACCTGGACCGGCCGGTGTTCGAGACCGTCGAGCAGGCGGTCAAGGCCACCGGCGCCGATGTCAGCATCATCTTCGTGCCGCCCGCCTTCGCGGCGGATGCCATCATGGAGGCCGCCGAAGCCGGGATCAAGGTGATCGTCTGCATCACCGAGGGCATCCCCGTGAAGGACATGGTGCAGGCCCGTGAGTACATCCGTGGGAAGGACTGCACGCTGATCGGTCCGAACTGCCCCGGGGTGATCACCGCCGAGGCCTGCAAGGTGGGCATCATGCCCGGCTTCGTGTTCAAGAAGGGCCACGTGGGCATCGTGTCGAAATCAGGCACCCTGACCTACGAGGCGGCGGACCAGGTGGTGAAGGCGGGGCTGGGCATCACCACGGCCATCGGCATCGGCGGCGACCCGATCATCGGCACCACCACGCTGGAGGCGATCCAGCTCTTCGCGAACGACGCGGACACCAAGGCCATCGTGATGATCGGCGAGATCGGCGGAGACCTCGAGATCCGTGCGGCGAAGTGGATCAAGGAGAATTGCAAAAAGCCCGTCGTGGGCTTCATCGCCGGGGAGACCGCCCCGAAGGGCCGCACCATGGGCCATGCCGGTGCGATCGTGTCCGGCGCCGACGAGAGCGCGGCCGCCAAGAAGAAGGTGATGCGCGAGTGCGGCATCCATGTCGTGGACAGCCCCGCGACCATCGGCGCGAAGGTGAAGGAGGTGCTGGGGTAGGTCGGGTGAATGTGTCCTCTGCGGAAGAAGGCATTCACGGCCAAGGCACCAGGCACGCAAAGAGGAGAGGCACACGGAGGCCCTGAGGCACGGAGTTTTTGCCTATCCCGCCTCCCGAAGCCTTCATCTGCGCCTTCCGTGTCCTCTGCGAAAAGACCGATCCACGACCCCTACCGCTCCGGGTCCATCAGCGCCCGTTCCTCCGCGGTGGGGTGCGCGTTCAGATAGATCGCCCGGTAATAGCGGAAGTTCATCCGGTCATAATGCAGGATGGCGTCGTGGTTGTACTGGTAGATCTGGAAGGCGTTCACGAAGAGGAGGTAGCCGCATAGCGCGAGCATCGGCCAACGCCATCGGGTGCGCAGGGCGCGCTCCAACAAGGCTGCGAAGGGGAGCGCCAATACCGGATAGCTCTGGACCAGGGCACGCGTGGAGTAGGAACCGCCATAACGCCAGTCGTGCCACGCGATCACGATCCAGATGTTCAGCAGCACGTAAACAAGCACACTGCGCTTCCACGGCCGGCTCTTCATGAAAAAGAGCCCCGCGACGAAGAGCACCGTGACCGGCGTGTAGATGAACCAGCCCTTCTCCCCGCCGAACAGCACGCGCCAGTGCGGATCGAGGAACTCCCACTTGCTGCCCACGTCGAAGACCCATGAACCGGTGACGACCTTCCAATAGATCAGCATCGGCAGAAAGGCCAGGAACGCCGAGCCCACTGCAAATGCCACATGGTCCGGGTGCTTGCGAAGGAGGGCCCACTTCGCGCGGGCGGTGGACTTGTCGTGGATGCCCCAGAAAAACGGAATGAAGAGCATGATCGCCTCCGTAGGACGTGCTACCGTGGCCAATCCCACGGTCGCTCCGATCAGCGCCGCGCGACCCCTGCCGGGCTTTTCGTGCCAGCGCACGGTGGCCCAGAGCACCAGCGCATAGAGTGCGAAGAGGTAGCCGTGGGTCTGGGCGTTGTCCACGCTGATGTATTGGATGGCATTGGTGGCCAGCACCACGAGCACGATCGTCAATGCGACGACCCCATCACTGAAATAGCGCAACAAGACCTGCCGCCAGAGGAACAGGGCCAGGATGCAATAGACGATCGGGCTGATCCCGATGGCCCACTGGTAGGGAATGGAGAACCCATCCTGCGGATGGCCCGTCCAGCCCGCGATGACATGCCCGACGACGAAGAAGGGCAGCTGCATGATCGCAATGCCGCAGAAGTATTTGGTGGCCCGGTTGCCGTTGGGGAGGTCGAACACCTGATAGATCGAACCCCCGCTCAGGTGATAGGTGCTGTCGATGCCTTCCAGCCAATCCTGCCGGGCGATATCCCGGTACAGGACCACGGCCGGGAGGTACTGGTAGTAGCCCAGGGCATCCCAACGGGTGACCTGTATGGCGGCTCCGCCACGCAGCTCGGAATATTCGAGCCGGGTCCCGAGCAGGACCAGGATCACCCCGAAGACGATGAGCATGGAGGGACGCCCTTGCATGTGCCTATGGTCCACTGTTGACCGGAGGGACCTTTGCGGTGCGGGGAAGCAACGTTCCAGCAAGGGCCAGCAGGCATACCAGCCAGATCGTCTTGCAACCGAACCGGTCCAGGGCGCCGCTGAAGGTGGCACCACCCCAGGCGGTGATCAGAATGCCGACGAGCAGCGTCAGGACCAGGACCAGCATTTCGATCCGGCCCGAGCGGCCCATGCCCACGATCAAAGGGACCAGCGCGACCCAGGATATCCGGACCATCCAGGAATGCAGGGGTTTGAGGGCATCGATCGGTCCGATCCGCCCGTTGTATTGCCTGGAACTGGTGAAGGCCGCCATGTCGTGTCGCATGTGCGCCTTCAGCACACGGTACACATGGCTTCCTTCGCGGAAGGGTCCCCATCCATCGCCGATGGCGTACATCCCCAGCTGTTGCCAGGTGACCTCCAAGGAAATGCGGATGTGCCGGACGAGGAGGTCGGTGTCCATGAAAGAGGCCCGGATGATCCGACCGAACTCATCGCTGGCTTCCTGCCAGCCGCTGTAGCTGCCGATCGGCCCTTCCCGATCCCACACGAACGCGTAGGACCGATCGGGGAGGTCGTCCTTCCACGCACATAGTTTGAGGTCCTCCTGTTCGCAATGGCGTTCGAGGAACGCCTTCGCAATACCGTGTTCGACCATGGCACCCATGAAGTACACATTGCCCGAAAGAGCGGTAGCGTACATCGTGATCGGATAGGTGAGCAAGGCCAGGATGGTCATGGTCCGGACCGGTCGTAGCGGGATCCTCCGGACGACCGGTACTTGCGATCCAAGGCGGACCAGGAGCAGGAGCATCAGGAGGAGAAGGGTCTGAACGAGATGCGACAGGTGCGCGGCCACACAGATCGTGAACAAGCCGTAGAGCAGCACACGTTGGTACGTGGGAGGTCGAGGCGAGGAGGGCAGGAACAACAGGACCATGCAGAGCAGCAGCAGCGGGCTGAAGATGTCCGCCATCACCTGGGAGACCACCCAGGGCAGACCGGTGGTGATGGACAGGATGCCGATGGTGATGACGAGTGTCCACGGACCGGTCATACCAGGGTGAACGACACGGCGCAGCACCAGTTCGATGAGTCGCACGGTGATGGCCGCCTGGCAGGCGATGGTGGTCCAAAGCGTGAAACCACCGAGGCTCGTGATCCGGATGAAGAGGCCATAGGTGATCGGGCGATCGGGCGGCATGAAGGCGCGCATGCCCGAGACCACGTAGGTCGCCGAATCGGAATACAGCAGGGGATAGCCGTTCCAGATCGCCGGTCCCATCAATGCAGTGATGCAGAACAGGTAGGCCAGCGTCCAGTTCAGTCGATGGTGCACCATACCGGCGAATTTCGGCACTGGGATCCGATGCGCCCGTCGGCACGATGGATGCATCCTCCGGCAACCGTACTTTCGCCGCATGGCTCTCCTTCAGGACAAGACCGCTCTGATCACGGGCGGTACACGTGGGATCGGGAAAGGCATCGTCCAAAGGTTCATCGAGGAAGGTGCGCATGTGGCGTTCACCTACGTCAGCAGCCCGGATAAGGCGAATGCACTGGCGGAGGAACTGGGCCGGAGCGGTCGCAAGGTGATGGCCATTCAGAGCGATGCCGCGGACATGGTCCAGGCGCAAAAGGCCGTGGACGAAATGGTGAACGCATGGGGTGGACTGGACATCCTCGTGAACAACGCGGGCATCACGCGCGACCAGTTGCTGATGCGGATGAGCGAGGCCGATTGGGACCAGGTGATCGCCACCAACCTGAAGAGCGTGTTCAACATGACCAAGGCGGTGATGCGCACCATGCTGAAGCAGCGCAGTGGCAGCATCATCAACATGAGCAGCGTGGTGGGGGTGAAGGGCAACGCGGGACAGGCCAACTATGCCGCCAGCAAGGCCGGCATCCTGGGGTTCACCAAGAGCGTGGCGCTGGAACTCGGCAGCCGCAACATCCGCAGCAATGCGATCGCCCCCGGGTTCATCGAAACGGAAATGACCGGTGCGCTCGACGAGAAGGTGGTGCAACAATGGCGCGAGAGCATCCCGCTCAAGCGCGGCGGGAGCCCGATCGACGTCGCCAACGCCTGTGTATTCCTCGGCAGTGACCTGAGCGCGTACATCACCGGCCAGACCCTTTGCGTATGCGGGGGCATGCTGACCTGATGGGGTTGGATGGAGCGCGCGGTCTTTTCGAGGCAATGGCAGCAAGCTGCACTGGACCGCTGACCAACACCGATGGACCAATGACCATCAACAGTTGACCATTGACCATTAACAGATACCCATCCACCCCCTGAACCTCACCACCACATATCCCCTTTGGCTTGCGCCGCTCTGCCTGCTGCTGGGAGCCGGGTATGCGGTGGTGCTCTATCGGAAGGGTGCGGAACGGCACGGTTGGGGCCGTGGGCTGAACGCCCTGCTCTTCGCACTGCGCACCTTGGCAGTGACCTTCCTGGCCTTTTTCCTGTTGTCGCCGGTCGTACGCACCTGGGTGCGCGAGGTGCGCAGGCCGATCATCGTGCTCGCACACGACGGGTCATCCTCGTTGATGGCTGCCGGCGATACCAATGCGGTCCGGACCACTTATGCCCGGCAGCTGCAGGACCTGGTGGCCGGGCTGGCGGAGAAGTACGACGTCCGCACGTTCACCTATGGGAAAGGCGTGGAGGAGGGCTTGCATTTCCAGCAGGACCAGAACCGCACGGACATCGCGCAATTGCTCCGCGAGGTACATGATCGGCTGGCAGGTCCGGACCTGGGCGCGGTGATCCTGGACGGTGACGGCATCTACAACCGGGGTCGCGATCCCCGCCACGACGCCACCAAGCTCGGTGTGCCCATCTATGGCATCGCCCTGGGCGACACGACGGTGCGTCCCGACCTTCAGCTGCGTGGTGTGGATGCCAATCGTATCGCGTACTTGGGCAATGAATTCCCGCTGGTGGCGCACATCGAGGCGCGGCATCTCGACGGTCGACGGGGTCGCGTCCAGGTCCTGCAGGCGGACAAGGTCCTCTTGGAAAAGGAACTGACCGTGCTGGGGGACCCCTACATCACTGACGTTCCGCTGCTGATCACCGCAGAGCGGCCAGGCATCCAGCGCTATACGGTCCAGGTCCGTCCGCTGGAAGGCGAAGTGAGCGAAGGCAACAACAGTGCGGATGTAGTGGTGCACGTTTTGGACGATCGGCAGAAAGTGCTGCTGCTGGGGGCATCGCCGCATCCCGACCTGGGGGCGCTGCGCGAGGCGTTGGAGAGCGCGGGGAACTACCAGGTGGACCTGGCCTTTGCCGCCACCTTCCAGGGAAGGCCGGAAGAACATGATCTGGTGGTGGCACATCGGCTCCCCGGAGGCCGTACGGATATGATGCCCTTCCTCCAGGGATGCCTGTCGAAGGGTGTGCCGGTGATCACGATCATCGGCGAGGGAACCGACGGCAATGCGCTCAACAGCCTCCGCGGAGCGGTGCACGTCTCCGCTGGGCAAAGTGGGGTCACGGATGCGCGACCGGCCTTTCACAAGGGCTTTGCGGCCTTCCAGATCGACCCGGCCACGATCAATGCGTTCGAACGGTTCCCACCCCTGCAGGTGCCCTTCGGCCAATACGCCGTTTCCACGGGTGCGACACCGCTGTTCGACCAGATGATCGGCATGGTACGCACGGAGTATCCGCTCGTGGTGGTGCAGCCGCAAGGGGAGGTCCGTTCGGCGACCATCTGCGGCGAGGGGATCTGGCGCTGGCGTCTGGCCGATCAACAGCAGGACCATACCACGGAGCATTTTGATGGCCTGTTCCGCAAACTGGTGCAGGTCCTCGCCAACAGGACGGACGACAGCCGCTTCCGCATCGATCATCCGGACAGCTTCGACGAGCAGGAGCCTGTCGTCCTGCAGGCCGAGGTGTACGACCTGAACTACGAACTGGTGAACACGGCGGAGGTCGAGGTCTCGCTCACCGATGAAGAGGGCCGGACAAAGCCCTATGCGCTCACCCCGACCGAACGTGGCTATCGGTCGTCGATCAACGGGCTGCACGCGGGGCGGTATTCCTATGATGGCACGGCCCGGCTGGATAAGGAGCAATTGCGGACCTCGGGCGAGTTCGTGGTGCGGGCGGTATCGGCGGAACGCACCAACACCGTTGCGGACGAACGCTTGTGGGCCGATCTGGCCGCGGCCACCGGAGGGCGGCTCTTGCGTCCGGATGGAATGGCCGGACTACAGGAGGAGCTGGAGACTCGGGATGAGCTGCATGCACGTTCATACGCCTACGCGAGCTTCACCGATCTGATCACCTTGAAGTGGATCTTCTTCGTGCTGCTGGCCCTGCTGACCCTGGAGTGGTACCTGCGGCGGCGGAGCGGTGCCTATTGACCGTCGGCATGCGCGATCGGCTCTTCAGTTGGCGCACATTGGCCTGGACAGGGGCATTGGTCCTTTTCGGTCTTGGTCTTTGGACCCTGCGCGCGCCGATGCTCCGCTCGGTGGGTGGATTCCTTGTGTCCGAGGATGCCGTGCAGCCGGTGGATGCGGTCTATACCCTGGGCGGGGCGAGCTTGGAACGTGGACAGGAGACGGCCCGCATCATCAACACCGGCAGTGCGCCACATGTCTGGTTCACCGGTGCCAATGTGCCAAGTGCCCTGGAGGCACTGGGGATCTGCGAGCCCGAGGCACAGGTGAGCCTGGACGCCGCGGTGCGCGCCGGGATGCCCGTCGACAAAGGCGATACGTTGCTGGTCGGCACAAGCACCATGGAAGAGGCCCTGGCGATCGTGGCCCATGCCCGCCAACATCATTTCACGCGCATCATGGTGCTTTCCTCCCGCTTTCACCTGCGCCGCGTGCGCTATGTGTTCGGTCCGCGGTGCCGCGAGGCGGGGATCGCCCTCGCACTGCATGGAGCACCGTCGCTCACTTTCGATGAAAGCCAGTGGTGGAGGAGCGAGGACGGTCTCTTGATGGTGAACAATGAGTACGTGAAGCTGCTCTATTACTGGTGGCACTACTAGCACAGGTGCAGGAAGCCCGCCCACCGTGCGGTGAACGGGCCCCTTTGCCGGTCGCGTGTTCCGGTATGGACCGACTAACGGCGCAGTTCAAGCTTGGTCACCGAAATGCCCTGGGTACCGGCCACTTCCACCAGATAAGTGCCGGCCGCGAAGTCCTGCATGTCCACCTCGCATTCGCGGGAACCATTCGCCAGGTTCCTTGACAGGAGGGTCCTGCCGCTCAGGTCCAGCACGTCCAGGTGGGCCTTGTTCCCTGGGTCGGGAAAGCGCACGGAGAACACGCCGGTGGACGGGTTCGGGTGAACGCGGATGCCGTCGGTCGTCGAGCGCTCGTGCACGGAGGTGCCGATGAGACAGAACGTATAGGACTCCTCGTTGGTGAAGGTGCCATCGCTGTTCACCAGGACCATGCCCGTGCTGTCTGTGATGGTGTAATGTCCATTGCCGTAGTCACAGCAGATGCCATCCTGTGCGAAATCGCGGATGGTGAACGTGTAGCAACCATCGCCCAGACAGAAGTCGGCGTCGATCAGGTTGCCACCGACGTGGTCGGTGTAGGGTCCGCCCGAATAGAGCAGGTTGCCGAGATCGTCCTCCAACTCCCAGTCCGATTCGCTGCCGTAATCATCGGTCTGCAGGTGCAGGGTGACCGTCTGTGCGGGGAAGGCGACCCAGAACTCCTGGCTGTAGGTGTCGTTCGAGGCGTTCTGGTCGTTCACGCCATTGGGGTCATGACAGGTCACATGCAGTGTATGATGGCCGTTGGTCACTACGATGGGAGGCAGATAGAAATTGGCCGTCATGCCGCTGTCCAGCGAACCGGTCCAGGTCACCATGCTGATCGCACCACCGTCCAGGTCGTAGTCCACATCAATCGAGGTCAGCGTGGTGATCCCGTCGTTCTTGAGGGTGACATACGGGTGGATCAGGCTGTCGTCACAGGTGTATTGCGGCAGATCGAAGATGGCGGTGACGCCCGCATCATAGGACACCGGTACGTTGAAGTTGAACGGGTCCAGACCGGGCAGGGTGTCCCCGCACTGGCCGAGGAAGGGCTCCAACAGCGGCCAGCTCACATCGAAGCGACCGAAGTAGTCATTGACGTTGTTCGCGCAACTGGCCTGCCCGCCATACAGCTGCCCGATGATGTGATGTTGCTCGTTCCAAAGACCGCTTCCGCTGCTTCCGGGTTCCGTGGTGCCGACATCCCAGGCCGGTATGTGCCAGCAGTCCGCGGGGCCGTTCCCCACGTCGATGTTCTGTGGATCGGCGGGATCGAAATTGTGACTGATCTTCTTGATGTCGCCGCTGGGGTGGTGGATGCATGTCTCCGATTGCGGTGCGGCCCCGCTCTTGTCCCACCCGGCGTAGTAGGGGTTGAAGCTCTGTGGTGGTCGGCTGCTCAGTTCCAATAGGGCCACATCGCTGCCGCCACTGTTCACCAACAGGGTGCTGCCCGTGATGGTATAGTTCATGGGCCCCTGCGCCGTGGGGGTGCAATCCGGGCTCTCCCAGAGGAACTGGAACACCCAGGTCGCCGGATTCCCGCTTCCCACGCAATGATTGGCCGTGAGCAGATAGGGCGTGCTGTCCTGGGCGCAATCGTTCAGCAGGGTGCCGGTGCAATAGCCGCCTCCCAGGATCAGGCGGGCCACCGAGCGGATCTCAGGGCGCCAGTCGTCGCCGTCCGGACAGATCGTGTTCACGTTGCACGGACCGCTGTCACCGAAGTCCTTCAGCAGACCGAACGGGTCGCGATAGGCATGGGTGACCTCCGTGAGCGACAGGGCGCCCTCACCGGCCACTGCCGCTGGCTCATCGTATTCGATCGTGATCCGGTCGCCCACCATCGGGGCCATGCCCAATGCCTGGTACCCGGGATTGCTCGCAGCGGTGAATGCACCACGCACCGCGCCAGGCTCATTGTACACGAATACCCGGGCCCCGTCCGGGATCACGTACGTATCAAAGGCCAGGCCGATCCCGATGGCATCGGGACAGTGCACCTCGAGGCGCCAGACCCGGTCACCGTTCGGCAATTGGTCCCAGGTACCGGCGTTCGCGAGGGAGGCGAGCACCTGGTGTGAATACCCGAAACGGGCGGGTCCTTTCAGGCCCGAGGCGGCCCGTTGGGCATCCTCTGCACGCAATGCTTGTACATCGATCGCCGGTAGCTCGAGCGTTGGGGGTGGGGACCAACCCAATTTGGCCGCGAGGGGTCCGTACGGACGGCCACCGAAGGACACCTGGGCATGCGCCTGGAACATCCAGGAACACAACAGGAATAGAGCGGAAGAGAGTACTGATCGCTGCATGGGCGGATTTCGGTGCGTTCCCGAACAAAGTGCAAGATAGCGAGCAATGAAAAGGGCGTACGCCGCTGCGAACGCCCTTTCGTGGGATCTTGAACGGTCCGCGCTCAGCGCTCCAGCGCCACCCGGGCGACCTGGTGCTGACCAGGGCCGGTCAGTTCCAGCAGGTAGACCCCTGCGGGTCGGTCGCTCAGGTCAAGTTCCAGCAGGCGCTGCCCGCCATCCAGCGCAAGGTCCATCAACGAACGGCCCAGCGCATCGCGAAGGATCAGATGAGCGCCCGCTGTCGCGCCATCGGGCAGTGCTACGGAGACCTGGTCCCGGGCGGGATTGGGCGCGACCGATAGGGAGTTGAGCGCGATGTGCGTATTGATACCCACGGTCGAGGGTTGTCCCTCCAGCGTATTGCCGCATCCGTTATTGGGGTCCAGGTACTGCTCCAGGAGCGGCCAGCTCACACTGAAACGTCCGAAGTAGTCATTGTAGTTGTAGGAACAGGAGGCCTGGCCACCGAACAGTTGACCGATCAAAAGGCCGTTGTCACCCCAGAGCCCACTGCCCGAGGACCCGCCCTCCGTCGTGCCGTCATCCCAGTGGGAGATCTTCCAGCACTGGGCGCCGCTGAAATTGCTGTTCGTGGGTGCCTGGTAGTCGAAACTGATCTTCTTGATGTCGCCACTCGGATGATGGATGCAGGTGGCATTGGCCGGCGCGACGCCGGAATGGTCCCAGCCACTGAAGAACGGGTCGTAGTTGGCGGGAACACTGTTGTTGAGCTCCAGCAGGGCCACATCGCTTCCGGAGTTGTGCACCAGCACGTCGGCGCCCACGACCGTGTGTGATGCGGGTGCGCTCTGCGTGGGCGTACAGGTCGGACTCTCCCAGTTGAACAGGAACACCGCGTTGTTCATGTTGAAATTCACCGCCTCCACACAATGGTTGGCGGTGAGGAAGTAGGGCGTGTCATCCTGCGCACAGTTGTTCAACAGTTGACCGGTGCACAGATATCCGCTGAACGAGATGCGGGCCACCGAACGGATCTGGTCGCGCCAGGGGTCACCCTCCGGGCAGATCACATTGTTGTTGCAGGCCCCGCTGTCGTTCAGCCCCTTGGTCAGACCAAGGATGTCCCGGTAGGCATGGGTCACGTGACCGATGTGCAGATGGCCTTGCCCGGCCAAGCCGGCCGGTTCGTCATATTCCACGGTGACCCGGTCCCCGGAGATGGGACGCACGGCCATCCGATGGTATCCGGCATGGCTCGCTGCGGTGAACGCGCCTGCTACATCGCCGGTCTCGTTGTAGACGAAGACCCGACCGCCCTCCGGCACCACGTAGGTGTCGAATACGAGATCGATGCTGTAGGCCCCCGGGCAATAGAGGTCCACACGCCAGACACGGTCCCCGTTCGGGAGGGTGCTCCAGATGCCCTCATGCTGCGAGTCCACGTTCGCGGCTTGTTCCATGCCATAGCGGTAGGGGCCCTTGATCCCCTGGGCGGCGCGCGCAGCGTCCTCGGCCAACAGGGAAGCGGCATCCACCTCCGGAAAGGCGATCGTTGGTGGTTGGGGCAGCAGACCGTGTGGATGGATGTGGCCGATGGGTGTACCGCTGAACTGGATCTGGGCGGAGATGGGCACGGCGATGAGGACAGCAAGAAGGCCCGCCAGGGTATGCGATCTCTTCATTTTTCGATTTCCTTGGGTTCTTTGAACGAGGCAATGGACCCGCGGAGCGAGGTCCCATAGCGCCCGCCAAAAATAGCGCTCCGTGCAGGTCGGATCATGCCCGATCTCCGCTGGTCTTGGGATCCCCATCGCGGTCCTCCAGGAGCTTGCGCATGGCGAACAGCTCGTCGCGCAGCTGTGCAGCGGCCACGTAGTCCTGCTGCTTGGCGGCCTTGTGCATCTCCTTCTCCAGGATCGCGCAGTTCTTTTCCAGCTGCTCCGTTGACATATAGGCTACGACCGGATCGGCGGCCATGCTCAGTTCCTGGGGCTCCACGTAGGCGTGCAGCGGTCTGTCCTCACGCACTTCGAGCACGGAGGTCTGCCGCAGGATGTCCGCACGATCGCGCTTGATCGGGGTGGGCGTGATGCCATGCGCCTCGTTGTAGGCCATCTGTTTGGCGCGTCGTCGCTCCGTCTCTTCCATCGTACGGCGCATGCTGTCGGTGATCTTGTCCGCATAGAAGATCACCAGGCCGTTCACGTTGCGGGCGGCCCTGCCTGCGGTCTGGGTCAGCGAGCGGTCGCTGCGCAGGAACCCCTCCTTGTCCGCATCGATCACGGCCACCAGGCTCACCTCCGGCAGGTCGAGCCCCTCCCGCAGAAGGTTCACGCCCACCAGAACATCGAACAGACCGAGACGGAGCTGGCGCAGGATCTCGATCCGTTCCAGGGTGTCCACCTCACTGTGGATGTACTTGCATTTCACACCGTTCTTCGCCAGAAACTCGCTCAATTCCTCGGCCATGCGCTTGGTGAGGGTGGTCACCAGCACGCGCTCCTGCCGCTGTGTCCGGTGGCGGATCTCATCCAGCAGGTCGTCGATCTGGTCCGTGCTCGGTCGCACTTCGATCGGTGGGTCCAGCAGGCCGGTGGGGCGTACCACTTGTTCCACCACGATGCCCTCGCTCAGCTCCAGTTCCATGTTCGCCGGCGTTGCGCTCACGAACATGGTCTGGCCCATGAGCCCCTGGAACTCATCGAAGGTGAGCGGTCGGTTGTCCATCGCGCTGGGCAGCCGGAAGCCGTATTCCACCAGGTTCTTCTTGCGGCTGCGGTCGCCGCCGTACATCGCCATCACCTGCGGGATCGTGGCGTGGCTCTCGTCGATCACCAGCAGGTAGTCCTCGGGGAAGTAGTCGATCAGGCAGAAGGGGCGTTGGCCGGCATCACGCTGATCGAAGTACCGGCTGTAGTTCTCGATGCCCGAGCAATAGCCCAGCTCCCGCATCATCTCCAGGTCGTACCGCGTGCGTTCCTCCAGGCGCTTCGCCTCCAGGGACTTGCCGATCGACCGGAAGAAGTCCACCTGTTTGACCATATCCTCCTCGATTTGCTGCAGCGCGGCGTTCATCGTATCGCGGCTGGTCACGAAGATGTTGGCAGGATAGACAGCGGTGTTCTCAATGGGTTCCTGTGTGCGGCCTGTCAGGGTGTCGAACCGCTCCAGGCGTTCGATCTCGTCCCCCCAGAAATGGATACGCAGGCCCTCATCAGCATAGGCCAGCATCACCTCCACCACATCGCCCTTCACGCGGAAATTGCCGCGGGTGGGATCGATGTCCTTACGGCTGTAAAGCCCCTCCACCAGTTCCAGCAGGAGCTTGTTCCGGGAGATCTTCTGGCCCTTGGCCAGATGCACGACGCTCTTGTGGAACTCCGCCGGGTTCCCGATGCCGTAGATGCAGCTCACGCTGGCCACCACGATCACGTTCCGCCGTCCGCTCAGCAGCGCGCTCGTGGCGCTCAGACGCAGTTTCTCGATCTCGTCGTTGATCGAAAGGTCCTTCTCGATGTACGTGTTGGTCACCGGCAGGTAGGCCTCCGGCTGGTAGTAATCGTAGTAGCTGACGAAGTACTCAACGCGGTCGTTCGGGAAGAAATGCTTGAATTCGCCATAGAGCTGTGCGGCGAGGGTCTTGTTGTGGCTGAGGATCAACGCGGGCCGGTCCAGTTGTTCGATCACATTGGCGATCGTGAACGTCTTTCCGCTTCCCGTCACACCCAGCAGGGTCTGATAGGGCATACCGGCATTCACGCCCTCCACCAATTGACGGATCGCCTCGGGCTGGTCGCCGGTGGGCTGGAATTCGGAACTGAGCGTGAAGGACACGGAAGGCGCAAAGATCGTCATGCGAGGGCGGTGCGCATCCGGATCGGACCGGTCGTTTTAACAGTCGGTCAAAAAAAATGTTGATCCCGAACACATCGCTTCGCGACGCCCAAAGCTTTGCCCCGTCCAATAATGACACGGACCATGAAAAACAGTTTGCATGCCGCCGCCCTGATGAGCGGCCTGTTGTTCGCCGCAGCCGCGAGCGCCCAAGGCAACGCCCACACCACCGATCCGGTATCCCGACCGGAGAGCGCCACCGCCCAGCGTGCCCCGCATGCGGCGATGATCTGGCGGGACCTGGATGTGGACCGCATGACCAAGGAACTTGGCCTGAGCACCGATCAAACGGACCGATTGAGGGAGATCGATCAACGCTACGCCAAGAGCCATGACGAATTGAAGACGAAGGAGCAGACCATGGGCAGGGAGGAGAACATGAAGATGGAGGCGGCCATGCTCCGTGAGCGCGAGGTGCAGGTGAAGAGCGTCCTGACCGCCGAGCAATACAACAAATGGGACAGGGGTAGGAGCGCGATGCGCGCGGAAGCGGCATCCGGCTCGTCGGTCCATGGGAAGGCCGATGCTTCGGCTCCCAAGGCGAAGGCCACCGTACGGTGATCGGTCCAGGCCTTCTGCCGACCGCGAACGCCCCGGCAACGGGGCGTTCGTGTGTCCGGCAGATGGGATACGGTCGGGATCGCGCACATTTGATGGACACAACGATGGTCAGGGACAGCGTGACACGATGAGCAGAGCGGGAACGAATGCGCACGGGACGGCAGCGGATCTGGGGACCGCTCCATCGCACTTGTCGGCTACCAGGGGTACCGTGGTCGCCGTTCACGGCAGTGTCGTGGACGTCCGCTTCCAGGGCGCGCTACCCTTGATCCACGCACTTTTGAGAGCGGGAGACGCCCCCGGGGTGGTCATCGAGGTGCGATCCCAACTGGATGAGCGGACCGTCCGTGGCATGGCCATGACCGCCGCACAAGGCCTGGCCCGGGGCATGACCGTGAAGGATACCGGTGGGCCGCTGCAGGCTCCGGTCGGCCCCGGTCTTCGGTCGCGCATGCTCGATGTATTCGGCCAGGCCATCGATCGGGGCGGCCCCCTCACCGGGATGTCCTGGCGCAGTGTGCATCAGCCACCACCACCGTTGTCACAGCGATCCGTGCGGTCCGAGGTCTTCGAAACAGGGATCAAGATCATCGATGTGCTGATGCCGTTGGAGCGCGGTGGCAAGGCCGGGCTCTTTGGTGGAGCTGGAGTGGGGAAGACCGTGCTGCTCACCGAGATGATCCACAATGTGATCAACAAGCAGGAGGGCATCAGTCTCTTCTGCGGGATCGGGGAACGCTGCCGCGAAGGTGCCGAACTGTATGCCACCGTGAAGGAGACCGGCGTCCTCCCGGGTATGGTGATGGTTTTCGGTCAAATGAACGAGCTGCCGGGGAACCGCTTCCGCGTCGGACACACGGCATTGACCATGGCCGAGTACTTCCGCGATGAGGAACACCGCGATGTCCTGCTGCTGATGGACAACATATTCCGGTTCATCCAGGCCGGCATGGAGGTCTCCGGCATGATGGGCCACATGCCGTCCCGGCTTGGCTACCAACCGACGATGGGCACCGAACTGGCGGCGCTCGAGGAGCGCATCGCCAGCACCAGCACAGGTGCCATCACGTCGATCCAGGCGGTATACGTTCCGGCCGATGATCTCACGGACCCGGCCGCCGTTCACACCTTCTCCCATCTGTCGGCTTCCATCGTGCTCTCGCGCAAACGCGCCGGGGAAGGGCTGTACCCGGCGATCGATCCCCTGCGTTCGGGCTCGCGCATGGCCACGCCGGCCGTGATCGGCGAACGGCATGCCTGGCTCGCCATGGCCATACGCAGCACGCTGGCCAAGTACGAGGAATTGAAGGACATCATCGCGATGCTCGGACTGGAGCAATTGTCAAGCGAGGACCGCCGGGTGGTGGACCGTGCGCGCAAGCTTGAGCGGTTCCTCACCCAGCCGTTCCATACCACCGGGTCGTACAGCAGCTACGAAGGGCGAACCGTAGGTCTTGCCGATGCCCTCGAGGGGTGCGAGCGGATCCTTCGGGATGAATGTGCCGCACTGCCGGAAAGCGCATTGTACATGGTCGGGACGATCGATGAAGCATTTCAAAGGACCAGCGCCCATGGAAGGACGGACCATGCATCTTAGGATCCTGCTTCCTTCGGGAGTGTTCGCCGATGTGCCGGATGTTCGCCGGATGGTGGTGGAGTCGACGGACGGATATTTCGGTCTGTTGCCGCACCGGCTGGACGGTACGCTGGCACTGGTGCCGGGGATACTCCACTACGAGACCCTGGAGGAGGGCGAGGTCTATCTGGCCATCGATGAAGGCATCCTGGTGAAGATCGGGCACGAGGTCTCGGTCTCCGTGCGCCATGCGACCGGCGGTGCCGACCTGGGCCATCTTCGCGAAGCCGTCGAACGGGAATTCCTCGCGTTGGACGAGCATGATCAGGTGGTCCGCTCCGCACTGGCCTGTTTGAATCCGGTTTTCTTCGCAGACTCGAACGTCTCCAGAAAGGCGCATGACCCGCACACCTCGTTCGGATGACAAGGAGGACCTGGGCCGCGTGATCGGCCGCAAAGAGACGCGCCGTCTCAAAGGCCTGGAAAATGGCCACCGCAGCGTGTGGTCGGGCCTGGGCATGTTCGGGCTGATCGGGTGGTCCATCGCTCTGCCCACCATCGCTGGTGTCCTGGTCGGTTCGTGGTTGGATCACCGGTCCCCGGGTGGTCGGTCCTGGACGCTCACGTTGCTCGTGGCGGGACTGATGCTGGGATGCTTGAACGCCTGGCGCTGGGTGCTCCGGGAGGACAAGGAAATGCACGCCGACGACGAATGATCACCACCGGACTGCTCATACGGACCATGTTCTCGCTCCTCGCGGGGATCGCGCTCGGCATTTTCTTTTTCGGTGGCCTGTGGACCACCGTGCGCCATGGCATGACCTCGGATCGTCCTGCTCTCTGGTTCCTGGGAAGCTTCGTGCTGCGCCTCGCCGTCCTGCTTGCCGGCCTGTATCTCGTCATGCGCTACGGCCGCGCTGCAGGATCGCTTGCCGCATTGGGTGGGATCATCGCCGTACGTGTCCTGACCATCCGCATGGCACGACGCACATCCCGGTCGTCGCGCCCCGAGAACGCCGCTGAAAGCCCAACCCATGGAGCTGAGCCCCGATCATAGCGTATACTGGCAGCATGGCTTCCTCAAGCTGAACCTCACGATCATCACGACATGGGTGCTGATGCTCGTGCTCTCGGCCGGTGCCTGGGTCATCACACGGCGCCTCTCCACCGGTGAAAAGGTCTCGCGTTGGCAGGCGATGCTCGAGATCCTTGTGCTCGGATCCGCGATCGATCGGCGGATCGGCCTCCAACAGCCGCAACGGTACATCGGTTTCCTGGGCACACTGTTCCTGTTCATCTCCTTTCGAACCTGTGCGCGATCCTGCCCGGATACGTGCCACCGACCGGTTCGCTTTCCACGACAGCGGCCCTGGCCCTATGCGTGTTCCTTGCGGTGCCGCTCTTCGGTATCAGGCGGTCGGGGCTGCGCGGTTATCTGTCGACCTACCTGAAGCCCACGCCGTTCATGCTCCCGTTCAATCTGATCGGCGAGGTGTCGCGGACCCTGGCCCTCGCCGTACGTCTGTTCGGCAATATCATGAGCGGCACGGTCATCGTCGGGATCCTGGTCAGCATCACACCGCTGCTTTTCCCGGCGGTGATGAACGCCCTGGGCCTGCTCACCGGTATGATCCAGGCCTATATCTTCAGCGTGCTGGCCACCGTCTACATCGCCGCAGCCACCCGGGAAGGCGGGGAACGACCGGCCCATCCCGACCAAGGGACCAAATGAACTGAACGATCATCACAACGGACATGGACAACATCACCTTGATCGGCGCGATCTCCATCATCACCGCCGGCCTTACCACCTGCCTCGGCTGTGTGGCCCCTGCCCTCGCCGAGGGGCGGTCCGTCGCCTCTGCACTGGGCTCCCTGGCCCAGCAGCCCGACGCCGGACCCACCATCACGCGTACTCTTTTCGTCGGATTGGCGATGATCGAATCCACGGCGATCTATTCGTTCGCGATCGCCACGATCATCCTTTTCGCCAATCCGTTCTGGGACCACGTGATCGGCAAATGACCTCCGGTGATGCTGTTCGATCCGTTCACCATCATTGCGCAGATCATCAATTTCCTGGTGCTGGTGTGGTTGCTTCGCCGCTTCCTCTACCGGCCCGTGCTCGATGCCATCCAGGCCCGGGAGGACCGGATCGCATCGGGGCTGCGTGATGCCGCACGTGAGAAGGCCGAGGCCGCTTCGGAACGCGACGAACTTGTCCGTCGGAACGCCGCTTTCGACAGGGAGCGGGACGTCCGGATGAAGCAGGTCCAGGCTGACGTGGAACGGCAGCGCAGCACGTGGATGGATGCCGCGCGCAAGGAACATGAAGCGCAACGGGAACAGCTGCGCACCGCGCTGGACCGGGAGCGCGACGAGGTGGACCGGGCCATCGACGGCCAGTTGCGGGAAGGGGTTTTCGCCCTGGCCGGGAAGACACTCCACGACCTGGCGGATGCGACGCTTGCGGATCGCATGGCCGACAAGCTCGTCGAACGGCTCGTCGGATCGACCAACGAGGAACGCGCCTGGCTCCGGGAAATGCTGATGAAGGGACCGGTCATCGTGCGGAGTGCGTTCGAACTCGACGAGGATCACCGGAAGTCGTTGTCCCATGCGATCAAGGACCTAGCCGGTGCAACGATCGACCTGCATTTCGAGGTCCCGGCCACCCGCATCGACGGGATCGAACTGGTATCCGACGGGCTCAAGGTGTCCTGGACCATCAGCGGCTACCTGAGAGACATGGAGGAGCAGGTCCGGTCCCTACTCAGGAAGGGCACCGATCCCGGCACCGATCGACATGACTGAACCTGGACACGGCATGCGGATGCGACTGCGGGATACGCTCGATGCCATGGCGCGGACCCTGGATAGGACGCGACCTGCATTGGTCCCCATGGAGACGGGGAGGATCCTGTCCGTGTCCAATGGCATCGCCCACGTGTCCGGTCTGCCGGGGCTCGGCTATGAGGAACTCGTGCGCTTCCTGGGCGACATTCTCGGCATAGCCATGGACCTGGACGAAGAGGAAGTGGGCGTGGCCCTGCTGGGTGATCATGCCCGTTTGCGCGCCGGTGAGGAAGTGGAACGGACCGGCCGGGTGATGGATGTTCCGGTGGGTGAAGCGCTCCTTGGAAGGGTGGTCGATCCCCTGGGCATGCCGCTGGACGAAAATGGGCCGCTGCGTCATTCCGGTCGTCTGCCGATCGAGCGTCCGGCACCAGCCATCATGGATCGGGCGCCGGTCACCGAACCCCTGCAGACGGGCATCAAGGTGATCGACGCGCTCATACCCATCGGACGTGGTCAGCGGGAGTTGATCATGGGTGACCGACAGACCGGGAAGACATCGATCGCCGTGGACACCATCCTTGAACAACGCGACAAGGATGTCATCTGCATCTATTGCGCCATCGGACAACGTTCCTCCGCTGTGGCGCGCGACAACGCGCGCTTGCGCGAGAAGCAGCCCATGGCGAACACCACCGTGGTCGTTGCCGGGGCGGATCAGGCACCCGGGTTGTCCTTCATCGCGCCCTATGCGGCCACCAGCATGGCCGAACATTTCATGGAACGCGGCCGCGATGTGCTGATCGTGTATGATGACCTGACCCAGCACGCACGCGCCTACAGGGAACTTTCGCTGCTGTTGCGGCGTCCTCCCGGGCGTGAGGCCTATCCGGGTGACATCTTCCACCTGCATTCCCGCCTTCTGGAGCGTTCCACCCATCTGGCATCGGGGAAGGGCGGGGGCTCGCTCACTGCACTGCCGGTGATCGCGACGGAGGCGGAGAACATCGCGGCCTACATCCCCACGAATCTCATCTCCATCACCGATGGCCAGATCTATCTCTCGCCGCACCTATTCGAATCGGGGATGCTGCCCGCTGTGGATGTGGGGCGGTCGGTATCCCGGGTCGGGGGCAAGGCCCAGCGGCCGGTCTATCGTGCTGCGGCGGGCAGCTTGAAGCTGGCCTATGCCCAGTTCGAGGAACTGGAGTCCTTTGCACGCTTCGGAACGAGGTTGGACGAGCATACGCGCACGGTCCTGGCCCACGGTCGGCGCATCAGGGCCTGCCTGCGACAACCCGAGGGTGCACCTGTGCCGCTCGAGGAACAGGTGTTGGTCCTTACCGCGCTCATGGCCGGACTGTTCGATCCCATGCCGGAGGATCGGATGCCCTTGGCCGAAGAACGCGTGCGCGGCTCTGTGGCCGCCCTTCCGCAAGCGGTGCGTGAACGTTTCCGTTCCGGTGAGGCGATGACGGACGAGGAGCAACAGTTGGTGATCGACATCTGCCGACGGTCCCTCGCGGACGTGCCGCAGCGGACCTCCGGTCAGGCCTCCCCATGACCGCTTCGCTTCAGGACATGCGTGGCCGCATCGAGGCCGCCACCGAGCTCCGGTCCGTGGTGCGGACCATGAAAGCGATGGCCGCATCCGCGATCACCGGTTACGAACGGTCCTTGGAGGCGCTGAACGACTATCTCGCCACCGTGGAGCAAGGCCTGACGGTGGGTTTGCGCGGTGAGCCGTTCGATCTGCATGCGACCATGGGGGAGACCACTGGTCCGGCGGCGGTGGTGCTGTTCGGCACGGACCAGGGATTGGTCGGTCGATTCAACGATTCCGTCGTCACCTTGTTCCTGCAGCAAAAGGGCGATCTTCCACAGCATGCGCGCATCTATGTGGTCGGTGAGCGACTGCGGGACAGGATGGAGGATGCAGGACAGGCGGTCACCGCCTCCTATGCCGTGCCCGGCTCCACGGAGGCGATCGGTCCTCTGGTGGGCCGTCTGCTCATGGAGACCGGCCCTGCTTCGCTCCATGTGCTCTACAACGGACCGACGGATAGGACCGCCCATGTGCCGGTGATCGAACGCCCACTGCCGTTGGACGAGGCCTGGATGCGCCGCATGGCCCAGCGTCCATGGCCGCGGCGATGCACGCCCGAAGTGCTGGGTGATCGCCGGAAGGTGCTCGGCGCGCTCGTTCGGGAGTATGTGTTCGTATCGGTCTTTCGGGCCTGTTCCGCATCACTGGCTGCGGAGAATGCCTCGCGACTCGCGGCCATGCAGCGCGCGGAACGCAACATTGGATCGATCCGGGATGACCTGCAGGTGGCATACGACCACCTCCGGCAGGAGGCGATCGACGAGGAATTGTTCGATGTGGTCTCCGGTTCGGAGATGCTTCGGCATAAGGACCAACACCATCCACCGACCTCCTGAAGGGCGGGCTTGCTGTACGAACGTGCGAATGCGGTCATCCGCATGCTACCTTGGTCGGGATGTTCTTCAAGCGCCTTGGCTACTACCTCGACCCGCGCACGCTTTTCGGGCGTTCCAGCACGAACGTGAACCTGCGCTTCATGCACGGCATCAACCGCATCAGCATCCTGATGTTCCTGATGTGCATCGTGGTGATGGTGGTGCGCGCCTGCACGCGCTCGTGACCTCCGAAGGGGATTTTCGCCGCATGGGCCGTCCGGAGCGGCTCGAACGGCTCAAGGCCGAGGGAGCGCACATCGGCGTTCGCCGGCATGGCGGCTTCCAGGTGCACCTTTACCGCATGGAGGGCTACTTCGTCGAGATGTACCTGCGGATCGGCCTGCCCTATGCCGAGTACATCGAGGTGGCCACCAATACGGACATCCTCAGTGAGTACGTGAAGGACCTGCCCGATCCGCTCTGAGGGCGATCAGCTCTTCCAGATCCGCCAGGCGGCCTCGGCCTGCGCGCGCAACATGGCCATCCCGTTCTCCGTGCGGGCGCCCCGCAGCTCACCTTCCTCCAGGAAGCGCGTCCGTTCCGGTTCGTACACCAGGTCGATCAGCACGTGTCGGGGTCCGATCGCTTCGTAGGGAAGGTCCGGGAGGGTATCCCGGTCGGGTGCCATGCCCAGGGGCGTGGTGTTGATGATCAGCGGGCACACTTTCACCACCGTCGGGTCCACCAGGTCCCAGGTCAGGTCGCCCCGCTCGCGGCTGCGGCTCACGATGCGGAAACGCACGCCCGCCTCGCGCAGCACGAAGGCCACGGCCCGGCTCGCCCCGCCGCTGCCCAGCACCAGCGCGCGCGGCTTGATGCCGCTGCCCGCCGGCACGAGGTCCTTCAGGTAGGGTGCGATCGTGGTCCGGAATCCCTCCACGTCCGTGTTGTGACCGGTCAGGCGGCCCTCCGCGATGTGGATCGTGTTCACCGCGCCGACGGCTGCGGCCGTGGGGTCGAGCGCATCCAGCAACGGGATGACCGCCTGCTTGTAGGGGATCGTGACGTTCAAGCCGCGAATGTCGGGGCGCTGCTGGAGCAGGTCCGCGAGGGAAGCGATCTCCGGCAGGTCGAAGGCTTCGTACCGATGGTCCTTGAGACCTTCTTCGCGGAATAGATCCGCGAAGAGCGCCGGGCTGCGGGAATGGCCCAACGGCCGGCCGATCAATCCATAGGTCATCATGGGCGGCCCGTGGGGATCATGCCGCGGGTCGCTTCAGGCGTTGGCGTGCCAACTCCACCACCATGGGCAGTACGCTCAGGGCCACGATGGCGAGGATCACCGTTTCGTAGTGCTTCTGCACGAAGGGGTGCCGGCCGAACAGGTAGCCGGCGGAGAGGAGCAGTCCGATCCATAGGGCACCGCCAAAAACGTCGAACGGCAGGAACTTATTTCGGTAGCTCATGCGTCCGATGCCCGCGACAAAGGGGGTGATGGTGCGCACGATGGGTACGAAGCGCGCAATGATGATCGTCTTCACCCCGAAGCGTTCGAAGTAGCCGTGGGTGCGCTCCAGGTGTTTCGGTCGTACCAAGGGCTTTCCGGCGATGTGCCATTTCACCACGTGCGCCCCGAAATAGCGGCCCACCCAGTAGTTGACATTGTCGCCCAGCACCGCGGCGAGGAACAGCAGCCCGAACAACGCGCCGTAGTGCAGCATGCCTCCCGCGGCGAGCGATCCCGCCACGAACAGCAGCGAATCGCCCGGCAGGAAGGGCATCACCACCAGTCCGGTCTCGATGAAGATGATCGCGAACAACAACGCATAGATCCACAGACCGTACTGGTCGATGAACGCAGGCAGCGTTTCGTTCAGATGCGTGATGAAATGCCAGAACTCCTGCAGATTCTCCATGGGCAAAAATGAATGGGGCCAAAGGTATCCGAGACTACCCCTGTCGCCCATGACCCTGCTTCGGGACCGGCCAGACGGCCTCCACCGGCAGCTCGTCCATGCCGAAGTGCGTGCGCATCAGTTCATGGAACTCATCGCCGGTGAAGGAACGTTCCTCGCGCAGACCTTCCCGGGTCAGGATCGAGCGGCGGTCGGTGAGGGTGACACGCCCTCCGGGCAAGGGTAGCGTGCAGATGGTGCGTTGCGTGAAGTGCGACTGCGGCGAGGTCTGGTGGTAGGTGCACATCGGGCCGAACGCCTCGAACGGATGCACTTCCGTGGAGAAGCGGTAGACCGGTGTGAAGGCCCCGGAGCCGTTCGTGCGGCAAAGTTCGATCCAGCCTTCCTCATCCTCCGCCAGCAGGTAGCTCCGTCCGTCCTCGCGGTGGATGTGGCCGATCTCCATCAGCATCGGCGCCATGAAGAGCTCGCCGAAGCCCACGTCGGTGAGGTGGGGGCGGTCGTCCACGTACACCAGCAGCGCCATATGGTCGAAGGGCTGGCCGAACTGGCGTTTGCGCTCGTTGAACACCTGTCCCTGGATGCGCTCCACCCGGAAGCCGAGGTCCTCCAGCAGCCAGGCGAACAGACCGTTCAGCTCGTAGCAGAAGCCGCCGCGGCGCCGTTGCACGATCTTGGCGAAGAGCGGCCCCTGCTCCAGTACGATCGGCACCTTCCAGCGGATGTCCAGGTTCTCGAAGGGGACACGATGCAGGTGGGCCAGGTGCAGTGCCCGCAGCCCATCGAGGTCGTTGTCCGGCCGTTCGGTCAGGCCGATGCGTTGCAGGTAGGCCGCACTGTCCATGATGCCCTCCAGCGTCGTAGCGGTCGCAAGGTCACTTTTCGGCATCGGCGTTCCAAGTGACCTGCAGGGCACCGCTGGGGCAGCGCCCCACCTGTTCGGCGATGCGTTCGCTCTCTGCTCCATCGATCTTGACCCAGGGACGATCGCGGGGTTGGAACACACGCGGCAGTCCGCGCCAGCAGTTGGTGGAATGGGTGCACCGCTCCGGCCGCCAATGGACGGTGATGGTGCCGTTGGAATAACGATATGCCTCTTCGCTCATGCGAGGTCGGTCGCGATGTGGATCGGATTTTCCAAGGTACGATGGACCGGACAAGCCTTCGCGATCTGCTGCAGGCGCTCGCGCTGGGCCTGGTCCAGGTCGCCCTCAAAGGACAGGGTCATGTGCAGCCGCGTATCCACATGACCCGAGGCGCTCGAGCGCTCCATGTCCACGTCCACGATCACCGCCTTCAGGGGCCATTGCTTCCGATCGGCGTACATCCGGATGGTGATCGCGGTGCACGAGGCCAGGGCCGCGCAGAGCAGTTCATGGGGCTTGGGCGCGGTGTCGGTGCCACCATCCTCCTGGGGTTCGTCCACCCGGATGGTATGCTGTCGGGCGGTCACGTCCGTGGCGTAGGGAGCACCCTCGGATCGGGCCGTGACATGTATGCGTTTCGTGGTGTCCATGGATCGCTGGTCCCGTCGTGGATCCGGGTCCAACAAAGGTCGTGCGCGGATCATTCAAGCGCTGCGGCCGGGTCCGAAAGGCCCCTCTCTACCGCATGTCGTTCACCTCGACGCCGGGGTACCTGCTCTTGTCAAAGGCGAAGAGCCCATCGTTCAGCGCGGGGTTGGGCACGAACTTCTTCAGGGTGTAGGTCACCTCGCTTCCGTCCTTGTATAGGATGGTCACATCCAGCGGTTGCACCTTCTCCTTGTCGATGGTGAGCACCACCGTGTGGTAGTTCTTCTTCGCAGGGTCGGTCGGGAACAGTTTCACCACCTGCTTCACCACGCCGTGGGGATCGGTGCTTTCACCCACGTACATGCTCTTGAACCCGGTCTCGTACATGCTGAGCAATTTGCTGGGGTCCAGGTCCTGGTCCATCTCGCTGGTACTGTTCACCGTCACCTCGTTCGCCTCCTTGTTGTAGGTCCACATCGTGGTGCCGTCGCTGATCACGGTATTGGCATCGAGGACCAGGTGCCATTTGCGTCCCTGCACCTGCACGTGGCCCTCCTGCTTGACGTCCAGCTTGTCCTTCGTGCTCTGCAGGCGACTGGTGAACTCGGCCTCGAAGCTGGTGTAGGACTTGTTCTTGGCGATGAGGCGGTCCATGATGGCCTTGCTCTTCGGGTCGTCCTGGGCGTGGAGCGATTGGGTGGCCAACAGGCCAAGGGCCAGAAGGGTGATCGTCTTGTGCATGGTGCGGCAAATGTAGTCGGCACTCCGGAGCAAGAGCCGTGCCAGCCGGTTCAGGCGGCCTTCCTCCGCTGACGGACGCGCGCCTTTGTCCGGGCCTGGGTCTTCTTTCGAACAGCTTGCTTCCTGCGGGGTTTCACCTTCAGCAGGGTGCCCGTGCATTCCGGTGCACCGCAATGGCAGACCCACAGCTTCCTTTCGGCCGCGGTGATCGGCCCATCGATGCCGATCTCGTAGTCGTAGGTCAGCTCCTCACCCTTGCGGATTTCGCGCAGCGCTTCGATCACCACACGGTCTTTCTTCTTCTTGCCGCTCTTGTGCCCTTCCGTGTATGCGATGCAGTTGGGTGCGCAGCTGTGGTTGATCCATCGGGCGATGTTGCCGCCCACGTTGGCGTCCACCACGTACTTGTCGTTCAGAGTGAACAGGAATGTGTGCCCGGTATCCTCGCCGCCGTAGGTCTCGTCCGCTTCGTCATGGGTGATCAACCGTCCCTTGTACTCGACGACCTCCTCGCCCTTCCTGATCCGCCGCGTGGCGAACACACCATTGCCGTGGATCTTCGAGTTGCGTCGTTCGATCTTCTTCGCCATGCCGTTGGTCCGCCGGGGTGGGTCGCGGCGGGGTGCAAAGATGGGGTGAACGGGCGGTGATGGGAAGTGCGACCTCATCACACCGCATTTGCATGCGGGCCTTCGGGTTGATCGGAGGACGCCTAATTTCGATGCCGATCACCGCAACACCATGAAACGCACGATCCTGATCTCCCTGAGCCTGCTGCTGGTCCTGGCCTCCTGTGTCTCGAAGAAGAAATATGTCGCCATCCAGCTGTCGAACGAGACACTCCACAACAAGCTGGATGCGGCCAACCGTTCACTGGACAGCTGCCGCAATGCGTCGGCCACCCGCATCGCCTCGTTGGAGACAAGCAACCAGCATCTGAAGGAACAGGTGAACGAGTTGAGCAACACGAACGCGGCCTTGCTGAACAACGTCGGCAACATGGCCACGCTCTCCTCGCAGGAGGCGGCCAACCTGGAGAGATCGCTGGAGAGCATCCGCGAGAAGGACCTGCAGATCCGGACGATGCAGGACGCACTGGACAAGAAGGATTCGATCACCCTCGCGCTCGTGGTGAGCCTCAAGAGCTCGCTGGGCAACCTCAACGACACCGACGTGACGGTGAACGTCGAGAAGAGCGTGGTCTTCATCTCCCTCAGCGACAAGATGGTCTTCACCAGTGGCAGCACGGACATCTCGCCGCGCGCGCACGAGGTCCTTTCCAAGGTGGCCAAGGTGATCAATGACAAGCCCGAGATGGAGGTGCTCGTCGAGGGGCACACGGACGACGTGCCCATCAAGCGGGATTGCATCAAGGACAATTGGGACCTGAGCGTGCTGCGCGCCACGGCCATCACACGGGTGCTCCAGAACGACTTCAACGTGGACCCCGGCCGGATCACGGCGGGCGGGCGATCCCAGTACGTGCCGCTCGTCCCCAATGATTCACCCGACCATCGCTCCACGAACCGGCGCACGCGGATCGTGATCCTCCCCAAGATGGACCAGTTCTACGACATGATCGAGGACGGTCTGAAAAAGGCGACGGAGGAGGGGAGCGGAACCGACGGCCAGTAGGCGCTGGGGAAGGAGGGTGTTCTTCCGTCGGAATGGTCCACCACCGGTAAGGTGGCGTTCACCCAACGCCGTCCGCGTTCTGATCGCCTGGGCCCGGTCTCAACGAAGAGCGGTCATCAGTTTGGTGGACCGGAAGGTACCGCTCGCATTCGTGATCTCGAGCTGGTAGGCGTAGTTGGCGGGTGGCAGCCCCAATTCGATCAGATCGACCGTCATCGCGTGCTCGCCCACCGGCAGGCCGGCCTGCTCGAGTCGGGCCACCCGGCGACCGTTCAGGTCGTACAGGTCAAGGATGACATCCGCGGTTCGTTGCAGCCTGAAGGGGATCACCGTTCGATCGGTGAACGGGTTGGGCTGGTTCTGGCCCAGAGCGAACTGTTCCGTGTTCCGCACTTCCTGAAGACCGGTGGGCACGCCTGTGCCCTGGACGGTCACTTCCAGGTAGCTCTCGTATTCCTGTGTGCCGCTGTTGAAGGTCAGCGTGGCCTCCTGGTATTGGTATCCATCGCTGAAGATGCCGTCCTGCGAGGGTGTCAGGGGATCGGTCCCGGCCGGATAGAGCGTCGGGTTGTCCGTGTAGACCGCTTGTTTCTCCGTGATGGGGAAGGTCAGTTGCGAAATGGAGGAGTAGTTGGAGTTCACGTACACCTGGAAGTGGATGTGGCAGACACGGCCCGGGTACCATCCGGGGAAGATGGTCAGGAACTCCACGTCGCCGTTGGCATCGGTGATCTGGTAGCCGCGCAGGAAGGTCAGGCCCGTGGTGTCCACCCCGCCGTTCTGGTTGGTGTAGCCGCTGTACACGCCGTCCGCGTCACAATGCCAGATGTTCACCCGCAGGTTCTCCATGACCCCGCAATTCTGATCGCCCAGGATACGCAGTCGCAACCGCAGCCGCGCACCGGTCCGGTCCTCCCGGACATCCTGCCGGAAGTAGAAGGTATTGGCGGTCAGGTCCAACGGGAACGGACCGGCGGTCTCGGTCGGGATCAACACACAGCTGCCTGCGGAGGTGCCTGCCGCAAAGAGGCGGCCGGAGGGCAGGAGGGAGGCCACGCCCAGCAGGCCACCGGTCTTGAGGAATTCGCGCTTGTTCATGGGTGCAACGTTAGGGTGATGGACCAACGGAGGAGCACAAGGTTCGATCGCGAATGGGAAAGTACCGCCTGCGATCGACACATGGGCGGCCGGATCCGATGAACGCCCTTTAGAATCCTCCCATTCCCGGCCCCGCGCTCACGTCGGCGTTCAGGTGGGCCTCCAACGCGGCCTCGTTGGGGATCATGACCCGGCGCGCCTTGGAACCTTCGAAGGGGCCCAGGATGCCGGCGGCCTCGAGCTGGTCCACGATGCGCCCGGCGCGGTTGTAGCCGAGCTTCAGCTTGCGCTGGATCAGCGAGGTGCTGCCCTGCTGCGTCTGCACCACCAGACGGGCGGCCTCCTCGAACATGCTGTCGCGTTCGCCGTCGTCCAGACCCGCGCCGTCGCCTTCTTCCGTGGGTACTTCAGGCAGGATGAGGGCCTCCGGATACCCGCGCTGGCCGCCGATGAACTCGGTGATCTGTTCCACCTCCGGGGTGTCCACGAAGGCGCATTGGATCCGGATCAGGTCGTTGCCCGTGCTCAGCAGCATGTCCCCGCGACCGATCAACTGGTCGGCGCCGCCGCTGTCCAGGATCGTACGGCTGTCCACCTTGCTGGTGACGCGGAAGGCGATGCGCGCCGGGAAATTGGCCTTGATCGTGCCGGTGATGATGTTGACGCTCGGTCGCTGCGTGGCGATGATCAGGTGGATGCCGATGGCGCGGGCCAGCTGTGCCAGGCGTGCGATCGGCGTTTCCACTTCGCGGCCCGCCGTCATGATCAGGTCGGCGAACTCGTCCACCACCAACACGATGTAGGGGAGGTAGCGGTGCCCGTTCTCCGGGTTCAGTCGGCGTTTGATGAACTTGGTGTTGTACTCCTTGATGTTGCGGACGCCGGCCTGCTTCAGCAGTTCGTAGCGCTCGTCCATCTCGATGCACAGGCTGTTGAGCGTGGCCACCACCTTCTTGGTGTCGGTGATGATCGCCTCCTCGCTGCCGGGAAGCTTCGCCAGAAAATGCCGCTCGATCTTGTTGAAGAGGGTGAGCTCGACCTTCTTCGGGTCCACCAGCACGAACTTGATCTGGCTGGGGTGTTTCTTGTAAAGCAGGCTGACCAGGATCGCGTTCAGTCCCACCGACTTGCCCTGGCCCGTGGCACCGGCCATCAGCAGGTGGGGCATCCGGGCCAGGTCCGTGACGAAGGTCTCATTGCTGATCGTCTTGCCCAGCACGATCGGCAGGTCGGCCGTACTGTTCTGGAACTTGTCACTGGCCACCACGGCGCGCATGCCCACCACCTGCGGCTTGCTGTTGGGCACCTCGATGCCGATGGTGCCCTTGCCGGGGATCGGTGCGATGATACGGATGCCCAGGGCGGCCAGGCTCAGCGCGATGTCGTCCTCCAGGTTCTTGATCTTGCTGATGCGCACCCCGGCCTGCGGAATGATCTCGTACAGCGTGACCGTGGGTCCGATGGTGGCCTTGATCCGCTCGATGCCGATGTTGTAGTGGCCCAGCGTCCGGACGATGTTGTCCTTGTTGGCTTCCAATTCCTCCTTGGTCACGGTCAGCTCGCCCGTGCCGTGGTCCACCAACAGGTCGATCGGGGGCAGCTCGTAGCTGCTGAGGTCCAATTTGGGATCGTATTCGCCGAATTCCTGCAGACGCTTTTCCAACTCGTCCTCGCTCAACGTCTGTTCATCGCTCTCGGCCACCTGCACACTGAACTCCTCGTCGTTGCTGTTCAGGTCGGAGAGGGATGGATCGGGCACTGCCATCGTGTCCTTGGCCACGGGCTCCGGGTTGGCCATTTCCAATTCCAGGGCAGTGGTTGCTGCCGGAACCTCCTCGTCACCGGTCTCCGTGGTCGGTGCTTCGGTAGCTTCCTCCTCACGGATGCGATTGCCTTTCACCACGTCCCAGCCATCCGTGTCGGCCGGCTGCTCGGTGGCTTCTTCCGCCTCCTTCTGGAACAGCCCAAGGACCCAATGGAAGGAAGGATCGAAAGTGTACACGAGGAAACCGCCCAAACTGAACAGCAGGAGGGCACCTGTTCCGAAATTCCCGATCAGGCTCGTGAGGTGCGCGTTGATGGTGAGCCCGAGCCCGCCGCCCAGGAACGCCGCATCACCGCTTCGGAACAAGAACCCGAACAGGGCCGGGAGCCAGAAGAGCGCCATGGCGGTCCAACCCAAAGCACGACGTGCCGGGAGGAGCCACGTACGCAGCAGGATGCGTGTGCCCAGCAGGAAACTCCAGAGGACCAGCGCGAAAGCCGCGAGCCCGAACCACAGGGCGATGAACTGATGGGAGAGCAGTGCGCCGAGCTTGCCCAGCCAATTCTCCACGCGCACCGTGGGATCGAAGAAGATCCGCCAGGAACGGTTCATCAGGTCCTGGTCCTCCTTCCAGGTGAACAGGTAGGAGATGAACGCCACGAGCAGATAGGCTGAACCAAGCACCAAGGACAGGCCAAGCACCTTGTGCACGCGCCTGTCGCTCAAGAAGGTACGGATGTGGTGCACCGGACCGCCACCACTTTTTTTGGCCTTGTTCCGCTTCTTCCTGGGGGGCGACACTGTTCCTTCGTCGTCCCGGACCTTGTTCTTCTGCGTATTCGCCACGATGGGGGAACTCTCGCGCAATCGCGCGCGAACGCTCAAAAGTACCGGGGGGCATCAGGGAGAACGGACCAGGGACGGCGGCTATTATCAACAGCCGGCCCGTGAAAACAGCGGTCAGAGACTGAATGTGCTCAACACCTGTTCCAGTTCGGCGTGGAGCGTTTCGGGGGATACCTGCGCAAAACCTCCACGTTCGTCGAACTTGGACCCATCCACTGGGCCTGGTCTAACTGTCATGGCTTCCAGTCGCATACGCATCCCGTATTGCACCATTTCATAGCGCAGAAGGACCCCCGGCACTTCGCTAAAGGGGCCATACCAGTTGGGGTCGTCCAGGGCGATCCGATCGGTGTAGTACAGATCGATCTCCGGCATGTCCATGGATCCGAAAATGGCGATGGCCTTCTTGCAGGGGTAGCCGGCAATGGTGTCGATCTCGTCCGTGTAGAGTAGTGTGAGCGGTGGTTCCTCCTTGTTGAACGTGGGCATGTCGCGTTGCTGCAGATGCGACACGATCTTCTTGTTCAACACGCTCAGGTGATAGCTCATTTCCCGACGCACGTTGTCCGTAATGATGCTCGTCCGGAAAACCCCCATCCCGGCACTCAGTTCGGCCAATTCGCGGCCCTTGCTGAATGTGAGCGTGGTGCTCTCCGGCAACATGCCCGCCATGATACCGTTCGGGTCATATTCCGGGAAAGAGAGGGCATATTCGATCACGCCCTCCGATGTGTTGTCCTGAAGCAGGCCTTGGCTGCAGCCGTTGCCTGTGCAGACAACGGCCAGCAGCGCGGCCATCTTCAATGTGTCCTTGCAGTTCATCAGGTCGTCCGAAGCAATGACAGGTGCCCTTCCTACGCGGAACCCGATGACGAGGTTGCGGTCCTGCTGGAGATCGCGGTCTACAGACGCACCTGCAGTCCGATCCCCAATGCCCCTTGCGCGGCCAGGTCCACTGCCGGACCAAAAGAAAGCGACAGGTCATCGCTCACATCGAAATGGACGAAATAGGCGTCCACTGCGGCATCCATCACGTTCAGGATGTAGACCAGTCCCGCACAGATGTAACTGATGTCGCGCCATCGCCGGTAGGTGTTGGCCACATCGAGCACGGCACTCGCGCTGTATTGCCCGTTGAATTCGTCCACCGTTCCCGGGTCACCGTCCACGATGGCGATGTAGGCGTCCTTGTACCGATGGAACTGCGAGCGGTTCCGATCGATGAAATAGTAGCTCACACCCAATCCGGCGAACACGATGGGCACTTTCCAGTATTTCCTGTTGTAGACCTGTCCAAGTCCTGGAACGACCGCCGAGTAGATCGCGGCGCGGGTGGGGGAGTGACGGTCCTTCCAGGTGAGGACCCGGGAGGTATCCATGACCAGGACCGGGGTGGGATCGATGGTCCGGTCCTGTGCGCGCACCCTGGTCAACGTGCTGCCAACAAGCACCAGCAGCACCACCATGTGCCTCACCGAGGTGCGGGTCAATGGATGGAGAGGGCGGAGCACTTGACCGGATTAAACGCCCAGCTTGTTGAGCAGCGCCTCCAACTCGCCACCGTTCCGGAAGGCAAGCTCGATGCGGCCCTGGCCCTGGGCATTCTGTTTCACCGCCACCTTCGTGCCAAAGCGGTCGCTGAGCATCCGGGAGGTCTCGCGGTGCAGCCTGCTCTTCGCGCTGGCACGGGCGGTACGCGCACCACCTGATCTGGTCTCCCGGGCGATCTGCTCCACCTGGCGCACGCTCATCTGTCCCGCCACGATCCTGCGGAACAGCTCGATCTGTTGGTCGGGGTCGTCCACGGCGAGCAGGGCCCGGGCATGGCCCATGCCGATCTGCCGCTGGCGGATGCCCATCTGCACTTCGGGCTGGAGCTTCAACAGGCGCAGGTAGTTGGTGACCGAGGTGCGGTCCTTTCCCACCTTCCCACTGAGTTGTTCCTGGGTCAGCTTCACCTCGTCGATCAATCGCTTGAAGCTGATGGCCACTTCGATCGCATCGAGGTCCTCGCGTTGGATGTTCTCGACCAGTGCCATCTCCAGCATGGCCTCGTCGTTGGCCACACGGATGAACGCGGGGATCGCCGTGAGCCCGGCGGCCTGCGCGGCCCGGAAGCGTCGTTCACCGCTGATGAGCTGGTACCGGTCGTAGCCGACCTTGCGGACGGTCACCGGCTGGATCACGCCCAGTTCACGGATGCTCGTGGCCAGTTCCACCAGGGCCTCCTTGGCGAAATGCGTGCGCGGTTGGAAGGGGTTCGGTCCGATCTGGTCGACGGGCAGTTCACTGACGCCGCCCACCACGCGCTGACCACCCACCTCGGTGATGGGTGCGCGAGTGGTGATGTCGCTGGAAGGGTCCTCCAGCAGGGCGCTCAAGCCGCGCCCAAGCCCGCGTTTCTTGGTCATTGTTCCAATGGGATCGTCCGCTCATGGTCGGGGATGCGCGTCATCTGGTTCTTCTGCAGGATCTCCCGGGCCAGATTGAGGTAGTTCACCGCGCCTTTGCAGCTGGCGTCATGCATGATGATGGTCTGCCCATGACTGGGCGCCTCGCCAAGGGCCACGTTGCGGTGGATCACCGTGTCGAACACGAGCTGCTGGAAGTGTGTCTTCACTTCCTCCACCACCTGGTTGGCCAGTCGCAGTCGGCTGTCGTACATCGTAAGCAACATGCCCTCGATCACCAGTTCAGGGTTCAGCCGCTGCTGCACGATCTTGATGGTGTTGAGCAGTTTGCCCAATCCTTCCAGGGCGAAATACTCGCATTGGACGGGCACGATCACACTGTCCGCGGCGGTCAGGGCGTTCACGGTGACCAGGCCGAGCGAAGGCGAGCAGTCGATGATGATCAGGTCGTACTTGTCGCGCAGGGGATCGAGCACCTTCTTCATCTGGCGCTCGCGTTCCTGCATGTCGATCATCTCGATCTCCGCGCCGACCAGATCGATGTGACCGGGTAGCAGGTCCAGGTTCGGGTTGTCGGTCGCCTGCACGATCTCCCCGGCCGGTGTGCCGTTGATGATCGCCTCATAGATGCTGGCCTCGACCTTGCGCGGATCGAAACCCACCCCACTGGTGGCGTTCGCCTGCGGGTCGGCATCGACCAAGAGGGTCCGACGTTCCAGCGCGCCGAAACAGGCGGCCAGGTTGATGGCGGTGGTGGTCTTGCCGACGCCGCCTTTCTGGTTCACGATGGCGATGATCTTGGCCATGTTGGTTCGGGGTTGGAGCGCGGGATGCGGCGCCCTCATGGGATCTCGATGGTCTGTCCGATGGAAGGCAGCAACAGCTCAAGGCCCGCATCCGCGAAGGCCCGCCGCGCCGCATCAGGATCGATGGTGATGGGAGGGAAGGTGTTGTAGTGGATGCCCACGATCCTTCGAACGCCCATGAGCCGGGCCGCTTCGATGGCATCGGTCACGCCCATCGTGAAATGATCGCCGATGGGAAGGAAGGCGAACTTCAGATCGTGACGATCCAACCACCTCATGTCGCTCATCAACGCCGTGTCGCCCGCATGATGGAACGCCCCCTCGCTGGTGGTGACAACGAAGCCACCGGGATTCCCGCCGTAGGTCCCATCGGGCAGCTGGCTGCTGTGCTGGGCCCAGGTCAATTTCACGGTGATCCCGTCGACCTCCACCTGACCACCGGTGTTCAACCCGATGGTATGCTTGGCTCCCTGGTCGGTCATCCAGTTGGCGATCTCGAAATTGGCGATGACCGTGGCGTGTGTGCGCGTGGCGATCGTCGGTGCGTCGCCCACATGGTCGCCATGACCGTGGGTCAACAGCACATGGCTTGCGGGTAGGGTATGTACATCGATCGCCTTTGCTTTGGGATTGCCCGTGATGAACGGATCGAAGAGGAGCTGCAGGCCATCCACCTGGACGCCCGCGCAGCTGTGGCCGAAATAGGTGATCTTCATTCGAGATCGTCCTGACCGTTCCGGTAAACGTTGACCCAACGGCTAGGACCCGGCGCAAAGTATCATCTTCGCCGCCGAAGGTCCGTGTTGAAAACCACGCGACTTTTTAACAACATCATGTCGACGCGCCTTCCAGCGATCTCCATCCTCAGCGGCACCGATCGGCTCGACAGCAATTCCTACCGGCTTGCCTCGATCGTGCGGGGGATCGCCGATCGGCGCGGTCATCCCACGGACCTGTTCTCCCTGCGCGACATGCCGCGTGATCTTGACCGGATCGGTCCTTACGGTGAGCCAGGCCCAGAGATGCAGGCCATCATCGACAGGCACATTCGCCCCTTCGCGAAGTTGATGTTCGTGATCCCTGAGTACAACGGTGGTTTCCCGGGTATCTTGAAACTGTTCATGGACAGCGTGCATCCACGTGATTTCCACGGTCGGCAGGCGGCGCTGATCGGTCTGAGCGATGGAAGGAGCGGCAACCTGCGTGGTCTCGATCATTTCGCCACGATCCTGAACTATGTGCGGGTCAACGTGCTCTGGCACAAGCCGCGGCTCATGGCGTTCAGTTCCCTGCTCGATGGCGACGGTGCGCTGCCCGACTGGGCCATGGAACTGCTCAACGAGCAGCTCGATCACTTCGAAAGGTTCTGAGAAGCGGCCGCGGAGCTAGCTGCGGTCGAGATCGTCAAAATCCACGTCGGTGAACCGGTCACGTCCCCCTTCACCGGACCCGTCGTTGCCACCCTCAGGGGGAGCAGTGCGTGGTGCGGGCTGGTCCTGCTGATAGGCGCCGGTCGCGCGCAGTCGGTCGATCTCGTCATAGGCATCGCGCAGACCATCGAGGAACTTCTCGAAATCCTCCTTGTAGAGAAAGATCTTGTGCTTCTCGTAGGTGGCCGTACCGTCGTCGTGCGTGTGCTTCTTGCTCTCCGTGATGGTGAGGTAGAGGTCCCGGCCGCGTGTGCTCTTCACGTCGAAGAAATACGTGCGTTTTCCGGCTCGAACGGCCTTGCTATAGACATCCTCGCGATCGTCTACCATGATGTGCGTCAGTTGTGTGGGAGATCCAAAGATAGGCGCCCATCGCTGCGGGTCAAGTGCATGGGAGGCCGTGAGCGACGGCTGAAAAGCCGACGCCCCGATCCGATCGGGGCGTCGGGGTCCGTGCCGATGTAATGGACCGAACGCGGAGATCACATACCTTTGCAGCCCTTTTTGGATAAGCCCGTGCAGGGATGCCACGGGAACACACGAACCCTCTTCCGGAACGCATCCCCATGGTCCGGGATACAATCGCAGCACAGCCACATGGCTGAAGAACTACAACAGGCCACGGAGGTGGCCGAGAAGAAGGCCGGTAACTCGGCCGTCACGCCCAACGGTACCGTTCAATTCGCCGAGCCCCCCGCCGATTTCGATTGGGGTGCCTTGGAGGATGAGAAGCGGGTGATCCCCACCGACCAGCGGGAGAAGATGGAGAAGGCCTACGAGGATACCCTAACCAGCATCGCGGAGAAGGAGGTCCTGATGGGCACCGTGGTGGGCATGAACAAGAAGGAGGTCGTCATCAACATCGGCTACAAGTCCGAGGGTGTCGTACCCCTGAGCGAGTTCCGCTACAAACCCGACCTGAAAGTGGGTGATCAGGTGGAGGTTTACATCGAGAAGCAGGAGGACAAGAGCGGGCAGATGATCGTGAGCCACAAGACGGCCCGCGTGCACAATGCCTGGGTGAAGGTGAACCATGCCATGGAGAAGGACGAGGTCATCACCGGCTTTGTCAAGTGCCGCACCAAGGGCGGGCTGATCGTGGACGTGTTCGGCATAGAGGCGTTCCTGCCCGGCAGCCAGATCGACGTGAAACCCATTCGCGACTACGATCAGTATGTGGGCAAGAACATGGAGTTCAAGGTCGTCAAGATCAACCAGGAGTTCAAGAACGTCGTGGTGAGCCACAAGGCGCTGATCGAGGCGGAATTGGAGGCCCAGAAAAAGCAGATCATCAGTGGCCTGGAAAAAGGCCAGGTGCTGGAAGGCACCGTCAAGAACATCACAAGCTATGGGGTGTTCGTGGACCTGGGTGGTGTGGATGGATTGATCCATATCACCGATCTGAGCTGGGGCCGCGTAAGCCACCCCGAGGAGGTGGTGAAGCTGGACGACAAGATCAACGTGGTGATCCTGGACTTCGACGATGAGAAGAAGCGGATCGCCCTTGGTCTGAAGCAGCTGAGCCCCCACCCGTGGGATGCCCTGGACGCCAACCTCAACGCCGGCGACAAGGTCCACGGCAAGGTCATGGTGATCACCGATTACGGGGCGTTCGTGGAAGTGGCCCCCGGCGTGGAGGGTCTGCTCCATGTGAGCGAGATGAGCTGGAGCCAGCATCTGCGCAGCCCGAAGGACTTCCTGAAGGAAGGTCAGGAGATCGAGTGTGTGATCCTGAACATCGACCGCGACGAGCGCAAGATGAGCCTCGGCATGAAGCAGCTGGCACCGGATCCCTGGGCGGACATCGAGTTCAAGTACCCCGTGGGCAGCCGCCACACCGCCAAGGTCCGCAACTTCACCCACTTCGGCATCTTCGCCGAGCTGGAGGAGGGCGTCGACGGCCTCATCCACATCAGCGATCTCAGCTGGACCAAGCGCATCAAGCATCCCAGCGAGTTCTGCAACGTGGGTGATGAGATCGAAGTGCAGGTCCTGGAGGTCGACAAGGAGAACCGACGCCTGAGCCTGGGTCACAAGCAGGTGGAGGAGAACCCCTGGGAGGTGTTCGCAGGCACGTTCGCCGTGGGCAGTGTGCATGAGGGCACGCTCATCGGTCGCAATGGCAACAATTTCATCGTGGCCCTGCCCTATGGGGTCGAGGGAACGGTCAGCGCCAAGCATCTGAAAAAGGAGGATGGCGGCAAGGCCGAGCTCGAGGAAAAGCTGCCGTTCAAGGTCCTGGAGTTCAATGCCGATGCCCGGCGGATCGTCCTGAGCCACACCCGCACCTTCGAAGAGGGTGAGGACGAGGCCCCGGCCGCCAAGCGCGGAGGGCGTCGCGGGGACGGCCAGAGCCCGAGCGTGAAGAGCGTGAACGAGAAGGTGGAGAAAAGCACCCTCGGCGACCTTGGTGTCCTCAGCGACCTGAAGAGCGCCATGGAGGACCAGGAGAAATCCGGCAAGGGAACGAAGAAGAAGCAGAACGAGGAGGACGGCGACGACGCCGGCGCATAGCACGTTCCTGGAATGAACGATGACGCGGCCCCGCCCACCGGTGGGGCCGCGCTCGTTGGGGCAGGCCCTGCTATCTTCGCCGCGGCATGCGCACATCCGTCATCCTGGGCTCCAAGGCATTCGCCCTCACCCTGACGCGGCTGTGCTATCAGCTGATCGAGGACCATGGCGACCTGAGAAGGACCGTGCTGCTCGGTCTTCAGCCGCGAGGCGTGCTCCTGGCCCGCCGGTTGCGGGATGAACTGGCCGGGATACTGAAGCACGAGGAGTTCCTGTATGGCGAGTTGGACATCACCTTCCATCGGGATGATTTCCGCAGACGGGCCACGCCGTTGGCCCCGAGCGCGACACAGCTGGACATCACCATCGATGGCCTGCCGGTGGTCCTGATCGACGATGTGCTCTACACGGGGCGCAGCATCCGTGCCGGGCTCGATGCGCTCCTGGCCTTTGGAAGGCCCGGACAGGTCCAGTTGCTCACCTTGATCGACCGGCGTTTCCAGCGTGAGCTTCCCATCCAGCCGGATTATGTCGGCCGTTGGGTGGACAGTCTTTCCGGCCAGCGCGTGAGCGTGGAATGGACGGAGACGGAGAAGGCCGATCGCGTGGTGCTGGAGACCGATATTGCGCAGGAAAGGGGGGGGTCCCCGACGACCAGTCCGTCTTCCCATGAGCACTGAGACGGTGAGCGACCAGCTGAGCACGGACCATCTGCTGGGCATGGCCGACCTGACAGCGGATGACATCGCCCTCATCTTCCGCACCGCGGACGGCTTCAAGGAAGTGCTCCGCCGACCGATCAAGAAAGTACCGTCGCTCAGGGACATCACCATCGCCAATCTCTTCTTCGAGAACAGCACGCGGACAAGGATCAGCTTCGAACTGGCAGAGAAACGCCTGAGCGCGGACGTCATCAACTTCAGTTCCGCGGCCTCCAGCGTCAAGAAGGGCGAGACCCTGATCGACACGGTGAACAACATCCTGGCGATGAAGGTCGACATGGTGGTGATGCGCCATCCCGATCCGGGAGCGGCGGTGTTCCTCAGCCGCCATGTGAACGCGCGGATCATCAATGCCGGTGACGGCACGCATGAGCATCCGACACAGGCTCTGCTGGACGCTTACAGCATCCGGGAAAGGCTGGGGAGCGTGAAGGGAAGGAAAGTGGTCATCGTGGGCGATATCCTCCATTCGCGTGTCGCGCTCAGCAACATGCTCTGTCTGAAAAAACTGGGGGCCGAGGTCATGCTTTGCGGGCCACCCACGCTCATGCCCCGGCACGTGGCCAGCATGGGCGTACGGGTCGAACACGACCTGGACAAGGCACTGCGCTGGTGCGATGTGGCGAACATGCTACGGATCCAGTTGGAGCGACAGGCGGATGATGGCCCCGCGTACTTCCCGTCGCTGCGGGAATACGCCATGTTGTACGGTCTGGACCGCCAGCGTTATGAACGCATCGGAAGGGATATCGTGATCATGCATCCGGGGCCGATCAATCGGGGGGTGGAGATCACCAGTGATGTGGCCGACAGTGGCGCGAGCATCATCCTGGACCAGGTGGAGAACGGTGTGGCCGTGCGGATGGCGGTACTCTACCTGCTCGCGGGAGGGATCCATCGCGACAATTGAGCGGCTCGCTATCTTTACCGCCAACGCCGCTGAGCGAGCACCATGAACTTCACCATCGACGACAAGGGCAAGTACACGTTGGTCACGTCCAACGTGGACAAATTGGACACCACCTGCGCGCCCGAACTGAAGAGCGAACTGGTGTACCTGAACAAGACGGGCGTGCGCAACATCATCATCGATCTGTCCGCCACGCGCTATTGCGACTCCTCGGGCCTCAGTGCCCTGCTCGTCGCCAATCGGCTTTGCCGAAGCGTTTCCGGCACGCTGGTGGTCTGCGGACTGCAGGAGCCCGTGCAGAAACTCGTTCAGATCTCCCAGCTCGAGAGCGTGCTGTCCATCACCCCTTCCCTCAATGAGGCCGTGGACCTGCTCTTCATGGAACAGATCGAAAAGGACGTCAAGAAGGACCAATAGCCCCCCTATGCGGAAGATCCTACTCGCGCTCGTTGCTGTCGCCAGCTTTGAACAGGCTGGTGCGCAGTGCATCCCGAACCCCGCTTACCAGGACAGCGTGTTCGGTGTTTGGCCCGATTCCCTGGAAGGATTCGCCCACGGCATCGTGAACATCTTCTACAGCGATACGCTGTACATGAAGGTGCCCAGCGACGCCGGTGAGATCGACCCGCTCTATGCAGGGGTCGTGCTGGATTCGGTCCGGTTCGATGGCGTGGATGGGCTGCCACCGGGATTGGCGGTCGACTGCAATTCGCAAACACCCGCACCCTGCACCTACCTCACCGGGATCCTGGGTTGTGGTCTGATCGATGGGATACCCACTGCGATAGGGGATTTCCCCCTGACGTTCAATGTGACGGCCTATACCTTCGTGTTGAACAACGTGGTGCCGTTCCCCTATGCCTTCCAAGGTTATCACATCGTGATCGACCCGGACACCGCGATCGGCATATCCGAGATCGGACGAACGGATCTGGGCAGCGTGCGCAACGTACCGAACCCGTTCGCCGATCGCACCACCATCGAATTCCAATTGGCACAAGCCGGGAAGGTGCATTTCAAAGCGTTCAACCTGATCGGCGAGCAATTGCGTGAGCAGGAGATGAACGGCCGTTCCGGCCTCAACCGATTGCAGTTCAACGCGGATGGTCTGGAGGACGGGATCTATCTGTACAAGCTGGAGACGGACCGGTCGAGCTATACCGGTCGCATGGTCCTGCACCGTTGAGATGACCCCGTGAACCTGTTCGAGGAAGCCCCGGTCGCGGGGCTTTTTCGTTCAGCCCATGACACGATTCGCTGTCACGACACTTGGGACCGGAGCTGCGCTCCCGGCCCGCGGGCGTTCACCTTCCGCACAGGTCCTGGATGCGAATGGATCGCTCTACTTGATCGATTGCGGGGAGGGTACGCAGGAACGCCTGCGTGCGAGCGGTGCCAACTTTCAACGCATCCGGCATGTGTTCATCGGTCATTTGCATGGTGATCACTATCTGGGCCTCATGGGCCTGATCAGCAGTTTCCATTTGATGGGCCGCAGCGGCCCATTGGACGTGCACGCTCCGGAAGGATTGCAGGCGATCATCGACCTGCAGTTGCGCACTTCGCGCACCTTCCTTCGCTATCCGCTGACCTTCCACATCATCCGACCGGAGAATGGACGAACGCTCCTGGAGGATGAGCATGTCACGGTCCATGGTCTCGCGCTGCGCCACCGCCTGCCCTGCACGGGATTCGTCTTCCGTGAACAGCCTGCACCACGGAACCTGCGCAAGGACCAGGTGCACCGCGTGCCCCATTTCGAGCGGAACGCGGTGAAGGCGGGGGAGGATCTCGTGCTGGACGACGGAACAGTTGTGCCCAATGCCGAACTGACCGTTGCCCCACCGCCGCCACGCAGCTACGCCTACTGCTCCGATACGGCATACACACCGGGCATCGTGCCCTTCATCCGACAGGTCGACCTGTTGTACCACGAGGCAACATTCACGGAGCAGCTCGCCGAGCGTGCCAGGGAAACATTGCATTCCACGGCCCGTCAGGCTGCGATGATCGCCCGGGAGGCCGGCGCTCGGCGGTTGCTTCTGGGGCACTTCAGTTCGCGGTACAAGAACACCGAAGTGCTCCTTGCCGAGGCCCGCGCGGTCTTCCCGTCCGTGGAGGCGAGCAGCGATGGCTGCACCTATGCGATCGATCAACGAACGATCGTGTAAAACCGGACTTGGGAGGACCGCATGCCGGGGGTACCTTTGCCTCTGTTTAGAATCATTCTAAACAAGTCATGCCGATCCGTACGCTTCTTGCAGACCATGCCGACCTCGCGTTGATCGGATTGCGCCAGATCCTGGGTGGCGTGGATCGGATCATGGTGGTCGGCGAGGTCAGGGAGGCGAAAATGTTGGGGGATGCGTTGGACGCGCTCAGGCCGGATGTCGTGCTCATCGATCATACGGCGGAGGGCTTCGACGCGAACGCTATTCGGGACGGCATCCAGCGGCGCAAAAGGACCCGGTTCATCTCCATCACCCCCGACCCATCACCGGTCGCGCTCATGAACGCCGTGCGTGGGGGCGTGACCAGCTACGTGAAGAAGGATTGCGATGCCCAGGAGATCATCGATGCGGTGTTGCATACTGCGGACGGTGATCGGTTCTTCTGTGGGAAGATCGTCGAGGCCATGCAACGGGCTTCGATCGACCTGGACCGGCTGGTGGACGTGGAACTGACCTGTGAGCCGATCTCGCTCAGTGAACGGGAGTACGAGATCATCGCCCTCATTGCGGATGGCCTGTCATACACACGGATCGCGGACCAGCTCCATCTCAGCGCCCACACGGTGACCACGCACCGCAGGAACATCATGCAGAAGCTCGGTGTGAACAATACCGCTGCTTTGGTGATGTATGCGGTAAGGCACGGGCTGACCTCCCCGAACAAGTTCCTGTTCAACGGAACCCGGGTGTAGACGCCCTATTTTTCGTTTATGGCGCAGGACCTTCTGCTGGGCGATGTGGGTGGTTCCGGTTCGCGTTGGGCCAGGCTGTCCGATGATGCGGTCGTCTGGTCCGCCGATGATCTCCCTGGAGCGAACCCGGCGACCGGGACCGTCGAGGCCCTGGGCCGGGCCTTGCGGGAACGCTCGGGCGAAATGGGGCGGCCCCGCTCGGTCGTGGTCTATGGGGCAGGCTGCGGATCGATGGAACAAAAGGACCGGATGCATGCGCTCTTGGCAACGGAGTTCAAGAACGCGGCCATCAGCGTGATGGACGATCTGTTGGGTGCCGCACGCGCTCTCCATGGCGATGGGGAAGGGCGCGTGCTGATCCTGGGCACAGGCATGAACGCCGGGCACTATGACGGACGGACGATCAAGACCCGGATCCGCTCGCTTGGTTTCGTGCTCGGCGATGAGGGAAGTGGCGCGGACATCGGCAGGTGCCTGTTCCGTGACGCGCTGCGCGGTGAGATGCCCCCTCATGTGCAGGCCGCGCTGTTCGGCACCAAGGACCTGGACCTTGCGGCAACACGAAGTGCCATCTACGGGTCCGTTCCGATGGCCAGGGTCCTTGCCGGCCCCGTCAGGCATCTGCACCGGATAAGGGAAGATCCCTATGTCCTGGACCTGCTCGGTGAGCGGTTCGGGCGTCTGGCTTTTCTGCTGGAGCGCGAATTGGGCAGAGGGACCTTCCGGGCTACAGGCTCGGTGGCATGGGCTTTCCAAGATGCCCTGCAACACGCCCTCCATGACCACGGCCTCGGGGTGGACACGGTCCAGCGCGACCCCCTGGAGGGGCTGATCACCTATCACCGGGCGCATCCGACACAGGCACCTCACTGAGCAGGACATCGGGACGCCGGATCAACTCGTGGAAGCGTTCCAGTGCGGCCTGATTGTCAGGTGACCGGATGGCGGAGAGCACCTGGTGCTTTTCAACAGCGGTAAGGTGCCAGCTCAACGAGATCTCCTCATCGGGATCATGATGGAGCTGCAGATCGATCACCTCGAGCGGCACCTCGATCCAGGCACTGACCTGTTGCAGCATGAGATCGTAGTCCTGGTCCTGGACCTTCACGAAGTTGCCATAGACATTGCTTGCGGGGTCGAACAGTCGGGCCATCAGCGAACGGGCCACCGGTTGTACGTCCAGTAATTTCTGTGTGTCGCGGAGTTGGAGCACGATCACCCCGCTGGTGTGCTTGGCGATCCAGGTCCGGTGCTCCAGGAGGAACGCGCTCATGGTCCTGTACCCATAATTGTCACGGATCCCGGCGTCCATCACCCGCATGGGCGGATCGCTCGGCAGCGTGACCATCGGGGTGATATAGGGAAAGGTGGCGCTCATGCGCAGGGCGCTGGTCAGCTTCAGGTCCTCCGCGTCCTGGTCCTTGAACATGCGTTGGAACTCGATGCTCTCTGGTTGCGGTGCATGGGCCGTTCCGACCTTGCTCGCATTGTTCGTCAGATGCGCGGCGGGCAACGCGCTGATCAGCAGCCGTCGTCCGTCGTTCACCGAGGTCGGGGCCATCAGCAACATCGGGACCCGGGCATCCCGTTCGGGCTCCTCCAGGTCCCGCAGGCGTACGTCCAGAACATGATCGGTGTTCTCGTTCAGGCGCTCCTCAAAGACATAGCCGCGGTCCCGCGTGTAGATATGGTGACCGTCCACCACGCGCTGATACCGGATGAACATGTCGTTGGTGACGAAGGTGAAGGCCACTGGGTTCAGGATATCGCGCGACATGCGGTCCAAATGCGAAGGGTCGTCCGGGCCGGGCAGGTCGTCATTGTCCTGATGTGCGATATAGGATTGGCGGTAATAGGCCGCGCCGATCAGCCCGCCGGATGAACCCGTGATCATGGCGGTACGTGGCAGGAGGTCGCCGCCGGCCACGCTGTCCAGTTCCTGCATGCACAGGCAGGTCCACAGCATGCTGCGCAGTCCTCCGCCACTGGTGCTCACAATGACCAGTGGTGGTCGATCGGCCTTGGTGACGGCCTGGGCGTGTGCCAGCCAACGGTCGAGCACCTGTTCCATGCCCGCCCGATCGCGGTCCGTGGCCGCGCTGTCAAAGGCCAGTTCGTTCAGCTCGGCGATGGTATAGGGGGCGGGCTTCGCCTGGTAGTCGAGCCCGTAGGCCTGATTGTCGTAAAGGAACGCGTCGGTCCTCAGGCTCAGGAACTGCACACCGAGGACCAGGGCCACGATCACGCTGAGCGTCCATCCCTTCAACCAACTGTAGAGGGCGCTGATGATCATCAACAACATCGTGAAGAGCAGGAAAGCGCTCGCACCGGTGGGGATCTCGAACGGGCTCCAGCCACTGAACGCTCCCAGCGCAATGAAGCTCACGATCACGATCACCTCGAAAATGGATCCATTGATGTGGTTCTGCCAAAGCACGCTGCGCAACAGTTCCTTGTCATAGTGACGGCTGCTTCGGGCGAGCGCGATCCGCAACGGTGGCACCAGATAGGTCTCCACATGCCATTTCCGGGCGCGCTGTTCCCTGCGAAGCCAGCGGGTGGCCCTTCGTTGCGCGGAACGGCGGGCAGGGATGGGTGAGGCGGGCCCAAAAAGATCGCCGAACGGCCCCTCGGGGCGATATTGTGCCGGTTCGTGACCGAGCACCTTGGTGATGTCGGTGTTCGTCCGGGTGAAGTAGAGCAGGGAGATCAACTGGAACAGGACGATCCCCAGGACAAATCCGGCCAGATCGATCGCCACCTGGCCCGGAGGGACCAGTTCCTTGAGGAGCTGGAGACGGGCCGAATAGTACAGATAGGACAGCACGAATGCCACCGGGATGATGGCATTGTTGATGTTGAACTTGAGAAATGGCCGGCTGAGCGTGGCGATGAACGGGAACCGGTACGCATGCATCGTGTAGCTGTACAGGTTGAACGCAGTGATGAACCCGCCCAGCGCGAACCCGGTCAGGAGATAGGAGAGGAAGTTGACATGCCCGAAATACTCCGGGTAGAGGAACACGTAAGGAATGCCGTATTTGACGCCGAGATCGCTGGTGATGTACGCCCACAGCACGGCCCAGAAGAACAGCAACAAGTGGTTCTTCTTCACGTGCAGCACGAGCAACTGCAATGGGAAGAAGTAGATCACCCGCCGCCACCATTGACGGACCCTGCGCCTGACCATCATGCAAAGATGGGGTTCACCCTGCGGTATACGCCTGATGGCGCGCAGGTGTTGTCCTGCTCAGACCTTGCCCAGGACGGTGCCGAACACCGCGTCGCCGACCTCCTCGGCCCGGGCACGAAGGAGATCGGCTTCACGCGTCACTTCCGCGATGAAGTCCGGTGCGTCGAGCCCGGCGCAATTGATGCGCACATTGAGGTAGGCGCCGAGCGCACCGGTGCGTGCGCACAGGGCACCCACCCCTGCATCGCTCACCGAGGCCGGCAGCCCTTTTTCGGACATGGCCTTCAGGAGGTCAAGGCTTCGCACGCAGACGCGCATGGTCTCCAAGGGAACCAGGATGGCGCCCTTGGTGGCTTCCGTGATCGCGGCGCTCCGGGTCTGTTGCTCTTCCGATGAGCCTTTTGGCATCTGCATGGCCGCCAGGATCCGGTCGAACGCACGCGTGTCCTCGTCCACCAGGCGCAACAGCTCCCTGCGACAGACCTCACCCTCCGAAGCATGGTCGCTGAATTCCTCCCAACGTTCGTCCCACCCACGCTTGTGCGCGCTGAGATTGGCCACCATGGTGCCGAGCGCGGCGCCGAGCGCGCCGATGTACGCACTGACCGATCCTCCGCCAGGGGCCGGGCTTTCAGCGGCCGTCTCCTCGCTGAAACGCTTCAGGTCCATTCGCGCCAACCGCTCAAGCGCCGGATCCTCCAACATCAGTTCGATCACCTTCTTCTCCGGGTCGAACGGGGCCAGATCGTCCAGACCGAGCGACTTGACCGCGATCTTGATCTTTTCGTGCTCGGAGATGCCCAGGCTGCGTTGCTGTCGTCGGAGATAGAAGTCCGCCGCGTCCAAAAGGGCCTGCTTGGGGATCAGCCCGACCAGTTCACTTCCCGTGACCCGGATGCCGCGTTCCTCCGCCGACTTGCACGCCTCATCGAAAGCCACATGCACGGGAGTGACCGTGATGTCCGTCAGGTTCAGCGAGAGCTGTGCGATGCCGTACTCCTCGATGTACCAGCCGATGCCTTTCACGGCCTTGAGCCTGCCGGGGATCTTGATCGGTTCGCCACTGGCGTCGGTGACCACCTTCCCCGTGAGCGGATCGCCTTCCCGTTGGACGCGGCCGGCCTCCCGGATGTCGAAGGCGATGGCGTTGGCGCGACGGGTGCTGGTGGTGTTCAGGTTCACGTTGTAGGCCACGAGGAAGTTCCGTGCGCCCACGGCGGTCGCACCGCTGCGCGCGACGGGCTCATTGAACTCCGCCGGACCATGATCGGGCTTCCATGCAGGGTCCTTCAGTTTTTTTGCCAGGCCTTCATACTCGCCGCTCCGGTTGTTGGCCAGATTGCGGCGTTTGTCCTCCATGGCCGCCTGTTCATAGAGATAGACCGGAATGCCCAGTTCTTTCCCGATGCGTTCTCCCAGGGCCCGGGCATAGGGTACGACCTCCTCCAGGGTGATCCCGCTCACGGGGACCAACGGACAGACATCGGTGGCGCCGAACCGGGGATGTGCGCCACCGTGGTTCCGCATGTCGATCAGCTCCTGGGCCTTTTTCACCAGGAGGAAGGCCGCTTCCACGACGGCTTCCGGCGGACCGACGAAGGTGATCACCGTGCGGTTCGTGGCCTTGCCCGGATCGATGTCGAGCAGGCGGACGCCCTCGACCGTGCCCACTACGGAGGCGATCGCCTCGATCTTGGCCCGGTCGCGGCCTTCACTGATGTTCGGAACACATTCGATCAGACGGGTCATGGACATGGCGTGTCGGTTCGGGCGGGCAAAGCTATCACGCCGGTGAAGCCCCGTTACATGTTCGGGAAGACCACGCTGAGCACGTTGTTCAACATGTGCAGGATGATCGGCACCCAGATGGAGCCACTGCGTGTGCGGGCATAACCGAGCACGACCCCCATGGGCAGCACGAGCAGCAGGATCGCCGCGGAATACTGCATGTGCATCAGGGTGAAGACACCGGCGGTCACCGCCACGCTGATGTGCTCGTCGGTGATGTGCCGCATGGTGCCAAGGAAAAGACCGCGCAGGAGCGTCTCCTCGAAAAGGGCCGGCATGACCCCCACCCCGAATAGGAGCATCGGCAGGCTGTGGGCCGAACCGATCACCTCGTTCATGTAGTCGGACCGGAAGGAAGGAATGAAGTTGGCCAGGACCTCGATCACCGCCACCAGGGCGATGAACACCCCGGACCAGATGAACAGGGCACGGGGGCGGAACATGCGGAAGCCGAGGAATGCCTTCCAGCCATCGCGCTTCCAAAGCTGAACAAAGAGCAGGGTCGCCAGGAAGCCGGCGAGACCGGACCAGAGCGAGGCAGCAGCGATGGCATCACCATCGGTCTGATGGTCCTGAAGCGCGGACAACAAGCCAGGGTCGCTGAGCGCTTCGCGCAATGATAGCGCGGAAAGGTCCGGGTCCACCTGCACCACGTGGAGCACGAACACACCGGACTGCACGATGAAGAAGAGCGTGAACACGGCGATGAAGACCGCCATGCCACGCGCGAACCGGATGCCGGGTGGCAATGCGCGGTCCGCTTCGTTGGAGGGGTCAGGGAACTGTGGTCCCGGAGCGGATGATGGTTCCATCGATGATCACGGTATCGATATGATCGGTGCCGAATGCGTACGGCAGATAGGCCAGGGAGGGCACCGGTCGGGTGATGATCAGGCTCGCGTTCCGACCAACGGAGAGTGCGCCGAAATGATCCGACAGGCCCATGGCGGAGGCGGCATTGATCGTCATCGCATTCACCGCCTCCTCGGGCAACATGCGCAATTTGAGGCAGGCCAGCGAAAGGATGAAGTTCATGTTGCCGCTCGGCGTGCTGCCGGGGTTGTGGTCGGTGGCCAGGGCCACGGGAAGCCCTGCGGTGACGAGGTCCCGCACCGGAGCGTATGGGATGTTCAGGAAAAAGGAGCAGGAGGGGAGTACCGTGGGGATCGTGCCGCTGCCGACGAGGGCATCGATGTCCTCGGGCCGCATGACCTCGAGGTGATCGACGCTCCAGGCCTTGTTGGCCACGGCCGCCTGAATGCCGCCGATGCTGGTGAACTGGTTCACGTGCACCTTGCCCGGCAGTCCATGCTCCGCCCCCGCCTGAAGGATGCGATCCATTTCCTCCACGGTGTAATAATTGGTCTCGCAGAACACATCCACATGATCGGCGAGACGCTCCCGGGCCACCACCGGTATCAGTTCCTCGACGATCCGGTCGACCCACGCATTCCGGTCGTTCGTGAACTCCGGCGGGATCGCGTGCGCGGCCAGCAGCGTGGCCTTGATCCGAAGCGGAAGGGTCTCCCGCAACCGGGCGATCACATGGAGCATCTTCAGTTCGCTCTCCACCGTCAGGCCGTATCCGCTCTTGATCTCCACGGCCACCGTGCCCTGCCACATCATTTCCTCCAGCCGCTGTCGGGCCTGGTCGTAGAGGTCGTCGGCCGACATGTCGCGCAGTTTTCGCGCGCTGTTCAGGATGCCTCCACCCCGCGCCGCGATCTCCTGGTAGGAAAGGCCGTTGATGCGGTCCACGAACTCCTGCTCACGCGGTGCCGCGAACACGGTGTGCGTATGTGGGTCGCACCAACCCGGCAGCACAAGTCGCCCCTCGGCTTCGATCACCGTGAGGTCGTTCCAATCGGTCACGCCGGGAAAGTCGGTCATCGGCCCCATGCCCGTGATGCGACCGTTCTCAGCCTGCAGCCAGGCGTTCTCGATCAGGGGCAGATCCGCCATTTGCGCACCGGCCACACGACGCACCTCCGGAGCATGCGTGCCCACGAGGGCCTTCGCGTTCTTGATCAGGATCTTGGGCATGTCAGGGCGCAAAGGTGGCAAGGAGGATCGAAGATGAGGCCCCGTTCGCGAGTGCCGTGCCGATCACGGGTCGGGATCGCGCAACTTTGCGGTCCTCAGTACGCAGAGAGCATATGCGCATCGGGATCGTTTGTTACCCCACGTTCGGCGGAAGCGGCGTGGTGGCCACCGAACTGGGTATGGCCCTGGCCGAGAAGGGCCATACCGTGCACTTCATCACCTACGACCGGCCGGTGCGGTTGCGGGAAAGGGCCGGGCACGTGTTCTACCATGAGGTGCGGGTGAGCGATTATCCGCTCTTCGACTACCAGCCCTACGAGCTCGTGCTCAGCAGCAAATTGGTCGACGTGGCGATCTACGAAGGGCTCGATCTCGTTCATGTGCATTATGCGATCCCGCATGCCTCAGCCGCCTGGATGGCCCAGCAGATCCTCGCGTCGAAGGGGTTCCACCTGCCCTTCATCACCACGTTGCACGGTACGGACATCACCTTGGTCGGACGCGACCCCAGCTTCGAGCCGGTGATCACCTTCTCCATCGAGCGCAGCGATGCGGTGACGGCGGTCTCGGAAAGCCTGAAACGGGACACCTATGCGCACTTCCCCGTGAAGCGCGAGATCGAGGTCATCCCCAACTTCGTCTGCATCGATCAGTACCCCCGGGAGGCCGATCCGGAATTGCGCGCCCGTTATGCGCCCAAGGGAGAACGCCTGCTCGTGCACATCTCCAACTTCAGGCCGGTGAAACGGGTGGAGGACGTGGTGGGCGTGTTCCGGCGCGTGCGTGAAAAGCTGCCGGCGCGCCTGCTCCTGATCGGCGATGGACCCGAACGACAGCGCATCGAGAACATGTGCCGCAGTGCCAACGACTGCCATGATATCCTTTTCCTCGGGAAGATGACCGAACCGGAGGAGGTGCTGCGTGTTTGCGATCTTTTCGTCCTCACAAGTGACAGCGAGAGCTTCGGTCTGGCCGCGTTGGAGGCGATGGCCTGCCGCGTACCGGTGGTCAGTAACAATACCGGCGGCACGCCCGAGGTCGTGACCGATGGGGTGGGCGGATTGCTCAGTCCACTGGGCGACCTCGACAAGATGGCTGCCAACGCGGTCCGTATCCTGCAGGACGCCGGCGCGCTGGAAGGCTTCCGGAAAGGAGCCATGGTGGATGCGCGCCGATTCGACGTGAACGCGGTGCTGCCCCGGTACGAGGCGCTCTACGATCGGGTCGCGGGGAAGGTCACGGTCTGATGGAGTTCCTTTCCCCACGCGTCAGCATCGAACGGTCCAAGGACCGTCTGTCGGTGGTCATCAGTGCCCGCCTCCCCAAGTGGCAGGAGACGCTCCTGGTCGCCTGGTTCCTGGCGTGGCTGCTCTCCGGTGGCTACATCTTTTACAGCTACCTGCACCTGCCGCATGGCGGTCTGCGGCAATACCTGCTCGTATTCCTTGCGTTCTGGGCCTATTTCGCCCTGCGGATCGGAAAGGCCGTCGCCTGGCGGTTGAAGGGCTTCGAATCCTGGCGGCTCAAGGGCGGTGTGTTCACGTTGAAGAACAGCATCTTCGGACTCGGTAAGGCGCGCGACCATTTCGTGGAGAACATCCAGGACCTCGGTCCCCTGGGGCGGAACGAAAGGTCGCTGAAATGGCAGATCAATGAGAGCTTCTGGGTGATCGGTGGGGAAAGGCTCGTGTTCACCGACCGCGGCCGGAAATTCGGCTTTGGCAAGGGATTGAACGACGAGGAGGTCACGGCACTGCTGCCGTTGTTGAAGCATGCCATCCGTAGCGAAAGCAGGCGGGCCGAACAACCCGCCGGTCAGCCCTGATCCCGTTCGATCCGGAAGGCGTTCCCGCTGATCCTGCGGGTGGGCACGCCATCGATCGCGCTTTCCAAGGTCATCCGCCGCGCGACCGGTGTCCGCATCACGGTATCCATGGAGCGGACCTCCCCGGCAGGTACACCGGCTCGCATCAGCGCGTGCATGAGCGCACCGAGGTCGCGTCCGGAAATGGCAGGCACCAGGGAACTGTTGAGGGCCGGGCGATGCGCGACGCGGTCGGCGTTGGTCAGGAAGCGCGGATCCGAAGCCAACAGCGGCAGCTCGAGCACATCGCACAATGCCTTGAACTGTGCATCACTGCCAACGGCCAGTACGAGCGTGCCACCGTCCGCGCAATGGAAGAGCTCACCGTACGGCGCGATGTTCGGGTGGAGCGTTCCCAACGGTCCCGGAACATGGCCGGTCATCAGGTAGTTGCTCGCCTGGTTGATCAGCCCGGTGAGCGCGGCCTCTTCCAGTGACACTTCCACATAGGCCCCGATCCCATCGCGATCACGCTCCCACAGGGCCAGTAGCAGTCCTTCCTTCAACTGATGGGCCGCGAGTACATCGATCATGGCGATGGGCAGCTTGGCCGGATGTTCAGGACCGGTACCTGTCATGCTGATGTAGCCCGACTCGGCCTGAAGCACCACATCGAACGCTGGACGATCGGATGCGACATATCCCCGGATATGTCCGTGCACGAGCGTTGGATTGATCGTCCTGAGGCGATCGCGTTGCAGCCCGAGTTTCTCCGCGTCATCCGGAAGATGGTTCGTGATCAACACATCCGTCGAGCGCACCAGGTCATCGAACCGGGCACGGCCGGCAGGCGTCGTCAGGTCCAGCAACACATGCTCCTTGCCCCAGTTCACGCTGCTGAAATAGGCGCTCACCATCGAGTCGGGCTCCTCTTCGGGAAGTTTCCAACGACGCGTGGCGTCCCCTCCGGTCCTTTGGTTCTCCACCTTGGTCACCTGCGCGCCAAGCTCGGCGAAGAACATGCCCACGGACGGACCGGCGAGGATCCCCGCGGTCTCCAGGACGCGGATGTGGGACAGCATGTGGCGAAGGTAGAAGTGCGTGTTCTTGTGGTGCGGTCCGACATCGGCGACAGGGTCGTTCCACCGATGCGGTCGGGGCGGAGACACGTGTGACGATCTTTGTACACTTGATCAGGAACAAAGTCGACCAACATGCCACTGAACAGAAAGGCCACGGCCACGTGGAGCGGGACCGGAAAGGAAGGAACCGGGCACATCAGCAGTACCAGCGGAGCCCTTGATGGGATCCCGCATACTTTCAAGACGCGTTTCGAGAACGCGGACGGAAAGGCCGGCACGAATCCTGAGGAATTGATCGCAGCGGCGCTTGCAAGCTGCTTCACCATGAAGCTCAGCTTTGTGTTGAACGCCGCCGGATCGGTACCGGACCTGCTGACCTGCGTGGCCACCGTGGCCATGGACAAGGTGGGGGACGGAATGGGCGTGGTCGGTATCCATCTGGAACTGGAAGGCCGTGTGCCGGGGCTGGATGAGACCAAGTTCAAGGCCCTTGGCGAGGAAGCGAAGAGGGAATGTCCGATCGGTCGACTTTTACGGTCGGTACCCATTACGCTGGACGCCAGATTGGTCTGAACGTGCTCTCCCGTAACGGGGGCGTAGTTCGCACGATCCAGAAGGGACCCCACCACCGATGCGGTGGATGTTCAAAGCAGAACGCCCGCCACCATGGCGGGCGTTCTCAGGGTGCCCAGGACTGGACTCGAACCAGCACGCCGGTTAAGGCACTACCCCCTCAAAGTAGCGTGTCTACCAATTTCACCACCTGGGCAGGGGTCGGACTGCATTGCGGAGGGGGCGCAAATATAAAGGGATGGCGGTGATACGGGATATCACTTCTGACCCTGGTAGTGAACGGAAAAGCCCCTCCGTGATGGAGGGGCTTCCGTGACCCCGCCGGGGCTCGAACCCGGGACCCCAACATTAAAAGTGTTGTGCTCTACCAACTGAGCTACAGGGTCATCCTTGATGCAAGGATCGTCGTTGGGGCTGCAAATGTAATCACCTCCCACCAACAAGGGCGCGCCCGTTCATTTCTTGTCGATGACCGGATGCCGTTCGAACGGCGCGTTGCGATCGAAGAGATAGCGATAGGTGGCCATGGTGCGGTAGTTCACCGCGTCCAGGTTCTGGCACACCTTGATCATGCGGGGATTGAAGTCGCCGATCCAGGTCAGCACGGTATCGCGGTAGATGCCCGTATCCACGATGGTCTGCTCGGCATGGACGATCATGGCGCCCTCCAGTCCCTTGCCCTGGAATTCCTTGGCCACGCCGAACACGATCCCGGTCATGGTCTTCACGGTCCCACGCCATTTGTGCCAGAGGAACTTCAATTTGCCCAGCCAGTTCAGGTCCCCGTTCACGTATCGGAAGATCTCGTTCAATTCCGGCAGGCTGATGTAGAAGGCGACAGGTTTGTCCTTGTGATCGACCCAGATAAGGATCCGCGGGTCCATCACCGGCTTCATTGCCTTGATGATCTTCAGGGCGGCGGCTTGTTCCATGGGTTTGAAATTGTCATGGTCCACCCAGGCCGCGTTGTATACCGTTCGGAAGTCCTCGGCCAATTGTTCCACGCTCCGGCCTTTGGCATCACGGATGCGGAATTCCGGGTCAGCTTTGAGCTGATTGAACTTGCGCCAGAAGATCGGTTGCGCCCGCACCGACATGCTGCGCTTGAAGAACAGCTGCTTGTAGTATTCCCGGAAACCGTAGGTCTCGAAGAGCCGCTGGTAGTAGGGTGGATCGTAGTTGACCCCGTAGATCGGCGGATCGGTGAAGTTGTCGATCAGGAGTCCCCAGAACATATTCTTCTCCCCGAAGTTGATGGGGCCGTCCATGGCCATCATGCCCCTGCTCGAGAGCCACTCCCGCGCGGTGTCGAACAGCAGGTCGGCGGCATGCTGATCGTCGATGCATTCAAAGAACCCGATCCCCCCCGTGGGCTGCTTTTCGGTGGCGGAGGTCTTGGGATTGATGAAGGCGGCGATCCTGCCGATCGGCCGGCCCTGGTCATCCTCCAGCAGCCAACGTTCGGCCGCGCCGTCCTTGAAAAGCTTGTTCCGCTTCGGATCGAACACCTTCTCCACATCCTGCTTCAGGTGCGGGATCCAGTTCGCGTCGTTCGCATAAATGGCCCACGGCAGGCGCATCCAGGCGCGCGTGGTGGCGGCATCGGTGACGGCTTTGATCCTCATGCTCGGGCCGGCAAAGTAACGGGGACCACGGGGGTTGGGGCGATCCTGCCCAAATTCGCGCCATGCGGATCGCGCTGATCGGTTTCATGTGCAGCGGGAAGACCACCGTGGGCCGCGTGTTGGCCGAACGGGCGGCGATCCCGTTCATCGACCTTGACCGTCGCGTCGAGGAACGCATCGGACCGATCACGAAGTTCTTCGCCAGCGAAGGCGAAGAGGCCTTTCGAGAGGTGGAGCGGGAGGTGTTGATCGAGTCGATGGATCGTCCCGGGCCGCTCATTCTCGCCACGGGAGGGGGCACTCCTTTCCATGCGGACAATCTGGAGCGCCTGGTTGCATGGGGTGCGGTGGTGTTCCTGGACCCCTCTTTCGAGGAGCTCATGCGCAGGATCGAACGTTCCGGCGGCGATCGTCCGCAACTCTTCGGTCTGACCGGGGAGGCCCTTCGTGCGCGTGTGTCCGCCCTCCTGGCCGAAAGGGCGCCCGGGTATGCGCGCGCCGATCATCGGGTTGACGCATCGGGCGGACCGGACGAGGTGGCCGCGTGCATCATGTTGCTGGGGATCAGCTGAGCTGGACCCGGTCGCGCTTGCCCAGTTCCACCGAGATGTGCTCCTGCAGGTTCGTGCTCAGCGTAAGCCCGACGATATCCGCACGGATGGGGAAGGTGCGGTGGCGGCGGTCGACAAGGACCACCGTGGTGAGGCGCTTCGGTCGTGCCCCGACGAGATAAGCGGCGGCGTGCATCAACGTGCGGCCGCTCATCAGCACGTCGTCCACGAGCACGACGACCTGCCCGTCCAGGCGATCCAGGGCGGCACTGAGCTGCACCGGCGCCGTGTGCGGATCGTCCTTGTCCAGCGTGATCGTCAGCAGCTCCACCTTCAGGTCGGCGATGCCCGTGAGCTTTCCTGCCAGGCGCTCCGCCAGCTTGGCGCCACGCTTGGCCACTCCGACCATCACGATGCTTTTCTCGGCGAAATGTTCCTCGTGCAATTGGTGCGCGATACGCTCCAGCTTGCGCCGGACCTGCTCGTGGTCGAGGATGATGGTGGGCGATGCGCTCATCGCGGACGAAGTTCGGTGATCAGGGGATCATCAAGTGGCCCGTGCGCGGCTTTCCTGACGTCGTGACCGAACGGTAGAGGATCGTCGTGCCGTGCATTTGCAGCGGTATGCTGGTCAGGGTACCAGGTCGGGTCCGGGCATGCCCCAGCAGTCGCCCATCGGTGAGCCAGATATCGATCGTGGATGCCTCCCGTGTCGTGGCCTGGAACATACCGTCGTGCACTTCGAAGCGATCGTCCGATGCGGACGGTCCGCCGATCCCCACCGCGCTCAGGAGCACCTCGAACTGAAGGGTGTCCGTGCGCCCGCAAACATCCGTACAGACGTACATGCCGGCATAGGTACCTGGCCCGGCGTAGGTGTGCGTGGGGGCGGGATCGCTGCTTTCGGCCCCATCGCCGAACCACCAATGGTGCGCCACCGCCCCTGTGGAGCTTTGTTCGAAGGAGACCTGCATCCCGCCCAGGTCGTTCCAAGTGGCGAACGCCTGCGGGTCGTTCACGCCGATGTTCCAATTCGTCAGACTGTCGAGCACCAGGTCGGAGGCCACCATGCGCAGGGTCGCGGCCGTGGCACTGTCCAGTTGCGCGGAATAGGTCGAAGCGATGCAACTCTTCCGCAGCATCGTGGCGTACATCGTGCACGCGGCCAGATACGTTCCGGCGGGGGAGGGATGGCTGCCGTCCGCGGCATAGAGGTCGATCGCCGGCCACGCATCACGCACCATCTTCCATGCGGCGCCGACGGGTGCGCAGAAGGCATCGTTGTCCACGGCCATTTGCAGGTAGCGCTCGCGCAGCAAAGCCTGCATGCCGCTGTAGGTGCAAACGGGCGGCCAGTTGGGGCAGTTCAATGCATCGCCGCTTTCGCGCCCCCAGGTCATGTAGAACACGGCTTCCGTGCAGGGGTAGTGGGCATGGATGGTGTCGACCAGGGCCGCCGCGAACGGGAAACAGTCGCTCTGGACCTGGGCGATCGGGAAGGAGGGGATCTGGCTCTGTTCCTGCACGACGACGAAGTCCCACGCCTGCGAAGCGATCAGGTTCAGCGTTGGCGGGTAGGAGGCGTGCTGCTGCAGGGTGTAGCCGCCGGGTGCGGACATCGCGGCAATGATCGTATCCCCCATCGAAAGGGCCAATTGCGCCAGGGTGTTCGGCAGATCGTTCACATAGGTGTAACTGTTGCCGATGAAAAGCACGCGCCTCTCCTGTGCGCCCGCATCGGGAGCGGCGAACATCAGCGCAAAAAGCAGGAGGTACGAACGGGAATGGATCATGCCGCGAAGTTCGGGTGCCATCCGGAAAGCCCGTCACACCTTTCCTTTGCACCATGCAGATCGTGCTGTTCGCCGCGCTGCTGTTGGTAGCGGAGGTCATCGGCACGATCGGTGGGTTCGGATCGTCGATGCTGGTGATGCCCATCGCCACCGCCTTCATGCCCTTCGAGAAGGCCCTGGGGTTGACGGCCATATTCCACGTCCTCAGCAATGCGGCGAAGATGGTCCTGTTCCGGGAGGGCTTCTCCCGCCGGCTGATCCTGTGGATGGGCGTTCCCGCCGTGATCGGTGTGGTGATCGGGGCACGTGCGGCCAGCTATCTCTCCCATGATCTGCTGCGCGTGATGCTCGGCATCCTGCTGGTGGTGATGGCCCTTTTCCTGCTGCTTGCTCCGTGGTGGAGGCTTCGTGCCGATCGGCGCGCCGCGATCTGGGGGGGTGCCATTTCCGGTTCCGTGGCCGGTGTGGTGGGTACCGGCGGTGCGATCAGGGGCCTCGTCCTCTCGGCGTTCGGGCTGGAGAAGAGCATGTTCATCGCCACGTCGGCGTGGATCGACATGGGAGTGGACCTCAGCCGTTCCGTGGTGTACTTCCTCCAGGGCTTCGTGGAGGAGCGCACCTGGACCTATCTGCCGCTTTTGGCGATGATCGGGTTCACGGGGACCTGGATGGGCAAACGCATCCTGGTGCACGTGCCGCAGGAGCGGTTCCGCGGACTGGTCCTGGGCCTCGTGCTCGTGGTGGGCGCCTATCTGCTCGCGCAGCCCTTCCTGTGATCAGTTGCGCGATCGTGCGCTCGTCGGATCGTAGAACCTGCTGTCGGGGAATTTGCTGCCGGTGTACTTCAGGATGCGTTCGAACAGGATGATCGTCTCCTCCTCCAGCCTTCGGAAGCGGATGCAGGAGCGCCCCCGGTCATAGGCCTTGAGGTCCTTGTTGAAGGCGTTCAGAAGGTCGTGGGGCATGATGTACAGGGCCATGAAGTTCTTCTGGTTCCCCACCGCACAGAAGGCCTGTCCGTCCAGGTGATAGGTGGGCATGCCCGTCGAAAGGTCCTCGATGGCCTTGGGCCAGATCTGGCGCACCATGCGACAGAGCTTGGCGACGGCCTTGCTGCGGTCCTCCGGAAGCGCGGCCAGATATTCCTTGACGTTGTTGGCGTCGATCTTCATCCTTTCCGGCGAAAGGGGCGTGAAGTTCGCATTTTCCGATCAGCCGTGCGCGATCACGACTTCACCGCCTCGATCCAAAGCTCACGCCCCGCGCGTGGTGGTATGGAGTTGTAACAGCGTTCGAGCCGGACATCCGGAAAATGCGGATGGAACGAACGGATGTATTCGTCGCGATCACCACCGAAGGGCGGTCGGTCCGTGTTCAGGGGATCGTCGAACAGGACGCCCACCAGGCGTCCGCCCGGCGCGAGCAGGTCATGCATCTTCTCCACGTAGCGCTCGCGCAGTCGCGGATCGAGCGCACAGAAGAAGGTCTGCTCGATAATGCGGTCGAAGGCGCCTTCCAGTGCGAAGAAGTCGCCCTGGACGAGATGGTCCTGTGGAAAGTCGGGGCACCGCTCCAGCAGATCACGGAACGGCGAAGGCGCCAGATCGATGACCGTCACCTTCCCGAAGCCCGCCCGATGCAGGTACTCCGCTTCATACGACCGACCGCCGCCGGGGATCAGGATGCGCAGGTCGCGATCGGTCAGTTGGTCGAAGTAGGCCTTGAGCGGATCGCTGATGCGGCCGATGTCCCAACCGGTCTCGCGATCCGAGTACCGACCCTCCCAGAATTCTTGATCGAGCCGCATGGAAGCAAATAAGGCAACAAAGGTGAGAACCGTAAATGGACGGGGATGGACGTGAATGGACCGCTCCCGGATCAGGCAGCATGTACGGTCGTATGCTGGCCCGGACTGCCAATGCTTTCGGCAGGGCACGCATTGCCGTCCATCCCCGTCCATTCACGGTTGAAAATCCAAACCCGTCAGCGAGGCTGGACCGGAAATGAACGTCCATGAACGTGAATGGGAGTGCTGACGAGCTGGGCTCAACGTTGGTGCGGCCGCAGCCAGATGTGCCTCCATTCCAGACGTGGGCGTTTGAAGTTGAGCAACAAGCCCACTTCCGATCCGATGATGCGCAAATAGTTCAACATCCGACCGATCTCCATGTCGCTGATGGACTCAATGGTCTTGGTGTCGACCACGATCTGTTCCATCACGATAAGGTCCGGTACGTACTCTCCGACCTGGATGGACCGGTAGCGGATCGGATAGCGGGGCTGTTGCCGGAAAGGGATGCCCTGGGCCTCGAGTTCGACACAAAGCGCGTTCTCGTAGGGCTTCTCGTGGAACCCATGGCCCAGGGTATTCAGCACGGTCATGGCGCATCCGATGATCGGCCGGGTGAGCTCTTGATGGTCCGTGTTCAGGTCGGTCATGGCAATGGGTCGATCACATCAGTAGAGCGGAATGGTGCGCCCTCCAAGATCGATCAAGAGGGAACGACCGGAAATGAACGTGAATGAACGTGAATAGATCGATCCCAAGCCAGGTCTCGTTGTTCACGCGAGTTCCAGCACGGTCGGCCGGCATTGGTCCGGGCATTCATTACCGTCCATCCCCGTTCATTCACGGTTGAAAATCCAAAGCTGTCTGAGGGAACGACCGGAAATGAACGTGCATGAACGTGAATAGATCGATCCCAAGCCAGGCCTCGTTGTTCACGCGAGTTCCAGGCCTGTCGGCCGGCATTGATCCGGGCATTCATTACCGTCCATCCCCGTTCATTCACGGTTGAATGGCCCCTGGACTTCTCTCCAACCGCACGATGTTCTCCACGTGGAAGGTGTGCGGGAACATGTCCACGGGTTGCACGGCGGTGATGGTGTACTTGTCCTTCAACAGTGACAGGTCGCGGGCCTGTGTGGCGGGATTGCAGCTCACGTACACGATGCGGCCGGGTGCCATCGCGTGCAGCGCACGCACCACGTCCTCGTGCATGCCCGCGCGCGGCGGATCGGTCACCACCACATCGGGACGTCCGTTCACGGTGGTGAAGTCCGGCGTCAGCAGGTCCTTCAGGTCGCCGGAAAAGAACCGGGTGTTGTCGATCCCGTTCAGCGCGGCGTTCGCTTCGGCATCGCCCACCGCCTCCGGCACGATCTCCAGGCCGACCAGTGAACGGCAATGGTGCGCGAGGAATAGCGTGATGCTGCCGGCGCCGCAGTAGAGGTCGTACACGTGCTCCCCGCCGCTGAGCCCGCAGAGCTCCCGCACGCGGCGGTACATCACCAGGGCCTGTTCGGGATTGGTCTGGAAGAAGGTCTTGGGTCCGATGCGGAACCGCAGGGCCGGGTGATCATAGTCGGGCAGTACCTCCACCAGGTGATCCCGCCCGTGATGCACGTGCACGTCGAGGTCCCAGATCGTATCGTTCTTCTTCGGGTTGATCGTCCACAGCACGGAGGTGGTCTCCGGGAAGCGATCGGTGAAGGCGCTGAGCAGGGCGTCCCGCTTGCGCACATCCTCGTGCCCGAACGCGAAGAGCACCATGGTCTCTCCGGTGGTGGTCGTGCGGATCAGCAGGTTGCGCAGGAAGCCTTCATGCGCGCGGACGTCGTAGAAGGTGAGCTTCAGTTCATCGGCCTTCTGACGCACGAACCGGCGCATGCTGTCGCTGGGCTCGGGCTGCAGGTGGCACTCGTCGATGTCGAGCACGCGGTCGAAGCGCTGCGGGATGTGGAAGCCCAACGCGTTGCGGTCGGTGAAGCGCTGGTCGCTGCGCAGCTCTGCACCGGTCAGCCAGCGATGCGCACCGAAGGTGAACTCCAGCTTGTTGCGGTAGTGCGTGGTCCGCGGCGAGGCCAGGATGGGATCGACCACGGGCAGCTCCAGACCACCGAGCCGCGTCAGGTTGTCGATCACCTGCTGCTGCTTGTATTCCAACTGCTTCGGATAGGCGAGGTCCTGCCATTTGCAACCACCGCACGTACCGAAGTGCTTGCAGAAGGGATCCACCCGGTCCGGCGAGGGTTCGACCAGGCGCTGCGCGACCGCCTCCATGTAGCTCTTCTTCCTGCGCGTCACGCGCAGATCGACCACATCCCCCGGGATCGCGCCGCTCACGAACACCACCATCCCATCCACGCGCGCCAGTGCCTTGCCGTTCGCGCCGGCGCTCGTGATGGGCACGCGTTCCAGGACGATCGACGGCTTCCGTGCGGCCATGAGGGCGGCGAAGATACCTAACTTCGCACCCGGCAGGGCATCCGGAAAGCCTTGTCCCACAAGACATGCAAGAGATCACGACCGCTTCCACCAAGACACAGCGCGCCATGGCGATGGAGGATCGCTACGGAGCGCACAACTACCACCCCCTACCCGTCGTGCTCGAGCGCGGTGAAGGCGTTTTCGTCTGGGACGTCGAGGGCAAACGCTTCTACGACTTTCTCAGTGCGTACAGCGCCGTGAACCAGGGCCATTGCCATCCCCGCCTTGTGAAGGTGATGCAGGACCAGGCCACCACGCTCACGCTCACCTCGCGCGCGTTCTACAGCAGCCTGCTCGGCAACTACGAGAAGGAGGTGTGCACCACGTTTGGCTACGACAAGATGCTGCCGATGAACACGGGGGCCGAGGCGGTGGAAACGGCGCTGAAGATGGCCCGCAAGTGGGCGTATGAGAAGAAGGGCATCCCCGCCGACCAGGCGAAGATCGTGGTGTGCGACGGCAACTTCCACGGCCGCACGATCACCGTGGTGAGCATGAGCAGCGACCCCGAGAGCCGCGACGGTTTCGGTCCGTACACGCCCGGTTTCGAGATCATCGCCTTCGACGACCTCGGTGCGTTGGAAAAGGCACTGGCCGACAAGAATGTCTGCGCCTTCCTGGTGGAGCCGATCCAGGGTGAACGCGGTGTATACGTTCCGGCCGACGACTACATCCCCAAGGCCATCGCGCTGTGCAAGGCGAAGAACGTCCTCTTCATGGCCGATGAGATCCAGACAGGCATCGCGCGAACGGGACGGCTGCTGTGCAGCGTGCCCGATGGTGAGACGGACAAGGCCAGGCGCCCGGACGTCGTGCTGCTGGCCAAGGCTCTGAGCGGTGGCATGTATCCGGTGAGCGCCGTATTGGCGAACGATGAAGTGATGGACGTGTTCACGCCCGGCACGCACGGCAGCACGTACGGCGGCAATCCGATGGGCGCACGCGTGGCCATCGAGGCGCTGTCGATCGTGAAGGACGAGAAGCTGGTGGAGAACGCCGAAAGGCTCGGCCACATCTTCCGCGAGGAGATCGCGAAGCTGGTGGACCAGTACGATTGGGTCCGTGGTGTCCGCGGGCGTGGCCTGCTGAACGCGCTCCTGATCGAACCGCGCGAGGCATCCGATGGCTCACCGAAAACCGCCTGGGAGCTCTGCCTGCTGCTCCGTGACAACGGCCTCCTGGCCAAACCCACCCACGGCGACATCATCCGTTTCGCACCGCCCCTGGTGATCACGGAGGAGCAGCTCCGCGAATGCCTCCGCATCATCGCGGTGAGCGTGGAGCAGTTCGCGTAGGACTTCGTTTGGATCGGCTGCTTCTGGAGGCTACCAATTCCTGTTACGCAGCAGTCGTGGCTTGGCTAAAGCATCGCGCAACGGTAGGAGGGTTGGGCGTGTGGCTTTGCCGTTGTTGTGAAGCGTTCATTACTTTTTCTTCATACTAGGTGGAGGCGGTGGTGGAATTTTGATTTCGCCACTCTCAACTTTCTTGTAGTATTCGATGTTCTCCAATCTTTCAACTTCAAGTACATCTTTCTTCTTAATTACCAAGCTATCAATCAATTGGTCTTTGTTGTCTTTGAAAATAACATCAAGTTGAAAAATTGTATGACCGGTTTTTAAATCAGAATATCTGACTCTGAATGTGTATCCGTTGATATAGACAAGGATGATACTCAAGCTTGAAATTTTTTCGTATTCGTCCATGTGCTTTTCGATATCAGTAAGTAAGATATTCGTGTCTTCTCCTTGAATACTATCTCGAAGGAATTCACTTAGTCGATGATACCCTAGATTGTCCTCAGCAGAACCAATGAAAGATTTTGTTGTCAGATACAAGGAACGGAGTTCGGGATTATCGTAAAGATATGTGTCCATTTTAATGTCAATAATCCGGTACTGTGGACATGCGAGTTGTGAAATGTGTTCAAAGTACTTTAGGAAGATATAATCATCGCCTGTTCTGATCTGATTGAAATCGGAATGTGCTTTTTCCCATTCCACTGGATTTTCGACGATGCCCTTTCGGACTATTTCAATCGATTGTTCATACGATAATTCTTCTAGCGAACCTTCGATACTTTTGAGAGAGTCACAAACGTCTTCAACTATTCCATCAAATGAAGGAATCTGTCCAAATGTGTTTAATGGTACTATAACTGCAATTAATATGAAATTTCTTCTCATGCTTTTGTCAAATGCTCTACAACTTGTTGCGAACATGCATACCTGCGAGCGCTATCCATGGCTGGTGCGCCGATGAACAAGATACGGGGTGCCAGAAGGTAAGTTGTCCAGCAACCGCATACTGTCGGTAGTAACGCCAACTCGATCCAACGCTATTCGCACAAGCGCAAAGCGGCGCTAGCGGACCACATTGACCTGCGCGCGCTCCACACGTCCATCTGAAAGGCGGCGCTCCAGCACGTACGCTCCCGGGGCCAGGTGCCCGAGTTGGATGTGATCACCTTGGTAGGAGAGGCGGGACCTGCGGCCGTCCAGGGCGATCGCCCATGCGGCACGCACCTCGGTCGTTCCGGATCGGGGCCAGGTCAGTTCGTCCGTGGCCGGGTCGGGGTAAGGATGGGGTGCATCGCTGGAGACCGTTGCAGGTCGTGCGGGTACGGATGTTGCCGTACATAGGATGGCGTTCACGTGCTGCCAGATCGTGTCGTTGTAAAGGTTTGGCACGAAGAGGCCGCCCGGCAGTTCGCCCATGCGTACAAGGATCAACCCGTTGGAAGGTGAGATGTTGAGCAGCTGCCCGTTCTTGCCCATGGCGTTGTAGGCGTCCTGCGGGGCGTGGGGCATCAGCGGCCCGGGGATCACCAATTGGAATCCGGGCAGCATGTAGCTGGGCTGGCCGTTCAGCCACCAGAGGTAGCCATAGCTCTCGTTCAGGTTCTGCGAGGGCGTGCGCATCGCGTTCAGGTAGGTCTGGTCCGCCATCACGGTGGCGCCATCCCAGGTGCCGTCGGCCAGCATCATCAACCCGAAGCGGGCCATGCCGCGCGGCGTGCTGAAGAGCACATTGTTGTAGCCGAGCTGCAGATAGGCGCCGTACAGTCCGATGGTGAGCGAGAGCTTGTTGAAGAGGTAGGCGTTGATCGTCTGTCCGGTGGCCGCGTTGATCACCCCATCCAGCAGGGTGTACGGTGCGTTGTGATAGGCCCAGCGTGTGCCAGCATCGGCGAGGTATTGCAGGCAGCTCGGATCGGTGCAGTCCACGTCGGGCACCCCATCATCCAGGCCGGTGGTCATGGTCAACTGGTGGCGCACGGTGATCATCGCCTCCTTGTTCGGCGGGCAGCTGGTCCAACCCGTGCCGAGGTAGGTCGAGGAAGTGTCGGTGATCGAGAGGTACCCTTCCTCCTGGGCCTTGCCGATCAGGAAGGCGGTCACGGTCTTTCCGGCGGAGGCCCAGTACCAGAGGCTGTCCTGCGTGAAGGTGCCGAAGTATTTCTCCAGCACGATCCGCCCGTCCTTCAACAGCAGGAAGGCCTTCGTGTTGCTCTGTTCCAGGAAATCGTACAGCTGGGGAATGCTGTCGGTGCACCATCCGAGATCATCGGGAGCGAGGGTATCCCACGTGGTTGCGTTGGGTGGGAAGTAGAGTTGTCCGTGGGCGGGACGGAACAGGAGCAGGGTGGCGGTGACCGCGAGGAGGAAGCGCATGGACATTGGACGCCCCGGACGGCGGAACGTTCGATCAGGGCATGTGCGACCGATCGATCTCGTTCACGAGCTTGCCGTGGTCGTAGTGGAGCTCGCGCTGGATCTGGCCGTCGGGCGCGTAGTCGTACTGGACGCCGTTCTCCAGGCCGTTCTCCCAGTGCTCGGTGTACTTCCGCGTCCCATCCTCATAGTAATAGTTCCACTCCCCATCCTCCACGCCGTTGGCGAAGTGGCCGACGTACTCCATCTGCCCGTTGGGGTAGTAGACCTTCTCCATCACCTTTTCGGCATCCTCGCCCTTGCCTTTCATGTACACGATCACTTCCGGCTTGCCGTTGGGGTGCGTGGCCGCGACGAACTTGTGCACCGAGCAGGCGGGAAGCAGGAGGATCACCAGCAACAGGGCGCCGAGGCCGTGCATCGGACGCGGTGCGGACGGGGTCACGGTGGGGCGTGCCATGAGGCTAAAATAGCGGCGATCCGTGAAGTAGGCCTTTCCAGCCCGGGCGAACGCACCGCATGGGTCGCTCGCGTACCGGTGGACGACCGCACAGCGTGCGACACGGAGCTGGATCCCCCCTGTTCGGTCACTTGACCGGGAATGAACGTGCATGAACGCAAATGGGATCCATCCCAAGCCAGGCGTGGTTGTTCTCGTGAGTTCCAGCACGGTCGGCCAACAGTGGTCCCGGCGTTCATTACCGTCCATCCGTGTCCATTCACGGTTTAAGAACTCAAGGCCGTCATAGGGAACGACCGGGAATGAACGTCAATGAACGTGCATCGAAGAGGTCGCGCATTCGGCACGACCAACTCGTCAGGGGAAGGTTTTACGTTCGAGAAGGTCCGTTACCGGCCTGATCGGACCGGGATACGCTCGCGCTCACATCCGACCGATGGGGTGCATCCGTGTTCATCCGTGTCGATCCGTGGTCCGATGGGAACATCCCGACGCCGTCAGGCGGTCGGCCCTGGACGGTCGCACTTCAGAACCAGGCGATCAACTTCACGTTGAGCCGGCGGGGCGTGAGGAACTCGGGCACCGCGTAGTAGCGGCCGTTCACGTCCTGCACCCAGGAGTAGTCCACCGAGTTGTTGATGTTGAGCAGGTTGAAGACCTCCAGGGTCACCCACATGTTGTGGATGTGCCGCAGGAAGCCCTGCTTTTCCTGGCCCTTCGCACCGAGCAATTGCTTGCTGAAGCCGATGTCCACCCGGCGGTAGAGGCTGGTGCGGAGCGTATCGCTGTAGCGGTTGTTGTTCGGCGGACCGAAGGGCAGGCCCGTGCCGAACACGAGATTGACGTGCACTTTGAACGTGGGCCAGCGCGGCATCTCGTCCTGGAAGAAGAGGGCGAAGTTCACGCGTTGATCGGTGGGGCGGGGGATGTAACCGGGCTTCACCAGCACGCTATCCACGGCCACCTGGTCGTAGGTATAGCCGGGTTGGATCAGATCGCCCGCGGCGTTGTAGCGCTTGTAGTAGAAGTCGTCCTTCAGGTCCTCCATCGTGCTGAGGAAGCTCATCCCCACCCAGGACTCGATACCCGGTATGAACTCCCCGTTGAGCTTCAGGTCCAGGCCAGTGGAATAGGCCCGTGCGTTGTTGGTGCCGTAGTAGCGGATGCGCACGTTGTCCACCTCGTAGGGGATCACGTGGTCCATCAGCTTGTAGTAGGCCTCGGCGGTGAACTTGAACGGGCGTTCCCAGATGCTGAACAGGCGGTCCATGCCCAGCACGAAGTGGATGCTCTGTTGGGCCTGGATGTCGGGGTTGAGCGTGCCGTCGGGCTTGCGCAGCTCGCGATAGAACGGGGGCTGGTAGTAGAGCCCCGTGGCGAACCAGAACTCATAGTCGCGGTCCACCACCTCGCCGTTCTTCCGGGTCTTCTTCCAGCCGGGGTGATAGCTCAGGCGCAGTCGCGGACTGGTGACCGTCTGTCCATTGTAGCTCCAGTACTGCGCGCGGATCCCCGCGTTGAACGACCAGCTGCGGTCCTCGCGGGTGTTCCAGGTCCAGGTGTTCTGCAGGTAGCCGGATGCGCGGATGCTGGAAAGGTCCAGCCTGCTCTTCAGCGCGTAGTTCAGTTCGAGGTCCTCACCGTGGCTTTGCGGAATGCTGTAGTCGGCGGAATCGATGAGCGTCCATTCGTTCAGCTTGTCGTGGATCACCTCGCTTTTCACATCGGCGCCCCATTCCAGGTAGCTGCTCTTCAGCTGTCGGAAGCCGCGATGGGCGAGGGTGAGCACGGTGGCGTCCAGATCGTTGCGCGCATGGTCCAGGGAGGTGCCCACGCCGAGGTTGCGCACCACCTCACCGAACTGGTCGCTGCCCAGGTCGCGGTCCAGCTCGTCCAGATAGTACTGCCCCAGGATGTCGAAGTGTTCGCTCTCCTGCGTCCGGTAGGCGGAGAAGGTGAACTTCAACAGCGTCTTCGGGTCCTTCTTCCAATTCAGGTTCAACGCACCGCTCCAGGTGCGGAAGGCGGTCTTCTCCTGACCCTCGTAGTACACGGTGAAGCGCAGGGCCTGGTTGAAGTTGCCGAGCTCGGTCTCGCGGCTCTGGGGCACCAGGTCGTAGCGGTTGGTGCTGTAGAGGCCGAGGAAGCCGAGCTCCACCTTGTCGCTCAGGTCGTAGGTCCAATACGATTGCAGGTCGAGGAAGCGTGGATCGTATTCGCCCTTGGTGTCGAGGCTGTTCAGGAGATAGCCATTGGCGCGATAGCGGAAGCCGGTGACCTGGCGCAGGCGTTTCTTCAGCATCGCGCTTTCCAGATGCACCGACCCGCCGAGCAGGCTCAGGCTCGCGGAGCCGCCGAACTCCTTCGGGCGCTTGTAGGTGATGTCAAGCACGCTGCTCATTTTGTCGCCGTAGCGTGCCTCGAAGCCGCCCGCGCTGAACTTGATCTGCTCGATCAGGTCCGGGTTGGGAAAGCTCAGGCCCTCCTGCTGACCGGCGCGCACGAGGAAGGGGCGGTACACCTCGATGTCGTTCACGTACACCAGGTTCTCGTCGTAGTTGCCGCCGCGCACGCTGTAGCCCGCGCTCAGTTCGTTGCGCATCACCACGCCGATCTGCCCGCTCAGCAGGGCTTCCACGCCGTTCTGCGGGGTGGGGATGAAGCGGGTCACCTTGGGGTCCAGGCGGATGATGCCCGCATCGCGGTCGCGCTGCCGTTCGATGGTCACCGTGCCCAGGGTGCGCGGTTTCAGCGTGACGTTCAGCTCCCGGTCCTCGCCGGGTCCCAGGGTCATTTCCTCGGAATACGGCAGCAGGCCGGTGAAGCTCACGCGCAGGGTGAACGGTCGTCCGGCGGGCACGTTGATCCGGTAGGTGCCGTCGGGCTCGCAGGCCACCCCGCGCGACGTGTTCACCACCACCACATTGGCCAGGGCCAGCCCCACACCCCCCTGGTCGGTCACCCGGCCATGCACCTGCGCCTCCTGCGCGGACAGTCCGACCGGAAAGGCCAGCAACAGTAGGGCATGAGGGGTCCTGCGCATCGAAGGGCGGCTAAAATAACGAGGGGTTTCCGCGTTGCGTATGCGGGGTGGAGCACACGGAGGCACGGAGGCGCGGAGAATGCCGGGGACGGTACCGTGCCATCCACTGGAACGTGAACCACGGATGGACACCGATACACACGGATACGTACGGGTATCGAACACCCTGATCCGTGTCGATCCGTGTAGATCCGTGGTTCCTATTGAAAGGGACCGGACCGTGCATGGACGGAAATGGACGTGAATCGGTCCGGTGGTGTTCCCGTCCATGCGCGTGCATCTCCGGTCGGGCCTCGCTGGGGCGACCTACAGTTCCCGGGTATCAAATACTCCGGTCCGTGTCCATCCGTGTGTATCCGTGGTTCCGATGCAAGGGGGGCGGACCGTGCATGAACGTAAATGAACGTGGATCGGTCCGGTGGTGTTCCCGTCCATGCGCGTGCATCTCCGGTGGGCTCCGGTGACCAACGCCACGCGGCGTGCGCTCACGAAAGTGCCTCGTTGATGTTCTCCGGCAGGTTCTGCGGCCCGCCCCAATGCTCCAGTACCAGCACGTTCTTCTCCGCACAAAGGGCCTTCATGCGTTCACGCGGCTCCTTTTCCACGCCTCCGCCGATCACCAGCATCGTGGCCTCGCCGTTCTCGATCGCCCGCTTCAGTTCGGCCTCGTCCATGTAGCCGGTGGCGGTGATGCCGGCTTCCTTCAACTGCAGGTCGACGATCGCCATCATGGACGGATTGCGTCCGAAGAAGAGCACGGAGGGTCGGGTCATGCCGCGAAAGTAGGGACAGGGGAGAGGGCCCTCATGTCACTTCTTCAACAGCTTGAACGCATGCGTCCACTGGTTGCGGATGAAGCCGGGGATGCACCAGAGGATGCACAGCGGCTCGATGGCGCGTGCGGCCTCGACGCCGCCCATGTCCTCGGCTTCCCAACCGATCCCGTCCAGCAATGCGGTCACCTCCTTCTTGGCGCCGGTGTCGTTGCCGCAGATGAACATGGTGGGCTTCACGCCGCCGAAACCGGGATCCACCATGAAGACATTGCCCACGCTGTTGAAGGCCTTGACGAAGTGCGCGTCGGGGTTCACCTTCTGCAGGCGCTCCATCAGGCTGTCCTCCAGGGTGGTGAAGAACTTGATCACGCCGTTGTCTGGCGGCGCGTCGGCAATGGGGTTGGTGGCGTCGATCACGGTCTTGCCGGCGAGGTCCTTCGCGTCGCACAGTCGGACGGCCGTTTCCGCCGCGGTGCCCTTCACCGCCAAGACCACCAGTTCCGCCCAGGCGGCCACCTCCTTGTGGGTGCCGGTCTTCACGTCCGGATGCTCCTTCAGCCAGTCCGCGATCTTCTCGGGATGGCGCGTGGCCAGTTGTACCGTGTAGCCATGCTTGGTGAAACCGGCGGCGAGGGCTTGTCCCACCGCGCCGGTGCCGATGATGCCGATCTTCTTGCTCATCTGTTGGGTGCCTTTTGTGTGCACAAAGGTCGACCGCATGCCCTGCTATCTCCAACTTTGTGGCATGTCCGACGATCCCCGCGCACGAGCGTTCCTTCGCCTGCTCACCATCATGGACGAACTGCGCGCCCAGTGCCCCTGGGACCGCAAGCAGACCATGGAGACCCTGCGGCCCCTGACCATCGAGGAGACCTACGAGCTGGGCGACGCGATCTTGGAGAATGACCTGGACGGCGTGAAGAAGGAGCTGGGCGACCTGCTGCTGCACCTGGTGTTCTATGCCAAGATCGGGGCGGAGAAGCAGGCCTTCGACATCACCGACGTGCTGAACGCGATCTGCGAGAAACTGATCCATCGCCATCCGCACATCTACGGCGATGTGGAGGTGAAGGACGAGGAGGAGGTGAAGGCCAATTGGGAGAAGATCAAACTGGCGGAAAAGGCGAAGAACGGCGCACGGCAGAAGAGCGTCCTGGAGGGCGTGCCCAAAGGCATGCCCTCCCTGGTGAAGGCGATCCGCATCCAGGACAAGGCACGGGGCGTGGGTTTCGATTGGGACAACAAGGAGCAGGTGTGGGACAAGGTGCATGAGGAACTGCGCGAACTGAAGCAGGAGGTGGATGCGGGCTCGGCGAAGCAGGCCGAGGAATTGGGCGATGTGCTGTTCAGCGTGGTGAACTATGCGCGGTTCCTGGGGATCGATCCCGACGAGGCGCTGGAACGCACCAACCGCAAGTTCATCCAGCGGTTCCAGTTCATGGAGCGCGAGGTGGCGCGCGACGGCCATCAGCTCGGTGCGATGACCCTGGAGGAGATGGACCGCTATTGGGAACGGTCGAAATCAGAGGCCTGAGCGCCGGGCGACTTCACGATCCCGTCACGTTGGCGGGGCGACATCTCCCGAACTTTGCACCGCCATGTCGGTCCACGCCTCACACCGACGCGGCCGCCTTCCGTACGGGTCCGCGGTCGTGTTGCTTGCTTCGATCCTGGTCGCGGGCCGGTCGCGGGCGCAGTGCGGCACCCCCATCGCCACGTTCCCCTACACGGAGGATTTCGAAGGGGCACCGGCATGGACCACGGGCGGCGCGGGCTCCGACTGGGCCTGGGGCACGCCCGCACATCCCACGATCAACACCGCGGGTGGCGGCAGCAAGAGCTGGTGCGTGGGCGGGCTCACCGGCACGTTCTACAACTACGGTGAACTGTCCTGGCTGCAGAGCCCCTGCTTCGACATGACGAACCTGGACCATCCCTGGGTCGCTTTCAACATCTTCTGGGAATGCGAGCGCCAGTACGACGGCATGGTCATGCAGTACTCGCTGAACGGCGGCACGACCTGGAGCAACGTCGGGGCGTTCAATGATCCGGTGAACTGCCTCAACGCGAACTGGTACAACTCGAGCAACATCACCAACCTCACCAGCGCCAGCCCGAAGCACGGTTGGAGCGGCCGCATCGGCCCGACCAATGGCAACTGCCAGGGTGGCCAGGGCAGCGGCGGATGGGTCGAGGCGAAGCACTGCCTGCCCGCCTGCGCCAACCAGCCACAGGTGATCCTCCGCTTCCTGTTCGGCGCCGGCACGGCGTGCAACGACTATGATGGCATCGCGATCGACGACGTGCTCATTCAGGAGGCGCCATCCACCACGGCCGGCTTCACCGTGAGCTGCAACGGCAACACGATCGACTTCACGGACCAGAGCACCTCCTGCCCGTCGAGCCACCTCTGGGACTTCGGCGATCCCCCCTCCGGTGCGGCGAACACGTCCACGCTGGCCAGCCCGTTGCACACCTATCCTGCCGCCGGTACGTACACCGTCACGCTCACGGTGACCGCTCCCTGTAGTGCCCCGAGCACCATCAGCCTGCCGGTGACCATCCTCGGCGTGAACGTGGCGGGTACCGATGCACCCTGCAACGGCGGCACGGGGTCGGCCATTGCGCAGGTGACCGGTTCCGCTCCCAACCTGAGCTATGACTGGCAGCCATCCGGCGGGACCGCTGCAACGGCTGCGGGGCTCACGCCGGGCAACTACACCGTACAGGTCAGCGCGCCGAACGCCTGTTCCGCAACGGGGTCCGTCACGATCGCGGAGCCTCCGCTACTCTCGGTCACTGCGATGAACGACACCACGGTGTGCCCGGGAAGCACGTTCCAACTCGCCGCGCAGGCGGCCGGTGGAACACCCGGCTACACCTATTCCTGGTCGCCGGTGGGGCCGCAGGTCACGCCCACTTCGCCCACGATCTATGCCGTCACCGCGGAGGACGCCCATGGCTGCACTTCCGCCGCGGACCAGGTGCAGGTCGATCTTTTCCCCGCCGTGCAACCATCGATGAGCGAGACGGCCCTGTCCGGGTGCGCGCCGCTCTGCGTAACGTTCACCGATGGGACGACCGGATCGATCATCTCGTCCTGGGACTTCGGTGATGGGAACACGGACGTGGGTGTGACCATCTACCATTGCTATCTCACCGGGGGCACGTTCACGCCGATGCTGACCGTCACGGATGCGAACGGTTGCGCCGGATCGATCGATGGACCCGACATCACCGTGAGCGCGCAACCCATCGCGATCCCACAGGTGCAGCCCGCCCTCGCACCGTTCGATGCGCCACACTACACGGCCATCGATGCATCGGTGGGGGGCATCGGAAGACTGTGGGAGGTGGGCGATCCGGTCCTCTTCTCCTCCGTCGATCCGATCACCGACTTCACGCTGCCCGGCGACGGCTGCGTGCCGCTGACGTTGATCGCCTACAGCAACGATGGCTGCGCGGATACGGCGCGGACCGAGGTGTGCGTGGAGTCGGAATACGCGCTTTATGCACCGAACGCCTTCACGCCGAACGGTGACGGGATCAACGACGTGTTCCGGCCCATCAGTCCGATCCTTTTCCCCCAAGCCTACGACCTGCGCATCTTCGACCGCTGGGGCCAGGAGATCTTCGCCTCCGCTGACCGCAACGAAGGTTGGGACGGCACGGATGCCCCGTCCGGCGTGTACGTCTGGACGCTGCGGGTGCGCGACGCGTTCGGCCGCAACCACGATCACCGCGGCCACGTGGTGCTAGTGCGCTAGCGCCGGGCGAGCTCCTTCAGACCGGCGTAAACACGGTGCATCGGCAGGCCCATCACCGTGTAGAAGCTGCCCTCGATGCGTTCCACCGCCACGTAGCCCACCCAGTCCTGCACGCCGTACGCGCCCGCCTTGTCCAGGGGATGATGCCGTGCGACGTAGTAGGCGATCTCCTCCGCCGTGAGCGGTGTGAACGTGACCCGGGCGACGTCGGAAAAGCACAAGGTGCGCTCCACCGAACGCAGGCACACGCCGGTGATCACCTCGTGGGTGCGACCGGCCAGGATGCCGAGCATGCGCCGCGCGTCGGCCTCGTCCTCCGGCTTGTTCAGCAGCTGGCCTTCGATCAATACCGTGGTGTCCGCCGTCACGAGCACCTGGTCCGGAGCAAGCCCACCGGCGAAGGCATCGGCCTTCTGGTGGGCGAGATGCTCGGCGACCTGTTCATGCGGCATGCCGGGCGGTGGCGTCTCATCGATGTCGACGTGGGTGATCTCCAGCGGCAGGTCGAGCCCCTGCAGCAATTGACGGCGGCGCGGGGATGCGGAGGCCAGGACCAGTCGCCAGGGGAGGAGCGCAGTGCTGCTCATTGACCGTGGATGATCACGCGCAACAACACGCCGTACGTCAGGGCCAGCACCATCGCCACCTTCATTATGTTGCCGGCACGCAGGTGTCCGGCGCGGTCGCGCGCGGCATAGGTCAGTCCGGCAGAGAGCAGGAGCGTGACGATGATCGCACCAATGGACCAGAACGAGATCGTATCGCCGAGGAACACGGCGCGGAGAACGAGCAGCGCCGTGACCATGATCAGCACGTGCACGATCACCAGCGCGCGTGCCGTGCCCATGCCCATCACGATCGGCACGGTGCGGCAGCCGAGCGCGGCATCGCCGTCCACGTCGGCCATGTCCTTCTGCAGCTCGCGCACCAGGGTGCCCAGGAAGGCGAAGGCGGCGAAGGCCCCCACCCAGTAGCGGATCACCTGGAGGTAGAAGGCGAACGTGTCGCGGTTGAGCACCAGCGCCCCGATGCCCAGTTCGTAGGCCCGCTTCAAGTGGGCCACTTCGTAAAGGCCGACGGTCAGCGGCACCAGGGCGGTGAGCACGGCCACCACCAGATTGCCGACGATCAGCCGGCGCTTCAGGCTGGAGCTGTACGTCCATAGCGCCGCGATCGCGAACAGGGGGATGGCGATCAGGTGCCACAGACGCGTGTGCCACACCAGCGCCGCGCCGAGCAGCAGCCCCAGGCCGCTGAGCACGAGATGCCCGGCCATGGCCACGCGCCGTTTCACGCTGCGCCCCACGATCACCGATCCCGGCCGGTTGATCCGGTCGATGCGCGTGTCGAAGTAGTCGTTGATCACGTTGCCGCCGGCGGCGATCAGCACGGTGCTGAGCACGAGGAGGAGGAAGTCGAGGCGGGGGAACTGCAGTTGCAGGCCCATCGCGCTGACGATCGAGGCGACCACGCCGTAGCGGATCACCGCCATCGTGGCCGCGATGATCAGCAGGTTCAACGGGCGGGTGAGGCGCAGCAGGTCGATCATCCTACCAGGTGTATGCGCCGTCGGTCATCCATTTGCCCTGCACCTTCATCGCTTGCTCCAGCAGGTCGCGCACACAGCCGCCGCCACCGGGGAAGCGCGACACGAAGTGGGCGATGCCCTTCACCTCCTGCGAGGCGTCGGACGGGCAGCACGCCAGGCCCACGCGCTGCATCACGCGGAGGTCAGGGATGTCGTCGCCCATGTAGGCCGTCGCGGCGGGATCCACTCCGGCTTCCACCAAACGTTCGAACAGGTCCAGCTTGTGTGCCGTGCCGAGGTGCACCTCCTTCACGCCCAACCGGCCGAAGCTCTCCCGCACCGCCTCGGACCGTCCACCGGAAACGATCACGATGCGGAGGCCCTCCTTGATCGCGTGTTGAACGGCATAGGCGTCGCGGGTATGGAAGGTGCGTACCGGTTCGGCGCCGGGCAGGAGGATCACCCGGTTGTCGGTGAACACGCCGTCCACGTCGAACAGGAAGGTGCGGATCCCCGCGAGCAGTTCCTTATAGCTCTTTTCCATCCGGTGCCTTGGGCCGCCAGGGGGTGTCCGGATGGTAGCGTTCCATGATCATCCGGCTCAACAAGGCGTAGGCCGCGCGAAGATCGGGATCGGAGGCGGATAGTTCCAGCTGGCGTTCCAGTGTGCGCAGGTCGCCGCGCCGGGCGGGACCCGTCAGGGCGTTCTCCGGACCCACCTCGGCCACCTTCCTGGCGATGGAGCTCCACAGCGGCCGCAGCAGGGTCGGGTCGATGCCGTGGTCGTCCAGCAATTGGTCGGCCAGCTGCAGCAGGAACACCGGAAAGTTGCTGGCGAAGACCGCCGCGAGGTGCAGCACCTGGCGTTCCTTCAACGGGAGTTCCACCACCTTGCCGCTCACCTCGCGGGCCAGGTCGCGGATCGCTTCGCGCGCCACCGGATCGTTGCCGTCGATGATGAAGGGCGTGTGCGTCAGGTCGGCGGGCGTTCCCGGACTGAGGCTTTGGATGGGCCAGAGCACGGCGCGGTGCGCATGCGGCTTCAACACGTCCACGTCCTGCGCGCCGCTGGTATGGGCCACCACGGCATCGCGCGGTGCGATGCGCGCGGCCAGCTCCGCGATGGCGTCGTCCTTCACCGCGATCACGTAGATCGCGCAGATGGGCCAGCCCTCATCGATCGCGAAGGGCGTGGTGCGCAGTTCCCGCGCCAATTCGCGCGTGCGCTGCTGATCGCGTCCCGCGATGCCTGTGATCCGCCGCCCGGCGCGTGTCAATGCATGGCCGAGGTGGAAGGCCACCCGGCCGGTGCCGATCAACAGAACGCCGTCGTTGAGGTCGCGGCCGCTCATGTCCTGCGTTCGCGACGGATGCGTTGGCGCACCGCCAGCAAGGTGCCGAGGAACATCAGGATGCAGCCGATCCACAGGATGTTGATGCCGGGGAACACGATGGCCTGCATCACGATGTATTCCTGTTCCGCCACGTCCAGACCGATCTTCCGCCCTTGCACACTGCTCAGGTCGAAGCGGACACGCAGGGGTGGCAGTTCGAAACCTTTGGCCGCCACGGGCTGTCCGTCGCGGTAGATGATCACCGGCGCCGCCTGGAACCAGCGGTGCGGGTCGTAGAGGTCCCTCACCCGCATGTGCAGCACGTGCACGTCGAAGTCCGGACCGAGCATGCGGATGGTCATGCTGTCCTGCACGGTCCTCATGCTGTCAAGAACCACCAGGCAGGAAGGGGTTACGATGGTATCACCGATCTGCTTCTCATAGGTGCGGGCCGGCATGTAGTGGAATTGTGCGGTATCACCCACCTCGGGCACGTTCAGGTCGGCGTAGCGCACGTGGGTGTAGAGGTCGCGGTCCAGCCAGTGGTGCGTGCTGGGTTCGGCCACGTTGCCGAAGCGTGGGTTCAGCTGCACCAGGGGTTCCAGGGTGAACTGCTTCGGTCCGGGGCGGAAAGGCCGCCAGCCGTGGGCATGCCAGAGCGCGCGTCGCGGATAGTCCTCCATCTCGCGCCAATGGTCCGGCTGGTCCGCGATGAAGGTGCGCCCCGCCGTGTGGTCGTCCACCGCGGTGAAGAGCACGTCGCTCACGCGCACGGTGTCACCCTTGGCGTAGTGTTCGGGTTCCTGCGTGAAGTAGTCGACCTCGTAGTGCAGGTTCACGCCATCCTGACGTTTGCCCCGGTAGTGCACGAAGAAGTTGCCCATCGGCACGGTGTCGCCGCGGTAGAGCAGGATGTCGGTGCCGTTGTCGAGGTCCTTGCTCAGGAAGCGCAGGTCCATCCGTCCGCCGTTGCGACTGATCTCCGCCTGGCGGGAGGTGCTGATCAGCGCGCCGAGCAGCACCAGGGAGAAGCCGACATGCGCGATCGAACCGCCGGTGCCGCTCCACTTGCCCTTCAGACCGATCCAGATGTAGGCCGCGTTGGCCAGCACGGCGAAGGTGGTGGCGAACAGCAGGGCGATCAGGTTCATCTCGCGCAGCTGGTAACCGAGCAGGAGCGTCAGCACCACCGTGACCGCCACCGCACCGAGGAAGGACCACAGCATGTTGCGGCGGAACTTCTTCATGTCGGTGTCCTTGTACCGCATGTATTGCACCACGGCCACCAGCAGGGCCACCAGGAAGGCGAAGGGGATCTGCCACTTGTTGTAATGGGCCTTGGCCTCGGTGGGCGGGGCGAGCTTCGCCTCGGCGATCCGCTGCAGCCAGCCGCTGTGCATGCCGTCGGCCAGCGCATGGAGCGGTTGCTGGAACGGCGCGATCAATAGATTGAACACCGGCACCGACGTGCTGAAGGTGACCTGCGTGGCCGAGAGCAGCAGCACGAGCGCGCCGATGAACAGCCAGAACTCGCGCGACCAGACCGATTCCTCCTGCTCCGGCTTGTCGAAGTCCCTACGGTAGGCGCGCAGGGTGTACCAGCCGGAGATCAGCAGGAAGAGCAGGATCGCCATCACCTGCACCTGCAGTGCCACGCCGATCACCAGCAACGCCGCGCTCACGATCAGGTAGAACCGCCGGGAGCGGACGTCGCGCATCAGGAAGAACACGGCGAAGGCGACGAAGAACAACATGAACAGCGTGAGGCCGGGCAGCATGCCGTCGCCGGTGAAGCTGTGCACGCTGGTATCGCCCAGCACGCCGCTGCGCGTGAGGAAGGTGGAGTAGAGGACCAGGTGGAAGGTGAGCAGCGTGAAGAAGAACGTGCTGAACAGGGAGGTCGGCTTGCGCTTGTTCACGATCATCAGGTGCGCCGCGCCGACGAGCGTCAGCCAGGGCACCAGCGAGGCGTTCTCCACAGGGTCCCACGCCCAGAAGCCACCGAAGCTCAGCGCCTCATAGGCCCAGGCCCCGCCCATCAGGACGCCGGTGCCCAGCACCATCACGCCGAAGTAGGCGTAGGGCAGGGCGGGCGTGATCCACTCGCGGAGGCGGCGGCGCCAGAGACCGGCGATCGCATAGGCGAAGGGCACCATCGTGGAGGCGAAGCCGAGGAAGAGCGTCGGCGGATGGATCACCATCCAGTAGTTCTGCAGCAGCGGGTTCAGGCCGCGGCCGTCCTGGAACTGCGGGATGCGCGCCAGGTAGTCCGGGATCTGCGTCCACGGCAGGCCGAGGTTCTCCGGCAGCTGGCGCACCAGCAGGAAGGGGCTGCTGCCCACGCGGATGTCGCCCACGTACAGACCCAGCAGCATGGTGGCCAGGAACACCTGCACCAGCGCCACCACGGTCATCACGTGGCCTTCCCACTCTTTGGCGCGAAGGATCAGCACGTTGCCGAGCACCACGTTCCAGAAGGTCCACAGCAGGAACGAGCCCTCCTGTCCCTCCCAGAAACAGGACAGGATGTAGCGCATGGGCATCGCGCGGTTGCTGTGCTTCCACACGTAGTCATATTCGAACCAGTGGTTGAACAGCATGATGAACAGCGTCACCACGATGCCCAACACGGCCAGGGTGTGCACGCGGAAGGCCATCCGGCCGATGCGCCGCCAGCTGGCATCGTCGGTGCGTGCCTGCATCAGGAAGCCCGCGAAGGCGAGCCCGGCCATGACGAAGGAGACGATGGTGAGGACGTGGCCCAACGGGCCCGCCCAGGAGTGTTCGCCGACGTATGCGATGGGGCCCATGGTTTCGGGTCAGGCGGTCGGGCCGGGGGTGAAGGGGCGGTGCGCCTTGCCCGTATCGTTCATGCCGGCGTTCAGGAGCCTGCGATCTTGTTCTCCTGGTTGTACTTGCTCGGGCACTTCATCAGCATCTCGCGTGCGTGGAAGTCGCCATCGTCCCCGGCCTTGCCGATCAGCACGAGGCGCTCACTGCGCTCCAGGTCCTGGGGCTTGGCCTTCGCCAGTTGCACCGTACACGCGCGCCCGTTCAGGTCCTGCATGGTGAAGGTGGTCAGGTTGGTGTTCACGCTCGGATCATAAGTGATCTCCTTGGAGCGGTCCAAGGTGCCCACTACGTGGTATTCCTGGCCGGGGTTCTTGAAGGCCTCGTCGAGGTCGGCGTAGGTGCTGCTGTCGGTGAGGGAACCGATCAGGGCGGCGATGGCGACCGCGATGATGGCGATGGCGATGATGTGGGTGCGTTTCATCCCTTGGAGCGCTCGTTCATCCGCTTCTCGAGCCGGGCCAGGCGGCGGTCGCTGCGGAACATCCAGAGGGCGAGCCCCAGCAGCACGACCGTCACCACGGCGATCACGGCGTTGATCTTGCCGGACCGGTAGAAGGTCTCCTCCACCCAGTCCGGTGCCGCGGACGATGCAAAGGTACGGACCGACAGGAGGGCGCCGGTCGCCGCGGCGGCGAGCTTATGCATGTGCTTCATCATCGAGCCAAGCTTCGATGCGCCGGGCACGGCGGCGCAGGGTGTAGAGCCAGGTGCCCACCAGCACCCATCCGGCCACGGCGGGATAGAACACCGTGCGCAGGTGATGGTCCAGGTCGTATTTGCTAAAAGCGGGATTGCCCCCCTTGCCGGGGTGCAGCGAGTCCGTCAGGCGCGGCAGCACCATGAAGAATACGATCATCAGGGCGTAGGCGAAGATGTTGTAGATCGCGGCCAGCCGCGAGCGCTTGTCCATCTCGTTCACCGATCCGCGCAGCACCAGGTAGGCCAGGTAGATCAGGGTCACCGCGGCGGCGCCGTTCAGCTGCGGATCGCTGGTCCACCACGTGCCCCAGGTGTTGCGCGCCCAGATGCTGCCGGTGGTCAGGCCGAGGAAGGCGAAGAGCAGGCCGGTGTTCACGGCGCTCACCGCCGCGCGGTCCTGCTCCAGGTCGTTGTCGCGCAGGGTGCGGAGACTGTGGAAGAGGGAGACCGTCATCAGCCACATCATCGTGAACCACATCGGCACGTGGAAGAAGAGGTTGCGGATGGTCTCGTACAGCACGCTGCGGTCGGGGAACTCGAACACCTCCGCGCTGTCCTCCTCCGGCGGGGTGCATCCGGTGCCCGCGATGCCATCGCCCTTCGCCGGGTTCCAGAAGGCGTCGTGGAACACCAGCGTGCGGCCGTTGCTGCGCACCACCAGGTGGCTCAGGTCGCGGCGCATGCCGGCGGGCACGTCGAACACCACGCGCAGGCGGTCGTCCCGTTCGGCCGTGGCGGACGTCGCGCAGACGAACTGGTCGTCGTTCTCCAGCCAGGCCTGGGGGGCGTCCGCCGTGAAGCGGGTGTTGTAGCCGGTCACCAGCACGTCGGCGCGGCCGGGCGACAGCTTGTCCTCGGACACGTGCACGAGCGCGGGCGCGAGGGGCGTGTGCAGACCGACGATCACCACGTACAGCAGCAGCAGTACCCCAACGGCCTTCCACCACCAGCTTTTCATCGGTCGCGCCAAAGGTAGGGGAACAGCACCCAGGCCAGGGCCACGGCGATCACGTCGATCACGCCCAGCCAGAGCAGGTATTTGCCGGTGACGGACCACGGCATGCCGATCAGGGCGAGGTGGCCGGCCTTGATCGCCGACAGCAGTAGCGGCAGCACGATGGGGAATCCGAGCACCGCCATCAGGCCCACGCCGTTGCCCGCACGCGAGGCGATCGCGCTCACCAGCGTCAGCACCGCGGCGAAGCCCGTTCCGCCGGCCATCACGGCGATCAGGTACTGCAGCGCGTTGCCGCCGTCCATGGGCGCATGGCCCAGGAACAGCACGTACATCGCGAAGCTCAGCAGGCTGAGGGCGAGCATGGTGCCGGCGCCGTAGATCACGCGGGCCAGGATCACGTTGCGCGGATCGGCCAGGGTGTAGAGGTAGAGGTGCTGACCGGCGTCCTCGCGTTGGAATGAACGCGCCAACGTGTTGAACGCCGCGAACAGCAGGATGATCCAGAACAGCGCGTTCCACGCCGTGCCTTCCGCCCGGCCCTGCATGGCCTGGTAGGCGACGAACACCGCGCTCACCACGTAGAGCAATGAGCCACCGACGGCATGGCGCTGGTGCAGGTCGAGCCGCAACTCCAGACGCAGCAGGTGCAGGATCTCGGCGGGACGCACGGGGCGAAGGTATCTGCGCGATGATGATCGATGGACCTAAATCGGTCCTTCACGGACCAATGTCCCGGATCCCGCCCTGCATCCTCATTTCCGGTTCTTGCCTCCCTTGATCTGCACGCCGGTCCGGGCATACACCATGTAAATGTCCACATAAGGGCGCATCAGGATGGGCATGCGGCGGTTCTTCTCGAACGGAACGATCACCAACACCTTGTCGTCCCACGCGGCGCCGAGATAGGCCTTGTATTTCTTGAATTGATCGAGCCGGGGATAACGCTCGTCGAAGGTATCGATGCCCTCGGGCCAGTTGCTTTCGTGGCAGCGGAAGACGACCGCATCGACCTCGGCGGTGCTCATGCCTTGGTCACGCAATGCTTTCATGCCGGCCTCGTCGTGCCCCAGGTCATAGGTGGCATACAGCGCGTCCGGTGTGACGATGCTGACCTTTTCGCGTGCCCTCCAGGAGGGTCCGCGGCTGATCTCGGGTCGCTTTTTGGCAGGCTCCACCTTTTCGAGCGCCGCATCCGGGACCAGCAGGAACAGGTCCGCCGTGGGACGAAGTTCCTCCGGCATGTGGAGGTTCTCCCGTGCCGGCAGCATCACGATGGACCAGGCCAGTGTGTCCTCCTTGTACCGGCATAGGCGATAGGCATTGTAGTTCCGGATGTACGGAAGGTCCGCCGCGCGCGCGCTGTCATCGGCCAAACCAAGCGGCCAGAGCTCGGGAGCGCTGTTGCGCACGACGGTGGCCTTCTCCTCTTCGCTGATGCCGGCCGCCTCCATGCCAGCGATGGCGTTCCGGTCCTTCAGGGGGCCATCGGTCCTGGCGATGGCTGTGGCATCGATGATCCGGACCTGTTCCTGGCCTGCGGTGGTAAAGGGGTTCAGCAGGAAGAGCAGGAACGTCAAGCAGAGGAGGACGTGGCGCATGTGCGGGCGGTTTTCCATGGGTCGGACCGTTCTACGCAGGGAAGGTGCGAAAGGTACCATGGCCCGGGCGCCATCCCGGCATGGATCTGGCAGCCTTGGTGAACGATCCGCAACTTTGCACGTTCCATGACCATGAAGATCCGAAAGTCCCTCGCCCTGGCACTGCCCTTCCTGTTCGGCTGCAGCAGCCGCGCCCAGGAGTTGACACCGGTGGACCCGCCGGTGTCGTTCTACAGCCTGTCCGCACTCGATATCAACGGCCGGACGGTCGATATGTCGCGCTACAAGGGCAAGCGGATCCTGGTGGTGAACACCGCCAGCAAATGCGGGTTCACCCCGCAATATGCCGATCTGGAGAAGGTCTACAAGCAATACGGTGGGGACGACTTCGTGATCCTGGGGTTCCCCAGCAACGACTTCCTGCATCAGGAGCCGGGCAGCAATGCCGACATCGCGGAGTTCTGCCAGGCGAACTACGGGGTGACCTTTCCGATGATGAGCAAGATCGACGTGAAGGGGAGGAACATGCACCCGGTGTACCAATGGCTGACGCGCAAGGACCAGAACGGGTCGGAGGACAGCAAGGTGTCCTGGAACTTCAACAAGTACCTGATCGATGAACAGGGCCGTCTACGCGGCCATTGGGCATCTTCCACAAAGCCGGACGACCCGGAGATCATCAAGCTGATCACGGAGAAATGAGCAACGGGCCGGTCGACCTGCTCTGCATCACGGCGCACCCGGACGATGCCGAGATCAGTTGCGCGGGCACGCTGTTGCACCATGTGGCGCTCGGGAGGAGCATCGGCCTGGTGGAACTGACGGTGGGGGAGCTGGGAACGCGCGGCTCCGGTGAGGAGCGCGCTCGGGAGGCCGAAGCGGCACGCATCGTCCTGGGCGCGGCGTGCCGTTATCAGCTCGGACTTCCGGACGGGTTCTTCCAGGTGGACCGGGAAGGGCTGTTGCACGTGGTGCAATGCATCCGGCGCCATCGGCCGCAGGTCCTCATCACCAATGCGGTGCGCGACCGGCACCCCGATCATGGGCGGGCCGCGGCGCTCGTGGCGGAGGCGGCCTTCCTCTCCGGTCTGCGTCGCATCCATACGGAACAGGAAGGGGAGGAACAGACGCCCTGGCGACCCAGGCATGTGCTGCACGCCATACAGGACCGGTGGATCGACCCGGACCTTGTCGTGGATATCACGGCCCATTGGGACCAAAAGCTGGAGGCGTTGCGCTGCTTCGGTTCCCAGTTCTTCGATCCGAAGAGCAAGGAACCCGAGTCGCCCATCTCCCGCGCCGATTTCCTGCCTTTCCTGGAAGGCAGGGCCCGCGAGATGGGCCGCCTGATCGGCACGACCTATGGCGAGGGTTTCACCACAATGCGCCCGCCCGCGGTGAACGACCTCACGCTGCTCGGTTAGGGCCATCTTCCATACCGGTAGTGGCCGATGATCGGGAAGGCGAACAGGCGGTCCTCCATCACCTGACCCCCACCGATGTTGTGCACGATCAGGTGCCGTGTACCGTCCGGAACGGTGCGGTCCACCACGATGCCGATGTGCAGGATCCCTCCACCCAGGTCCCAGCAGACCAGATCACCGGGCCGATAGTCCGTGGGGTCGCTGGAAATGGCCAGTAAAGCATGATGACGATCGAAAAAGGTCATCAGGTTGGGGACCCGTCGGTGATCGATGTTGCTGTCCGGTCCGGTCATCCCCCAGAGGTGTGGATAGTCCTGGAAGTGGGCGACCATATCCTCGTGCACGATCCGTTGCAGATCGATGCCCAACTGGCGATAGGCGCGGATCACCACATCCGTGCACACGCCGCGGTCCGGGGGGACATCCCCGTTGGGATAGGGGATGCGGAAATAGGCGGGGTCATAGATGACATGAACGGCAGTGAGCGCGATCGCCGCGTTGCTCAACCGCTGGCCGAAGGACGGTGCCGTGGGTCGCTGGGGTGCGAGGAGCAGACCGATCACCGCGGGCAGGATCAGGGGCCACATGGAAATGGGAACGGGCGCGTGGGCCTTCCCGGTATGTGCTTGCTATTGACGAAGCGCCCAGGCACGAGCCACCGCGGCGCGACCACGGTCCAGGTCCTTCCGTGTGATCCACAGGTCGGTCAGGCGCCCGCTCGTCAGTCGAAGGAACACGACCAACTGATAGATGAAGTTCGCGACGTAGGCCATCGAGGCCGTGAGCGCGGCCCCGGCGAGGCCGGAACGGGGGATCAGCAGGAGGCCCGCACCAAGGGTCATCACCGTGCCGAGGAACGAACCGACGGCGTTGTGGCGGTTGCGCCCGGTGCCGCTGTAGAAATGGCTGAACGCCTGCGAGGCCGACATGGCCAGTATGCCGGGTGTCAGCAGTGCGATCAGTGGGAACAGGCCCACGATCCCTGGACCGAACAGCCGTTGGTAGACCAGCCCCGGCAGGACCAGGAGCACCACGATGACCCCTGCGGCGGCGAGCACCGCGAGCTTCATCAGGCTCAACGTCAGATCGCGCTGACGGTCCTTTTCCTCCGTGTTGCTGACCGTACTGTACAGCACCAGGCCCAGGCTGCGTGGCGCAAGCCAGGCACCTTCCGCCAATTGGTTCGCCACGGAATAGATCCCCAATGCGGATAGTCCCCGGAAGGACTCGATCAGGTAGTAGGCCAGGCGGTAGTTGAGCAATTGCAACAGGTTGGCGGTCTGGATCTGCGTCCCCTGGCGCACCATGCGCCGCAACACGTTCTCTTCCGCGCTGAGCTGGCTAACGGCCTTGACACGCAGCAGCGCGATGGTGCTCAGAACCAACGTGCCGCCGAACGCGGCGTAGCTGGCCTGCACATACCGGTGCGCATCGTGCGGACCGGGAAGTCGGAGGAGCGCGACGAACACGAGCAGCAGTACGAGACTTTGCACGGCCGCGATCCGGTTGAAGGTGCGCAACCGTTGATGACCGACCAGGAGGTTGAGATGCACGTTGTAGAGGGACTGGATCAGTGCAAGCGCCACCACGTGCGGACCATATCCCGACGGCACGAAGGTGATCCCCCCGCCAGCGCCAAGGTCCTGGGTGACATGCAGGCCCACCCAGGCGAGACCCGCGGTGATCAACGCCCAAGCATAGGCCGGCCAGAGCAGCTCGCGACGGGGGGCGCGGGGTGCGAGATAGACCAGGGCACCACCACCGACCAGATTGTTCACCAATTGGATGATCGTGATGCCCAGGACGACCAGACTGATCACACCGAGCCCCTGCGTGCCGAGGGCATGGCCCGCCACCATCACCACCAGCAGGTTGGATACCGTGGTCCATGCGCGTGCGAGGAAAGTGCCGACGATGGGCCGGATCATGACCGATGTCCGTGTTTCCGGACCTTTCCTTTCGCTGCCTGCACGACACGCATCCCATCCACCAGGGTCACATTTCCCACGGCAGCGAGGGTGCCGGTGCCCTTGTTCCATGCCGTACCCGGGAACGGTCCGATGAACTTGACGACCTCCTCCCGGAATCCTCGCGTGTCCAGCCTGACCACCCGGTTCAGCGCGATCCGCCCCCCCGGTGCGCCGCTGTTGTCCTGTGCCGGACGGTAGAGGACCCCTTCATGCATGAAAAAGGTGCCCGCTGGTCGCGCACTCCGGACGTCCACCTTCACCGGGTTCATGGGATGCGGGGTGTAGGGCCCTTCCAGCATTTCGCTGTGGTAAAGGAACAGTTCCGTGTCCGATAGCGGAGGCAAGGTGCCGAACAGCCACCAAAGGCCATCGTGCTTGACAAGGGTCGGGGCGACGAGCGGCACGTCGAGGAGCGTGGTCACGTGGTCCAGAGTGCCCAACAGGTCATCGCTTTGGTAGAGGTCCACGCGCCCTTCGGGACCACCATCCGGGACCACATAGGTCCGTTCGCCGGACCGGATGATGAACGGATAGGCAAGATCGGAGCGCGAGGAGAGCACGTTCCTGGACCGCTTCAGCGTGTTGTCCCGCTTCGGGCGCAGACGATGGATGCCGCTGGGACCGGTGCGGTGATCCTGCTTCCGATAGAGCAGGATCAATTGGTCCTGTTCGTCCAGGATGCCGAACGGTTGTGACCGGGATGACCCTGGCGCCGGGGCGGGCAGCCAGCGGACGTTCAGGTTGTGCACCTCGTCCAGAAGGTTCTTCACCGGCTGGTACAGCACACCGATGTTCCACTCCTCGCGCGATCGGCCGTGATCGCTGCGTAACGCCCAGCGCTTGCGCCACATGTGCAGCAACGAACGGATCAACGTCGCATTGCCCGGATATTTCAGAATGGGGGCGCTGGTGGTTGCCGACCCGTTGGGCGGCACCTCTCCATCCAGGATCGCGCGCATGACCTGGGCTGGCCAGACCGCTGCATGCCCGAGGACCTGGTCCACGGTCCTTTCCAGACTGACGGGAACGGTCCGGAACCACCCCTTTTTCAGCACGATGCCCGCATCGAGCTTGTCGGTCAGCCGTTGCAGGATGGCGCCGATCATCGGTTCGTCGTTCGCGAGCTCCCAGAAACCGACCGGCCCACCGCGATAGCGCTGCTCATCCCCATGGTGGAACGACCAGACACCGTATGTGGGCAGGTCAAGCAGGCCGCCCCGCAGGATGTTGAAGCCGAAGCGCAGGAGCACGTCCGGGCGGAACTGCCGGACCTTCTCCAGGTCCTGCTCCGAGAAGTACTCCGCGTGCCCCCTTCTTTCCGTGGCACAGAACAGTTCCGGGATCCCGATGATGGCCGGATCAGGTTGGACCCGCTCCATGGCCGCGGGATGGAAGTGACGCCGGCGGTAGTGCAGATACAGGGCGATCTTCCAAGGATAGCGCAAGAGCCGCGTGTGCCATGCAGGCTTGGGGACGGCCACCGGGGCCTTCATCACACGCACCACCAGTTCCACGCCCGGGACGGCAAGGAGATGACCAAGGCAATCGGCCTGCCAGCGTTGGAGCGACAGGTCGTTGAGCAGCAGGCCCACTCGGAGCGTCCGGCGGTCATTCTCCATGGCCTGTATCGCGCGTTGATGGCACCCGGACATCCGGACCGGAATGTTGCAGCAGATCGTGGTAGATGGTGTCGAACGCGCGGGCAACGATCCCGATGCTGAAGTGGCCGACGGCATAGTCCCTGATCGCGTCGGGATCGAACGCATACCTGCCCTGTGCGATCGCGCTCATTTCGCGTTCGAGCGCGGCCATGTCCCCCCGTCCGATCAGCACGCCCCGTTCGCCGCTGAGATGTTCGGGGATCCCACCGACATCCGTTGCGAGCACCGGCAATCCCGTGGCGAAGGCTTCCAGCATCACGCAGGGCAGGTTCTCGTGATTGCTGGGCAGGACGAAGACATCGGCATTGCGCATGCGGTCGGCGATGGAAGCCGGCTCCATCGGGCCTTCGAACCGGATGGCGTCCGCACCGAGCCCAAGGCCTGCAGCGGTCCGTTCATGGGGCGCACGGTCCCCATCACCGACGATATCGAGCGTGATCGCGGGCACCTGTCGCCGGGCGGCCGCGAAGGACCGGATCAGGCCGCTGACGTTCTTGTGCGCATCCAGGAGCGTGGAGACATGCAGGAACCGGGTGGGGGGCGGCGGACGGTGCTGCTTCGGGGCGTGGAAGCGTTCGGTGTCCACCACGTTCGGCACTACGCGATGGGGTCCCTGGAACCCATGGCGACGCATCGCTCCCGCCAATTGTTCGCTCACGGGACAGAGCATCCCCGCACGATCCGCGGTCCAGTGCATGGCCGTGCGGGTGGACAGCGGAAGCCGGCGGTACGCATCCAGGTGGTATCCGGTCCAATTCTCGCTCACCAGGAAGGGAAGTCCCCAGCGACGGTGCACCATCCACGCAAGGGGCGCAACGGCATGCAGGATGTTGGCATGGACCAGGTCGAAGGGGGCGTTCTCATTCCGCAGTCGACCGATGAGCGCAAGGGTCGCACGCAGTCTGCCCAGCGGGCCACGGTCCGAATAAAGGATGTGCTCGGTGAGCGGCCCATGGGTCGTGGTGACCAGTTCCGTGCCCCGCGCCGCCGGGTCCCGCACGGCATGGACCACGGTGACCCGATGGAGGGTGGCGATGGCCCTGGCATGGCGTTGCACGAAATTGCCCAGCGTAGGGTGTGTCCGGTTGGGGTACCAACCCGGCAGGAACAGGACATGCATGCGGCGGCAAATTAACGTCCATGGGTGGTGGCCGGGGATCGGCGCTCATGGTGCGAACGTATATTTGCCGGCCCTTTGGTGCGCATGTGCCGAAGGCCATGGTGGATGTAGCTCAGTTGGTCAGAGCGTCGGATTGTGGTTCCGAAGGTCGCCGGTTCGAGCCCGGTCTTCCACCCTGAAAGAAGCCCCGCACACGCGGGGCTTTTTCCATTGGTCCCGACCGGGCGGGAAGTTCATCCCGCGCATGACGCGGGAAGCCCCCTGAATGGCGCAAGTGTTCGGCAGGCGGAGCTTTGCGGAGCCTGACGGCCACTTGTGCCTGAAGACCCCGGAATGCCGCTCGGATCTGCGGATGCGCTCGCCGGTCCCTGACCGGCTTCACCGCAGCGGATCATCCACGACCGCTGCGCTTGTGCGAGTACCAAATGGATGGGACCTGCATCCTGGGCACTATTCATCACAAAGAATGAATTCGCGAATAAATCATGCAAATTCCTTGTTCAGGCTCTTCGCGATGCTTACATTCGTTCATCCTGCCTGACCGACCATGACCTGCCATCCCTGCATACAGCGAATGATGTACGGATCCAGTTCCGGTCGATACGATGGGCAGGACAGCTGATCGCAGGGCGGCGTGCCGCGTGTGCGGAGGGTGTTCCCTCCCGGTGGACGCATACGCCAATGCAAGCGCATTCTCCTTTTCAAAAAGAACCCCCGATGCGTGAACACCGGGGGCTGTCACTCATGTCCCACCAAACTCTGACGTAAGATGAACACGAGCTAGGCAAAGGTAGGGCGCCACGCTGAGCCACCCAGGCAGCGCCGGGCCGTGCATACACGGTCTTTCAGTGGAGCCTTGCCGCAACCCGCGACGGACAAGGACTTGAAAGGAGCGGAAAGGAGGACCGGTACGATGCCGGTCATCACGAACTTCACGCCATGCCCACCCACGTTAGAACGCACCTGAAGCACTACCGCACGAACGCGGTGCTTGCGCTGTGGGCCATGGCCTGCCTTTGCTTCCTTGCCCTTCCGCGCTGCGAAGCGCAGAACCTGGTGCCCAACCCGAGCTTCGAGCTAACGGACACTTGCCCCAACACCTGCTGTTTCAACGTGGGCGATCGCCCGCTGTATTGGAACCGCTGGGACCAGAGCCCGGACTATTTTAATGCTTGTGCGGGCAGTTTGGGCGGCATCGATACCCTGATGGATGTACCCTGGAACGGCTTCACCTGGCAATACGCCTATGATGGGGATGCGTACGTGGGGATGACCTGTTTCGAGACCAATGACTTTCGGGAACATGTCGGTGCCCCCTTGATCGAACCGCTGGTGGTGGGGCAGACCTACTACGTGAGCTACCGGGTGAACCTGGCCACCGAGGGTTCTTATTGGACGACCCGCTGGGCCTGCAACAACCAGGGGGTGCTCCTCACCATGGACGAGCACCTGTGGAGCGGCCAAACCGGCTCCGGGCCCGAGTTCACACCCCGGAACTACGCGCAGGTGAACAACCCCACCATCATCACCGATACGGCCAACTGGACCTTGGTGAGTGGCAGCTTCGTGGCCGACAGCGCCTACCGCTACATCGTGCTGGGCAACTTCTTCGACGATGCCCACACCGACACGATCCATTTCACCCCCGGTCAGTCCTCTTGGGCTGCATACTATCTCTACGATGCCATCTGTGTGTCGCCCACACCGGGGGAGTGCCCCATGGTCACGGGGGTCCAAGAGGGGGGCCATGAAGGGGTCGCGGTGCGTATAGTGGGCGAAGGGCAATGGTTGCAGGTGGATGGTGCTGCTGCGGGCAGCACCGCTTGGGTCTATGATGCTGGAGGACGCCTGATGGAGCAGTTCGCCCTTAATGGCAATTCCACGCGATCCATTGGGCAATGGCCAACAGGGGTGTATCTGTTGCGTGTGCAAGGGCGCACGGGAAGCGTATGGCAAAAGAAGTTCGTGGTGATGTGGTAAGTCCGGTTCCTCGTAAAAACACGAGAACCATGAACACAAGAACAATGGCATGTGCCCTTTTGCTGGGCGCATGCGGCGCGGTGAACGCGCAATGGTGGAATACGGTCGGTGGCAACACCATCAACACCACCACCCAATACCTCGGTTGCGATGGATCCAGCACGCAGCCCTTGCGGTTGAAGACGGAGGTGAATTACCCGATCGAGTGGTACACGGATGCGCTGCGGCGGATGCGCTTGCAGGAAACAGCCACCTACACCATCGGTTCCTTCAGCAGCTTGGTGCGCGACGGCAGCCTGCTGCTGAGCCCGGACGTGGACCTTTTCTACACCAACGGCGGGCCCGGCCCCTTCAGCCTGCTGCACCTGGCCGATGGCACGGGGGACAATTCCCAGGACCTGGGCTTCCGCCCCTGGATGCGCAACGGCATCACCTTCACCGGCAATTCGGACCAAGGGTACATCGGTCAGAAGTACACCTATTACGATCCCGAGGATGAAGAGTCGGGCGAGCGCCCGGACTATACGGACATGGTGGTGCAATGGAGCGACAACCCCGGCACGTGGCTCAGCGATCGGATGCCGCAGTATTGCTAATTCGATATGAAGTTTTCCACGAGAGGTTTGAACGGCCTGGAGGGATGCTATCTTCAGAGCATGCAAAGGATTGAGGTCATTACGCTCTTGGTCATACTTAATGGATTAGGCATGACTCCTTGTGGGGCACAGAATTTGGTGCAGAACGGATCGTTCGAGCAATACACGATCTGTCCTGAGTTTACAGGCTATGTGAGTTATGCCAGTGGTTGGCAGAATCTTTACACCAATTCAGCGGACTACTACAATCGCTGCCAGACCAATCTGGTTGCCGGGGTCCCGTTCAACACTGCAGGTTTCCAAGAACCGGCTGATGGGGATGGGTATGTTGGGATGGGAACCACCTTCCCTGGCTTTTCTTCTTACCGCGAGATGGTTGGGCGTGAGTTAGTGACTTCCTTACAAGCGGGTGTACCTGTTTGCATCTCGTTCAGAGTGGCCGTGGGTGGCTTTGGTTCATGGAACGGAAATTCGGCGAATCTCACGGCAAAAGGTGTAGGGGTCCGCTTCTTCAATGATTTCCCTGCAGATTGGCCCGCCTATCTCTATCCCAACGATGCGGCACTGGCATTGGATGTGGTTCCAACGGATACGGCGATCTGGTATACTGTCAGCGGAACCTACACGCCTGATTCAGCCTATACGCACATAGCCATCGCCAACTTCTATGCGGACTCCCTCAGCGAGATCACCATATTGGATTCGACGGGATATGGGATCTTGAGCGCATCCTATGTATTCATCGACGATGTGCGCGTTTCCGAGGATCTTACCTACTGCGGTGCCACCAATATTCCTTCACACTATGGGACATCTTCATTTGTCCGTGTTTTTCCCCAGCCCTTCAGTGATCGGTTCCAGGTGGAGTTGGGAAGGCCCTCGAAAGGCGAATTGAACTGGACCCTCTTGGATGCAACTGGGAGGATCGTACTCCGCGGTTCGGAACGATCAAGCGTTGATCACTTCGAGGTGCTCACCGGCCGAGTGCCAGCTGCTGCCTACGCCATTGCCCTAATGGATGATGCAGGTGCTTTCGCGCCACTTCGTCTGCTTTCCGTTTCACCCTAACCTTCAATGCCATGAAACGAACTGGATCTTTATGTCTGTTGGTATGCGTAGCTGCGGCTTTGCACGCTCAGAACGATGGTGATCACACCATTACCAACCTTTTTGGCCAGACATACCTTGCTACGGATGGGATTGCGACTTCCACGCCCGCTAATATGACAATTGGCACCACACCGAACTCGAACGCCACGCTGAATGTTCGTGGGGATCAGCTACCGGCCTTTGACCAGTTCGTTGGCACCTCGTTGTGCACTTTCCGCACCGATGTGCCGAGCGGCAACAACCAGAACTGGAGCATGGTGCGGGGCGCGCTGGAGATCGGGCGCATCTACCACACCAACCCCAACCATTCGCTGTCCTTGGAAGCACGAAACATGATCCCTGGTCGTACATTCAAGCCATGAACGCTCCCGCTAAGGTCATTTTTGTTTTTCTATTGGGCAGCGTGCTAGTAGGCAGTACGCAGGCCCAGAACCTGGTGCCGAATGGATCTTTTGAGGACTACACGAACTGTCCCACTTCCTTCGGTCAATGGGCCAACGTAGTAGGTTGGACCAGTCCCTTCACACAGTCCGCGGATTACTACAATGCCTGCGCCAGCGGGGTGGTGTGCTCCGTTCCCTTGAATACGGCTGGATATCAGTATCCAGCACAAGGAGATGGGTATATGGGGATCATCACTTACGCTACCTTGATGGGAGGTACCTATCGCGAAGTATTAGCCACCGAACTCGTTCAGCCCTTGCAGCCGGGCGTGCCCGTCTATATCACCTACAAAGTGTCACCCGGTGGCTTCGGCTCCAATGTGAACAATTCAGCCACGTGGGCGGCCAAAGGTCCTGGTTTGAATTTCTTCATGGACTTGCCCACGGATTGGCAGAGCTATCTGTTTCCCAATGCGGCTGTGGTAGAAATGCCCGGTGTGCTTACCGATACCGCAGCTTGGACCACGGTGAGCGGTATGTACGTCCCGGATTCGGCGTACCAATGGTTGGCCATCGCCAATTTCTATGAGAACGAGCAGAGCCAAGCCCAGCTTTTGGACAGCACCGCGCAGTCGGATTGGGCCTATGCCTTCGTGGATGAGGTATGTGTAAGCGTCGATCCGAGCTACTGCTCTGGAGGTATGGGTGTTGGTGAGCACGCGGCAGGAACCACACAGGTCCAAGGCACTATTGGAGATGGGCGTTTGCGGCTGTACGCCGATCGCGATCTCAAAGGATCCATGCTGCGTCTGTACACGCTGCAAGGGGCCTTGGTGTGGAGCAGCACATGGCCCACTACAGATCCTTTTTTGGATGTGCCTGTTCCTTCGCTCGCCCAAGCGGTCTACGTCCTTAAGATCAACCAGCCACAAGGCCCAACGCAAGCCTTGCGATTGTTCCATTCCGTTCAACCCTGAACCCTCTTTGCCATGAGAACACATGCTCGTTCGTTCATCCTCGGATGTTTACTCTTCCTGGCCGTCGGTGACGCTCGATCCCAAACGCCGCAATGGGATGCAGACGCTGCTGGCCGCAGTTTTCTCGCTCCCAACGCGGGGAACATGAACCCGATCTACAACGCCACCATCGGCACGGCGCCTTCGGACTTCGCCACTTTGCGCGTTCGTGGGGATCAGCTGCCGGTGAACGATGCATTTGGAACTTCGCTCTGCACATTCAGAACAGATGTGCAAAGCGGCAACAACCAGAACTGGAGCATGGTGCGGGGCGCGCTGGAGATCGGGCGCATCTACCACACCAACCCCAACAATTCGCTGCACATCAAAGTGACGCAGCCGCGCACCGCGAGCCAGTACAATGCCCACCTGTTCCTGCGCAACTACTACAATGATGGACTGAAGCTGAGCGCCAATTCCGAAGCCACGGTGGTGGAGCAGGTGAACGCCTTCGCGAGCACGGTGCTGGACCGGGTGGGTTTCTTCGCCATGGGTGCGGCGGACAATGGATGGAACGCGCTGGCGCCCAGTGGACCCTGGACACGGCTGCACCTGGTGCATGAGGACCAGGGGGCCTCCGCCCCCAATTTTGGCTTCCGGGGTTGGATGGTGAACGGGGTGACCCTGACCGGATACAGCGATCTGGCCTATTTCGGCCAATGGTACGATGCCGCTGATCCGGACGACAACACGAACACCGTGATGGCCTGGGGCGATGACGACCTGCCGGCCGGGGCGGGCCACGCGTACGACAACTTCGAGTTCCGTTTCGTGGGCACGCCCAATGCCACGGGTAGCGCCGGTACCACGGAGGGCCTGGAAATGATGCGCCTGCGGCCCTACCGGGCGACCACCAACGATGCGATCGAGGGGTTCGTGGGCATCGGGGATTGGACCGGCGCCGGTACCGGTCCGCTGGAACGGCTTGACCTGCTGGATCGCACCATCCGCCTACGCGACTTCAGCACCGGAGGCACCACGAACTACCAGAGCACCACGGCGGACCGTGTGCTGGTGGCCGATCCCGCCGATGGCACGGTGTATTGGCGGCCGTTCACCGATTTTGCTGGGCAGACCGACTGCGACTGGACGGTGGTGCCCGGCACCGGGGCCGGCACGAACAAGCTGTACACCGCCTATGGCCCGGCGGTGGACGGATGCCCGGACGGGACCGACGCGGTGGGCATCGGGACCAACGCACCGGCCGCCAAACTGCACGTGGCCACCGATGCGTTCGGCACGGGGCTGAAAGTGAGCAACACCATCAGTGGGTCGGTCTTGGCCTATGGGATCTTTTCCGATCTCAACGCCAATGCCTCCTCGCAGAACTGGGCATTGTTTGGCAAGGCGCAGAGCGCGAACGGTTCACAGACCATAGGCGCGTACGGCTTGTCGAACACATCCGGCACCGGGCAAACGTTCGGTGCCTTGGGCGAGGCGTCCAACACGAGCTCCGGGGAAACGATCGGCGTTTGGGGCAAAGCAACAAATACGGGTAGTGGGAAGGAGATCGGGGTCAAGGGTTCTGCCACCGCATCGGCCACAAGCGCGGATACCTACGGGATGTATGCGTTGGCCACCAATACGAACTCAATAACATCAGTAGAAGGTGTCCATGTAGAGGCCAACGCACACGATGCAGCAACGTATGGAGTGTATGCAACGGCGACCAATCTTGTCACGACCACAAAAAATGTGATCGGTGTGCGTGCAAGAGCCATTGGTAATGCCTCGAATGCAGCCAACACCTGGGCTTTCTGGTCGGAAGGGAGTTCCTTGGCCACCGGAGGGGGAACATGGCAGACCTCCGACGCGATGTTCAAGGACAACGTGGAGGACATCGCGAACGCGACGGACCTGCTCGGCCAATTGGCACCGAAGACCTATGCCTACAACACCACGGATTTCGATTACATGAACTTTCCGCACGAGCCGCAGTACGGCCTGATCGCCCAGGACGTGGAGGCGGTGATCCCCGACCTGGTGCGCGAGGTGCACCGCCCGGCCGACCTGGACAGCCTGGGCAACGTGCTGAACCCCGCGCTCACCTTCAAGGCCATGAACTATGGCGGACTGATCCCCCTGCTGGTGGCCGCGGTGAAGGAGCAACAGGCCACCATCCAGCAACAGGCCGATCGCCTGGACCAGATGGAGCAGTCCCTGGCGGCCTGCTGCAACGCCACCGATGCCGTGGGCGGCCATGCCCCGATCCCGAACACCGGGTCGGACGGCACGCCCGGTGAACGCTCCACGACGGCCTCCACCGCCGACCTGGTCATCGCCCCGAACCCCTTCGCGGAAAGCACCACGGTGAGCTACCGCCTGCCCCAGGCGGGCGCCGTGCGGCTGGAGGTGAGCAGCAGCGCGGGCATGCAACTGCTCACCCTGCGCGAGGGGCAGGCCGAGGCCGGCGCCTACAGCCTGACCTGGAACACCTAGGACCTGGCCCCCGGCATCTACTACGTGACCCTGTACCGGAACGGCACCCAACTGGTGCGGAAGGCCGTGAAGGTGGGCCGCTGAGGACGCCGGGACCCTCGGGCCAACGCGACCGGGGGGACCGATCGCGAATGCACATGCGAAAGGCCCCGTGTGGGGCCTTTCGCATGCAAGTTCGCACCGGATCAGGCCGGCTCCAGTTCCTTCTTCGCCAGGTAGAAATCGACCATTTCGAGCGACGTGTCCTTGACGCGGGCCTCCAGTTCCTTCAGGGTCTTGGGCGGCGGTACGATCACCTTCTCACCCTTCCTCCAGTTCACCGGCAGGGCGCATTTGTTGGCGTCCACGGTCTGCATCGCCTCCAGCACGCGCTTGATCTCGTCCATGTTGCGGCCCACGTTGAGCGGGTAGTACATGATCAGCCGGATGATGCCCTTGGGGTCGATGAAGAAGACGGCCCGCACGGCCTCGGTGCTGTGGGCGTTCTCGTGCAGCATCCCATAGAGCTTCGCCACCTTCATGTCGATGTCGGCGATGATGGGGAAGTCCATGTACACGCCGGTCTTCTCCTTCACGTTGTTCACCCAGGCGACGTGGCTGTGGATGCTGTCGATGCTCAGGCCGATCAACTTCGTATCGTGCCCGGCGAACCATTTGCCGTTCTCGGCGAAGGCGCTCAGTTCGGTGGTGCACACCGGCGTGAAGTCGGCCGGATGGCTGAACAGGATGGTCCAGTGGTCCTTGATGTATTCGCTGAAGCGCAGGACGCCGTGGGTGGTGTTCGCCTCGAAATCGGGAGCCTGGTCGCCGATCCGGGGCATGTGAACGTTGTTCTCCATGTGGGTTCCTTGTTGTTGCGCTGGCAAAGCTAGACCCGGTCCCAGGTGGCAGCAGGTGATGGATGTCACGATCCGGACGGAGGTACGTCATCCGATCCGTGCTTCGCATTGTCCAGCACGGTGGCCAGCTCCCAGGTGATCCGCCGCTGGAAGGTCTGCCTGCGCTCCGGGCAATCGTCCAACGCACAGATGGCGCAGGAGGCGGGCAGGCAGGGGTCCATGTGGATGAAGAGCTCCACGCGCCGGTCGTAGCGCGCGTTCACCAAGTGCTCCATGGTGGCGATGCGTTCGTGGGCCTGTTCCAGGGTGTAGTACCAGGGCAGTGTCGCATGACAATCGATGTGCAGGGTGCTGCCGAACTTGATCACCCGGAAATTGTGCAGGTCCACCCAGTCGGGCCGCCGTTCGTGCTCCAGGATGGACACCATTTCGGCGGCCACCACCATGTCCGTCTCGTCCATGATGCCGGCCACGGACCGCCGGAGCACCCGCACGCCCTGCACCAGGATGAACACACCGAAACCGATGGCGAAGAGGGCATCGAGCCGTTGTTCGCCGGTGATCAGGATCAGCGACAGACCGACCAGCATCGCCAGCGTGCTCCACGCATCGCTCAGGAGGTGCGTGCCACCGGCCTCCATGGTGATCGAATGCGACCGCCTGCCGCGTCGGCGCAGCAACAGGCCCATCACCAGGTTGACCGCCCCGGCGCCCCCGGTGAGCGCGATGCCGCTCCCCAGTTCATGCACCTGATGACCGTGCATCAGGGCGAGCAGCGCCCTGATGATGATGAAGATGCCGGCGATGCCGATCATGCCGCCTTCGATGCCGGCACTGATGAACTCGACCTTGCCATGGCCATAGGGATGCTCCCGATCACGCGGTTTCGCGGCCAACAGCAGGCTGTAGAGCGCGAAGGCGCCCGCGACGACGTTCACGATGCTCTCCAGGGCATCGCTGAGCACGGCATTGCTGTGGGTGATGCGCCAGGCGAGGAACTTCAGCCCCATGAGCAGGGCGCCCATGACCACCACGACGACCTGGGTCCGGATGTTGGCGCGCGCCGTCCGCATCGCACAAGTTTAGCAGGCCCGGGCGGGGCCGGATGGCCGCGACGCGCGATCGGTCCGCCGGCGACCCGGCGCGCATCGGTGCCGTCTCCCTATTTTCGGTGCCCATGGACGACCTGTTGCTCGCGCGCAAGGCGCTGCCCCTGCTGGAAGGGGAGGTGGTGGAAAAGATGCTCGCCGCGGGCAAGGTGGTGGATGCGCCCGAGGGAACGATGATCCTGCACGAGGGGGGCTATGTGCGCGAGCTGCCGATCCTGCTGGAGGGCCTGGTCCGGGTGTATACCGGCAACGACGAGAAGGAGCTGTTGCTCTACTACATCGAACCGGCGCAGAGCTGCGTGATGAGCTTCGCGGCGATGATGGACCACACGTCGAGCCGGATCAATGCGGTGACGGAGGTGCCGAGCAAGTTGCTGATGCTTCCCGAGCCGAAGATGCGGGCCCTGGTCACCGAGAACCCGTCCCTGATGCACCTGCTGCTCCAGCAGTACCAGCAGCGGTACAATGACATGCTCACCACGGTGCAGCAGGTGGCGTTCGGCGATCTGCCCACGCGCCTGATGCTTCATTTGGAGCGTCTGGCGGAGGTCACGGGATCCCGTACGCTCGACGTCAGGCATGTGAAGCTGGCCCAGGAGCTGGGCACGGCGCGGGAGGTGGTGACACGCACGCTGAAGAAGCTGGAACGCGAGGGGCGGCTCCGACAGAAAGGGCGCACCATCGAATTGCTGAAGTGACGTGGGTCACCGTCCGGGCGGTCCCGGAGGATGGAAATTCGTGATGAAGTTCCGCGGAGTACCGGCTGCGGCCTTCACACAAAACCCGGAGATCATGAAAAAGAACATGGGAAGTGTCGACCGCATCGTGCGCATCATGCTGGCGGTCGTGTTCGGTGTGCTGTACTACACCGGTGTGGTGAGCGGCACCCTCGGGATCGTCCTGCTCGTCCTGGGCGCGGTGTTCCTATTGACGGCCCTGGTGAACTGGTGCCCGATCTATGCGGCGCTGGGCCTGCGTACGCGGCCCAAGGAGCAATAGGGGCCACCGTGCGGCGGACGCGTGGGACCCTGGAGCACGGACCTCCGACACACGCGGACGATCACGGCATCTTCCGATCAAGCGGATCGCCGGGTCCATGTGCATCGGTGTTCCTCCGCGGTCCATGTCCTGCTACGGGTCGCGCCGTCCGGCGCGGTTCCAAGATCCGATGGCCTGGTCCGCCTTGGGCGGGACGGCGGGGAGTGGCGCAGCTTTCGTAAGCTTGCGGCCGTTTTCCCGCTTCGTCCATGTATATCCTGATCGCGCTCGTCTTCGTCCTGGGCTATACGGCCATCGCGCTTGAGCACCCGCTGAAGATCAACAAGGCGGCCACGGCCGTGCTGACAGGCATGCTCATCTGGACGATGATCATGCTGGGCCATCATCTGCTCTTCACGGGCGAACATGCCGGCAAGGACTTCCTACTGACGGAGCTGATGGAGCACCTCAGCGACATCGCAAGCATCCTGTTCTTCCTGATCGGCGCGATGACGGTGGTGGAGTTGATGGACGCCCACGAGGGCTTCCGCGTGATCACCGACAGGATCAAGAGCACCAACCGGCTGCTCCTCCTCTGGGTGCTGGGCTTCATCGCCTTCTTCCTGAGCGCGGCACTGGACAACATGACCACGGCGATCGTGATGTCGGCGCTGCTGCGGAAGTTCATCAAGAACAAGGAGGACCTGTGGACATTCGCGGGAATGGTGATCATCGCCGCAAATGCAGGTGGGGCCTGGAGCCCGATCGGCGACGTCACGACGATCATGTTGTGGATCGGGGGACAGGTCAGCACGATGAACATCATCGTCAAGTTGATCGCGCCCAGCCTGGTGTGCCTCATCATCCCATTGGCCTGGTTGAGCTTCACCTCCCGGGGGAGGCTGGAGCTGCTGAGCGTGCCGGACGACGAACTGGAGCACGACCCTGCCAAACTGACCAAGGGCGAGAAGTACCTCGTGTTCTTCCTGGGCCTGGGCACCCTGCTGGGCGTGCCCATCTTCAAGAACTACACCCACCTGCCGCCGTTCATGGGGATCATGCTGGGCCTGGGCGTCCTTTGGGTGGTCACCGAAGTGATCCACATGCGCCACCCGCGCTGGCGGGAACGCGACCGGATGACGGTGAGCACCGTGCTGAAGAACATCGACCACAGCAGCATCCTCTTCTTCCTGGGCATTCTCGTTGCGGTGGCCGGATTGCAGGTGGCCGGTCATCTGGGCGACCTGGCGCGGTTCCTGGAGAACAACCTGAGCAGCATCTACGCGATCAACGGCACCATCGGCGTGCTGTCGGCCATCGTGGACAACGTGCCGCTGGTGGCCGCCGCCATGGGCATGTACCCGATGACCGAGTTCCCACAGGACCATGCCTTTTGGGAATTGCTCGCGCTGTGCGCAGGTACGGGCGGTAGCATCCTGATCATCGGCTCGGCCGCGGGCGTGGCCGTCATGGGCATCCTGGGCATCGACTTCATCTGGTACCTCAAGCGGATGAGCATCCCGGCGCTGCTGGGATATGTGGGCGGCATCCTCACGTTCTGGCTCCTCTGGTGAGCGTCCTCCGCCGATCTTGACGATCGGTGGTAGAGAAAAAAACAGGGGAGGAGGTGAACAACCGATCCGGGTGACCTTCACCTTTGGGCCCAACTTTCACCCTCCACCGCCACCATGTACATCCTCATCGCGCTGGTCTTCGTGATCGGCTATGCGTGCATCGCCCTGGAACATCCGTTGCATGTGAACAAGGCGGCCTCCGCGCTCATCACGGGCGTGATCATCTGGGTGCTGCTGATGATCGGCGCGGATCATTTCGTGAACACGCAGGGGGCCGCGTTCCAGGCTTGGAGCAGCCAGAACGTGCAGGGAGGCGCGGTCGATCCGGCGCATGCGTTCATGGGTCACCAGTTGCTGGAGCACCTGAGCAACATCGCCAGCATCCTCTTCTTCCTGCTCGGCGCCATGACCATCGTGGAGCTGATCGATGCGCACGAAGGGTTCCGGGTGATCACGGACCGCATCACCGGCACGAAAAAGGTGCCGCTGCTCTGGATGCTGAGCATCATCACCTTTTTCCTGAGCGCCGCGCTGGACAACATGACCACCGCGATCGTGATGTGCGCGCTGCTGCGCAAGCTGGTCAAGGACAAGGAGACGCTGTGGACCTTCGCCGGCATGGTGATCGTCGCGGCCAACGCCGGCGGGGCCTGGAGCCCGATCGGTGACGTGACCACGATCATGCTCTGGATCGGGGGGCAGGTCACCACGGTGAACATCATCCTGAAACTGGTCGCCCCCAGCCTGGTGTGCCTGGTGCTGCCGTTGCTCTGGTTCACGTTCACCATGAAAGGCACGATCGAACGGCCGCATCTGGCCGATGATGCCCACGTGGTGAAGGTCACGCGCAACGAGCAGCTCCTCATCTTCTTCGTCGGTCTGGCCTCACTGCTGGGCGTGCCCCTGTTCAAGACGTACACCCATCTGCCGCCCTACATGGGTATCCTGCTCGGGCTCGGGATCCTATGGCTGATCACCGAGCTCATGCACAAGGAAGGGGCGGAGAACGGGAAGGGCTATCTGATGGTTTCCGCCACCTTGAAGCGGATCGATTCGGCCAGCATCCTGTTCTTCCTCGGGATACTGACCGCGGTGGCCGGACTGGAAACAGCGGGACACCTGGAGGACGCCTCCCTGTTCCTGAACGAGCACCTCGGCAGCATCTACACCATCAACGGCATGATCGGTCTGTTGAGCGCCGTGGTGGACAACATCCCGCTGGTGGCCGCAGGCATGGGGATGTACCCGCTATCGGAATTCCCGCCCGACAGTCCGTTCTGGGAGTTGCTGGCCCTGTGTGCCGGAACAGGCGGCAGCATCCTGATCATCGGTTCGGCGGCGGGCGTGGCCACGATGGGCATCCTCGGCATCGAGTTCATCTGGTACGTGAAGAAGATCGCGTTCCCCGCCGCATTGGGCTATTTCGGCGGGATCCTGGCCTTCTGGATGATCTGGGGTTGAATCCTCCGGATCGAACGTGATCAACGTCCGGCGCCTCGCTCCAACAGGTCCAATACCGCCGGCAGGCCGTCCACCTGGATCGCATCCGGTCCCGATCCCAGCGCGCTGTGCAGCGTGGACCGATCGCCGATGCCGAAAAGGCTCACGTACAGATGGGCCGCGTGTGCACGATCCACCAGGTCCGGGCTTGCATGACGCTTGTGCACGGTCAGTCCATCAAGGCCGGACCTTACCGCGATGCCGATCCCGGCCTCGATGTCATCGCAGTAGAGCGATCGGCGCAATGGTCCCGCCTCACCCAGCACGTGCAGGAACTCCTCCGTCCTGCATTCCACGCGGACGATGTCGGTCCAGTGCTTGTCCAGGACGACCTTGGTCAGCTCCGCCGCGAACGCACGCAAGTAGGTGGACCACGCACCGGATGTCCGCACCTTCACGTCGAACACCATCTCCTTGGGGCGGTGGGTGGCGATGATCCCTTCCAGTGCATGCAGGGGCATGATCTTGGACCGGCCCTCATCCAACAGATAGGTGCATGATCGCAGTTCGTTCCAGGTATGGTCGTTGACCATGCCATGGCATGGCGTCAGCGCATCCAGGTCCATGTCGTGGAACGCCACCAGAACGCAGTCCCGGGTCATCTGCACATCCAGTTCAATGCCGTCAGCACCTTGGGCCAATGCCTGTTCCAGGGAGGTGGCGCAATCCATGGGCACATCCGAGGTCGCCCCCATCCCTCCGTGTCCGATGACCAGGACGTTCCTCGCAGCATCCGGATCGATGCATGCGGTGAACGATGAAAAAAGGAAGGACCACGCGATGGCACTTGCGAACCAGGCCCGTCCATGAACGATCTGCTCCATGCGGCATGAAATATCGGCCCGGAGCGCAGGGGGCTAGCGGATGAATTGACGGTCCAGGACCGTCCTGTTCCCACGTTCGTCCGTCACTTCCAGGTGGAACTGCCGATCCCCTGCGCCGGCGCTGTGGCTATCGAAGGTATGCGTCAGGCGATGTTGTTTGGGGTCGTAGGTCATCAGGACCCAGTTGCCGTCGAGCGTCGCGGTCCAGCTGTCGATGCCTGAAAGGTCGTCGTCCACACGCACCTGGAAAGCCGTGCGGCCGCGCATGTCGGCCCGGAGGTCCACCGGTGTGACCTTCGGTGGAAGGGTGTCGATGCGCACGCTGAAGGTCCCGAACTGCTTGACGGTGGTGGTCACGGAGCCGTCCGCGTACCGGCCGCCTTCGGGAGAAGGCCGCCCCTTGCGATCGGAACGTACCACCAGGGCTTTTTCCCACAGACGCTCCTCCAGGCCGGGCACATCGATCCGCATCTGACAGGCGCTCTGAAGCGGGGTCCGATCATCCATGACCTGATAGCGCGGGCCAATGTCCCGTATACCGCTGCCCTGCCGGGAGACCTCCATGGGCACATCCTCATACAGTGCATGGGCGGGGATGGTCATTCGGAACCCGGGCAGGTTCACCTGGTTGTCCCGATCCCAATGGAACATGTTGGTGGACCCGGGCAGGGTGGCGAAGCCCCTGACGTCCGAAGGGTCGGCCCCGATGAGTTGGAACGTGAGCGTGGACGAATTGCCCGCCGCATCGATGGCGATGATGCGGATATCCAGCGTATCGTCCGGCGCCACCACGATCCGGCCATGGTCCTTTCCGGTCAACAGTCCGGACCGATCATTAGGCAGATCATAGAGGCGGTGGTAGTGCATGTCGGCATCCGCATAGAGACCATAGTCCATGCGAGCGTTCACGTAGCGTTGCTTTTCGAAATCGACCTCATCGAGGTGCACTTCGCTGGACGTGGTCCCGTTCACCTGGAGTTCCAATCGGCGGACGCCGCAGGTATTGTCGGACCCGTTGTAGTGGTCCACGGCGTGAACGGCGATCCCGATGGCGCCCAGTGCCGCGGGATGGTCCCCGGGACGAAGTGTGTAATGGCCCTGTCCGCCCTCCGTGGGGAATCCGAGCGCACGCCCCGGATACGGAGAGACCCGCGCTCCGGTGTCCAGGGGATAGAAGCGCACGCCGCGCAGCACGGGAGGAAGATCATCCTCCAGGTGAAGTCCATAGGCCTGGGGGTCCAATGCATGTTGATCGGCCGTTCGGCGCACCTCGAAATGCAGGTGCGGGGCCGCGGAACCGCCGGTGTTCCCACTGTAGGCCACCACCTGGTCCGCTTTCACCGGCAACGCACCGGCCGGCACGCCGATGTCGATCGAGGAACTGCGCTGTCGGTAGTGGGTGTCCAACGCATATTGGGCGATCTCGGGCGCGAACCGGCTCAAGTGACCATAGACGGTCGTGAGGCCACCGGGATGATCGATATAGAGCGCCAGCCCATACCCCCATGGACCGACCTTGATCCGCGAGACCTGTCCATCCGCTGCCGCATGCACGGGCAAACCCTGCCGTCCGTCCGTCTTCAGGTCGACCCCGGAATGGTAATGGTTCGGCCGCAATTCCATGAAGTTACCCGCCACCCGCAGCGGGATCTCCAAAGGCGCCACCATCGGCTTCAAGAAAGATGGACCTTGACTTGAATATGCAAATGATAAGCAGCTGATTATGAGTATAATATATTGACCGCGCCGGCTGGGTGGCCTCCAGGGGATCGATCGTCTGTCCATCTGCTCCATGGGGCAAACGTACCGGTGGACGCATGGTGTATGGACGGCTTGGATCGATGACCGTCAACAACGTCAGGTTCAAACTCTTCCGGTGGGGGGATGGGGTTGGCGGTTATCTTTGGCGTCGGACCACGTAAGTGTCCATTTCCAGTAAATGAGCGAACTGGTGGAGCGCCTTCGATCGATCCGGGAAAAGATGGTCCGGGTCATCGAGGAACGCCGGGAGTTGCGTGAGCGCCTGGCGGCGCTGAACGCCACCGATCGGGAACGGATCCAGCAGCTCGATGTGCTGCGGGCCAGGGTCGCTGAGCTGGAAAAGGAGAACGAGGTCCTTCGTGCGTCCCGAACCCCGCGAACGGGTCCGGACACGCTTGGAACGAAGCAAAGGATCGATGAACTGGTGAACGAGATCGACCACTGTTTGGAACTACTGAACACTTGAGCGCGGATCGTTGACCATGGAGGAAAGATCGATACGGATCGAGATCGCCGGGCGGGCCTATCCGCTCTCCATCCAAGCGGATGAGGAGCAGCATGTCCGTCAAGCGGCCGAGGAGATCAATGAGAGCATCACCCGTCTGCGGTCCCATTATCCGATGACCGACAAACAGGACCTGCTGGCCATGGCGGCCATGGAAGTGTGCGTGCGCGCGCTGAACAGCGCCGCACGCCCCCAGGAGGCCGGTCTGGCAGAGGAAGTGGTGCAACTCGAAGCGCTCCTGGCCGACGAGGAACGATCCTGATCCTGCTTCGCCCGGGCAAGCCCGAAGGCCGTGGTCCATGTGAAACCAAAGAACATGGACATCATCGCATTGCTCATCGGCCTGCTTGCGGGCCTCGTCGGCGGAGGCGCCGTGGTCTTCGCCGTCCTCAATGGCATGCTCCGCAAACGACGTGAGGCCATCCTGAAGGAGGCCGAAGCGGAGGGAGAGGCCTTGAAGAAGGAGAAGATCGTACAGGCCAAGGAGAAGTTCCTGCAATTGAAGGAGGAGCACGAGAAGGAGGTGCGCGACCGCGACAAGAAGGTGCAGCAGGGCACCGATCGCCTCAAGCAACGGGAGCAGCAGCTCAGCCGCCAGCAGCAGGAGCTGGCCAACAAGGAGAAGCAGACCGATCGCGTGCGCCAGGAAATGGAGCGCAAGATCGAAGGGCTGGATCGCCGGCTGGAAGAAACGGAAAAACTGCACCAACGGCAGGTCGCCTCCCTGGAGAAGGTGGCGAACATGAACGCCGAAGAGGCCCGCCAGCAATTGGTCGGATCGCTCCGGGACGAGGCCCGGACGGCGGCAATGGCCCATGTCAAGGAGGTGCAGGACGAGGCCAAGCTCACGGCCAACAAGGAAGCCAAGCGGATCGTGATCCAGACCATCCAGCGTGTCGCCACCGAACATGCCATCGAGAACTCGGTCAGTGTGTTCAACATCGAGAACGATGACGTGAAGGGGCGCATCATCGGTCGCGAAGGCAGGAACATTCGCACGCTCGAGGAGGCCACCGGTGTGGAGGTGATCGTGGACGATACCCCGGGCGCGATCATCCTCAGCTGTTTCGACCCGGTACGCCGAGAGATCGCGCGCCTGTCCATGCACCAGCTCGTGAAGGACGGCCGGATCCACCCCGCCCGCATCGAGGAGGTGGTGGCCAAGACCAAGCGACACCTGGAGGAGGAGATCGTGGAGACCGGCAAACGCACCTGCATCGACCTGGGCATCCATGGATTGCATGGCGAACTGGTCCGCATGGTGGGCCGCATGAAATACCGGAGCTCCTACGGCCAGAACCTCTTGCAGCACAGCAGGGAAGTGGCCAATCTCAGCGCGATCATGGCCAGCGAACTGGGATTGAACCCCAAGACGGCCAAACGGGCGGGGCTGCTCCACGACATCGGCAAGGTCCCCGATGAGGAGCCGGAACTGCCCCATGCCATCCTGGGGATGAAGCTCGCGGAGAAGTTCGGAGAGAAGCCGGAGGTCTGCAACGCGATCGGAGCACACCACGACGAGGTGGAGATGACCACGTTGCTGTCACCGATCATCCAGGCCTGCGACGCAATATCCGGCGCACGGCCGGGCGCACGCCGGGAAGCCGTCGAGGCGTATATCCAGCGCTTGAAGGACCTCGAAGGCCTGGCCATGAGCTATGGCGGCGTCACCAAGGCATTCGCCATCCAGGCGGGTCGTGAACTGCGCGTGATGGTCGAGAGCGAGAAGATCACCGATGCGCAGGCCGATGAACTGAGCATGCAGATCGCGCAGCGCATCGAGAACGAAATGACCTATCCCGGTCAGGTGAAGATCACGGTGATCCGCGAAAAACGGTCCGTGGCTGTGGCCAAGTAGGCAAGGGGTGTACGGACCAACCGATCTGCAACGTTGACCGCCCCGACCGCCGTACGTGCCCGCTCCGTGCTCGTGACCGGTGGCGCGGGGTTCATCGGTTCGCACGTATGCGATGCGCTGGTGGCCGAAGGCCTTCAGGTGCGTTGCCTGGACGTCCTGGTGACGGGGAAACGGTCGAACATCGCCGAACTGGAGCGTGCGGCCAACTTCAGCTTCATCCATGGGGATATTCGCGATCCGTTGGTCTGTGTGGAGGCCGTTCGCGGAACGGATGCGGTGGTCCATCTCGCGGCGCTCGGAAGTGTGCCGCGCTCCATCGCCGACCCGGTAGCCAGCGAGGCGACGAACCTGCTCGGTACCTTGCTCCTGCTGGAGGCCTGTCGCAGACATGGTCAGAAGCGCATCATCTTCGCCAGCAGTTCCAGCGTTTACGGCGATTCGCCCCAATTGCCGAAGCAGGAGGGACAGGAAGGCCATCCCCTATCCCCCTATGCCGTGACCAAGGCCATGGACGAGGCCTATGCGGCGCTCTATCATCGCCTGTTCGGTCTGGATACGATCGGCCTGCGGTTCTTCAATGTCTTCGGTGAACGCCAGGATCCCGATGGGCCCTATGCCGCGGCGATCCCCCGTTTCGTGCTTCGGATGCTGGCCCACCGACCGCCCCAGGTCCATGGCGATGGGCATCAGACCCGGGACTTCACGCACGTGGCGAACGCCGTGCACGCGGTACGCTGCGCATTGGCCGTGGATGATCCCGTGGCATACGGCAGGGTCTACAACATCGCTTTCGGCGGTAGAACGGACCTGCTCCAATTGATCGGCATGCTCCGCGACGCCCTCGCCAGGACCGACCCGTCCGTTGCCGGTGTGGGTGTCGAGCACGGACCGGCGCGGCAGGGGGATGTGCGTGACTCGCTCGCCGACATCACCCAGGCGCGGCAGGTGCTCGGTTTCGAGCCCCAGGTCGATCTGGCGACCGGACTTGCGCGTACGGTCGACTGGTACCGTTCCCGCTCGGGACAGGACCGATAGGGACCAACAAGAAAGCGGCCCGAAGGCCGCCTCCCTGCTCGAAAAACCAAAGTTCCCTGTCAGAATGGATGTCCGTTGCCCAAACGGACGGACCAGGAGATGTTGATCAGGTAGTCGGCGAAAGCGGCATCGCCATGGCGTGGTTTGCCCGTGGCGGCCTGTGTTTCCTTGTCGGTGACACTTTGAGTGCGGTCACGGACCATCGCCACCGGAACGCTCAGGTTCACATCGTGCCTTCCGCGCATCCAGTCAAGTCCGGGTTCCAGGCTGATCACATAGCCGGGACGACGGAAACCTTCACTGCCACCGATCAGGTCCTCCACGGGAATGCCCTCGAGCCGTCCTCCGCAGAACATGTTCAGGCCGATCTTGCGGCTGATGTTCCAATCAAGACCCAATCGGGCCATGTACTGGTCAGGGACGCTGCAGATGGCCTCGTTGCTCAGGATCGGGTTCAGGGTCTCCCGGTAGGTCCGCGTCCCGTTGGTCTCCATGGGATTGAACAGGTAGAACCCGTTGATATAACCGAACACGGGTCCAAAGAGCTTGGCAAAGCCTTGTAGTTCCAGCGTGAAGCCGAAGCCCCCATCACCCAGTTGGATGGACTGGTCCACGGGTCGGTACTCACCCGAATGGACCGTCCCGTTGGTATCCACCTGGGGGTGGACATCGTATGCGAAATCCATCGCGTTGAAGTTCCCCGTGGGCAGTTTAATCCCCACGCCCAGTGCGAGATTCCCTTTCCGGGTGCTGTCCGGGTCGAACAGCCACCGCTGTACGCCCACACGAATGTCGCCTATGCCTACACTGCGCATTGAATGCCGGCTCTTGTTCCCATGCTCGTACAACGAGCTCCGGGTGTTGTAGGACCATGGCAGGACGAAGTAGATGGAGTTCCGCTTGTTGAGGTCATAGGCCATGCCCACGTTCAATTGGGTGACATAATTGATCACCTCGTTGCCAACGGACCCATCCGCGTTCACATGGTCGAACCGCCCCGTCGATTCCTCCGTGCCGCTGAAGTGGCGGAAGGAACGGAAGTAGCGGTAGTTGGTGCTCACCACCCAACCCTTGCCCATCAGGTTGGAATTGGTGAATGCGTTCATGTCACAGGTGGTGAAGCTCTTGATGGCCACGCAGCCCTGCCCCGAGGCTTGGGTGATCCATACGAGCGCCACCACCAGCAGGGCGATGGGACGGATGTTCCGGTACATGGTAGGCGTATTGGTATGGGAAAGGTGACCAAACGAGAGCTGTCCTTGGTCATGCGATCCGCCGATGGCGCCGCTCGTGGTGCCGATGGCCGTGCGCATCGTGTGGAGCAGGACCCACGCCGCCCGGCTAAATTCGCCCGCCATGACACCCGCGGAATGGATCGTGCTGGTCGTATTGCTGGTGGCGGTGATCCTGTTCATCAGCGGCCGCCTGAGCATCGACCTGGTGGCACTGATGATCATGGCCACCCTGGTCGTCGCCGGCGTCATCACACCCGGTGAGGCCGTTTCGGGCTTCAGTGACCCCTCCACCTTGACCGTGGCCTTCATGTTCGTGCTGAGCGCGGCGCTGCTGCGTACGGGTGCGCTGGCCACGCTGGGCCCCAGGCTGGCGCAGGGCTTCCGTCGGAACGCCCAGTGGGGGCTCTTCGTCATGATGGCGGTCGTGGCCCTGTGCTCCGCATTCCTGAACAACACGCCGATCGTGGCGGTGCTGTTGCCCATCGTGATGCAGACCGCCCGCTCGGCCGGCCTGAGCCCCAGCAAGCTGCTCATACCGCTCAGCTTCTCGGCGATCCTCGGGGGCACCACCACCTTGATCGGCACCAGTACGAACCTGGTCGTGAGCGGTGTGGCGGAAACACGCGGTGTGGATGGATTCGGCATGTTCCTGCTCACGCCCATGGGGCTGGTCTTCGCCGTCGCGGGCATCGCGTACATGGTCTTCATTGGCATCCGGATGATCCCTGAGCGGGGTGCCAAGGGTCTGCAGGATGCGTTCGGCATGCGGGACTACCTCACGGAGATCGAGCTTCTGGCGGGATCGTCGGCCGTGGGGCAGCGCATCATGGACAGCCATCTGGTGCGTGAGCTTGAAATGGACATCATCGCGATACGCCGCGGAGGGACCACGTTCACCGTGCCTGCAGGCGACATGGTGCTGGAGTCTGGTGACATCCTCAAGGTACGATGCGACATCGATCGGATCCGCGCCTTGAAGGACCGGGCCCATGTGGCCCTGAAGCCCGGACTGAAGGTGGCCGAGGACGATCTGCTCACTCGGGGCACCAAACTGGTGGAACTCGTGATCACGAGCAACAGCGATCTGGAGGGCAAGCGCCTGCGCGAAGCCGATCTGTTGCGGAAATACCGCGCCGTGGCGCTGGCGGTCCGGCAGCGGGAGGAGGTGGTGCATGAGCGCCTGCAGGACGTGGTGCTGCATGCGGGTGATGTGGTGCTGGCCGAAGCGCGTGCGCACTATGTCGATCGGCTGAAACAGCTCGGCGTGCGGCCCGACAGCCCGTTCGCGATCCTGGCGGAGCAGGAGGGGATGCCCATTTTCGCCTGGCGGCGTTTCCTTTTTGTCGCGGGCACGCTCGCTGGCGTGGTCGTCGCCAATGCGTTGGGCTTTCCCATCCTCACCGCCACCCTCGTTGCCGTCTGTCTGATCGTGCTCACACGCAGCCTGAGCATGAAGGAGGTCTATGATGCGATCGATTGGAAGATCGTGTTCCTGATGGCCGGAGCGCTCAGCCTGGGCGCGGCCATGGCCCGGACGGGCCTCGCCGACCGGCTGGCCGAAGGGCTCATCGACCTGCTGGGTGGGTGGGGGCCCGTCGCCGTACTGTCCGGAACCTACCTGATCACCATCCTTTTGACGGAAATGATGAGCAATACGGCCACGGCCGCGCTGCTTGCGCCCATTGCGATCAGCACCGCCGAGGAGCTGCACGTGAGCCCGATCCCCTTTCTCATGGCCGTCACCTTTGCCGCCAGTGCCAGCTTCATGACGCCGATCGGCTATCAGACCAATGCGATGATCTATTCGGCCGGTCAATACCGGGCGACCGACTTCCTGCGCGTGGGGGCTCCATTGAGCATCCTTTTCTGGCTGCTGGCCACCGTTCTGATCCCCATCCTTTACCCCTTCTGAGAGGGGCGCACACCTGTCAAAGCGGCCACCAGCAAGGGCTGGACTACCTTTGACCACGGACCATCATCCTCCTGTATGGAAGTACGATTGATCGAAGCCGCCTCCGAGATCGGGGCCGGGAAACGGGGCGCCAGCATGGGCATGGCCGCTCTGCGCGTGGCGGCTTGGAAACTCGGTAGTGAGCTTTTCGGCCACGCGGAGGAAAGCATCCTGCGCGACGAGAACGATGTCCTGTACGAGGACGACAATTCTCCCAATGCCCACCATATCGACGGTCTGATCCGGTTCGAGAGCGATCTCGCCTATGAGGTCTACAAATATCTCCGGAACAATGTCTTTCCCATCGTGGTGGGAGGCGATCATTCGATCGCGATCGGAAGCGTTTCCGGTACCAAGATGGCCGATCCGGATGCCCGGCTCGGTGTGGTATGGATCGATGCCCATGCCGACATGCACACGCCGCTCACCACACCCAGTGGCAATGTGCATGGAATGCCCCTGGCCCTGCTGATGGACGTGGAGGACCCCAAGCGGCGGAAGAACCGCCCGAAGATCTATACCATGGACACCTGGGACCGACTGAAGAAGATCGGGACGCGCGGACCCAAATTGCAGCCAAGCGACCTGGTCCTGATCGGACTTCGCGACTACGAGCCGGAGGAGAAGGCGCTCATTGAAGAGTTCCGGATCAAGGTCATCACGGTGGAGCAATTGCGTGACGAAGGCGCCGCGCGGGTCGTGGCGGGTACGCTGGCCCATCTGGGTGACTGCGCCAGGCTCCATGTCTCATTCGACGTGGACAGCATGGATCCCAGCATTTCCGTGGGCACCGGAACACCCGTGCCCAATGGCATCACCGTCGAGGAAGCGCGCGAACTGCTCACCGGTTTCTGCAGCGATCCGAGGACATCCACGCTGGACGTGGTGGAGATCAATCCGGCGCTCGACGCCAACAATGCCATGGCCGAGGCCACACTGGGCGTGCTCGAACCCCTCTATCCGGTCCTCCGTGCACGCTGAGGTGCATCCATGCCGCATGGGTCCATGGGCACATGTGCGAATGGGCGCATGAACACATGCCCGCTCCCGCCTCCTCGGTCATCCTTGTTCGGCCCACGGGCTTCGGGTTCGATCCGCTCACGGCGCCGACGAACGCCTTCCAGCGCGACCTGCACGATCCGGAACTGTTGCCCCGGGTTTTCGAGGAGTTCGACGGTCTTCTGGAAGCATTGGACCGTTGTGGGATCGATGTGATCGTGCTCGATCCCGTGGACCCGGCCGCACCGAACGCCGTGTTCCCGAACAACTGGTTCAGCACTCATGCGGACGGCACGGTGGTGCTCTATCCGATGTGCTCACCCAGCCGGCGCAGTGAGCGGGACCGGGCCATGGACGTGCGTCTGGAGCGGGAAGGTTTCGTGGTCCGACGGCTCATCGACCTGAGCGCCTTGGAGCGTGATGAACGTTTCCTGGAGGGCACCGGTAGCCTGGTGATCGACCACGAGCGGAACATCGCCTACGCGGCACTTTCGCCCCGCACTTCCGAGCGCGCGTTGAACGTGTGGTGCGGCGCATTGCACGGGGACCAGGTCCCTTTCCTGGCCACGATGGACGGCACCCTGGCCGGGCAGCCCATCTACCATACCAACGTGTTGATGGCGCTCGGTGAGCGCTTCGCGGTGGTCTGCCTGGATGCCATGCCCTATCCAGTTGACCGCGACGACGTCAACGCCGAACTGGAGCGTTCCGGCCGCACGGTCATTCCCATCACCCTTGACCAGATGCAGCGCTTCGTGGGCAACATGCTCCAGTTGCGCCGTCGCCGTGACGCGCGATCGTTCATCTTCCTGTCGGAGACCGCCTATCGGACACTGATGCCGTCCCAGCGCATCGCTTTGGAGGCGCACGGCCAACTGGTCCCCGTGGCCATTCCCACCATCGAACAGGTCGGCGGCGGAAGCGTACGCTGCATGCTCGCGGAGAATTTCCTCGAAGCAAGAGGAAGTTGAGGCTGTTGAACATGGTACGGTGGTCCTGACCTCCGATTTCCAACTTCGAACACCACCTTTGCGCCCATGCATCAGGACAGGCTGCAGGCCCGGCTCGTTCCGGCCATCGTCGAAGCGTTCCGATCATTGTTCGGGGCGGCGTTGCCGCAGGATCGGCTGGCCTTCCAGACCACACGACCGGAGTTCGAGGGCGATGTGACGATCAATGTCTTCCCTTTCCTGAAGCTCAGTGGCAAGGGGCCGGAACAGACCGCGGAGGCGGTGGGGAGCCACCTCCAGGAACATGTTGTGGAGGTCGAACGCTTCAATGTGATCAAGGGCTTCCTGAACCTGGTGATCACGGAGGACTATTGGTCGGACTTTCTGGTGGAGGCTGCGCAAACGGACATCCTGACGTTCCCGCCCACCGGACGGGAGGTGATGGTGGAATACTCATCGCCCAACACCAACAAGCCCCTGCACCTGGGCCATCTGAGGAACAATTTCCTGGGCCACAGCGTCAGCCGTATCCTGCAGGCCACCGGCGATCGTGTGCTGCGCGTGCAGGTGATCAACGACCGCGGCATCCACATCTGCAAGAGCATGCTCGCCTGGCGGAAATTCGGCAACGGGGAAACGCCGGAGAGCAGCGGGATGAAGGGCGACAAGCTGGTGGGGAAATACTACGTGGAATTCGACAAGGCCTACAAGGCGGAGGTGGAGGATCTCCTGGCGAAAGACCGCACAAAAGAGGACGCGGAAAAGGAAGCACCGATCCTGCTGGAAGCCCAGGAGATGCTGCGCAAGTGGGAGGAAGGCGACCTGGAGGTGCGTGCGCTCTGGGAGAAGATGAACGGCTGGGTGTATGCCGGGTTCAACGCCACGTACACCCGCATGGGTGTGGAGTTCGACAAGCTCTACTACGAGAGCGAGACCTACGTGCTGGGCAAGCAGGATGTGTTGGAAGGCCTCGAAAAGGGCACCTTCTACCGCAAGGAGGACGGCAGCGTGTGGGTGGACAACACCGCCGAGGGTCTGGATGAGAAGGTGCTGCTGCGCCGCGATGGTACCAGTGTTTACATGACGCAGGACATCGGTACGGCGATCCAGCGCTTCAAGGAACATCCCGGCCTGTCGCGCATGATCTACGTAGTGGGCAACGAGCAGGACTACCACTTCAAGACGCTTTTCACCATCCTGAGGAAAATGGGCTTTCCGTGGGCGGATGGCCTGTACCATCTGAGCTATGGCATGGTGGACCTGCCCAGCGGGAAGATGAAGAGCCGCGAGGGCACGGTGGTCGATGCGGACGATCTGATGGAGGAAATGGTAGGGGAGGCGCGCGTCACCGGAGAACAGCTCGGAAAACTGGACCAATTCGCGGCGGAGGAAAAGGCGACGCTCTTCGAGATGATCGGCCTGGCCGCACTGAAGTACTTCCTGCTGAAGGTCGATCCGAAGAAGCGGATGCTCTTCGATCCCACGGCCAGCATCGACCTGCAGGGTCATACCGGTCCCTTCATCCAGTATACCCACGCCCGGATCCGTTCGCTGCTGCGCAAAGCCGAGGAAGCGGGCACCTGGTCCCGGGCGCACATGCGCACATGGGCCCATGGCCGAACGGATCGGCGCGTTCTTCTGCCCGAGGAACGCGCGGTCATCCGGTTGCTCCACCAATTCCCGGCCGTTCTGGACGAATCCGCCCGATGCTATGACCCGAGCGGTCTTGCCGACCATGCGTACGAGGTGGTCAAGGCGTACAACGGCTTTTACCAGAACGTCCCGATCCTCAAGGAAGAGGACACCTCAAAGCGTGCGCTGCGACTGACGCTCAGTGAGGCCGTCGCCGACGCTACCCGGAAGGCGATGTGGTGCCTGGGGATCGAGGTGCCGGACCGGATGTGATCAGAACTTGGGACAGGGGACCACGCGGTACCGACGGGCCTTCTTGCGTACCGGCCATTCGTAGGTGATGCTGATCTCGTGCGATCCCGCGCTCGCCATGGTCAGCGTGCTCACGGTCACATCATAGCTGTAGACGAAGGTGAACTGGTTCATGGTCTCGTACCCGACCATCACCGCCACGGCATCGTTGTTCGGATACCCCCGCTTGTAGGCCTTCAGCGCCGGTAGACCACGGTACCAGATGCCACCGGTCAGTTGTTTGTGCTCCACATATGCACCCACGTCGAACTGGTCCCATTTGTCCTGGGCCTTGTAATGTGCCGCAGCGGTAAGGACCGTGCGGCTCTTCTGCATGGACAGCCCATCCAACGGGAACCGGTAGCCACCGTGCACGCTCGTTCGGACGGCAAGCCGGGTGTTCCCGCCATTGACCAACGATTGCTGGGGCCGATTGATGTGGCTGAACGATGCGCCGGCCCAGGCCCTTTCGCCGAAGTAGACCAACCCGACCGCGGCATCGAAGTAGTGCACCTGTTCGATCAGTGGTGGCTCGATCGAGGTGGGTGCATTGTCGCGGATCACTTGATCGGCAAAAAGCACGGTGGACGGGTCGAACTCCCTGCGCGTATATCCCAAACGCAGTCCGCCGCGGAGCCCGTGCTTCCTGTCGATGTGGGCTTCGTAGCTGTAATTGGCCGCGATCATGGTGAAGGCCAGGTCGTTGCTGCCGGCGACGTCCCGCACGGCCATAAGACCAAATCCACTGTTCAACGTGCTCGCACGATGATCATAGCTCACCGCGTAGGTGTCATACCCGGGAGCGATCCCCGGCCACTGCTTCCGATAGTTCAAGATCAGCCGGTCCTGATAGGTGTTCCCCGTCAACGCAGGGTTCAGATAGAGCGGCGCAGCGAAATTCTGCGTGAATTGGGGGTCCTGGGCCAAGGCTCCGGACCAGGACGCAGCGAGAAGCAGGAAGAGGAGGGGTCGAAGTGGTCCCATGCGCCTAGCGGAATAGGGTGAGATCACTGTACCGGGTCAGTTCGCGATCGTCGACGAACTTCACCCAGAGCTGCACCATGTAAACGTCCTGTGGACTGAGCTGGCCACGGTAGTATCCATCCCAGCCGACGTGCACGTCCTTCGACTCGAAGACCAGTTCTCCCCAACGGTTGTAGATCCGCAGGTCGAAGTCCTTGAGGTCGTCCACGAAGGGGTAGAAGACATCGTTCGACAGGTCGCTGGGATCGTAGTTGCCACCATTCCCGCCATGGGGGTTGGGCGTGAATCCCGTGGGGATCACGACATCATAGACCGGTGCGATCGTGACGCTGTGCTGCACCGAGGACGTGCAGCCATGGATGTCCTCCACCGTCAATTGCACGGCAAAGATCCCGGCGCTCTGGAACGTGTAGGTCGGGTTGATGTCATGGCTCGTGGCACCATCGCCGAAGGACCAACTGTTGTCAATGATGTTCCCCGTCGAGGCATTGGTGAATTCGACCGCGGGGTTGTCGGTGTCCGTGCTCCAAGGGTCCGCATCGAAATCAGCGGTGGGTGGTGCGTATGCCAGGACCTGGCCGGGTTGTGCGCTGGTGGATGAACAGCCGTTCGGCGTGGTGATCGTGAGCGAGACCAGGAACGTACCCGGTCCATAGGTATGTGTCGGGGCCATGCCCGAGGAGGTCTGGCCATCACCGAAGTCCCACAGATAGCTGAAGCTCCCGTTGACGATGTTCTCCGGGAAGTCCACGTCGAGCGGTGCGCACCCTTCGGCGATCACGGGCGGGAGCACCACTTCGGGTGGTGTGTCGAGTTCCACGTGCACTTCGCCGTTCAAGGTGTTCCCGCAGGCATCCGTGGCGACCACCGCGTAGGTCTGATCACCTGTCACAGGCACGATGATGGGACCGTTGCCGTTCACGCCCAATCCGGGCCAATACAGCTGTACGTTGCCGGCATAGTTGGATACCTCTCCGCCGATCATGGCCGAACCACCCGGGCATACCACGGTATCCCCGTAGGTCTGCAGCGTGCCCAGGGAAAGATCGAGCACGTCCACGGGGAACATGAGCGTGGGCCCACTGCATCCGGCGGCATCGGTCACGCTCACGGTCACGGTCTGCGGGGAAGGGAAGGAGTAGGTGATCGGGCTTCCATAGCCGATGCCGTTCCATTGGATCGTATAGCTCCCCTGTCCGCCACCGGCCTGCGCGGTCAGTTGCACCGGAGTATTCACGCAAACGGTCGCGGGCACCTGGGCGGAGAGTGTCACGGGTGGAGGTGCGTTCAACGTCGTCGAGCCCTGGACCATGCAGCCGTTCGCATCGGTCACCACCACCACATAGGTCCCGACCGCCAAAGCGGTCGCTGTCGGCAGGGTCTGCCCACCGCTGTTCGCGCTCCATTGGTAGCTGTAACCCGGGGTCCCACCGCTCGCAGTGACCGTGGCCGAACCGTTGGTCGATCCGGCGCAGGTCGGGTTCGTGGCCGTGGGGCCGTTCAATTGCATGACAGGCGGTTCGGTGACGGTCACCGGCAGGGAGGTACCGCATCCGAAGGCGTCCGTGACCTGTACGGCATAGTTCCCGGCAGGCAGACCGGTCGCCGTTGGGGTCGTTTGACCGGCAGGGTCGTTCCAAGCATAGCTGAAACCCGCGTTCTGAGGACTGAAGGTGGCTGTACCATTGGCCGCTCCCGCACAGACGACCGGTGTCGATTGGACCAGTGCGTTCTGGAAGCTGTTCGGCAGTTGCACGACCACCTGGTCGCTGGCCGGTGGGCAACCCATGGCACCCGTGGCAGTGAGCGTCAGCACCGCCTGTCCCGCGGCGATCTCCGCATTGGAGGGCAGGTATTGCACGTTCAGCCCGTTGCCTGTGAATGTTCCCGTTCCACCCGACCAAGTGCCGTTGGGAGCATTGGACACCAGGCCTTGAAGGACCACGGGCAAAGCGTCCATGCAACCGATCAGGTCCGGCCCGGCGTTGGCCGTCGGCGGTTGTGCCGCTGCGGTCACGGTGGCTGTGGCGGTCGCGGGCGTGCAACCATGCGCATCGGTCACGGAGACCGAATACGTGCCCGCACCTACCGTGATGGTGGGCCCGGTCATCCCATTGCTCCAGGTGTATTGATAGGGAGGTGTGCCGCCGGCAGCGGTCACGGTCACACTGCCGTTCGCGGTCCCCGCACATGGTTCGTCCACCACATTGACCTGTGCGATCGCGAGCGTGGCCGGAGCGCTGAGCGCAACGGTCAGGGTGGTGTCGCAGCCGAGCACATCGGTCACCTGTACGCTGTAGTTGCCGGGTACGAGGTTCGTGGCCGTGGCCGAGGTCTGCGCACTTGCATCATTCCACAGGTAGGTGAGCGTCGGGTCGTTCGGCGTGAAGCTGGCCGTACCCGTGGCCGATCCCGAACAGAGCGCGTCCGTGGCCGAGATGGCGGCGTTCATCAACGCATCGGAAAGGGCGATGTGCACGGTGTCGGCGTCGGGAGCGCAGGTGCCGTTGCCCGTGGTGGTCAGGACCAGGTCGACCCCGCCCGCGATGATCTCGCTCGTAGAAGGGGAATACTGAACGTTCAGCCCGTTGCCGGACAGTGTGCCCTGCCCGCCGGACCAGATGCCGCTCGGCGCATTGGCCACGATGCCCTGCAGGTCCAGCGGGAAGCTGTTCAGACATCCCACCAGATCAGGCCCCGCGTTGGCGACGCCCGGCACCGAGGAGGCGCCGATGGTCACGGTGTCCGTGGTCGGTCCGCATGCGTTCGCATCGATCATCGTCACCGCATAGGTGCCCGATCCCGCCTGGATGCTCGTTCCGGTCGCCCCGGTGCTCCAGGTGATCTGATAGGGAGGGGTCCCTGCCAGCACGTTCACGCTGGCGCTGCCATCACCTGCACCGAGGCAGCTCTCGTCCACCGCCGTGGCATCGATGAACAGACCGGGCCGCACATGGACCTGGTACACGTAGGTCTGGAACGCCTGGATCGGACAGGCGCCATCACTGACGGTCACGATGAACGGGAAGAACCCGGAGGAACCGGGTTGGGCGCTCCAGCAGACCGTGCAGGTGATCGGATTCGTGCCGGTGTAGCTGAACGTCGCGCCGGGCAGGTTCTGCTGCACGTTGGTCGTGGCCGTCAGCACGTTGCCCGGGTTCGGGTCGCTGATCACCATGTCGAAGCAGAAGTCGCCCGATTCGCAAACGTCAACGGCATACGCACCGGTCTGGGTCGCATCACCGCTCATGTTGGCCACCGTGCCGGTCGTGGGGTCCGGCGGGTCATTGGAGCAGGGGTAGGCGATGAACTGCATGTCGCGCATGATCGTGCCGATCAGGTTCCCCTGATCATCATACACGTTCACCTGCACCACCACCACCCAGTTGCCCGATACGTTCAGATTGAAGCTCACCAGGCCCGTGACGGGGTCCAGGGTCAGGCCGGGGATCGGTTGGGTCGGTGTGTAGGGCGCCACGTAAGGGATCGGCGTGGCCCCTCCCACGCAGGCGCTGATCAGCTCGTAGGACAGCGAATCACCCTCGGGATCGTACGCACCATAGCTGTAGCTGATCGGATAGCCCGTGCACACGTAAGGGATGGCGATGTTCGTGAACTGGGGGGAATCATCGCAGGGTGCGATGGCGTTGTTCAGCGTGGCCTGGACATAGACCTCCTGTTGCCCCGGGTTCTGGAGGTTCACGATCGCATTGTTCCTGTAGATCTCGGTCCAGGAGATGGTCCAGGAATCGCAGGGCGGCAGGGTGATCGTTCCGGTGTAGATGTACTGCTGGATCCCCGGAAGGGTCCCTCCGTTGCAGGTGCTGTTCGGCAGCTCCTGATCACAGAGCTGGGAGAGTTCCACGCCACCCGGCGTGGTCACATGTACCGTCATGTCCCCGCAAGGGCTGGTGACGTCCAGGTCGTAGGCGGGGTCCAGTTCGATACCGATGCAGTCCCGGTAGACGACCAAAGTGATCTCGTACTGGCCGTTCCCCAGGCAGTTCCAATAGATCTCGCCGCCCCCGATGTGCGTGGCGCTTGCCACGACCGGCATCAGGAATAGGGCGATGAGCGGTCCGAACAGGGTCCTGTGTCGGCGGGAAGAGTGTTCCAGTGCGAAAGGCGGGCGAACGGACACGGGCGTAGGGGTCTTCGCTCGGTGCTACGCCGACTATTGCACGCGGGTTCAGGCAAATAGACGAACGGAAGCCGTTCATCGACGGACCGGGAACAACTGCATGCCGGAGCTTGCAGCAAGGGATCCCACCACTGCCCGGCCCCATCCACGGAAGCCGCGACGGCAGCGCGTGTTCAGAGCACGCCCATGGGCACACGCTCACCCCGATGTCCGTCGCACTTGCGTATCGCGTAGCGGGGCGACGTGCAGGACGCCAGCAGGATCAGAAAGGTCAGGAGAAGGAAGAAGAGCCTCATATCCGGAGAACGCGGTTCGTCCTGTGCTCCTTGTCCAAACCGCTGCTAGGCTGTCGAAAGTCATAGGCATCGCCCAAGCACAAAGGCAACTTCACGGCATCATGCGCAAATGGATGCGTCGCCTGTTGTTCACGCTGCTCGGCATTGCCGTGATGTGGACCGCGCTGACGGTCTGGGTGGAGGCCGAAGGCCCGGCGAATGTGGAAGAGCTCGGTCCGGCGAACGCGCCCCGGCATGCCCTGGTGGTCTACGACCCCGATCCGATCTACGACCTGGATGCGCAGGTGTGCCACGCCTTTGCCGAAGGACTGGTGACCAACGGCTACAACGCGACCGTGGCCACCGTCGCAGCGGCAAGGGAATTCGATGCCACGACATTCGATCTGCTCGTGCTCTGCGCCAACACCTACAACTGGCGGCCCGATCGGGCGATACAGCGATACATCGCGGACCTCGGGGACCTGGGCCATCGGCCCGTTTTCGCCATCACGCTGGGCTCCGGTTCCACCGAGGATGCACAACGCGTGTTCGAGGCGCACATACGTGGTCAAGGAGCGGACCTGATCGGATCGAAGACCCTCTGGCTCATGCGCCCCAACGACGAGGCCCGCCAGCAGGAAAGCAACGTGGATGTGGCCGTGGACATGGCCCGGCAGTGGGGCCGGGAGGCGGGTCTTCCGTGATCGTCGGGATAGCTTGCTCCCGCGTTCGACCTCCGTCCCGGCGACCCGGCCCGACCCCCGAACTAACTTTCACGCTCCCGGTTACCGGTTTCCAGTTTCTTCCTTCCCATCCATGCTCCTCCTTCTCTCGCCCGCCAAGGACCTCGCCCTGGAAACCCCAACACTGAAGAATGCCACACGGCCGCGCATGCTTGCGGACAGCCTGCCGATCGCGGAAAAGCTGAAGAAATTCAGCGCCTCGAAGCTGGCGGCATTGATGGACCTGAGCCCGAAGCTGGGCGAACTGAACCGCGAACGCTACGAACGCTGGGGGCCACCGTTCACGCCCGGTAACGCGCGCCCCGCTGTCTTCGTCTTCAACGGCGAAGTGTATCGTGGTCTGGATCCGCGCACGTTGGATGCCGACGATCTCCGCTTCGCCCAACACCATCTGCGTATCCTGAGCGGACTCTATGGCGTGCTGCGGCCGCTGGACCTGATCCAGGACTACCGCCTGATGATGGGCACGCGGCTTTCGATCGGGCGCGCGAAGGACCTCTACGCTTTCTGGGGCGACCGCATCACGGACCTGCTGGCGGAGGACCTCAAGTCGGAAGGGGGTGGACCGATCATCAATCTCGCATCCTCGGAATACTTCAAGAGCGTGAATCCGGAGAAGATCGCTGTGCGCGTGGTCACTCCCGTGTTCAAGGACCGCTCGCCCGGAGGCTATCGAATGCTGATGGCTTATGCCAAGTACCAACGCGGAGCCCTGGCTCGCCATATCATCCGGCATCGCATCCTGGATGTTGAGAAGATCAAGAAGTACGATGGCGATGGCTATCGTTTCGCAGCCACGGATAGCAGTGCGGACGAATGGGTGTTCCTGCGGGACAAGAGGCCGACGACGGCACCGCAGCGCCTGCGGGGCGGAAGGATCCGATAACGGACGGCAGTCTAAGGAACGGGGTCGTTGGGGTCGGCGGGTCGCACCTGCACCTCGATCGCCGGTGCGTTCCGCAAGGTCTGGTAAACCACGCAATACCGTTCAGTGAGCTTCTGCAACGTGGCCAGTTGTTCTTCGCTGGCGTTGGAACGGATGGCGAAGGTCAGCCGGATGCTGTCGAAACCCACGGGAGCGGTCTTGTCGACACCCAGCGTGCCGCGAAAATCGAGCTCGCCCTCCGCACGGACGGTGGCCTCCTCGATGGGGATCTTCAGCGACGTGGCGACCGCGTTCATCGTCACACCGGCGCAGGCCACGAGCGCTTGAAGCAGCATATCGCCGCTGCACACGTGCAGGCCATCGCCGCCGGTGGCGGGATGCAGCCCGGCGGCCACCAGCGCACGGCCGGTCTCCACGCTGCACGACACGTTCTCGCCCACACGGCCCTCGGCCTTCAGGGTGATCCGGGCGGCACCCGGTTCGTTCCGGTAGCGCTCCTTCAAGGGCGCCTGCAGGGCGCGGAGGTCTTCGCTGTTCATGAAAGGAAGGTATGGGGGAAGGTTCGTTACCTGATCCGCAGTGAGCAGGACCGAAGGTCGTCAACAGGCAAGCTCCTTCAATGATCGTAGCTGATCACGCGACTCACCCTGTAGCCCGTGCTTTCCTTCCGCCAGATCATGATGTTCTTGAACACGCCGCTCACCGCTTGGCCATCCTCGGTATGCGTGAAGCGGTGTTGGCACACCTCCAGTGCGCCAAAGTCGCCGAGGGGATACACCTCCATGGTGCCGGGCACCAGTGTGCGGTGCATGTCCGCCGTGGTGGGTTGGGTGAAGAGGTGCTGGAAACCCGCCATCGTTCCGTCGTGGTCGGCGAGGCCGCCCTTGTCGTGGTAGAACTCCAGGTCGGGTGTGAACCAGGTACCGAGTGCTGCGGTGTCGTGCGCATTGAAAGCGGCGAAAAGGGCGCTGTCGAGAGCGGTGATGGTGGTGGTGAGGGCGGCGGGCTCGGCGGGTGTTGGCTTTGGGGTTGAAGGCGCAGGTCGATGGGTGCAGGCGGTGAGAATAGCCACGCTCAGAACAGCTTGGATGGTACGCATGGCGAAAGGTCGGGACTGTGGATCATGTTGGGATGTGCATTTCGTGTGAGGTGGCGAAGCGGCAACCCCGCGCCGACATGGCTTTGCGGGCGCGTACAACGAGGAGGCGACCAAGGGAAGCCACCGCAGTGCCGCGACCGCCGTACACGGCAAGCAGGCTACAGCGGAGCACCCGACCCGTGTGGTGGCTTTGTGGGTGGGAGAGGGGCAAGCCCAAACCACCCGCAGCAAAGAACCCCACCTGCATTCGCTCAGGTGGACACGGTGGCGCACCCCGTCCACCGTATTCACCCGTGGGGCCGCGCGCGGACGCTACTTTTGTGACCCTTTCCGATAGACATGTTCGAGAACCTGAGCGACAAGCTGGAGCGCGCCTTCAAGGTGCTGAAGGGCCAGGGCAAGATCACGGAGATCAACGTGGCGGAGACCATGAAGGAGATCCGCCGTGCGCTGCTGGACGCCGACGTGAACTTCAAGACCGCCAAGGACTTCACCGACCGCGTGAAGGAGAAGGCCCTGGGCCAGAACGTGATCAACGCGGTGAGCCCGCAGCAGCTGCTGGTGAAGATCACCCACGACGAGCTGGCCGAACTGATGGGCGGCCGGAACAAGGGGATCGACCTGAGCGGCAACCCCACCGTGGTGCTAATGAGCGGCCTGCAGGGCTCGGGGAAGACGACCTTCAGCGGGAAGCTGGCCAACCACCTGCGCAAGAAGGGCCGGAAGCCGCTGCTGGTGGCGTGCGACATCTACCGCCCCGCGGCCATCGACCAGTTGGAGACACTGGGCACGCAGCTGGGCATCGATGTATACAGCGAGCGCGAGAACAAGGATGCCGTGGCCATCGCCAAGGCGGGCATCAAGCACGCGAAGGACCATGGCCACACCGCCGTGATCATCGACACCGCCGGTCGCCTGGCGATCGACGCGCAGATGATGGACGAGATCGCGCGGATCAAGAAGGCGGTCCAGCCGCAGGAGACGCTCTTCGTGGTGGATGCGATGACCGGCCAGGACGCGGTGAACACCGCCAAGGCGTTCAACGACCGGCTGGACATCGACGGGGTGGTGCTGACCAAGTTGGACGGCGACGCCCGCGGTGGCGCGGCGCTGAGCATCCGCAGCGTGGTGGACAAGCCGATCAAGTTCATCGGCACGGGTGAGAAGATGGAGGCGCTGGACGATTTCCACCCCGACCGCATGGCCGGCCGCATCCTGGGCATGGGCGACGTGGTGAGCCTGGTGGAACGCGCCCAGGAACAGTTCGACGAGGAGGAGGCGCGCAAGCTGCACAAAAAGATCGCGAAGGACCAGTTCGGCTTCGACGATTTCCTGGACCAGATCGCCCAGATCAAGAAGATGGGCAACATGAAGGACCTGCTGGGCATGCTGCCCGGCATGGGCAAGGCGATGAAGGACCTGGACATCCCCGATGATGCGTTCAAGGGCATCGAGGCCATCATCCACAGCATGACGCCGGAGGAGCGCCGCAGCCCGAGCGTGATCAATGGCAGCCGCCGTCAGCGCCTGGCGAAAGGCAGCGGACGAGGCATCGAGGAGGTGAACAAGCTGATGAAGCAGTTCGAGGGGACCCGCAAGATGATGAAGGTGATGGGCGACAAGAGCAAGATGCAGAACATGATGCGGCAGATGCAGGCGATGCAGGGCATGAAGCGTTGAGGCCGATCGGTTACCTTCATGCCCCTGCATGAACGTGACCACCACCTATCAACTCCTTGACGGCAAGCGCGCCGCCAAGGCTGTCCGTGAACGCATCGCGGAGGAGGTGGCTGCGATGAAGAGGGAAGGGGGCCGTGCACCCCATCTGGCGGCTGTACTGGTGGGTGACGACGGGGCCAGCAGGACCTATGTGGCCAGCAAGGTGAAGGCCTGCGAGGAGGTGGGCTTCCGCAGCACGTTGATCACCCGGCCGGCGGCGACCACCGAGGTGGAACTGCTCGACCTGGTCCGCGCGCTGAACCACGACCCCGAACTGGACGGCTTCATCGTGCAACTGCCCCTGCCGTCGCATATCGATGAGGAACACGTGACCCTGGCGATCGATCCGCGCAAGGACGTCGACGGCTTCCACCCGGACAACATCGGTCGCATGGTCCTGGGCCTGCCCGGCTTCCTGCCCGCAACGCCCGCCGGGATCGTGGAATTGTTGCGGCACTATAGCATCGAGACCGCAGGCAAACACTGCGTGGTGATCGGCCGCAGCCATATCGTGGGCACGCCGATGAGCATCCTGATGAGCCGCAACAGCTATCCGGGCAACTGCACGGTGACGCTCACGCACAGCCGTACGAAGTACCTCGCCGCCATCACCCGCCAGGCCGACATCCTGATCCCCGCAATCGGCAAGGCCGAATTCGTGACCGGCGACATGGTCAAGGACGGCGCCGTGGTGGTCGACGTGGGCATCCATCGCATCCCGGACGCTTCGAAGAAGAGCGGTTTCCGCCTGGTCGGCGACGTGAAGTTCGATGAGGTCGCGCCGAAGTGCTCCTGGATCAGCCCCGTGCCCGGCGGCGTGGGGCCGATGACCATCACCAGTTTGCTGCTGAACACGCTGAAGGCGGCGAAAGGGTAGGAGGCCAGGCAGGCTCAATCCTCCTTGAACACCTCGATCGTCACCTCCTTCTGCACCAGGTCGGTGAATCGCCCATTGTAGCGCGTGGCACGCACGATGTGGTTGTCGATCCAGTGGTAGTTGCCGCCGCGCGGCTTGCCGAGGACGATGCCGTGGTACTTGAAGCCGTGCCGGTCCAGCCAGGCGGTAGTCACCGCGCGGTGCTCCTCGGTGCGTGAAGTGAAGAAGGTGATGATGTGTCCTTCCGCGTACCATTTGTTGCAGGTCTCCAGCGCACCGTCGAAGAGCTTCGCGGTGGCCATGCGTTCCGGCTCCTCGTTGGGGATGTCCTCGCAGATCGTCCCGTCGATGTCGATCAGGAAGTTCTTCTTCCCTTCGGCCAGCTTGGGGCTGATGCGTCTGCCGTCGGAGAAGTTGTCCTTGAGGTGATCGTCCATGCCGTGAAGGTCGTTACAAACGCCCCTCCTTGATCTCGTCCACCACCTTCGGGTCGAGCAGGGTGGAGGTGTCGCCCAGGCTGTTCAGCTCGTTCTCGGCCACTTTGCGCAGGATGCGACGCATGATCTTGCCGCTGCGTGTCTTTGGAAGGCCACTGACGAACTGGATCTTGTCCGGCTTGGCGATCCGTCCGATGCCCGCCACCACGGCCTCGATGATCCGGCCGCGCATGTCCTCTGCATCGGCGACGGGACCTTCGGTGATCACGTATGCGTAGATGCCCTGGCCCTTGATGTCGTGCGGAAATCCCACGACGGCGCTCTCCACGACGCCCTTGGCCTCGTTGATGGCGCTTTCGATCTCGGCAGTGCCGAAACGATGGCCGCTCACGTTGATCACGTCGTCCACCCGGCCGATGATGCGGTAGCGACCATCGGCGTCGCGCTTGGCACCGTCGCCGGTGAAGTAGAGGCCCTTGTAGTGGCTGAAGTAGGTCTGGCGGCAGCGCTCGTGATCGCCCCAGGTGGTGCGCAGGATGCTGGGCCAGGGGAACTTCATGCAGAGCAGGCCTTCCACCTCGTTATCCGAGATCTCCTGCCCGTCGGCGGTCACCAGGATGGGCTGCACCCCGGGCAGGGGCCAGGCGGCATGGCTGGGTCTCTCGTCGGTCACGACCGCCAGGGAGCTGATCAGGATGCCGCCGGTCTCGGTCTGCCACCAGGTGTCCACGATGGGACAGCGGCCCTTGCCGATGTGGGTCTTGTACCAGTGCCAGGCCTCCTCGTTGATGGGTTCGCCCACGGTGCCGAGCACTTTCAGTGAATGCAGGGAATAGGGCAGCACGTGGTCCAGGCCATGCGCCATCAGGCTGCGGATGGCGGTGGGGGCGGTGTAGAAGATGTTCACGCCGTGCTTGTCCACCACCTGCCAGAAACGACCCGCGTCCGGGAAGGTGGGCACGCCTTCGAACATCACTTGCGTGGCACCCGCCAGCAGCGGACCATAGGCGATGTAGCTGTGTCCGGTGATCCAACCCACGTCCGCCGTGCACCAGAAAACGTCGCTCTCGTCGTACTGGAACACGTTGCGGAAGCTGTACTCCGTATAGACCATGTAGCCGCCGCAAGTATGCACCACGCCCTTGGGCTTGCCCGTGCTGCCACTGGTGTAGAGGATGAAGAGCGGGTCCTCGCTGTCCATCACCTCGGCCGAACAGTTCCCGTCGACCTTTTCCCATTCCTCGTGCAGCCATACGTCCCGGCCTTCCTGCATCTGCACCGACCAGCCCACACGTTCGGTCACGATCACCTTCTTCACGGTGGGACACTTGGCCAGTGCCTCGTCGACCACGGATTTCACGGGCATCTCCTTGGCCCCGCGGAACATGCCGTCGCTGCAAAGCACCGTGGTGGCCTCGGCGTCGTTGATGCGGTCGGCCAGGCTCTGGGCGCTGAAGCCGCAGAACACCACGCTGTGGATCGCCCCGATGCGTGCGCAGGCGAGCACGGCGATCACCAGTTCGGGCACCATGGGCATGTAGACACAGACACGGTCACCCTTCTTCACGCCATGGTGCTTCAGCACGTTGGCATAACGGCACACGCGTTCGAAGAGCTCGCGATAGGTGAGGCGCACGAAGCGCTCCTTCGGGTCGTTCGGTTCCCAGATCAGCGCCAATTTGTTGCCGCGTTGTTCCAGGTGGCGGTCCAGACAGTTCTCGGTGATGTTCAGTTTGCCACCGACGAACCACTTCACGTCGGGCTTGGTGAAGTCCCATTCCAGCACTTCGTTCCAGTGCTCGTGCCAGTGGAAACGCTCGGCCTGGGCGGCCCAGAAGCCTTCGGGGTCCTCGATGCTGTGCTTGCGCGCGGCGCGGTAGTCCTCCCGCGTGCGGATGCGGCCGACGTCTTCGCTCATGCCGGCCAAGTTAAGTTGGGTGGAATTTGGCGGATGTTCGGACGTCGTAGGCCGGGTCCAACCTTCAACTTCCAACTACGCCTTCAAGCTGCTCCACAGCTCCGCCATCTTCAACACGGCCACCGCGCAGTCCACGCCCTTGTTGCCATGCCTGCCGCCGGAGCGGTCCCGTGCCTGTTCCATGTTGTCGTCCGTAAGCACGCCGAAGATCACAGGTACGCCATGCTTGAGACCGACATCCATGATGCCTCTGGCCGTGGCCTGGCACACATGGTCGAAGTGCGGGGTCTCGCCGCGAACGATGCTGCCGAGGCAGATCACGCCATGAAGCTCCCGGGATCCGAGGATCATCTGGGCGCCAGCGGCAAGCTCGAAGCTCCCGGGCACCCAAGCCTCCATCAGATCGGTCTCCTGCACACCATGTCCCAGCAGGGTCTTGCGGGCGCCTTGGCGCAGGGCCTCGGTGATCTCCCTGTTCCATTCGCTCACCACCAGGGCAAAACGGCGACCAGCGCCACTGGGGACGCTGGTCGGGTCGTATTCGGAAAGCGGATGTTCGGCCGTGGCCATGGGATCAGCCGGCCATCGCTTCGGCGCGAGCGGCATATTTCCGTGCCTCGTTGGCGTCGGGCGATGCGGGAAAGTCCTGTGCCACGCGACGGAACGCCTTCGCGGCCTTCCCCCAATCGCCGTTCTGCTGATAGAGGATCGCGGCCTTCATGAGGTACATCGGCGTGGTCATGTCGTTCGTGCGCATGTTGGCCGCCTTCTCGAATTGATCGATGGCGTCCTGGGGCCGGTCCAGTTCCACATAGGCATCCCCGATGCAACCGATGGCCATCACGCTCAGGATGTCATCGTCCAGATCGGCTTTCTTCAAATAGTCGATGGCGGCCTCGTAATCCCCCTTTTGCAGGTAACAATTGCCCAGATAGTACTTCGCCAGTTCGCCGCTCGGTGTGCTCCCGTACGCATCGGCGATGTATTGGAACCCGAAATAGTTCCCGTCGCCATTGATGGCGAGGTCCAGGGAATCGATCTCGAAGTAGTACTGCGCCTTCCAGATGAGGTCGGAGGCCTCCTTTGCACGGGGCTCGGCATAGAAGCGTTTGTAGCCGAGCACAGCGGCCACGACGACCAGGATACCGGTGACGGCAATGCTCACCGCACGCTTGTTCTTTTCAAGGAAGAGCTCGGTCCGACTGTACACCTCGCCGAGGTCAAGGTCGTGCTGTTCGTCCTTCCGATCGTGCTTGCTGGCCATGGGGCGTTCTGTGGAAAGAGGCGCAAAGGTAGCTGTTCACCCCGAAAGCGGAAGCGGCCGATGCCGACCTTACCGAAGTCCCTTGACCACTGCATGTCCCCCATCCCCGGGGCCTGGGCTCGTGGCCCTGCCCCTCTATCTTTGGCCTGCGATGCACGTCCAGTTCCGCCGCCTCTCGCTCATGCATTTCCGCAACCATGTCGAGGCGGACCTGCAACTGGGCCCCCAAGTGAACTGCTTCATCGGACCGAACGGGGTGGGGAAGACCAACCTGCTGGACGCCATACACTATCTCTCCCTGTGCAAGAGCTACTTCGATCCGATCGACCAGAACAACATCCGCCATGGGGAGGATGTCTTTCTCTTGAAGGGCTCGGTGGCCGGTGAAGAGGACGACGAGCTGAGCTGCAGTGTCCGAAGGGGCCAGAAGAAGGTCTTCCTGCGGAACCGGAAGGAGTACGACCGGCTGGCGGACCATGTCGGCCGCTATCCCTGTGTAATGATCACGCCTTACGACGGGCAATTGGTGCTGGAGGGGTCGGAGTTGCGCCGCAAGTTCCTCGACGGCCTGATCGCCCAGTTCGACCGGGGCTATCTGGATGCGCTTGTTCGCTACAACCGGGCCCTGGCCCAACGCAACGTGATGCTCAAGCGCATGGCGGAGAGGGGTGGGGCCGGCCCGACCGACGTGGAGCCCTGGGACGACCAGCTGATCACGCACGGCACCACGGTGCATGCCGGCAGATCGGCCTTCCTGGAGGAGCTCGTACCGCTGGTCGAACAGCATTATCAGGGCATCAGCAACGGGCCGGAGCGGATCGCCCTGGAATACCGCACACCGCTGCAGGCATCGTCAATGGCGGAACTCTTGAAGGAGGCCTGGGAGCGCGACAGGAACGCACTGCACACCACCAGCGGGGTCCACAAGGACGACCTGTTGTTCCTCATCGATGACCGGCCCTTGAAGCGTTTCGGGTCACAGGGGCAGCAGAAGACGTTCCTCATCGCCCTGAAGCTCGCGCAGTTCGACCTGACCCGGACCCGTGCGGGCCGGAAGCCCGTACTGATGCTGGACGACATTTTCGACAAGCTCGACCCACAGCGGATGCGGCACCTGTTGCAGCTCCTGGCCGGGCACCGCTTCGGACAGGTGTTGATCACCGATACGGACGCCCAACGCCTGCATCGCGCCCTGGACGGTCTCGACCTGGACGTCCGCTTTTACCATCTCGACCATGACAAAGCCATCCACATGGAGACCCTCGAACGAACGGTCGCTGGGTGAGGCGCTCGGCGACATGATCGAAGCCTACGGCCTTCGCGAGAAGCTTGATGTCCAGGAATTGGCGGATGATTGGAACGAGGTCGCTGGGGACATGGTGGCCCGCCATACCAAGGATCTTGCACTGTCGCGCGGACGGTTGGTCATCACCGTGGACAGCGCCCCATTGCGACAGGAACTGAGCTATCTGAAGGAAGACCTCATCGCCAGGATCAATGAGCGCCTGGGGCGGGAGGTGGTCAGAGAGGTCCGGCTGCTCTGAACCTCCTCAGTAGCACTCGCGTGTGCTGAAGAAGTAGGCCCCCTCGATCGCGGCATTGGCATCGCTGTCGCTGCCATGCACCGCGTTCTTGGCCTTGCTCTCCGCGAAGCGCTTCCGTATCGTGCCCTCCTCGGCCTGGGCAGGGTCCGTGGCCCCGATCAATTTGCGAAAGTCCTCCACGGCATTGTCCTTTTCCAGAATCGCCGCGAAAATGGGCCCGCTGGCCATGTAATCGACCAGTTCACCGTAGAAAGGACGCTCCTTGTGCACCGCGTAGAACGTGCCGGCCTCGTGGTGCGAGAGTCGCGTGTACCGCATCGCATGGATGCGGAAGCCGTTCGCGAGGATCATGTCGATGATCTTGCCCACGTGCCCGGCGGCCACCGCTTCGGGCTTGATCATCGTGAAAGTTCGGGTTCCTGCCATGGGTTGTTGAAAAAGCCGCGCAAAAATAGATCCCCGAACGATCGGACACCCCTTCCGAACATGCTTCCTTCGCTGGACGACCCAAAACCTTTCGGGCCAGTGCTCGTTCACGGCCCTCAACGCACCATGAAAGCGCACTATGTCACGACCGCCCTTCTGTTGCTGGCGACCTCCTGTGGTGGCGGCACGGAGGAGCACGGTAGATCCGACCCCGCCGACAAGCTGGTGATCAGCGACAGCGGTGGCGCGGATGCCGTCAGTCTCTACCAAATGCCCACGCCGAACGAACTGTTCAGCATCGTTCGGGAAATGGCCGGTGAAGGGCAGAAGCGGATGATGAACCCGGCGACCAATGCCGACCGGTACGCCAGCCTGACGGGCAGGGCCTGCAATTTCGGGGTGTATGCCACCGACATGGTCTACGCGAGCTACTTCAAGTTGAACGTGGAGGTGGTGCGGTACTACCTCACCGTCAAAAAGCTCGCCGATGAGCTGGGGATCTCCGCCGTGTTCACCGACAAGGATTTCACACGCCTGGAGGCCAACCTTTCGCAAGGCGACTCGCTCGAGGTGATCAGCAACGAGGCCTACTACAGGGCCTATGAGAAGATGCAGGACGAAGAGATGGGGCCCACCCTGGCCCTGGTGCTTGCAGGCGGTTGGATCGAAAGCATGCACCTGGTGATGCGACAGATCATCACGTTCGATCCGGACGACCCCCTGGTGTCCCGCGTCGCCGAGCAGAAGGTGAGCCTGGAACACCTCCTCGACATGATGAAGCGCTATGAGAACGATCCCAACGTAGGTCCCGTTCGCAGGGAACTGGTCCAGGTGCGCGCCATCTATGATCAGCTGCAGGAGCGTCGCAGCGCACACAATGGCAAGAGCAGCTCCGGCCGCATGGTGCTCGGCGATGACGTGACCCTCCGGATGACCACCGACCAGTACAAGGAGTTGGAATCGACGATCGAGGGCCTGCGGGAGCAGATCATCCGACCCGAGGACAGTGTGAAGGTGAAAACGAACGCTTGATCCCCATGCGACCCAGCAATAGAACCATTCTTGCGGCCCTGGTGGCCCTCGGCCTCGTGCGGTCCGTCAGCGGGCAATACGACTGCTCCGACTATCACAAGTTCAACTGCGAGCGCTCGACCGACCCGCGTTTTTCCGTGAACGGACAAAGCAAAAGCGCCAGCGTGCAGGTCGGTGTGCCCACGGAACTGAACATCATCGTCTATCGCGGACAGGACTATCGGATCTCGTTCTGCTTCGATGAACGGATCATCGGCGATCATGTGGTCGCCCGTTTGGTCGAGAAGGTGCGCGTGCCCCATGAGGTCCGGGTCGAGTCGACGGACACCGTTCAGGTATTCGATGACAACGGAGACCCTACGGGCGAAATGCGGACCGTGAAACAGACCGAGACCAAGACGGAGTTCAGTGATGATCGCAAGGTGCTTTGGGACAATACCGAACACGAAATGGCGCAAACGGTGGAGTTCACCTGCACCTCCACGAAGCGGCTCGTCGTGGAAGTGGTCGCACCCGGAGTGGATGAGCCCAAGGGCAAGACCAGGAACATGGACATCGGTTGTGTCGGCATCCTGATCGAGCACATGCCTACACCCCAATTGGGTTTCTGAGCCCGAACGACACCAGACCACGGGGCGGCTAACTTTGGCCGCCCCATGTCCTTCGTTCGGTCCGATCATCCGTCCATAGCCGTCCTGCGGGACCTCATCGGGCCGCCCCATCGGCTTGTGATCATCAGCCACTACAATCCGGACGGTGATGCCATGGGGTCCTCGCTGGGCCTGGCCCATGCGCTTCGCGGCATGGGTCGTGACGTGGATGTGGTGATGCCGAACACACCACCCGCTTTTCTGCAGTGGATGCCCGGATATCCGGAGGTGGTCTGCGCGGACCGCGCACGTGACAGGGCCGAACAGCTCCTGCGCCAGGCGGATGTGGTGCTGTGCCTTGATTTCAATCGGATGGATCGCGTGGGGTCGTTGTCCGAAGTGCTCTCCAAGGCGCGTCGTCCTGTGCTGATCGATCATCATCAGGATCCGGACATGGCCGTCGAGGTCCAGTTCTCCGATACGGGATCGAGCTCGACCTCGCAGATGGTATTCGATGTCCTGGACGCGCTCGGACAAACAGGCCACATCGGTCCGGAAGCCGCGACATGCCTCTATACGGGGATCATGACGGACACCGGGTCCTTCCGGTTCCCCGCCACCACACCGCATACCCATCGCGTGGCCGCACGATTGCTGGAGATGGGTGCCAGGCCGCACGAGGTCCATTCCGCCGTGCTCGACAACAACAGTATGCACCGGTTGAAGCTGTTGGGCTTCATGCTCTCCCAGCGATTGACCGTGCGCGACGACCTGGGTGTGGCCGTGATCGTGCTGAGCAATTCGGACCTGGAGCGCCATCACTTCCATCCGGGTGATACCGAAGGGTTCGTGAACTACGGCCTTTCGGTGCGCGGCGTCCGCTTGTCCGCGTTCTTCATGGAACGCGGGGACCGGATCAAGATCAGCCTGCGGTCCATCGGTGACCTGCCCGTGAACGAGCTGCTCGCCGAACACTTCGATGGTGGAGGCCATGTCAATGCGGCGGGAGGTCAGAGCATGAAGGGGTTACAGGCCACCGTGGACCGGTTCATGCAGGTCCTGCCCGGTTTCCTGAACGCCCATCCGGCATGACGCGGAACGTTCCCCTTCTTGCCATCTTGCTCCTGGGATGTGGGCCGATGAGCGATCCACCACCCGTGGTCCAGGGGAACGGGCAGGACCCGAGTGCACCACTGGTCAAAGCGAACGCACGGGCCGAGCGGATCGAACGGGGTGATATCGCGAACTATGCGCGTCGCCACAAACTGCAGGGCAGGACCAGCGGGACCGGTATCTATTGGCAGCTGCTTCGGGATGTGCCCGGCGACACCGTAAGGCCCGCAGAGCGCGTTCAGGTGAACTACCGTGTGGAGCTGCTGGATGGCACCATCTGTTATGCATCGGAACCCGGGCATCCGGAATCCTTCGTGGTGGACCAGGACGATGTGGAAAGCGGCCTGCACGAGGGCATCCAACATCTTTCACCAGGGGATTCCGCAGTGCTCATCCTCCCTTCCTACAGGGCCTATGGACTCATCGGCGACCTGAACAAGGTACCCATGCGCAGCTCCCTGGTGTACCACATCGGACTGGTCAGCATTCACCACGGGCCGTGAATCCCCAACGGGACCATTCGTTCTACTTGGTCGCGCTCCTGGTCGCGCTCATCGCCTGCTCGCCCGCTCCCTATCCGGAGTACAGGCCGCTCGGGGACGGCAGCTATCTGCGATTGATCACCCTGGGTGAAGGCGAATGCACTCCCAACGACAGCGACAGGATCACCTTTACCCTTCGTGCCGGACCGATGACAGGCGATGCTGGTTCCTTGTTCAGCGGGGACCGCACGGTGGTACTGCGCGAAATCGGGACCACCGGTTTGGGGCGCGCCTTGCGCCGATCACATGCCGGTGATAGCCTGAGCGTGCTCATACGCTGCCACGGCATCCCCTGGCAGGCCCTGGACCTGCTTCAGCAGCGCCCATTGAACGATTCGCTCATGTTGGACCTGCAATTGAAAGTGGCACGGATCCAAGATCCCCGTTCGGTGCATGCCGAGCAGGAACGTTTCCGCGGTTGGAAGGCGTTGAACGAAGCGGAAGAACGGGAGACGCTCCTGGGTCATCTCCGAGAGCAGGGCATCGACACCGCATCGTACTGGCACAGCGGCATGTACGTTCTGGTCACTGACAGTGGCTCTGTTCCGCACGCCAGATCGGGCGATGCCGTCACCGTGGCCTATGTCGGTCGCTTCCTCGACGGGCGGATCTTCGACGACAACCACGGTCCTGATGGCCCGTTGCATTTCCAGCTCGGCGATCCGGACCAAGTGATCCACGGCATGGAGATGGGCTTGTATGCATTGGGGAAGGGAGGACGAGGCACCTTCATCATCCCCTCCGCATTGGCGTTCGGTCACAAGGGGTCTGCCATGGGCATCGTTCCACCCTTCACGACCGTGGTCTATGAGGTCGAACTGCTCGACCTCGTGCGCACGTCGAAGGGCGGGACCTGAACCCTGGCCGGATCCGGACGTATCAACGGCGTCATGTTCCGGCTCCTCCCATTGGCCGTCGCATGCCTTCTGCACGCCGCTGTCCAGGCACAGGAGCAGTTCGGCGTGGTGAACGGCAACTACGACCCCACCGATGCCGTGATGCTGAACCCCGCGCGGATCGCTGGTCAGTGGCCCTATGCGCAGGTACGCGCCATGGGTGCGCACCTGTTCGTATGGAACGATCTGGTGGCGATGACCGGCTCCGAGCACACCCTGGCCGGTGAGATCCAGGCCGGTATCAAAGGCGCACCCAGTGTGGGATTGGGCGTCCGAGGGTCCTTCCATCCCGACGACAAGGAGGGATTCGTGCAAGTGGACCTGAACGGCCCTGCGGCCTCGGTCGCTTTGGGCAAGGGCACGATCGCAGCGGGCATTCGTGCGCGTTCATGCACGAGCATCAGCGGTGTGCCGACCCATCTGGGACGCTTCATCTATGAGGGACTGAACTACGGACCGCAGCTGGGCATTCGCTATCACGACCAGGCGGTGAAGGCCTTGAGCGCCGGTTGGGCGCAGATCGACCTGAGCTATGCCCGCATCCTGCATCAGGAAGACTTCGGCATGTGGAGTGCTGGAGCCACGGTGCGCTATCTGCAGGGCATCTATGGCGCGGGTGTGCAGTTCGATGTGCTGGACTACACGGTGATCGATTCCATGCGGGCGGACATCCACGAGGCGACCGGCAGCTACGGCTATGCCGCTCCCGCATTGGGTGCGGGGCAGGGATGGGGGGCCGACCTCGGCGTCACCTATGAACGCACGCTGGAGGAATGCGAGCGCTACCTGCCGCACCAGGCTTCGACGGGCTGCGATCCGATGGGTTACCGCTACCGGATCGGGATGTCGTTGATCGACCTGGGACGGATCAAGTACGGCAACGCGGTGGCGGGTTCATTCTCCGACGCGCAAGCCGGATTTTCGGACTACACGGCCGTGGATGTTCCGGATGCCGGCGCCGCGGACAGCTTGTTCAGCGGTTCATTGGACCGATGGACGGACCGGACGGAACTGCTTATCGGAACACCGACCGCGCTCTCGTTGCAGGCCGATCTGCGCGTGGTGGACAAGGTCTATGTCGCCTTGGATGCGGTCCAGCAGATCAGCGGGGCAAAAGGGACCAGGCTGCGAAGGCCGAACAGCATCGCATTGGTGCCGCGTGTCGAGATGAAACGATTCGCCGCGGCCATCCCCGTAGTGCTGACGGACGATGACGCGAGGCATCCCAGCGTGGGCATCATGTTGCGCATGAACGACCTGGTGATCGGTTCCGACAATGTGCTGCCGTTCTTCACAAGGCGCGATGTGCGTGGCGCGGATATCTATTTGGCCCTGCGTTGGACCATTTTCAGGAGTCCCTATTGTCGTGGAAAGCGGAAAGGACGCAAACACCTGCAGCCGGGGAGCATGGAAGCCCTGCCCTGCCTTATCCCTGAGTGATCCTATTGGGCCACGCCGATGAGGAATACGGCCGGCACCTCGGGCAGTTCCACCCTTGTTCGGCGCCATTCCGCCACGGTACACATGCGTACCTGTTCGCCGGGTTGGGTCAGGTCCATCGCCACGCAAAGCGCGGTGCCGGGGGATAGGGTGCGCAGCAGTTCCCCGATCAGGGCTTGATTGCGATACGGCGTCTCCATGAAGAGTTGTGTCGTTCCCGAACGCTGCAGATCGCGTTCGATCTGCTGGATGGCCTGTCGTCTTTCGTGCCTGTCGCGAGGCAGGTAGCCATGGAAGCAGAAGCGTTGTCCGTTCAGGCCGCTGGCGGCCAGGGCGAGCAGGAAAGCGGACGGCCCGGCCAGCGGCACCACCCGGACGCCGGCCGCGTGCGCACGAGCGATCAGTCGTGCGCCCGGATCGGCGATCGCGGGCATGCCGGCCTCGCTCAAGATCGCCGTGTTCCCGTTCTCCAGGGCGACGCGCAGGTATGCATCCAGGTCCTCCTCGGTGGAGTCCTTGTCGAGCCGATGCAATTGGATCCGGTCCAGGTCGAACAGGGGATCGATACGGCGCAGCATGCGGCGTGCCGTGCGTTCGTGTTCCACGAAGAAGTGTTCAACACGTCCCACCGTATCGACAATGATGGGCGCCAACCATTCACTACCGCCGGCTTCACCGAGCCAAACGGGTACCAGGTAGAGGCGCGCGTCAGTTCGATCCACGGATCTGCTTGATGAAAGCATCGCAAGCCTGGTCCAACATCCGGTACACTTCTTCGAACCCTTCCTCACCTCCATGGTAGGGATCAGGAACGGAACGCATTGGATGTTCTGGCACGAGGTCCAGGATCGAGCGGGCCTTGCGGGCGGCCGCTGGGTCGGGGGCCATGCGCAACATGTCGCGCAGGTTGTCGGCATCCATCGCGAACAATTGGTCAAAGCGTTGGAAGTCGGCCGAGGTGAAGCGCCGGGCACGCAGGTCGCTGATGTCGATCCCATGGCCGGCCATCGTCGCGATGGCCCTGCGGTCGGGCGGTTCGCCGACATGGTATTCACTTGTTCCGGCGGAATCGGTCACGACTTCCAGACCAAGCCCCTGCACCTTGTTCCGGAGTATGCCCTCGGCCATTGGTGACCGACAGATGTTGCCCAGACAGACCATCAGGACCTTCATGTGGTTCGCTCGTCAAGGATGCGACGCGAATGTCGGAAAAGCGAAAGGACCGCCACGGCGGCCCTTTCGATGAGAGCGCACGAACGTCCTCAGTGGATGCTCAGCTTCTTCTCCAGGTCCTCCAGGTAGCCACGGAACTGCTTGTCGGTCTCCTGCAGGTTGTTCACCGTGCGGCAGGCGTGCAGCACCGTCGCATGGTCCTTGCCTCCGCAATGGGCGCCGATGCTGGCCAGCGAGCTCTTGGTCATCTTCTTGGCGAAGTACATCGCGATCTGCCGGGCCTGCACCACTTCGCGTTTGCGGGTCTTGCTCTTCAACAGTTCGATCGGCAGGTCGAAGTAGTCGCACACCACTTTCTGGATGTAATCGATCGACACTTCGCGTGCGGTGTTCTTCACGAACTTGTCGATCATCTGCTTGGCCAGGTCCAGCGTCACCGCCTTCTTGTTCAGCGAGCTTTGGGCGATCAGGCTGATCATGGCGCCTTCCAGTTCGCGGATGTTGGTGGTGATGCTGTAGGCGAGGTATTCGACCACCTCCTTGGGCAGATCGATCCCTTCGGCATACATCTTCTTCTGCAGGATCGCGATCCGCGTCTCCAGCCCGGGTGTTTGCAGGTCGGCGCTCAGGCCCCATTTGAAGCGGGAGAGCAGGCGTTGCTCCATGCCCTGCATCTCCACGGGCGCCTTGTCGCTGGTGATCACCAGTTGCTTGCCGCTCTGATGCAGATGATTAAAGATGTGGAAGAACACGTCCTGTGTCTTCTCCTTGCCCGCCAGGAACTGCACATCATCGATGAGCAGCACGTCCATCATTTGATAGAACTGGCTGAAGTCACCGACCGTGTTGTTCTTCACGGCCTCGATGAACTGCTGGGTGAACTTCTCAGCGGGCACGTACAGGACCGTACGCTCCGGATGGTTGCGTTTGATCTCGAGGCCGATGGCGTGTGCCAGGTGGGTCTTGCCGAGCCCCACGCCGCCATAGATCAGCAGTGGGTTGAAGGCGGTGCCGCCGGGTTTCTGCGCCACGGCATAACCCGCGCTGCGGGCAAGTCGGTTGCAGTCCCCCTCGATGAAGTTCTCGAAGGAGTAATGCTGGTTCAGGTGGCTCTCGACCTTGATCTTGCGCAGGCCGGGAATGATGAAGGGGTTCTTGATCGGGCTGTTCGCGATATCGATCGGCAGCTGCACGGCGGGGTTCTTCACGTCGCGCGCATTGCTCGTCGGCACCTTGACGGTGTAAGGGTGGGCGCTCTGATAGCCGTTCTCCATGATGATGGAGTACTCCAGACGCCCTTCGGTCCCCAATTCCTTCTTGATGATCTTCTTCAGCAGCCCGATATAGTGCTCCTCCAGCCACTCATAGAAGAACTGGCTCGGTACCTGGATCGTGAGGACATTGTCCTGCAAGCGGAGCGCCTTGATCGGTTCGAACCAGGTCTTGAAGCTCTGCGGGCTGACATTGTCCTTGATCACTGCGAGGCACCGTTCCCAGGCCTTCTCGTGGTCTCTCTTCATGGGCGGTGTCACGTGTTACAGTTGCGGTGATGTTCCGGTCCGGCCGCTCTGGAACCTTTGCTGGTCAAGGGTTCCTGCGAACCGGGCGACAAATATGGATCGAAGAAAGTGAAAAAAAAAAGAAGGGTCGAACTTGACGGAAAGGAAATTTTTACATGCGCGTCACATGACCATCCGTAGCCTGCAGTCCGCACGGGACAAGGGTTCCCGGATGGCCGCGCTCCCCACGCCGCCACGGTCCGCGATCCACGGGGAGGCACCTGCGGGGATCTCCCGAACGGACGATGGACGGGTGGAATGGGGATGAAGGACATGATCGGAGAAAGGGCGGTCGGGCCCTCTAAAGGTACGGCCCATGTTCATTGCGTTGCAAGCACCATCGTTCACCATGTGCTTCGCCATGCCCGGGCCTGCGGCTACCTTGGCACCATGTTCACGCACGATACCATCCTGAGGGTGCGCTACGGCGAGACCGACCGGATGGGCTACGTGTACTATGGCGACTATGCGGAGTACTTCGAAGTGGGCCGCGTGGAAGCCCTGCGTGCACTGGGCTTCCCATACAAGCGGCTCGAGGAGGAAGGGGTGATGCTGCCCGTTCATGAACTGCTGGTCACCTATCACCAGCCCGCACGCTATGACGATCGACTGACCATTCGCACGATCATCGAAAAGGTGCCTGCCGTGCGGATCGACTTCCGCTACGAGGTGCGGAACGAATTGGACGAACTGCTCACCGAAGCCCGGACGACACTGGTCTTCGTTGACCGTGCGACCGGTCGACCCTGCCGTGCACCGGATGATCTGGTGCGTGCCCTGGGTGGCTATTTCAACTGAAGGCGGACGATCCGCACCGTTCCCGCGGCGTGTTCCTGTATGAAGGCATCGACCCGACTGCGTGGCAGCAGCGCTTGCATGGAACAGTGTACACCGTATTCGGTCCGTTCGATCGTGCCCTCCGCGGTGATCACCGCCTGGCGCATCGGTTCCAGACGGTCATAGGGCATGTCGATCCGAACGGGTACGCGACGGACGGCCTCGATGATCGTGTTCGCGCCGATCGCTTCGCGCGCCGCGTCACCGTATGCGCGGACGAGCCCACCACGACCGAGCAATGTTCCGCCGAAATAGCGCACGACGATGATCGCGGCATTGTTCAATCCGTTCGCCTGAAGCTGCCGAAGGATCGGTCGGCCCGCGGTCCCGGAAGGTTCACCGGCATCGTTCGCGCGCTCGCGGCCATCGATGACATAGGCATAGCAATGGTGGCGTGCGGCATGATGTGCTTTCGCGATCCCCATCAGTCGGTCCTTCATCTCCTCCTCCGTTCCCACGGGGAATGCGGACCCGATGAACCGGCTGGCCTTCTCCCGGACCTGGGCCTCGCTCGTCCCCGCCAATGTCAGGAAGTGGTCGTCGCTCATCCTGCCGACCAGAGAATGAGAACGAGTGACAGGATCGACACACCGATGCCGATGCGCTGGACGATCGCGGGACGTTCCTGAAAAAGGAGCACTGCGCCGATCACGGAGAACAGCACGACACCGATGTTCACCAGGGGGAAGAGGAAGCTGGCCCCGAACCGGCCTTCCGCCAGTGCCAGCAGGAGCGTCCACAGGGCGAGGAAGTTCACCGTGCCCAGCAGCATGCCTCCCCCCCAGGTCCTCCATGATCCCAGGGATCGTCGAAAGGAGGCCACCGCCGCCCAGAGCAGGCCGCAGATCGCCGACGTGCTGAAGGTCAACAAGGCGAAAAAGCTCTCCTCGCCAGGGTGGAGAAGGGTATGTTGGATCGCGCTCACCCCGGCGTCGATCGTTCCGAAGGCGAAGAAGAGGACCAGAGGAAGCCAGCGTGCGGCAGGGTCCACGACGCCTGTACGCGACCAGGTGGCCAGCACCACGCCGACCAGTGCGAGCGCGATCCCCGACCAACCCAGGACACCGGGCCGGTCGCCGTGCCACATCACGGCCGCCAGCACCGGTATGATCAGCGACATCTTGCTGGCGACCGTCGTGGCCTGCACGCCGGCATGCTGGGTGCTGAGGGCCGCTACGAAGAACACCACGATGAACGCAACGCCGATCACGGTCGCATAGGGCAACACCACGGAGGTCCTTTCGATCGGTGGAACGTCGCCCGACCACCAGGCCAGGGCGGCGGCCGTCAGGTAGTTGACCACGATGCCGCCACGCGTATCCACCTTCCAGCGCTGGAACCCTTTCAGCACGAGGAACATCCCCGCTGCGGTGGCCGCGGCCATGATCACCAGCACCATGCGTCGGCCGGGTGCTGGGTGCGGTGAAAGCGATGGAGAAGGTCCTCTCCAATGTTCTCTGTACGCAATGGCGCATGCGGCAGATCGGGCGCTGGCGTGCCCTTTCCGAAATGCGGCGGTCCGGTGAACACACGCGCCTCGTCCCACAGGTCGCGTTCGATGAAGTGCTGCAACAACATCGCACCGCCTTCGACCAGGACCGACCGGACCTGCCGATGATGCAGTTCGTTGAGCATGGTGGAGATCGGGTCCGCGTCCTTGGGCACGATGACCTGGTCCACCGCCAGGTCCGCGCGGGACCTTCCGGTGAACAACAGCGCAGGTGATCCACCCCCATACACCCTTGATCCGGCGGGTGTGCGCTCATCCCGATCAAGCACCACGCGGAGCGGCGATCGTCCGGCGACCAGGCGCACGGTCAATTCCGGATCGTCGTTGATCACCGTGCGGCTCCCGACGAGGATCGCCTGTTCCTCCGAACGCCAGCGATGCACGAGCGTATGGCTATCCGCTCCTGTGATGCGCTGGACAACGCGTTCCGTGCGTGGTCCCGCGTCAAGCCGACCGTCCGCCGACCGCGCCCATTTGAGGATCACATAAGGGCGCCCTTCGTTCACCGAGGTGAGGAAGCGACGGTTCATCCAGCGGGCTTCCGCTTCGCGCACCCCGACGTCCACCCGCACGCCCGCTCCGCGCAGGCGCGCGATCCCCTTTCCGGCGACCTCCGGGAACGGGTCGGCATGGGCGACCACCACATGCTTCACACCTCTTTCCACCAGCATGTCCGCGCAGGGCGGCGTGCGCCCATGATGGCTGCAAGGCTCCAGGTTCAGCACCATCACCGCGTCTTCCGGAACAGGTCCATCACCGAACGCGCGCAGGCATTCCACCTCCGCATGCGGTCCGCCGGCCTGCTTGTGCCAACCCTCGGCCAGGATGCGATCACCCTGCACCAGCACCGCGCCGACCATGGGGTTCGGGGCCGCGGTACCCGTCGCGTTCCGCGCCAGTTGAAGTGCGCGCGCCATGAAACGGTCCGGATCCTCCACGTGCGGCAAAGATCGGCCGTGGGTCGCATCCGGCGGGACGCTCCCGCTACTTTTGCCGGGTCATGCAGGTGAGCGACAACCGCGTGCAGGCCGTGCTGGACCTCTACCGGGAGCGGCTGAGCGAACGCTATCCGGCGTCCGAGCTGCGGGCCCTGGAGCGTTCGGTGTTCCGACACCAACTGGGATGGGACATGGGCGAGCTGGAGATGCGCCGCGATCAGGCACTGAGCGAAAGTGAGCTGTTGCAGGTCTATCGACCATTGGACAGGCTGGTGGCCGGAGAACCGCTCCAATATGTGCTCGGGTCCGTCGTATTCCATGGACTGACGATCGGTGTTTCACGAAAACCCGCGCGGGTACGGCGAGACCACGAGAACTGGTGGACCGAATCGTCCGCTCCGGAAGGGCACCGCAGAAGATGCGTCGATATTGGAACGGGAGCGGTTGCATCGCGTTGGCGTTGAAGCAGGCGCTTCCCGTGCTCAGGTGACGGTGCTGACATCAGTGAAGCCGCGCCAGATTTGCTGGCGCGGACCAGCAGGGGCGAACTGGCCTGGGTGACGTGGTCGCCCATGGATGCGCTGAACGAGGACTTCCAGAAGAGCGCGTTCGACCTGGTCGTGAGCAATCGCCCTACATCCCCGAGCGCGAGGCGGCCGGTCTCGATCCGGTCGTGCTGATCGCGAACCCCCAATGGCACTGTTCGTTCGGATGAGGGATCCCTTGTGCTTCTATCGGGCGTCGCCTCGCGCGCATCGGACCGCCTGACACCCGGTGAGTTGTGGTTCGAGGTCCATCACGGGCGCGATCAGCCAGGTCGCCGATACGCTCCGGTCGGATGGGTGGAAGGCGTGCAGGTCCACGATGATGCGAGCGGCAACCCGCGATCGGTGCGCGCTGGAAGGATGGGATAACGGCGGTGCATGGACCACGGAAGCAGGCAGCGGCAAGGGTGAGGGGAGTTGACCACGCAGCTCGAACACCACAATTACCTCTATTACGTCCTCGCAAGACCAGATCGGCGACCTGCATTTCGACCAGCTGATGAAGGGCTGAGAGGACCTGGAGGAAACAGGTATCCGGACCTCGCCGACCTAACAGTCCGACGCAACGCGTGGGTGACATCTGAGAATTCCCGGAGGTGCGGCTGCTTTCCAGTGCTCCTGAGCTATTTCCTACTCCCGCGAGACGTGGTCGAGTTCGTGGAGCGGATCGAAGGCGATAGGCCAGGTCTGCTTCGTGATGGGTGAAGTACGATGGTGTGGCGTCGATTCAATCACCGGGATGACCCGGTTCCGAACGCGCATGACCCGTGGTGATGGGGGAAAGGGGAGGAATCGCCGCCAACGTGCGCACGGTGCGACGATCCCGCTGCATCTGCATGGCAACGACCACCCCGCCGAACTGGAGGTGCGTGGCGAGATCGTCTACGCGATGCTGGTTCGAACGGCTGAACGCAGCCCGCGTTGAGGCTGGTGAAGGCCTTACGCCAACCCGCTGTACCGCCGCTGGTACGCTCAAATTGCAGGACCCGAAGGGTGGCCGTCGCAAAGCTGGACAGCACTAAATGGCGTCCAGAGCATTGGCTGGACATCCGCAGCCATTTCAGGCTGATGCTGAGCACACATCTGGGGTTCATGCCCCGGACCCATCCGTCGCTTCAAAGACGCACGGACAGCATCTCGATGTCAGCAGCCTTCATCGACCATTGGGACAAGCACCGGCACTCCTGGAGATGGATATCGATGGGATCGTGATGAAAAGTGGACGATCGTCCAGGACGAGCTGGGCATGACCGCCAAGAGCCCCGGTGGGCCATCGCTTACAAATTCCAGGCGGAGCAGGCCCTCACCCGGCTGGAGCAAGGGTCACTGCTCAGGTGGGCCACGTAGAGGCGACTCGCGCCCGTCGCGAATGACCCCGTGCAACTCAGCGGAACGACCGTGAAACGTGCCTCGCTCAGCAATGCCGACCAATTGGTCCGCCTCGTCTCCATGTCGGCGTCCCGGTCCACGCGTGGAGAGAAGGCGGGCAGATAAATCCCAGGTCGTGGGCATCGAAAAGGACCAACGCCCCGGGGAGTCTCGCGCGTGCATTTCCCGGAGACGTGTCGGGAATGTGACACGCCATTGGTCCGTATCGAGGTGAGAAGCCCAACATGCCCGAGCGAGCACGGCTGGCCGCCACCCAGATCGCCCGACATCAGGCATTTCATCTCCCGTCGTGCGATGGACATCGAGGCCTGGGCGGTGAACCGTTGGCGTGCTATGGGAGGCCGGTTGCTGCACGCGTCGCCGACCTGTACGATGCGCAGAAGAACAACTGCGGCGCTCGGAAAGGGTGGAGACGAGAAAGGTCGCGAGCGATCGTCGATGGGCTGGAAAGAGCAAAGGCGATCACGCTGAGCAGGTGCTCTTCGCCCTGGGCATCCGGCACGTGGGCGAGACCGTGGCCAAGAAGATCGCCCGCGCCGTGGGCAGCCTGGACCATCTGATGCACATGACGAAGGAGGAATTGACGGCGGTGGATGAAGTGGGGGAGGTGATCGCGGAGAGCATCATCGACTTCTTCGCGGCGGAGGGGAACCGCGCCACCATCGGTCGGCTCCGCGATGCTGGTCTCCGGTTCGAAGTGGACCGGACCGAGCAGCAGGTCCAGGGCGATCAGCTCAAGGGGCTCACCTTCGTGGTATCGGGGGTTTTTGAGAACTTCAGCCGCGATGGCATCAAGCAGACCATCGAGGCCCACGGCGGCAAGGTGTCCGGTTCCATATCCATCAGGACCAACTACGTGCTGGCGGGTACCGACATGGGCCCGGCCAAGCGGGCCAAGGCGGAGCAACTGGGTGTGCCCGTGATCGATGAAAAGGAATTCATGCGGATGATCGGATGAAGTGGATCGATCGCATCAAGGAATGGATGGGACGCAGGCGCCTGGTGAGGGAGGCCCTCGCCGAACGGCGTCCCGTGGCGCGCAACCTGGCCACCGCCGGCAAGGTCGGCATCGTTTACTGGGCCAGGGACGAGACCGCGCACACCCAGGTGAAGAACTACGTGAAGAAGGTGAAGGAGGACCTCGGCATCCACAAGATCATGGCCCTCGGGTATGTGGACGAACGCAGCCTGCCGCACTACATCAGCCCCAAGCTCAACTTCGACGCGTTCTGCATCAAGGACCTCAACTGGTACCGCATCCCGCAAGGCAACACCGTGGACAATTTCATCGCCGAAGAGTACGAAGTCCTGATCGACCTCACGTTGGACGACATCCTCCCGGTGCAGTACATCGTCGCCAAGAGCCGCGCCCGCTTCAAGGTGGGCCGCTACGGCGAGGCCAACAAGCATTTCCTGGACATGATGATCGACATGGCCGGCTCGCAGAGCCTGCCGCAGCTCATCACCCAGATCGACCACTACCTGATGATGATCAACCGCTCCACCGAACCCTCCCTCAACTGACCCACCATCCATGGACGATCGTTTCCGCGGCCTCGGGGTCGCCCTGGTCACGCCCTTCGCGCCGAAAGGCAACATCGATCACGCCGCGCTCGAGCGCCTGATCGAACACCAGATCACGCACGGGGTGGACTACGTGGTGAGCATGGGCACCACGGGGGAAAGCGCCACCCTCACCGCGCAGGAGAAGACCCAACTGCTCGGGCAGACCATCGAGATCGTGCGCCACCGCGTGCCCATCGTGCTCGGCGTTGGTGGCAACAACACCGCCGAGGTGGTCGAGGCTCTGCGCCATTTCGACCTGAGCGACGTGGACGGGATCCTGAGCGTGAGCCCCTACTACAACAAGCCGACCCAGGAGGGCATCTACCAGCACTACAAGGCGATCGCCCAGGCCAGCCTGCTGCCGATCATCCTGTACAATGTGCCCGGTCGCACGGCCAGCAACATCAAGGCCGAGACCACGCTCCGCCTGGCCCGCGACCTCAAGAACATCGTCGCCATCAAGGAGGCCAGCGGCGACCTGGGCCAGATCGCCACCATCCTGAAACACCGTCCCAAGGATTTCCTGGTGATCAGCGGCGATGACGCGCTCACCCTGCCGATCATCGCGCTGGGCGGCGATGGGGTGATCAGCGTGGTGGGCAACGCCCTTCCGGAGGAGTTCGGCCGGCTGGTGCATGCCGCGCTGAAGGGCGACCTGGACACCGCCCGCGCAGAGCACTACCGCCTGTTGGAGCTGATCGACCTGCTCTTCGTCGAGGGGAACCCCGGCGGCGTCAAGGAAGTGCTGAAGGTGCTCGGCATCTGCGCCAATACCCTGCGTCTGCCCCTCGTCCCCGTGAGCGAGGCCACCGCCAAAAAGCTGTACCACGCCCTGGCCGATGCCGAGGTCGTGAAGCTTTGATCACTGCTTGACGATCCGCTGCTGGCGGACATCCTCGCCGTTCATGACCCGAATTAGATAGGTCCCTGGTGCAAGACCCGACAGATCGAGCACCGGATCGAACGCGCGGTCGAGCAACCGCCGACCGGTGGCGTCGATCACCTGGATCGTGGCAGCCGCACTGAGGGTCGGTCCATTGATCAGCACCGTACCGTTCGTCGGGTTCGGGAACACATTGAATTCCGCATCCAGGACCTCATCGCCAGCAATGCCCGTGTACAGCGTACAGTCGATCGCACCCGCCAGGTATTGACCGCGCGCGGTGATGAACGACTTGAGCCCGTAACACGGTCCGTTGCCCATGCCGCCGCCGAGGGTCACGTCCTGTTCGATGTTCTGATCGAACAACGCGTTGGTGTACATTTTGTTCGGGTCGGCATACACGCTGGCCTGGATCAGGCTCTTCAACGCGTCGATCTTCGGATCGAGCTCGGCGTTCGTGAAATGGTCCAGGACGTCGCAGTATTGCACGAGATAGTCCGAGCGCAGCAGTACGATGTCCATGATCCGTTGCGCCAGCGGGCGGTTGATCGCGGCGTAGGTGGGGGAGAGCTGCTCCAGGTTCTGCTGCCCACCGGTGTACTGCCCGAACGCCTCGTTCGCATCCCATTTGATCCACTGCCAGCGATCCGTGGTGGCGTTGTGGTAGATGTAGTAGTTGCGCGAGGAATTGATGTAGCTGTCCAGGTTGGCGAACAGGTTGTCGATCGCGAACGACCTTATGAGCGTCTCCTGATCCCATCGTTGCGGTAGTTGCATGGTCAGCACGGCGTCCGATGAATTGTCGATCAGGTCGATCAGGTCCAGGAGGTCGCTCCAGTCGTTCACGTCCTCGTTGTTCTTCAGCTCGTAGCGATCATAGTAGAGGGTCTGGTCGCTGCCGTACCATTTCAGATCAGCCTCGTTGCTGTTGCCCCCGAAACTGTCACCGGCCTTGAACAGGTTGCCGTCATCATCACTGATCCAGCGGTCGAGGAACTGGTCGTCGATCTGCTCCACCACGGTATAGAACCCCCAGAGCTGGCCGTTCATGTATACGTTGGCGAAGTTGACCCGCGGCGCGAGCACGCCCTGGTCCCGGCAGAAGTCCATGAACATCTTTTCGCGCAGAAAGGTGGGGTCCTTGAAGCCGTTGTTCAGGTTCAACTTCTTCTCTTCATGATAGTTCTGGCCGGACACGTAGCGGTTGATGTCCAGCTTCATCGACTTCTTGTTGCCCGGATGACCGTAGCTGCTGTTGCCTTTCAACCGCACGCCGATGCTGTCGTAGGCGTACGTCCCGCTGTTGTCGGTGAAGGTGGCACCGGCCCACATGTATGTCTCCGTGGCGTAGTTGGCCACCAGACTGTCCCAGAAGTCCGGTTGGCTGAAGGTGAGATCGATGGTGATCACCTGGTCGGTGTCGAAGAGGCCGTCGCCCTCGGTCTGGGCGGTGGCCAGGCAGGGCAGGGCCAGGAGGGATAGGAACAGCTCGCGTCGCATGAAAGGTGAAAGGTCTGTTGGTAGGACGGGACGCTGGTCCCGGGGTTTGATCCGCTCCAGCTCAGAGCGGCACGTACAGCTTCCGGATCTTCACCAGTGGGCCGGGGCAGGCGGAGCCGTGACAAGTGGCGCAACCGTTCACCGTGGCGTTGAAGGTGCGGGCACGGTCCTCCGGCGCCGCGGCGTAGAGCGCCTTCAGCTGGTCGAGGTAGTAGTGTGCGAATGCGTCGAAGTGGCTCCGCTCGATGTCCATCTTGCTGTCGGTGGGCGCGGCGGTGAGTATCCCGGTGAACTCCTTCGGGAAGGGCGGCAGTTCGCGCTGCTGCACCAAGCGCTGCTTCGTGCTGTCGGACCAACTGGTCATGTGCCGCATCAACAGCGCCAGTTCGCTCGGTGGCTTCAGGTCGGGCACCTGGGGTTGCTGTTCCCGGACGAGGGGGATGGCAAAGGCCGAGAGGAGCAGGAGTCCTGCTGCCAATACGACAGCGCGCCTTGGAATGACACGGTCTTTGTTCATTACCGCAAAATTAGGCGTCTTCGTGCATTCCGCTTTCGCAGCATGCTCCCCGCGCACCATCCCGAACACCCTTCCATCGCGCGCAACCGCGTGTGGACCGCGGCCTTCTTCCCCGTGGTGGCGGTGCTGCTGTTGTGGGCCTTCCAGATGCTGGCCGAGGCCTACGGTTGGCCGATCTGGCGCCTGGGGATCTACCCGCGACATGCCGCAGGCCTGCTGGGGATCGTCACCGCGCCATTGGTCCATGGGGACTACGGCCATCTCTTCAACAACAGCGTGCCCATCCTGGTGCTGGGCTGGTGCCTGGTCTACTTCTACCCGCGCGTGGCCTGGCGCGTGCTGGCGGCCATCTGGCTGCTCACCGGCATCTGGGTGTGGATCAGTGCCCGTGCCGACCACCACATCGGCGCCAGCGGCGTGGTCTACGGCATGGCGGCGTTCCTCTTCTTCAGCGGCCTGATCCGCCGGAACCGTGCCCTGATGGCGATCTCGCTGCTGGTGGTGTTCCTCTATGGCGGCATGGTCTGGGGCGTGCTGCCCATCTTCCCCCACGTCAGCTGGGAAAGTCATCTCTGGGGCGGGTTGTCCGGACTGGCCATGGCCATCGTGTATCGGAAGGTGCCACCGGCCTACATCGTGGTGGATGAGCAGATCGCCGCCGAGGACCAGGCCGGGCATTCCGGACCCGGGGAACTCGGACACCCCCACCAGGAGCATGATCTACCGCCCTGGTACGATCCCCACACTACCAGCCATACCGGTGGACGGGGTCATTTTCGATCGGATTAGGCGGCGGTCCGCTCAGTCGGCGGAACGCAGGGTGGCCAGTTCGGTGGTGCCCTGCATCAGGCGCAGCACGTCGCCGTCCATCTTGAAGCCGTCCGTGAGGCGCAGCGCGTTCAAGAACTTGCTCTCCAGGTCGGAGGTGGCGGGGCAGAGCATCTTGGTGGAGCCCAAGCCCGGGAAGCTGATGCGGTCGCCTTCCAACTTATAGCTGCCCATGAGCTGGTTGCAGCCACCGTATCCACTGAGCTGGGCGCCTTCCTGGTCGAGCTTCACCCAGGGGGTCTTCGCGCCTTCCGGCATCTCGATCGGCTTGCCGTTCAACGTGGCCAGCATCCATTGGCCGCCGGCCAGTGCGGCGAGATCAGTGGTCGTATTGCCGCCCATCTTGGTGTCCGCGCATTTGTTCGCGCTCAACAGCACGGCCAGCGCGGAAAGCATCAATAGGTGCTTCATCATCACAGTGTTTGGACGGGGAGGGGCAAGGACCGTTCCGATCCTCAGTTGTTCAGCATCACCGGCATCACCAGCATGAGGATGTCCTCGCCCACCTCGCCGGACTCACCGGGAAGCAGGATGCCGGCGCGGTTCGGCGCGCTCATCTCCAGCACCACGTGTTCGCTCTCCAGGTTGTTCAGCATGTCCATCAGGAAGCGCGAATTGAAGCCGATGGTCATGTCGTCCCCCTCGTAGCTGCAGGTCAGGGCTTCGTTCGCCTCGTTGGCGAAGTCCAGGTCCTCGGCGCTGACGGTCAGCTGGCTGCCGTTGATGCTCAGGCGGACCTGGTGGGTGGTCTTGTTGCTGAAGATGCTCACGCGGCGGATCGAGCTCAGGAACGTCGCGCGGTCGATGGTGAGCTTGTTGGGGTTCTTCTTCGGGATCACCGCCTCGTAGTTCGGGTATTTCCCGTCGATCAGGCGGCACACCAGCATGATGTTGTCGAACGCGAAGGAAGCGTTGTTCTCGTTGTAGCTCACCGTCACCTCGGCGCTGGTGGCGGCCAGCACGTTCTTCAGCAGGTTCAGCGGTTTCTTGGGCACGATGAAGGTGGCGGCGCGGTCGGCCTTCACATCGGTGCGCATGTAGCGGACCAGCTTGTGGGCGTCGGTGGCCACGAAGCGCACGGCGTCATCGGCCAGCTCGAAGAAGATCCCGCTCATCACCGGGCGCAGGTCGTCGTTGCCGGTGGCGAAGATGCTCTTGTTGATGGCCGTGGCCAGGGTGCCGGCGGGCAGGGTGAAGCGGGAGGGCTCCTCCAGCACGGGGCTCTTGGGGAATTCCGCCCCACTGAAGCCGGTCATCTTGTACTTGCCCTGGTCGCTGCTGATCTCCACCCCGTGGTGCTTGCCGTCGATGCTGAAGGTGAGCGGCTGCTCGGGGAAGGCCTTGAGCGTATCCAGCAACAACCGGGCGGGGATCGCCACACTGCCCTTGTCCTTGGCCTCCACCGGCATGGTGCTGGTCATCGTGGTCTCCAGGTCCGAAGCCGTCAGCGTGAGCTGCTTGCCGTCCACCTCGAACAGGAAATTGTCGAGGATCGGCAGGGTGTTGCTGCTGGCAAGAACGCCCTGCAACATCTGCAACTGCTTCAAGAGGGCGGTGCTGGATACAATGAATTTCATCGCGCTTTTGGATGAGGATGACCGGGTGGCGGACTCCGGGGTGGTGCTGACCTCTGACATGGTATGATCGGATGATCGGTGTGGCCTGGCGGGCGCGTCCGTTCTGGACGAGAATGCCCGTCAGGAGCGGCAAAGATAGCCGGGCACTCCCGCGCGCCCGGGGCGTTTTATCAACACCGGGGCGGCTTTTTCCACATCCGGTGGCCTAGTGCACCAATGCCGTGATCGGCGGCGTGATCCGGTCGAACAGGACCCGTTGGACGACCACCAGCACAGTGTCATCCACGGTGGCGTACATCCGGTCGACGTCCTGGGTCATCAGGTCCCCTTCCATGTCCAATTGGCCCTTGTAGGGCAGCTTGTGGAAGAAGGGGACGCGGCGCTCCGCTCCGTCCTTCTCCTTGACGGTCACGATGTGCCAGGGCGGGCTGTTCCGGACCGAATCGCATTGCGCCTTCGAGAGGTTCCGTTCGATGTACTCGAAATGCAGCGACCGGAACTGCAGCAGGAAGTCCTGTACGGCCGCGGTGTCCATGGCAACGGGGCGCAGACCTTCGTCCGTCAGGTGAAGCTCGCCCTTTTCGCCCAGCGAGACCATGAAGCTCGTGGTCGGGTCCTCCACGTGCCGCACGGCCACCACGCCGATCGTGGAGAGGTCGGGGTAGGCGAACACGTCGGTATTGCGCCATTCGTCCAGCTTCGCATGGAAACGCGTGGTCAGGAACCCGCTGAAGCCGCTCATCCCCATGATGAAGGGAACATCGGACCGGCCCTCGCCGGGTTTTTCCAGCACCATGTAGGTGCCGTAGTGATCGGGCGTGGCATGGCCCACGTACCAGATCTTGGCGGGCGTGTCCCCACCTTGATAGATCTCGACCTTCTTGGCGGCACCGCCCATGACGCGCAGCACATTGGCCTCCGCGCTCTTCGGCACCGGGGCGCGCACCTCCACCCGCAGGAACGTCTTCAGCAGCAGGCGCACCGGGACCGGGTTCGCGCGATAGATGCCGTTCACCGTCCAGGTGCCGTCGTCCTGGCGGCGCAGGTCCGCCGTGTGCCCGTCCTTTTCGGCGATGAAGATGCGGTCCACCGAACTGGTGTCCGCGATGGCGAAATCGGTCAGCGGGCCGCTCAGGGTGGTGCCCCGGTCACGGGCGCTCAACCACCAGGCCAGGGCACCCAGCGCGACCATCAGAAGAAGCAGGATGAGGATGCGTTTCATGCGGCGCGGGAAAAGCGGCGTTTCCGGAAGTACTGGAAGGAGAGCCCGGCCAGCAGGGTCAACAGGATGGGCGCCCCCACGGCGACCACCTGCCACCGGGTGCGTTCGTCCACGATCCGTTCCGGGTCCAGCTGGCGCAGGGTAATGGCCCGCGACCGGATGCTGATCAGGCTCTTGTCGTCCAGCAGGTAGTTCAACGCGTTGATGATCAGCTCGCGGTTGCCATAGATCTTCCGCCCCGCATACCGATCATAGCCCAGCATGTAGTACATCCCCTTGTCGGGGTCCACCCGGTTGGCGATCACGTCGCCGTCGCTGATCACGATCTGTGCGGTGTGACGCCCGCGTTCCCGGAAGGCGATCTCCTCCTGCTCCTTGAATTTCGGCGGGAGCAGGTCGGTGAACGCGGAATGGAAACGCCCTTCGAGCAGCACGCCCACGGGTGCGGGAATGCCGCCCATCTTGTCCAGGCCCATGTCCACGTCCACGATGCCCAGGCTGATCCGCACCGGGTTCTTCAGCACCCGGTTGTATGGGGAGGTGGTGAGGAGGATGGTCTTCCGGATGCTGTCCACCGCGATGGTGTCCATGCTGCTGATGAACGCGGTATGCACCGGATCGATGTTGGTGACGATCGGATGATGGCCCTGGGGCACCAGCACGGGTTCGAAATACCAGGGGAACCGTTCCAGTTTCCGTTGATTGCCATACGGCGTGGTGTAGATCTCGATCGGCGCGCAGCTCGCGTCCAGGAGCAGGTCCTTGTTGATCCGCACCCCGTAGGCGAAGAGCATGGCGTCCAGGTCCAGGTCCAGCGGGGTGGCCATGCTGAACTGCTTTTCGCGCAGACTGTCGAGGTGGGCGTTCATCACGTCCAGCAGCCACAACACCCGGCCGCCGTTCATGATGAACTGGTCCAGGATGTATTGGTCCTTCTTGCTGAAGGTGCTGTCGGGTTTGGCGATGATCAGTGCATCGTACTTGTTCACGCGGTACCGCGCACCCTTCACGTGGTCGCTCAGGGCATCGACCCGGCCATCGATGCGCACGCGGGTCACGTCGTAGTTCTCGCCCAGGGCGGTGGCGATGTCCTGGACCTGGATCGGTGCCAGTTCACCCTGACCTTCCAGGAAAGCCACCTTGGGCCGCTCGAAACGGGTGAGCTGCCGGATGGCGCCCGCCATCTCGTACTCCAGGTTGTTGATCGAGCGGTTCACCATGTCGGCGTCCGGCTGCCGCAATTGGGTCTTCAGCAGTTGCACCGGGATGGTCTTCCCGCGGTAGGTGATCAGGGCGCCCGGGAAGACGATCCGTTCGGAGAACCCGCTCTTCTCGCGGATCCGGATGCTGGTGTATTGCAGCCCCTGCTTTTCCAGTTGCGCGTAGACCTCGTTGCGCGTCTTCTCGTCCGGATGATCACTCGGGTCCTCGAAGGCGTATTCCAGCTTGTCCGGGGCGTCCACGCGCATCTCGTCCAACAGTTCCCGCGTCGCCAGGGACAACCGGCGCAGGTCCGCCGGCAGGTCGCCGTCCAGGAACACCTTCACGAACACCACGTCCTTGAGGCTGTCCACCAGCTGGTGCGTGGCCGGAGTGAGGGTGAACCGCTTTTCGCTGGTCAGGTCGGCGCGCAGGTGGGTGAACGAGCCGATGAACAGCACCAGCAGCACGATGCCGATCCCCACCAGCAGCTCGGTGATGTCGCGCATCCGTGTGCCCCATGACCGTTTCATCTCACCATTTCCGGCTTTGGAGCACCAGGCGCGTGGCCATCAGGAACAGGGCGATCACCCCGGCGAAGTACAGCACGTCGCGCAGGTCGACCACCCCGCGGCTGATCGAGGCATAATGTGCCTGGATGCCGATGTTCTTGATCGGGCCCTCCAGCGCACCCAGCAGGTCGAAGCTGGCGATCTGGTCGAAGCCCAGGTAGAGCAGGAAGCTCAGGAACACCGCGATCAGGAAGGCGACGATCTGGCTCTCCGTCAGTGCGGAGGCGAAAAGGCCCACCGCCGCGAAACAGGCACCCAGAAAGAAGAGGCCGAGGTAGCTGCCCCAGGTGCCGCCCGTGTCGATGTTGCCCTGCGGTACGGCCAGGTCGGCGATGCTCCACACGTAGATCAGCGTGGGCAGCAGCGCCAGAAGGATCAGGGTCACCGCGGCGATGTACTTGCCCAGCACGATGTGCCATTCGCTCAATGGGCGCGTCAGGAGCAGCTCGATGGTGCCCGTACGCTTCTCCTCACTGAAACTGCGCATGGTGACCGCCGGCACCAGAAAAAGGAACACCCACGGCGCCACCATGAACAGCGGCGCCAGGTCGGCGTAGCCCAGGTCGAGCAAATTGTCCGGGAAGACCCACAGCAGCAGGCCGGTCACCAGCAGGAAGATCACGATCACGATCTGGCCGATCAGCGAACCGATGAAGCCGCGGACCTCCTTGATGATGAGCGCTCGCATTCCTCCCTTCAGGCAGTGGGGCGCGGCCGGTGCTTGGACCTTGGCGCAGCGGGCGAAGATACCATCGGGGTCGCGCCGGGGGTGGCCCAGGTGCTGTGGGATATACGTGTCCGCCCGAAAGCCACTAGAACTGGATGACGGTCTTGTGTCGACGGCGCACCGGTTTCTTCGGGATCTTCTTCTCGTCGGTCTCGCAATAGTTCTTCACGATGAACACCGAATCATTGTCGCCCATCGTCGCCGAGGTCCGCCAGTCCGCGCAGGCCGGGTCCTTCTGGTCCATGTTGTAGTAGCAATCGCCCCGGTAATAAAAGGCATCGCGCACCTCATCGTCGTCGTTCCTTTCCTGGATCACTTCGGTGAACGCATCGATGGCCTCCCCCCAGCGCTTGAGGTCGTACAACAGGATCGCCGCGCTCATGCGCCCGCCTGGAATGTCCGGCTTCAGGGATAGCGCCCTGCGGATGTCGTCCAATCCCGCCTCTTCGCGGTAGAGCTCCCCCTTGACCACGCCGCTCAGGAAAAGGGCATCCGCATGGTCCTCCTGCAGCTTGAGGGCGCGTTCCGCATCATGCAGGGCCTTGGTGTTGTCCTGGCCCAGATAGTTCGCGCAGGCCCGGTTGTACCAGATATCCGGGTCATCCGGGTCCAGTTCGATGGCCTTGTCCAGATCGCGCATCGCGCCCTTGATGTTCCCCTCGGTGATGCGCAGCGCCGAACGGCTCACGTACAGCCGCGGGTCCCGATCGTTGAGCTCCAATGAGGACTTGTAATCGCGCAACGCTTCATCGTACTGCTTGAGATGTTGGTGCACGTCACCCCGCAGCTTGAAGGCGAGCGCCGAGGTGTCGTTGCGTGCGATCGCCGTATCCGCCATCACCAGGGCCCGATCGAACCGACCGGAGTCCAGCAACTGCTGCACCTGGTCCAGCAAGCGGGCGGCACCTTCCTGAGCGAGCAGGGAGCCGCTGGGAAGGAAGGTCAGCGCAAGAAGGAAGGAACGTCCTTTCATCATCGGTTCAGGTGGCCTGGGGCTCCATCCGGTGGAGCGTTTCGTTGGACCAGGCCTCGGCCGGGGCCTCGAAGAGCGACTTGACCACGGGCCACACCGAGGCGAACACCTCTGAACCACGGTATCGGTCCAGGTCTTCCAGCGTACGCCACTGGCTGTAGGTGGTGAACACACGGGGGTCATCGATATCCTGGAGCAGTTCCAGATGCGTGCAACCGGGCATGGCGATGATGCGGTGTCGCCAGTCCTCGAAAAGGGTCAGGAAACGATCGACCGCCTCCGCGCGGAACGTCATGCGCACGAGCCGGATGATCATGAGGCGAAGGCACGTTGGGTCAGCACGTCCTGGAGTTCGATGCGCACGGGGTCCTGCACGTGCAGGCCGAACAGGCGGGCGGCCCCGCCTCCGGACCCCTCCGCGCCCTTGTTCACCGCGATCTCCAACAAGCCGCTCGCCCCGAAGAACGCCACGCGCTCGCCCTGGGGCACCTCGCCATAGGTGCGGTGCAAGGTGGTGATGTCGTTCTGGGAACGGCCGAAGGCGATCCGGAACGCGCGGTCCTTGACCACGCGTACGAAAAGATCGCGGTGGATATTGGTCACCGCATTGCCGTAGACATCGATGTGGATCACCGCCCCACGGATGCTTTCCGGGTCGGCCGCCGGTGCGAAACCGATCATCTGGCGGATGCCGTCCTGGGCCGAGCCGATCTCCGCAACGGGCCGTCCCTGGGCCAGGTGGCAGGCGGCTCTGGCGAACACACCCTTGGTCGGAAAGGTCATGGCATCCGGGTCATCGGTCGGGTGCAGTGAAAAGACCGCTTCGGGACGTCCGCCGAGGATCAGGGAAAAGAGGCCATTGTCCGCCCCGATGAACCAATGTCCGCCCTGGCGCACCGCCACATGGGGGATGACCTCATCGGCCTCCGGGTTCACGCCGATCACGTGTACGGTCCCCTCCGGGAAATGAGGCCAGGCATTGCGCACCACGAAGGCCGCATGGGCATTGTCGAAGGGTTTCACCTCGTGCGTCACGTCCACGATCGTGGCGCCCGGGAACAGACCCAGGATCCGGCCCTTGACCGCTGCCACATAGTGATCGCGCGTACCCATGTCGGTGGTGAGGGTGATGATGGACATCGGTGGTGGATGGGGTGATCGGCTACCTTCGGGCGATCAAAAATAAGGGCGGTCCCAGGGCGCGATCGGACTTTTCCGCAAAGACATCAACGGGTGTGAGTGAACGAACGATACAGGTCACGGCCGTGGAGCCCATCGAGGTGCTCGGCGCCAACGACCAGAACCTCCGCATCATCCGCGGCTTCTTTCCCCGGCTCAACATCATCGCACGTGGCGACACCATCCGGGTGATCGGCAATGAGGAGGACATCGACCGGTTCGCCGAGCGGTTCGATCTGCTCGTGCAGCACGTGCTCCGCTACAATGAACTGCCTCGGAAGGTGCTGGACGACATCATGGGGGGAGCTCCCGATGGCGGACCGCTGCCTGAGGAAGCCGACGTCCTGGTGCACGGCAACGCCGGTCTGCGCGTCAAGGCCCGCACCCGCAACCAGCAACGCCTGGTGGAGGCGGTCGCCTCCCATGACATGGTCTTCGCCGTGGGCCCTGCCGGTACCGGCAAGACCTACACCGCGGTGGCGCTGGCGGTGAAGGCCCTGAAGGAGAAGCAGGTGCGCCGCATCATCCTGACACGACCCGCCGTGGAAGCAGGGGAGAACCTCGGTTTCCTGCCCGGGGACCTGCGCGAGAAGCTCGACCCCTACCTCCAGCCCCTCTATGACGCGCTCAAGGACATGATCCCCGCAGGCCGCCTGGCCGAGCACCTGGAGACCGGTGTGATCCAGATCGCACCGCTCGCCTTCATGCGCGGACGCACGCTCGATCACGCCTTCGTGATCCTGGACGAGGCACAGAACGCCACGCTCGGCCAGCTGAAGATGTTCCTGACCCGCATGGGGCGCTCGGCCAAGTTCGTCATCACCGGCGACCTCACCCAGGTGGACCTGCCCCGTCACATGCCTTCCGGACTGGAAAAGGCGATCGCCATGCTCCGCAGCGTGGAAGGCATCGCCGTGATCGAGCTGGACGAGAAGGATGTGATCCGCCATGAACTGGTCACGCGGGTGCTGATCGCCTTCCGCGAAATGGAGGAGGGAGAGGGGAAAGGGGAAAATTGAAAGGAGAAAGCTGAAAGGGGAAAGTGGTTGCCACCTCGCCATGCATCACTCCACACTCATCACTCCACACTCATCACTCCACACTCATCACTCCACACTCATCACTCCACACTCATCACTCCACACTCATCACTCCACACGCATCACTCCACGCCTCCCAACAACTGACCACCCAGCGACCGCATGCCCGACACCCTCACGCACACCGCCCTGAAGTTCCCCGAAGGCACCACCGTATACCACGGCAAGGTCCGCGATGTGTACCGGCTGCCGGATGGCCGATCGATCCTGGTGGCCACGGACCGGATCAGCGCGTTCGATGTGATCCTGCCGCGCGGCATCCCGCACAAGGGCCAGGTGCTCACCCAGCTCAGTTGGCACATGTTGCAGGCCACCGCCGACGTGGCACCGAACTGGGCCGATGCCATGCCCGACCCGCAGGTGATCATCGGGAGGACCTGCGAACCCGTGAAGGTGGAGATGGTGGTGCGCGGCTACCTCAGTGGCCACGCCTGGCGCACCTACTCGGCTGGCCAACGGATGCTCTGCGGTGCCGCAATGCCCGAGGACATGCGGGAGAACGATGCCTTCCCCGCACCGATCATCACGCCCAGCACCAAGGCCGATGAAGGCCACGATGAGGACATCACCCCGGAGGGGATCCTGGACCTCGGGCTTTGCACCAGGGCGGAGTGGGACACCATGGCGAAATACGCCCGCGCGCTTTTCGCCCGCGGTCAGGATATCGCCCGGTCCCGCGGACTGATCCTGGTGGACACCAAGTACGAGTTCGGACGGGACGCGGATGGCAGGATCCTCCTGATCGACGAGATCCACACGCCGGACAGTTCACGCTATTTCCATCTGGACGGCTACGCCGAACGCCAGGCGCGCGGCGAACGGCAGAAGCAGTTGAGCAAGGAGTTCGTGCGGGAATGGCTGATCGCCCACGACTTCATGGGCAGGGAAGGCCAGAAGCTGCCCACCATGGATGATGCCTTCGTGAACAGCGTCAGCGAACGCTACATCGAGCTCTACGAGACCATCACCGGCCGGCCCTTCGTGCCTGCCGATACCGCGGCCATCGCGCAGCGGATCCAGAAAGCAATGGAGGCATACCTGGGTACATAGCCCCCTGGATCGCGCGAACGTCCTTCGCTCGTGTGCTCACTTCCTTTCAGCAAGCACGGGCGTGGACGCGCGCAAGTATCATGAACATCTACGACCATGTGCGAACGGGAACATCGACAGCCTCGGACGTCATGACCAGTTCGGTGCCTTGTACGATACATTGCGTTATTCCTACCATACCGATACCGATGGCAACCTTGTGCGCAACCGGTTGTATCAGGTGGCCGATGATGACCTGAACAACGACAACACGGTGACCGAGGCCGATGACGGGTTTGAGGACTATCCGAACGAAGGGGCCCTGCAGGATGAACATGACCAACAAGGCAATATCAATAAGCTGAACAACTACCTCTATGATCGGTTGGGCAACCTGGTGAAGGATCGGACCGCGGAGATCGACACGATCACCTGGACGGTGGCCGGGAAGGTGGATACGGTACGGCGGACCTCGGGCAGCGCGCTGAAGGAACTGGTCTTCACCTACGGGGCCGATGGGCAACGGGTGTCCAAGACGATCGGCGACGGCACGGACGCCGAGCGGGAGTACTACATTCGGGATGCGCAGGGGAACATCATGGCGATCTACCGGTACGTGCCCTTGGATGGCAGCTTCACGCTGCGGGAGCGGCCACTTTATGGTAGCAAGCGGTTGGGCGAGTATGACGGGAAGGTGGAGTTCATTCCCAGCCCGCAGGTACCAATGGGTCAGGAGCCGGAGGATTATTTCCTGCGTTACGAACTGACGGACCATCTGGGCAACGTGAATACAGTGGTCTCGGCGCGGCTTTTGCCCGGGGATGGCGCGCCGTACGAGGCGGAGGTGTTGAACGCGCAGGGGTATGAACCCTTCGGCTCCCTGTTACCTGGACGCAATTACAGCTCAGACAGCTACCGGTTCGGGTTCCAGGGACAAGAGAAGGATGACGAAGTTCACGGAGCTACAGGAACGAGCTACGCGTTCGAGTACCGCATACACGATGCAAGGGTCGGCCGGTTCATGAGCATAGATCCATTGGCCGCACAATACCCGTGGAACTCCCCTTATGCCTTTGCAGAAAACTGCGTTATTTCGTGTATCGACCTCGAAGGTTTAGAGCGATACTTCTCGAGCGATGGCTTGTCCTTGGGTAAGCTAGGTTCATCCAATGTTATGCAGGTCGTCGAGGCGAAGGATGTTGGAGCATTCTCGAATTTCCAGGCTACGCACGGTAGCCAATCGAACCCGCCCGTGTTTGAACCTAGCAAACAGTTCCACCTCGCAAGTGCGGATGCTCAGAGTAGAATCGCTCAGACCATTTACTCAACCACGATTCGACCTGGCAAGCGCCTTAGTTCTGTTAAGGTCAACCCTGAAGATGGCGGCGTTGGTATGTCCGTGGTGAGAGGGACTTCACAGTTGACTATCTATCCCCAGCTTTCAAATGGTGGTGAGAAGATTCTAAATGATTACTACAATTTCGTCAACCTTCTCTACCACGAAGACCAGCATATTAAGGGTATTCCTGGTGATGGCTGGAGCCATTTTGGTATAGCTGCCGCGCAGACAAGACACTCCTCATTTGCAAAGATGTCTGAACAAGGAAAGGCTTATCTGAAAGGTGTGATGCGAGGCTATTTGAACGAGGACATGGAAGGTTACATGAACCGGATGGTCTTCATGACCGCGAATCAGCAAGATGCAAATAGGGTGATTGAGTCAAGTGAATTCCAAGCCCTATACACACAGTACACAGAAGCAGTGGCGACTTTCAATAAGGTGTTCGACGCTAACTATCAAGCTGTAGACTACAAGAAGATGGCTAGCACTTTGCCGGCGAAGAAGGACTAGTTCTATGAGAACAGTACTGTCTAGTGTCGTGATGTTGGCGTTCCTTAGTGGATGTGGTACCGGCGAAGCCCGACACAACCCACAAGAATGCGTTGTGTGCAACATTGATTCCTTAGTCATTAACCACATCCAAGACCAACGGGAGGGCTGTAAGTTCACCACCCTTGAGTTATACTTAGGCATCATTAACAACTGCGACAGCCCTGTTGTGGTGAATCAGACCATCACTGATCCTTGCGATCGCCCACTCCACCAGTCTATATTTTATCTAAGAACGGACACGGGCGCGCTGTTCTTCGCCTCTGCCACACGTGACTCAATCGTCACCATTCCTTCGAAGGAGAAACGAACCGCTCGCCAGCGTAGTGGATTTCGCGTAGAGGGATGGAGCCTGGAATCCATCGAAGCGAGATATCGACTGGTCATTGGCCAACCTGTTGGCGTACTTCTTCATGGAGGTACTCTCATTCCCTGCACAGCCTCTAATACCTATCGGGTACTTTACCTATTGGACGACCAACGGGTCATCTCAAAAAGCGACCCGCTCTATCGCAAATCGCTTCCTACGCCTCAACGCTTGAACGTTGATTCAATCATCAAATCCCCCGCTAACGCGGATCTGTAGCCGTGCAACTCCCACGAGAAAACCGGAACGAACCCTTCGAAATTCCGAAGTGGCGGGCTTGAAAGGAACGAATCGGCCGGAAAGTGAACGACGAGCCGAAAAGAGCGCTTTGGCAAGTTGGGGTTGGCCGAAGGGTGGCCGCTTTTAATAGGTCCGGTCGGGCTTGTGTAAGCTCCCCCAAGATCAGTTCCCCTTCGTCACTTGTAGGCCTCCCTCGCCCGGGCATCCCGGATGTAGGTATCGATGATGTCGAAGAGCTTGGAGCGGGTTCCCTCGTCGAGCTCCTTGCGCCGTTCCGCCATGCGTGAACCCCAAATGGATGCCATGTTGGTAGGTCCTGAAACGGTCGGGAACGACTGTAAATCCGGTCTCAAAGCTACCGACGGGACCGGATCGGGTCGATGGGGACCGGAAAGCGGCTTGCAAGGTAGACCGGATGGAGGTGCTCTGGACCGTATCCGGTCTAAACAGCCTTGAATATGCCCCGCGTCGCCAATGATCTCTTCACCCCCACGTTCGTCCTCGTATGTCCCGAATGTGTTCGTCCGCGGCTGTGCCGCGGACGGCCCTATACACTTCCCCGAAGTTCGGCCGCTTGTTTTCAGCAACAGGTGCGTAGCGCCGCCGCTTGAAGGCCAGCTCATCGGACTGGTCGGGGCCAAGCGAAAGCCCACCTCGCGGGTGGGCTTTCTGAGCGGTCCGAATGTGTTCGTCCGTGGCTGTGCCGCGGACGGCCCTATACACTTCCCCGAAGTTCGGCCGCTTGTTTTCAGCAACAGGTGCGTAGCGCCGCCGCTTGAAGGCCAGCTCATTGGACTGGTCGGGGCCAAGCGAAAGCCCACCTCGCGGGTGGGCTTTCTGAGCGGTCCGGACGGGACTCGAACCCGCGACCTCCGGCGTGACAGGCCGGCATTCTAACCAGCTGAACTACCGAACCGGCTCGCTCCACCTTCCAGTGGAGCGGGTGCAAATGTACACCGGGAACGGCAACCTGCAACCGGCTGGGACCGGTCTTGGTCAGTACAAGCGGCTGCGTTTGGTCAGGAACTCCAAGAGGATCGGCTCGAAGCCTGCGTGGATATCGGCCTCCACCAGGTCGATGCGGTACTGGCCGCATTTGAGCTTCAGGCGATGCCAGCGCTCGGCGGCCGCCTGCCGGTAAGCCGCGCGCACCTCCGCCGCGTGCGCCTTCACCTGGGCGCCGGTCTCCACATCCACGAAGGTGTAGGGACGGTCCTGCAGGTCCAGCTCGAGCTCATGCTTCCGGTCCACCACGTGGAACAGGATGATGTCATGCTTGTTGAAGCGCAGGTGCTGCAAGGCATCGAATACCTCGGTCTCGCGGTCCTGGCTGTCGAGCATGTCGCTCAGGATCACCACCAGGCTGCGCCGATGGGCCCGCCGGGCGATGTCATGGAGGGCTTCGACCACGTTGCTGCGCTGGCCCCGGGCCGGTGCATCCGCCGCGAGCAGCCGCTCCAGTTCCTGCATCAGGTGCCGCAGGTGCACGGCGTTGCTGCGGGCCTGCTCGCTCAGTACTACATTCTCGTTGAAGACCGTAAGCCCCACGGCGTCCCGCTGTTTGCGCAACAGTTGGATGAACGCCGCCGCTGCATGCACGGCGAACTCCACTTTGTTGAACTCCTTCGTTCCGTCCTTGGGAGGGTAGTACATCGAGCTGGAGGTGTCCACCACCAGTTCGCAACGCAGATTGGTCTCCTCCTCGTAACGCTTCACGAACAGCTTGTCCGTTCGTGCGTAGAGCTTCCAGTCGATGTGCCGGGTGCTTTCGCCGCGGTTGTATGCGCGATGTTCGGCGAACTCCACGCTGAACCCGTGGAACGGGCTCTTGTGCAGGCCGGCCAGGAACCCTTCGACCACTTGTCGTGCCTTGAACTCGAGCGCGCTCAGTGCCTGGATATGTTTTTGCTCGATGGGCATGGGGTAAAGATCGGGAGAGAATGATGAGGGTGGTGCCCAGGGTGATAAAGAGGAAAGCCCGGAATGGTCCCAGGCTTTCGGTCGATCTGGCCAGGGGCGGCTACTTTCTCACCACCCGCACCATTTTTCCTTTCCTACCGCATTCACGCCAGCTGCCCCTGCAGCTTCTGCGCCAGCATCGCCTTGGGCACGGCGCCCACGCTGCGGTCCACCAGTTCCCCACCCTTGAAGATGAGGATGGTGGGAATGCTACGGATGCCGTACTTCATGCTGATGCCGGGGTTGTGGTCCACGTTCAGCTTGCCCACCACGGCCTTGCCGTCGTATTCCTTCCCCAGTTCCTCCACCACGGGGCCCACCATGCGGCAGGGGCCGCACCATTCCGCCCAGAAGTCCACCATCACGGGTTTGTCGCTCTTGAGGACCAGTTCCTCGAAGTTGCTGTCGGTCAGTTCGAGTGCCATGTATCGCTTCGTTAGTATGCCTTGCAGGCTGGTTGGTTTCCTTGGTCGCTATCGCTCGCCCACAAATTTCGGGAGCGTGGGCGTTCTCTCGATCACCGTGCCATGCCTTGTTGCCCTGACACTTGGTCAGCTAAGGCTGTATTTCACGTCGGGAATGCTCTCCAGGGAACGCAACAGGTCATCATCCACGTTCACCGCCAATCCCTTGCTGGGTACTTCCAGTGTGATGTTCTCCTGCGCACTGAACAGGTTCAATGTCACCTTGGTGCTTCCGGGCGAACCTTTCAGCAGTTCGATCAACTGGCCTGACAGGGCGTCGTTCACCCTTTCGGCCTCGAGGCTGATGAGGAGCTTTTGGATGTATTTCTGCCGCGCATCCCCCAGCAGGTCGATGCTCGTGATCTTCAGCTCCATCTGGCCTTCGTCCCGACCCCAGGTGCGTTCACTGGCGCGGGCCTTCAGGTACAGCAAGGTCCCCGGTACCAGAAAGTGACGGAACTTCAGGTAGTCCTCACCGAAGAGCATTGTCTCGTACGTCCCTTGGTGGTCCTCCAATCCCAGGCTGCCGAATGGCTTGCCGCTTTTGCTCACCCGATGTTCGGCCTTGGTGACGATGGCCGCGAAGCTCAATTCACGGTTGGCCAGCGCGCGCAGATCGGCCAGCTGGGGCAGTTGTATGGAGCAGAGGTGCTTGATCTCCAGGCGATGATCATCCAGCGGATGGCCGCTCAGGTAGAAGCCGATGACCTCCTTCTCGTGGTGCAGCTTCTCCAGCGCGATCCATTCGTCGATGGCGGGTGGCTGGGGCTCGGGCAGGGAGGCACCCTCCTCGCCCAGGTCGAACATGCTGACCTGCGCGCTGTCCTCGCCGTCCTGGTGCTGCTGGCCGTAGCGCACCAACGTTTCGATCCACGTGGGTCTTCCTTCACCGGCGCTGTGGAAGAAGTGCGCGCGCTTGGTGCCCAATGAATCGAACGCACCCGCATAGGCCAGGCTCTCCATGGCCTTGCGGTTGGCGGACCGCAGGCTGACCCGCCGCATCAGGTCGTGGATGCTGGCGAAGGGACCGTTCTCCTCGCGTTCCTTCACGATGGCCTCGACCGCACCTTCACCCACGCCTTTCACCGCACCCAGGCCGAACCGCACCTGCCCCGCCTGGTTCACGCTGAACCGATAGCGGCTCTCGTTCACATCCGGTCCGAGCACGGGGATGCCCATGCGGCGGCACTCCTCCATGAAGAAGGTGATCTTGTCGATGCTGCCCTGGGAGTGGGTGAGCACGCTGGCCATGTACTCGCTCGGGTAGTTCGCCTTGAGCCAGGCCGTCTGGTAGGCTACGAAGGCGTAGCAGGTGCTGTGGCTCTTGTTGAAGGCGTATTGCGCGAAGGCCTCCCAGTCGGTCCACACCTTGTCGCAGACCTTCGCATCGAAGCCGCGTTCCTTGGTGCCCTCCAGGAACTTGCCCTTCATCTTGTCCAGCGTGGCACGGTCCTTCTTGCCCATCGCCTTGCGCAGCACGTCCGCATCGCCCTTGGTGAAGCCCGCGAGCTTCTGGCTCAGCAACATCACCTGCTCCTGGTACACGGTCACGCCGTAGGTCTCCTGCAGCAGTTCCTCCATCTCCGGCAGGTCGTACACGATGCGCTCCAGCCCGTGCTTCCGCTTGATGAAGGTGGGGATGTACTCCAACGGCCCCGGACGGTACAGGGCGTTCATGGCGATGAGGTCGGCGAACTGGTCGGGCTTCAGTTCGCGCAGGTACTTCTGCATGCCGGCGCTCTCGAACTGGAAGGTGCCGTTGGTCTCGGCGCGCTGGTACAGGGCGAAGGTCTTCGGGTCGTCCAGCGGGATGCCGTCGATGTCGATGTCCGCGCCGTGGTTCGCCTTGATCATGCGCAGGGCATCACGGATGATGGTCAGCGTCTTCAGGCCGAGGAAATCCATCTTGATCACCCCGGCGTCCTCCACCACCTTGCCGTCGTACTGGGTGATCAACAGGCTGGAATCCCTGGTGGTGCACACCGGCAGGATCTCCTTGAGGTCCTTCGGCGCGATGATGATGCCGGCGGCATGGATCCCCACACCGCGCACGCTTCCTTCGAGCTTTTCCGCTTCGCGCAGCACCTGCCCGGCCAGGTCCTCACCCTCGGCGATCTTGCGCAGTTCGTTCACCCCGGCCAGATCGTCACTGTTGAGACCCTCCTTGGACTTCAAGCTTTTATCACCGTCGATCGGAGCGTGGAGCACGCGGCCCAACTCGATGCCCGGGCGTTCGGGCACCAGCTTGCTCAGGCGGTCGGCCTCGGACAGCGGCAGGTCCATCACGCGGCTCACGTCGCGGATGCTCAATTTGGCGGCCATGCTGCCGTAAGTGACGATCTGTGCCACCTGGTCGCGGCCGTATTTGTCCACCACGTAGTCGATCACCTTCTGCCGGCCCTCGTCGTCAAAGTCGGTGTCGATATCGGGCATGCTCTTGCGGTCCGGGTTGAGGAAGCGCTCGAACAACAGGTCGTACTTGATCGGGTCGATGTTGGTGATGCCGATGCAATAGGCCACCGCGCTGCCCGCCGCGCTGCCGCGGCCGGGACCGATCAGCACGCCCATGTCGCGGCCCGCGTTGATGAAGTCCTGCACGATCAGGAAGTAGCCCGCAAAGCCCATCGTGCGGATGGTGAAAAGCTCGAAGTCGAGGCGCTCCTTGATCTTGGGGTCGAGCGAGTCTATTCCGCCCACAAGTCCGGGCTCTGGCGAATGGCGGATGCGAGTTGGTGAATGGGAAGCGCCACCATTCGCCATGGACCATTCGCCATTCACCTTCTCGCCACCCAGCCACCGCTTCACCGCTCCCTCATAGGTGAGATGCCGCAGGTATTCATCCTGATCGGCGAAACCCTCGGGGATCCGGTAGTTCGGCAACAGGATGTCCTGCTTCAGCTTCAGCGTCTCGACCTTGTCGACGATCTGCTGCGTGTTGTCCAGTGCCTGCGGCAGGTCGCTGAACTTGGCGTGCATCTCGTCCTTCGTCTTGAAGAAGAACTCATCGTTGTAGAAGGCGAAACGCGTCCCTTTCGGCTTGCCTTCCTCGTCGTCGAACTCCTTGGCACTGGGCGTGCTCTGCTTCTCGCCGGTGTTGATGCACAGCAGGATGTCGTGCGCGTTGGCGTCCTGCTGGTCGACATAGTGACTGTCGTTCGTGGCGATGATGGGCACGTCGTACTTCTCCGCCCACTTCAGCAGCACGGCATTCACCTGGTCCTGCTCGGGGATGCCGTGGCGTTGCAACTCGATGTAGTAGTCCTCTCCGAAAAGGTCCAGCCACCATTTGAACTCCTTTTCGCCTTCCGCTTCGCCCTTGCGCAGGATGGTGCGCGGCACGCTCGCGGCCAGGCAGCAGGTGGTGGCGATCAGCCCCTCGTGATATTGTTCCACGAGTTCCTTGTCGATGCGCGGGTACTTGCTGTAGAAGCCCTCGATGTAACCCAGGCTGCAGAGCTTGCTCAGGTTCCGATAGCCCGTGGCGTTCTTCGCCAGCATCAGCTGGTGGAACCGTTGGTCGCGCTCCTCCCGGGTGAACTGCTGCTTGTGGCGGTCCGCCACGAGGTAGAATTCGCAGCCGACGATCGGCTTTGCCTGCAGGCTGCCGTCGGCGTTCCGGTGCTTGCCCGCTTCGGCCACGAACTTGAACGCGCCGAACATGTTGCCGTGGTCGGTGATCGCCACGGCGGGCTGCCCATCGGCGATGGCCTTCCTGTACAGGTTGGGGATGGCGGCGGCGCCATCGAGCAGGCTGAACTGGGTGTGGACGTGCAGGTGCGAGAACTCCATGGCGCGGGCCACGAAGTTACCCGGCAGGTTGGGGCGGGGGCCGATCACTTTTCCACAGATCGAACGATCGATCGGGGGATCGGTGCGAACGTCCCGGGATATCTTCACCGCATGTCCTTGGTCTCCCGTTTCTACGATGCCCTTGCGACCCGGGACTGGTCCGTCATGGGCGGATGCTATCATCCGGAAGCGCGCTTCTCGGATCCGGTGTTCGGAGAACTCACTGCCGAGCAGGTCAAGGCCATGTGGCGGATGCTGTTGACCAGCGGCACCGACCTTCGGGTCACGTATCGCGTCGCGCAGGAGGACGGGGATGGCGGTACGGTGATCTTGGACGCTTCCTACACGTTCAGCCGAACAGGGCGCCGCGTGCACAACCATATCACCGCAGAGATGCGCTTCAAGGATGGTCTGATCATCGCACACAACGACACATTCAGCTTCTGGCGCTGGAGCCGACAGGCGCTCGGACCGGCCGGCCTGCTTTTGGGATGGTCGCCCATGCTGAGGAACAAGGTGCGTGCATCGGCCTTGGCCGGGTTAAGGAAGGCGATGGCGCGATCCTGACGGGCAGGGTCCATCAACGAGCGGCCTTTCGCATCGCCTTGCGTGTGAGGTGCTCCTCCCCAACATACCAGTTGCGATCCACTTCCAGTCTTGAGTGCTTGTCGTGTTCGCCTGGGACCGGCGTCCAATCCTTCCGCGGATCGATCAGGAGGGGACGGTCGTCCACCAGAAGCCGCACCGGCAGGTGGAATGTGTCGATGCAATGCGACCACCTCACAACGACCTGACCATGCTGCCAGCCCCATTGCAGCACCGGCACCTGGGTGGTGCGCAGGTATTGGTCGAACACCGGCCCGAGGTCCATGCCGCTGAAGTCGCTGATGAACGCTTCGATCTGCTTGCTCGTGACCACTTGATGCCGGAACCGGGCGTTCATCTCCCGCAGCATGGCGAAGAAGCGCTGGTCGTTGTTCATGGCGTGCCGGATGGTGTGGATCAGGTTGGCCCCCTTGTAGTACATGTCGGTGCTGCCTTCCTTGTTCACGCCGTAAGGTCCGATGATCGGCCGGTCGTTGCGGATGTTCCGGCGCAGGCCGATCACATAGTCGTCCCCGGCCTGCTCCCCGAACACGCATTGCACATAGATCGTCTCGCTATAGTCGGTGAGGCCCTCGTGCACCCACATGTCCGCGATATCGGCGGTGGTGATGCTGTTGCCGAACCACTCGTGGCCGCTCTCGTGCACGATGATGTAGTCCCATTTCTTCCCCCATCCCGTTCCGCTCAGGTCCATGCCGCGGTAGCCCTCCTGGAACCCGTTGCCATAGGCCACCGCGCTCTGGTGCTCCATGCCGAGATACGGCGCCTCCACCAGCTTGTAGCCATCCACATAGAAGGGATAGGGACCGAAGTGCCCCTCGAAGCAGTTCAGCATGATCGGCACTTCCTTGAAATGTTCACGCGCTTCCGCCTCGTGGTGCGCCAACACCCAATAGTCCAGGTCGAGCGGGCCATCGAGACCGGCGTAGGTGTCATGGATGTGGGCGTACTTCCCGATGTAGGGGATGATGTCGTAATTGTTGATGGGGGAGACCACGGCCCAGGTCCAGGTCGCCGTGCCGTCGTTGTTCCTTGCGGTCCCGCGCAGCCGACCGTTACCGATGGCCTGTAGCGTGTCCGGCACCGTGATGCGCAGTTCGGCGCTGTCGGGTTCATCGGCCTGGGTGTCCTTGCAGGGATACCAGACACTTGCGCCGATGCCCTGGCAGGCCACGCTTACGAAAGGGTTGCCTTCCGCGTCCTTTCGCCACACCCAGCCGCCGTCCCAAGGCGCATTGTGCGCCTCGTGGGGATGGCCGGAATAGCGCACCGTGAGGGTGCAGGTCGAACCGATCGGGCAGCGGTCGCCAACGTCCACATGGAAGAGGTCGCTGTCCCTTTCAACGGGCAGTAGTTCCGACACATCGGACCAGATCAAACGCACCTCGTCGATCTTCAATGGGTGTTGCAGGTCGATCTGCATACGGTGACCTGGGGCCGTTGCCTTGAAGGTGATGTCGGTCGTGGCCGTGATGGTGTGTTCCTGCAGGTCCGGTCGCACGTCGATGCCGTAGTGTGTCACGTCCCACCAGGCGCGTTCCGGTCCGATCGAACCGCGCAGGGTATCGGCATGTGTCAAAGGGGCATGCTTTCCCTGTGGATAGGCCATCAAGCCGGTGACGAGCGGGAACACCGAAAGCATCGAACGGAGCATGATCACCAAAATAGAGGACCGGCGGTACCGGAATGGTGGGGACGGCCCCGGTCGCTTGAGTAGGTTCATCGTTTGATGAACGGCACATGGACCGACCGGCCTTCCGATCGCAACTCCAGGACATAGGTGCCGGCGGATAGGCTCGCCACGTCGGTCTCCATGCCGGAGCGGGCCGCGACCACTTCACGTCCGCCGAGGTCGATCACGCGAATGCGGGGAGCGACCATGGGTGTCGGTGTCGCGAGGTGGACCACCTCCGTGGCCGGGTCGGGATAGATGGTCGCTGCGGCGAGCGGTGCCGTTCCATGGATCCCCACGTCCGGTGCGATGGTCCAACCGATATCCTGCAGCATGGCGATGCAGATCGGGCCGGGCCAATGGTCCGCGTGCCCCGGATCGCTGAACGGCGTCATCAGTTCGTTCGGGTCACCATTGGGGTAGGTGCTTTCGTTCAAATGCACACAACTGCTGCCCAGGGCGAAGGTGGAGGGCGCGTAGATCCGTGGCGCAACACCCCCGTTGTCGGCCATCGCGATGGGACCGTTGAAATAGACCTGACCACTGGTCATTACCGAGCCCAATTGGGTGCCCGGGTTGTCCATCAGCGTGAACGGCCCGTTCTGTTGCTGGTCCAGGTAGCGATCGAAGATGCTCGGCAGGGTGTCCAGTTGCGGCCACGGGAAGGATGTGGTCAATGGGGCGAAGTCCGAGGCTTGGAGCGTGCCCAACGAACCGATCGCGCCATCCTTCTTGCTAAGTCCCACGAAGCCCAGCCCATGACCGAACTCATGCAGGACGATCGAGACCAGGTCGAACTGACCGCTGCCCGGCATGCCATCGGTGCCGGTATACCAATCGGCCGTGGCGTCCAGGAACACGTCGAAGTCGTCCTCGCCCGGATCGAGCTCCGTACCGGTGATGCTGTTGGCCAGGGCCGTCGCATACCACGTCAAAGGTTCAGGCGCTCCGGCAAAATCCCGCCTGCCATTGGGAAGCGTAAGACCCAACGCACTGCCGAACAGCGGGACCCAGCTCACCTTGACCTTGATCGGCACGTTGGAGATTACGATACCGCTCCAGATGTCGGCGGCATGGGCGACAGCCGATTGTGCGTCGGCGGGCACATTCTCATAGGTGATGGAAAAACCAGTGGCACAGGTCCTGCCGCTCTGCCCAAGGGCCAGCAAGAGGACCGCTGTGTGGGGCCACCACCGCATGGGTCAATGTGCTTCCTCCTGCGGAACGACCGGTCGGCTCTCCGTGTTCTCCATCATGTCCACTGTCAATCCTCGACGCAAGTACTTGCTTTGCAGCACTTTGCGACTTTCTTCGCCTTCCTCCATGGTGGCGAAGCGCAACACATCCACGTCCGTGATATCCTTGAAGACCGGATAGTCCTGACGCAACCGTTGCTTCAGTTGAGACGTGGTCACCGCCTCGGTGGTCTGGACCAGAGGGCTGACGTGGACGACCGGTCCATTGCGCCAATTGCCCACGGAATAGGAGTAGATGATGTTCTGGGCTTCGGTGATCGTCGCGAGTCCGACCAAAAGCAGGACAAGGATGCAGCGCGGTGGGTTCATGGCGGGGGCAGGACACAAAGATGGTACCAACACGGGTGGTCTTCCAAGTCGGTGATCCGGGTCACTGCCCGTTTGATGTCGATGCCTGTTCCTTTGCGGCACAAACACGAGGAACCATGAGCATTTTCGGTCAATTGTTCGGTATGGCGAAGAAGACGCTGCCGGAGGGAGCCACACTCATCGACGTGCGTTCGCGCGCCGAGTTCGAAGGGGGACATGTGGAGGGATCGGTGAACATTCCGCTGGACACCGTGCAGGGCCAGCTGTCCAAGTTCAAGAAGATCCAGGGACCCATCGTTCTGGTCTGTGCATCAGGCAATCGCAGCGGACAGGCCACCGCGTGGCTCCGGCAGCAGGGGTTGACCAACGTGGAGAACGGTGGCAGCTGGGCCAGTTATCGTTGATGGACCTATTGAAGGATCGCTTATCTTCGCGGCCCCTTCGAGCAAGGGGATAAATCCTTCAGCGACATGCCAACTCGCATCCGCCTTCAGCGTAAAGGCAAAAAAGGCCGGCCATACTATCACATCGTGGTGGCCGATCAGCGTGCGCCCCGTGATGGGAAATACATCGAACGGATCGGCGCCTACGACCCCAACCAGAACCCCGCGCTCGTCCAGATCGACCTGGACCGCGCGGTGAACTGGATGCAGATGGGGGCGCAACCCACCGACACCTGCCGGGCCATCCTGAGCTATCGGGGCGTGCTCTACAAGAACCACCTGCTGAACGGGGTGAAGAAAGGTGCCTTCGACGAGGCCGAGGCCGAGCGCCGCTTCGATATCTGGCAGAACGAAAAGAACACCAAGATCGAGGACAAGCGCAAAATGCTCGGTGATGCGGCGGAGGCCGCGATGAAGGACAGGATCTCAGGGGAGATCAAGAAGGCCGAGGAAATGGCTGCCGCATTGAGCGCCAAGCTTGCCGCCGCGACGGCGGAGGAGGCCGCTCCTGAAGCACCTGCAGAAGAACCGCCTGCAACGGAAGCCCCTGCCGAAGAGGCGGCGCCCGCCGCGGAGGAGGCTCCCACACCCGAGGAGAAGAGCGCCGGCGAGGAGAAGCCTGCCGAATAACCGCGAACATTCCCGGACAGGCCCGCTTGCCAGTAGGAAAGCGGGCCTTTTCACGTTCATCAATGTACGCGGATCACATCGGCCGGGTGCGATATCTTCACGCACATGGACGAGGGCGAGCTTCATCGCATCGGCAAATTGGGCAGGCCATGGGGCCACCTGGGCGACCTGAACCTGCGGCTGGAAGGGCTGGGACCCGAGGACCTGGGCGGCAGTGGGGACCTCTTCGTCGACATTGAAGGCCAGCGGGTGCCGTTCTACTTCACTCAAGTGCAGGAGAAGGGCAGGGGGGTGGTGCTCATCAAGTTCGACGAGATCGATGACCCGCAGGCGGCGTCCGTACTCGTTGGTCGGGATATCTACGCCCCTCCTGGGTTGCTCGCGGATGGTTCCGATGAGAGTTGGGACCCGGATGAACTGGTCGGGGTGATGCTCACCGATGTCGACCACGGAGAGATCGGGGAGATCGTGCGCATTGAAGGGGATCCGCGCAGCCCTGTCATGGTGGTGCTGCATGGCGAAGAGGAGGTCCTCATCCCGCTTACGGAGGATTGGATCGAGGAAATGGACCTTGAAGAGAACAGCATGCGCGTGCGCACACCGGCCGGGCTGATCGATCTGAACCGAAGGTCCCGGCCATGAGCGCCGATCGCTTCGACCTGCGCAGGTTCCATGTATTCCACGACCGCAGCACCATGCGGGTCGGTACCGATGCCCTGTTGCTCGGGGCCTGGGCCGACCTGACCAACGCGCACCGGGTGCTCGACATCGGAACGGGGAGCGGCTTCGATCGCCTTGATCGCCGCACAGCGGGCACCCCACGCGCTCGTCGATGCCGTGGAGATCGATGCGGCCTCTGCGCGACAGGCCCAGGAGAACGCGGCCGCGAGCCCCTGGTCGGACCGCATTCGTATCCATCACATGGACGTTCGACGGCTTCGGACGGCAACGCCCTTCGATCGCATCATCAGCAATCCCCCGTTCCACACGACCCACAGCCCATCCCGGACGATCGCCGTGCCGCGGCCCGTCACGGCAGCGCTCTTGCCTTCCCCGAATTGCTCGTTGTGATCGAGCGTTGCCTTTCCGAGGATGGCCACGCAGCACTTATCGTACCCACGGAGCGGAAAGCGGACCTACTTCGGGAAGCGCTGGAAGTGGGCCTGGCTGTGCATCGTTCGTGCAACGTGCGCTATGTGGCCGGTCGCCCGCCCCGAAGGGTGTTGATCGAACTGGGCCGGACAGGTGCGGACGTCCTCGATCCGGATATCGCCGTGATGCAGCCAGATGGAGAGGAATATACCATTGGGTATCAGGAGATGATGTACGATCTGCTCGATCGGGTCCAAGTTCAGGCTTCGAGCTCCTCTTCCTGGAAACGGATGCCGAACTCCTCCAGTTCATCAAGTACAGGAACGTAGATCTCCGGTTCGATCGGCATGCGCACACCACGCTCGGAAATGCCACCGTTCAATAGGGTCTTTGCGGCAATGGCCACAGGCAATCCAACGGTGCGCGCCATTGCGGTATGCACCTCATCCGCACCTTCCGAGACCAGCGACGCCTGCAGCTCCAACTGCCTGTCGTCCACGGTATACCTGAACCGGTGCCACATCACCACCATGTCCTTGTCCCCCGGCTTCAATTTCCATTTTCTCTCGAGCAGACCCTGCAGGATCACCGCCGGGCTCCGGTCCTGGTCCCCGATGCGCTCCCCGGCCGAACAGGCCCAGCCATTCCAACTTGTCCAGGACCTCGCTCCGAGTGTCGAGCCCGAGGTAGTTCGCCAGGTTCTCTCGCGTGTTCCGCTCCACATCGTGCGGCAGGAAGGCCATCAGATAATCCTGCCAGGTCGCGTTCTTGGGCAGTTCCATGGTGAAGCCGTCGTCCGTGCAACCCAATTGCACGAATACATCCCAGGCCGCGCAGAACCCGGCCTTGCGCAAGGTGCCCCGCACAAGCGTGGGCACCTCGTCCAGCCCATAGTGCCGGCGGTATTTCAGGGAATCCCTGTTGGCATAGCCGTCATAAGCGCCATACTGCGGCACTTCGATGCGCACCGTCCGCTGGAACAGCCGGTGGTAGGGGAGATACTTGTATTCGCCATCCTTGATGTACCGGGCCGTTCCACCTTGTCCGGCGAGGATGACGTTGCGCGGGTTCCACGTGAACTTGTAACCCCAGGGATTGTCGTCGCTTTCCGGAGCGATCAATCCGCCGCAATAGCTTTCGAACGCCGTCATCCGCCCTCCTTCCGACCGGATCCGATCGAGGATCCGCATCGCGCTCATGTGATCGATGCCCGGGTCGAGCCCAAGTTCATTGAGCAGCACCAGCCCGCGCTCCTTGGCATCACGGTCCAGCGCCCACAGTTCATCCGGGATGTATGATGGTGTGATGGCATTGCGGCCGATGCGCAGGCAGTCCCGGACCACGTCCATGTGCAGGAAAGGGGGCAGCATGCTGATCACCAGGTCATGCGCACGCACCAGCCGGTCGCGCAGGTCCGCATCCCTGGCATCAAAGGCGATGGCATCGGCCACTTCGGTACCATCGCCGATCACCTGCCGTACCTGGTCCAGGTCCTTGTCGGCCACGGTGAGGTGCCAGTCCTCCGAGCGGGCCTGGTCGATCATGTAGCGGATCAGGGACGATGCCGATCTTCCGGCTCCGATGATCAGGACCTTGCGCATGGTTGCGGTTCGCGCCGCAAAGATGGTGAGCATCCCGTTGGTCGGCCAGGGCGCCCACTATTTTGGCATGGCCCTTGCCTCGGTGCATCCGATCTAAATTCGCGGACCCACACATCATGCAACGGACGATCTCCCTCCTTGTTCTCGGGCTCCTGAGCGCCAATGTGTCGCTGCAGGCCCAGACCGCCGACCTGGTGCTCTTCACCGACGATGGGATGAAGTTCACCCTCGTCATTGATGGCGAACAAAAGAACGACACACCCGCCGCACGGGTCGTCGCCACAGGTATCCGCAATGAGACCCCCGTGGTGATGGTCCGTTTCGAGGACCCCGGTATCCCCATGCTGAAAAAGGCGGGATACTTCCCTCTGGGGATGGAGTACACGGTGATGATCACCAGCAACAAACGCGGGGAACGCGTGCTCCGGCCCACTGGAGAAGCCCCTCTCGGTACGGCCGCCGGCCGCCCAGAACCGTTCATCGATGATACCCCGCCGTTGCGGACCGTGGACGATGTGATCGATGATACCGATGCTTCGGAGGAACGCTCGATCGCCGATCCGGACGTGGAGAAGGCCAACATGAACGTGGGGGTGAACGGCCTCGGAGTGAACATGAACGTCAATGTGAGCGGACCGACAACGACGACCACCACAACGATCACCACGACCACCACGCTAACCGAAACGCCAACCTCCTCCGCCGTTGCTCCGCAGGAGGAGGCCCCGACCGTCTATCACATGCCCGGATATTCAGGGCCCATTGGATGCGACTGGCCCATGGCACCCGGTCAGTTCGGGGATGCGAAGCGCAGCATCAGTGGGAAGAGCTTCGAGGATTCCAAGCTCACCGTGGCCATGCAGGTGGCCAAGGGGCAATGCTTCACCGTGGACCAGGTCAAGGAGGTGATGGGGTTGTTCAGCTTCGAACAGACCAAACTGGATTTCGCCAAGTTCGCCTATGATCACACGTTCGATATCGGCAATTACTACAAGGTGAACGATGCATTCTCTTTCGAGAGCTCGATGGACGAATTGAACGAATACCTCCGTTCCCGATAAGGGTGCCGTTCCGAACGTGACCATGGCACACGCACCTCGATCGGTCCTGATCGGCATGAGCGGCTTGCTCCTGTTGGCGGCTTGCAATGGATCGCGGTCATTGGCCAAGAAGGCGGGCAAGCTCGACGAGGCGGGGCTCTATGCGGAGGCGGCGGACATGTACCTGCAGTCGTTGCAACGCGATCAGCGCAACGTCGACGCCAAGATCGGTCTGAAAAAAGCGGGCCAGCAGGTGCTCGACGACAAGCTGGGTGAATTCTTCAAGGTCAACGGTGCCGGAGATGACAAGGGGCGGGCGGTCGACGCCTATCTCGAGGCGAAGGATTACACCACCCGCGCCTCCCGCCTGGGTGTCCAGTTGGAGATCCCCGACCACTACAAGAACGACTTCGAACAGGTCAAGGGGGAGTACCTGGTGGAACTGTACACCCAGGGCCAGGAACAGATGGCCCAACAGCAGTACCAGGAGGCCGAACGCACCTTCAAGCGCATTGCCCGGATCGAACCCGGATACAAGGATGCCAGCAGCCTGCAGTCCATCGCCTATCTGGAACCTTTGTACCGTTCGGGCCGGGCGGCCCTCGATGCAGGTCAGTACCGCAAGGCCTATGACGATCTTGGCAAGGTGCTGGCCAAGGACCTGGGCTACAAGGATGCGTCCGCCCTTCAGCAGGAAGCATTGCACAAGGGACAGTACAGCATCGCCGTGCTGCCGTTCGACAATGGACGACTGCGGATGAAACGTGGCGGGCTCGCGGAGACGCTACAGGCCCACGCCATCGCCGCGCTCACCGCAGGGAAGGACCCGTTCCTCCGGGTGGTGGACCGGGACAACATGCAGCGGATCCTGGATGAACAACGCCTGGGACTGAGCGGAGTGGTCGATCAACAGACCGCTGTTCAAGTGGGGAACCTGATCGGCGCACAGGCCGTGCTGATGGGCGAGGTGCTCCAGTACCAGGAGGTGCCCGGTGACCTGCGGACGAGCACACGGAAGGGCTATGAAGCCTACCAGGTGAAACAAAAGAACGCTGAGACCGGCGGGTACGACCTCGTGACGCGGTATCGGCCCGTGACCTATACGGAGTACTACAAGGAGGACCGTGTGGACCTCTCGGTGAACTACAAACTGGTATCCCTCGAAACGGGAGAGGTGCTCTTCGCCAAGGTGGTGGACGACCAGCAGACCGCCCAGGTGCACTATGCGGACTACACGGGCAACAAGGACATGCTCATGCCTGCCGCGAACGGCAACGTGGACCTGAGCAACAACGGTCGTTCCTCGTTGCGCGCATTGCTCGGTGCCGAGCGCACGACCGCACCTATTGCCGACCTCAGCGCCCAACTCCTACGCCGGGCGGGCTCCACCATTGCGACCCAGGTCGAGCAGGAGCTCGCTGCCAAATTGCCCTGAGATGCGCAGGGTCGCCATGTGGTGCGTTCTGGGCCTTGTCGCCTGCAAGGGACGACAAGGCGAGGTGGCCGCGCCCACTGCTGCTCCACCACCTGCCTGGGTGGAGGCCCATCCCGTGGACGATGCCTACTACATCGGCATTGGCGTGGCGGGAAAGAACACCACGGACTATCAGGGGTCGGCCAAGAAGAACGCATTGAACGACCTGGCCAGCGAGATCAGCGTGCAGGTCCAGGGCAACAGCCTGCTCTACACCCTTGACAAGCGAGCGCAGTTCCGCGAGACCTACACCAATACGATCCGGACCAGGACCGACGAACAACTGGAAGGATATGAACTGGTGGATAGCTACGACAACGGGAACGACTATTGGGTCTACTATCGATTGTCAAGGAGCAAGCATGCCCAATTGAAGTCCCAACGTCGCCAACAGGCCATCGACCTTGCGACGGACCTCCATGCAAGGAGCCACCAGGCCTTGGACCGGGGGGACCTGCGCAGTGCCATGGACCTCGAGTTGCGCGCGCTGCTTGCCTTGAAGGAATACTGGGGCGAGGCGCTACCTGTCGATCGTGATGGCGACCAGATCGACCTGGGCAACGACCTCTATGCTTCGCTTCAACGCATGACGGCCGATATCCGGATCTCGACCTTGCCGGAACGATGCGTGCTGGACCAGAGCAATGCTTTCCGACGCGAGATGCTGGTGAAGGTGGCCTATCGGGATGGGCCACGATCCACGGACCTTGTCCAGGTCCCCATCGTGTTGTCCTATCCGGGTATCGATGGTCAGGTGAACGAAAGAAAGACCACCGATGCGAACGGTCAGGTGCATGGCATCGTGGAACACGTGGCCGTCGGCGGTGTCTCGCCGGAACTTGTCGTCACCATGGACCTCAAGGACCTTCTGCCCGGTGACCTGGATGCGACACTGGTCCGCGGACTGACCTCCGGTTCGCAGACGCCATCCCTGCATGCGCCCATCGATCGCGTGATGCCCCGTGTATTCCTGCATGCCGATGAACGCAACTTCGGAAGGAACGTCGGAAGCACGGGATGTGCCGGCACCCTGGAACAGGCATTGACCGCGCTCGGGTTCCGGTTCGTGGACGATGCACGTAGCGCGGACCTACTGATGGACCTGGTCGGGAACACGCGGGAAGGCGGCAGTGCGAGCGGTTTCTTCACCGCTTATCTCGATCTATCGGTCGCATGCCGCGACCGCAGCTCGGGCGAGGTGGTCTATCAAAGTGGTCGACAGGATGTGAAGGGCGTCCAATTGAACTACGAAAAGGCCGGTCTCGAGGCCTATCGCAAGGCCGGGCAGGAGATGCAACGGGAGATCATTCCCGCTCTGATCGGCGCCGTGCTCTGAGCGGATGGATGCGATGGTGTAGTTTGGCACGGCTTTCGCCAATGCTCCCCATCAGGAACCTACCCAGTAACCCAACGCCATCGCCGGGCATCGGCGCAAGACCATGAGAACCTCCACCCGATCACGCACCTCGATCCTGCTGCTGTCGGCGGCGATGCTCGCCTCCGGCATGTCCGCTTGCAAAAGCAAGAAGAAGGCCGCCGAGGCCACCAAGCCACCCACGGGCGAAGTGGAGGTGACCGTCCTGTGCTCCGGTCCGGACTATTTCACCAACAAGGACTACTTCCGGGCCAACGCCGTGGGGGAGAGCATGGACCAGCAGACCGCGAAGAGCAAATCCCTCAATGCCGCCCGCGGTCAGCTGGCCGCAGACATCAACACCATGGTGAAACGCGTGGTGGACAACTATGTGAACAGCCGTGAAATGAACAACCAGGAACAACTGGAGGAGCGTTTCGAGGGCCTGACCCGCGAAGTGACCGAACAACGACTGAGCGGGACACGCACCATTTGTGAAAAGCTGACGAAGACCCCGGAAGGCACCTACAAGTCCTACATCGCCATCGAGCTCAGTGCCCAGGACCTGCTGAGCGCTTACAATGAGCGGCTGAGCAAGGACGACCAGTTGCGGATCGATTACGACTACGAGCGCTTCAAGGAGACCTTCGACCAGGAAATGGAGAACATGAAAGGCAAGTAGGTCACGACCTTCCTACACGATGTGCGAAGCCCCGGCGTTGGAACGTCGGGGCTTCAGCTTTCCTGACCACCTTTGCGGCATGTTGGCGAGCACGATGCGATGGGGGGCCGGTGTGTTGCTCATGGCCGTGGCGTTGGGTGCCTACGGTGCTCATGGATTGCGCGAGCATGTGGATGACCACGCATTGACGACATGGCACACCGGGGTGACCTACCAATTCTACCACGGTCTTGGTCTGTTGCTCCTGGCCGCCCTGTCCGATCGGTTGCACCCGCGGACCGTCCGCTGGGTGCGTGTCCTTTTCCTGCTGGGGATCCTCTGCTTCAGCGGTTCGATCTACTTGTTGTGCACACGAGACTGGTTTGGGACCCAGGCGCTGGCCCATGCCATCGGACCTGTAACCCCTTTGGGCGGCCTGCTGTTGATGGCCGGATGGACGGTGCTCTTGTTCTCCCGGTCGGGCCGCACTGACCAACGTTAGTTCCCTCGTCCGGCCGAAGGGTCTAATTTTGCCCTCCACTCCAAATCCATGGACATGAACGAATTCGGCAGAAGACCGAAGAACGCCGATCTGGCGAAGATCGGGCTGGGCAATGTGAGCGACGCCTATTGGAACCTCGAACCGGCGGAACTCATCGAACACACCATCGTTTCAGGACAAGGCATGTTCGCCGACAGCGGCGCGTTGGCCGTTGACACCGGCGAGTTCACCGGTCGCAGCCCGAAGGACAAGTTCTGCGTGCAGGACGGAAAGACCCGGGACACCATCTGGTGGGGGGACATCAACATCCCCTTTGACGAGAAGAAATTCGACGCCCTCTACGACAAGATGTGCGCCTATTTGATGAACCGGGACGTGTACATCAAGGACGCCTACGCCTGTGCCGACCCGGACTATCAATTGAACCTCAGGGTGGTGGCCGAGCAGCCCTGGAGCGCCTTGTTCGCCGGCAACATGTTCCTGCGCCCGACCAATGAACAGATCGAAGGGTTCGAACCCGAATGGCATGTGGTGTGCGTTCCCGGCTTCATGGCCGATCCCGCCAAGGACGGCACCCGGCAACACAACTTCGCCATCCTGAGCTTCACCCGTAAAATGATCCTGATCGGCGGCACGGGATATACGGGAGAGATCAAGAAGGGCATCTTCACCGTCTTGAACTATGTACTGCCCCAGGAAAGGGGCGTGCTCAGCATGCATTGCAGCGCCAACATCGGACGGGAAGGGGGGGACACCGCGGTGTTCTTCGGCCTGAGCGGCACCGGAAAGACCACACTGAGCGCGGATCCCGAGCGACGCCTGATCGGTGACGACGAGCATGGTTGGAGCGACCGCGGCGTTTTCAACTTCGAGGGCGGTTGTTATGCGAAGTGCATCGACCTGAGCGCCGATAAGGAACCCCAGATCTGGAACGCCATCAAGTTCGGCGCCCTGCTGGAGAACGTGGTGTTCGAGGATAGCTCCACCACCGTCGATTTCTCCGACGGAACGAAAACGGAGAACACCCGGGTGAGCTATCCCATCCATCACATCGACAATATCGCCACTCCGAGCATGGGGGGGCATCCGAAGAACATCTTCTTTCTCACTTGTGACGCCTATGGTGTACTGCCCCCGATCAGCCGACTGACCCCGGGCCAGGCCATGTACCATTTCATCAGCGGGTATACGGCCAAGGTCGCTGGTACCGAGGCGGGCGTCACCGAACCCAAGACCGTGTTCAGTGCCTGTTTCGGGGCACCCTTCCTGCCCCTCCATCCCGGCAAGTATGCCGAGATGCTCGGTGAGAAAATGCGCAAGCACGACGTCCGGGTCTGGCTGGTGAACACCGGATGGAGCGGTGGTGCCTATGGCGTCGGTGAACGCATGAAGCTCAGGTTCACACGGGCGATGATCACCGCTGCGCTCAGGGGTGAACTGGACAAGGTGGAACATAAAGCACATCCCGTCTTTGGCGTTTCACACCCCGTCTCCTGTCCGGACGTTCCCGACGAGGTGCTGGATGCCCGAAACACGTGGAAGGACAAGGATGCCTACGACAAGCAGGCCGATTCCCTGGCCAAGCAGTTCAACGACAATTTCAACAAGTACAAGGACGGAGTGACAGAGGAGATCCTCGCTGCTGCACCGAAACTGGCCGTGAAGGCCTGAGCGATCGATCACACGACGACGAGAGCCCCGTTCTGCCGGGGCTTTCGCATTTTGGCGCTTGTGAATACGATGCCCCATCCATCCACATGTCCGAATTGCGGAGCCGACCTCATGGCGGACGACCGGTATTGCCGGCAATGTGGCCAGGACCGCCGGGAAAGGGTGATGCCCTTCACGGAAGTGCTCCTGGACGTGCTCCGGGACAGCTTTTCCTTCGACTCCAGGTTCCTCCACAGCCTCCCGCTGCTACTCTTCCGGCCGGGGATGCTGACCCGTGCGTTCATGGCCGGACAGCGTGCACGGTACATCCCAGCAGTGCGGCTCTATGTCTTTTCCTCGATCATCGCGTTCGCCGTCACCTCGTTCGGCGGCACACCGCGGCATGAACGGACAGGGACCCCGCCGAATGTCCCAACGGCGGCCAAAACGGATACCATGGAGAACGATGGCATCGACCTCGAACTATCGGACCCGCGGGATCCGAGCGAACTGGACCGGGTCTCCAATGAGATCGACAGCCTGGGTATTGAGGCCTGGTCCGAACGCTATCTCCACAATGGCACCTTGTACCGTCGGTTCTTGAACAAGGTGCTGCTGATCGACCATGAGGACCGCGCCGGCGAGGTGGTGGACCGGGCCTGGCGGGACCTTCCGCTCTTCTTCCTGATCGTGATACCGCTGTTGGCGCTGTTGATCAAGGTGTTCTATCGCCGTACCTACTACGTCGTGCATCTCGTGTTCGCTTTCCATTTCGGTGCATTCCTGATGTCCAGTGTGGCCCTTCTCCATCTCGTTGGGCTTTTGGTGGGTTGGACGATCAAAGGCACCCTGTTCCTGATCGCCCCGGTCTATTTCCTCATCGCCCTGCGGCGTGTATATGGAAGGTCCTGGTTCGGTTCCACGATCGGCGGGATCGTGCTCCTGATCCTCATGGCAGCGGTGCTGCTCGCAGCGATGGCCATCGGGCTGGTGCTGCTGGTGACGATCGTTTGAGGGTCCTTACCGGAAGGATGGCCCTACTTTTGCCGCGCCTAAGACCATGGGAACCGTGCGCAAGATGAAGGGGGGGGCTATGCTGTGCGCAGTAATGCTCACATCGATCATGCGTGGTCAGGGGGATGTGATCGGACAACGATCCTATCCCGAGCGGCTTCATGAGGACATCGATCTCTTCCAACGGGCGTTGCATGAGGTCCATGCGGACCCGTACCGGTATGCGACCAGGGCCGGCATCGACCGGTTGTTCCGGCAGGTGAAGGATTCCATTGACCGACCGATGACCGCGTTGGACCTGATGCGGGAGCTGCGACCCGTGCTGCATGCGATCGCTGACGCCCACACCTATCTGGAACCCCCGGCCGCATATGAGGACGCCCTGGCCCATGATCTGCCGATGATCCCATTGGCGGTCCGGTTGGTCGGAGGTGAACTCTACGTCCAGGAAGAGTTGAAGGGCTTCCGGTCCATTCCTCCCGGATCGCGCATCATCAGCATCAACGGACGACCCGGTCGAGAGATCGTCGATCATCTGTTCTCCTTCACCGTTGGCGATGGCTCGGACAGCACCTATCGCTATCGCATGGTCGAACAAGGATTCCCACAACTGTACCGCACATGGATCGATGGTCCGAAGGCGTTCAAGGTGCAGTACGAAGACCCGTCCGGGGGCCTGGGCGAGAAGACCATCTTCCCCTTGTCCGGGGACCAGATCGCGAACGCCATGGTGGTGAGATCGGAGCGTGTGGGGCCATGGAGCTCCGCCTATTATGCCGATCAGCACACCACCTGGTGCACGCTCAACACTTTCGACCCGGAGTTGGTGGAGGAGGCCGGCATCAAGCCTGATCGCTTCATCGATGATGTGCGGAGGGACCTGCGGAAGAACAACTCACGTGTGCTGGTGATCGACGTGCGCGATGCCGGTGGGGCGGACCTCGCCATGGCCGAGACGGTCTTCGCTCTCATCGCCCAGCAACCATATCGGGTCGTGCAGAACATGCAGGTCCGCAGCGTGGAGCGCCCGGAAGGGATCCCCTTGAACGCCTCGGCCGAAGCGTTCTATTCCACCGCGCACGCCAGCTACCTGCCTTGCCCGAACGGCGCGTACGATCTCAGACCGGACGATCCGCGCCTGGAAAAGTTCGAACCATCGCCCAAGGCGTTCGATGGCAAGGTGTACGTCGTGTGCAACGGACTGACCCGGGAGGCTGCAGCCGCGTTCGTGATGATGGCCGAACGCAGTGGGCGTGCGCGCATCGTAGGGGAGGAGACAGGGACCAATTGCATCAGCTCATGTGGGGGGCGCGAGCTGGTGGTCACCGGGGTGAACAGCGGTGTTCGTTTCCACATTCCTTTGATCCGGTACGTGTATGAGGGTACCCCGAGCGGGCCGTTGGACCATGGGGAACTGCCTGACCATTCCGCCCTGCAGCAGCCATGGGCCTTGCAACGCGGCGCGGATGCTGTGCGCAACGATCTGCTACAGATGATCCAGGAGCTGCAATGAGGAAAGCCCTGATCTGGGGCGCGATCTTCCTGCCGACATGTCGACCCGCTGCTGATGCCGACAGGTCCGCGCACGCGAACGGTACCATCGAGCCCAACGCGTTCGCCACGCATTTCCAGGTCCAACGGACCGTCGACGGCATGCAACTGGCCGTGTTCGGCCCCGGAGGTAGGGCTGATACGCTTGGGACCTATGCGCTACAAGATGCATCGATCGGCGGTCCAGCGCATGCCGGGAGGACGTTGAACGTTCCTTGCCGGCAGATCGCGCTGATGACCACCACAGCCGGATATTTCTTGGAGGTTCTGGGCGTGGCGGACCGTGTCATTGCCAGCGTCTATCCGGAGGAACTGCGCACAAACGGGTTGAGGGAGCGCTACCGATCGGGCGTGCTGGTCGAATTGCCGGGTGCGCCCGATGCTGCGCGCGAACAATTGATCGCCCTGCATCCGGATGTGGTGTTCGATGCACCGTATGGTCATTCACGGCCCCTGAACGACCAGCCGTATACCACGGTGCCCGTGTGTGAATATCTGGAGCACGCCCCCCTGGGTCGTGCGGAATGGCTCCGGTTCTTCGGCGCCATTACGGGGACCGAGGCACGGGCGGACTCGATCCTCAAAACCGTTCAGGACCGCTATCGGGCCATGGCCAGTTCCCGGACCGGGAGCACCGGGCGCCCCACGGTCTTCTTTGGCAGCTACTGGCAGGGCCGATGGAGCGTACCGGCGGGCGACAGCTACATGGCCCGGCTGATCACCGATGCCGGCGGTGAATACCTGCACGCCGGGGAGGGCCATGGTGAGAACCTGGGACTTTCCATTGAGCAGGTGCTGGCCGATGCAGCTCTGGCGGACCAATGGGGCATGATCGTGGATGTGAAGGACCTGGAGCGGTCGGCTCAGCTTCCTGGTCTCGATCAGCGACTGGTAAGTGCGATGGCCCTGCGGCACGGGCACATTTTCGTTGCGAATACCGCTGAGGCCGACCTGTTCGGCAAGGCCTTGTTGGAACCCGATGTGCTCCTGGCGGACCTGATCGCCTTGTTCGACCCACGACATCATCCCGATCACATCGGCACCTACTTCCGGGCCATCCGTCAGTAGGGTATCCCGAACCGGCGGTAGATCGACCCCATCAACCAGGCCGGGCCGATGAGCAGGAACTGAAGGTCCTTCAGGAAGCTTGGTCTCTGGCCCTCGATGCGATGACCGATGAACTGACCGATCCATGCCGCAACGAAAAGGGCCAGACAGATCGCCCACAGGGGCAAGGGAGCATGAAGGTCCAGCCAATGCGCCACCCAAAGACAGACAACGCTCCAGATCGACATGCCGATGAACATGGGGAGGGACTTTCGCAGGTAGAACAACAGCCCCGCCATCACCGCGAGCCTGGCCCACGGCATCCATCCGAGCACAGGGATGTGCGCGGGCGGCAAACTGCCAAGCAGGCCGATCGTGCAGAAGAAGATCGTCGGTACGCAGATCCAGTGCATCGCTTTGTTCACCGGGTTCCGATGGCTTTCGCCGTACGCATCGAACCAGTCCTGAAGGGTCGGCATATCACCGATGAAGGTAGCGCTCACGAACGATCCGCATGTGGTGCCCCGCATGCCCGGCGATCACCCAACCGAGCGCGCGCACGCTGATGCGCTGGTCATTGGCCGTACCCGTTCGCAGCAGCATCGCATCGTCCATGCTCCTGAACAACTCAATGGTGGCCGCCCTCACGGCGTCGTGCTCCCGCAGCAAGCGGTGCAGTCCCCGCTGGTCCACGCGGGCTGCGGGCATGTAGGCGTTCTCGTCGAACCCGGGCAACGGAGTGGGGTCCTGCCGTGCGAAACGCAAGGCGCGGTAGGCGAACACACGCTCCGCATCGATCAGGTGCTGAAAGACCTCCTTGATGCTCCACTTATCGGGTGCGTAGCGAAGGTCCGCATCGCCCGGCTGGATGTGATAGACCGTATCCCAGACATCGTCCGAGGCCTTCTGGAGCGCGCCCACGAGATCATCACCGATGGCCTCCTCGATGTATGCGCTGTAGTAGGATGGGGCCTCCTCGGGCGCCGGTCGGCCCATGGCGGCTATTTGGTCCATGGGGCAAGTGTCATGACACGGATCACCGCGATGTTGCTGTCGTCGACGACCTGCACGATACAAGGCCCTGTCGGAAGCTCCGGCGCAGAGGCAAGCGGACGATCACCAGTGGACCATGCCACGGACCGCTCGCCAACCACGCGGCCCAACGGATCGATGATCCGCATGTGTCCAATGCCAGGAAGGCGGGCGTTCAGATGCAACGTGGAACCGTCCCACCAAAGGGTGAGGTCGGACCCGTTGCCGCGGTCCATCACACCGGTCACTGTGCCGGAGTAGGCCAGGTCATAGACCAAAGGCAGGTGGTCGCTCATGAAGTACAAGGCGCGGAGCACGGCGAGCGGGGTCTGAACGGTGCTGCAATTGGTAATGCTCTGGTTGAAGCAGGTACCGCTGTTCCCGAGCGGTGCGTAGCTGTTGGGGATGAGATGGACCCTGTTGTTCGCCGCCATGAGCGCATCGCTGAACAGGCCGACATCGAAGCGATCATCCAAACCACCACCCGCGCCATCGCCATATATGGCGCTCTGACGGGTGGCCTGCGTATGTTGGGCCGCCATGGCCGGGTTGCTGTTCCAGTTGTCGGGAAGATCGAGCGGATCGCGCAGCAGGATCGCATTGTCGGTGGCCGTGAGGATGCCGTAGGCCGGTTCCGTGGCGGCGTACATGTTCATGTCGCCCGTGACGATCACGTTGCTGTTCGCAGGCAGCGTCACCAGATGGTCCATCAGGACCTGCGCCATCGCGGCACGTTCATTCTCGTTGCTCGTCCCGCTGCTGGCCTTCAAGTGCACAGCGTAGATGGTGAGGAAGGTCGTGTCCTGGGTCAACGGGAGCGTCTCATCGTTCACGTACAGCGTGAACACGTTGATATCGCGCAGTGTGGTGAGCAGCAATTCCTGATGCTTCAGTGTGAACTTGTCGTGGTCGTAGAACAGGCATTGCGCCAGCTTGACGCTCGACCATGGGTCGCTCTGCTGTGGGACATAGGGTGCGAGGCTGAACCGGTCGACACCGTTCACGTTCAACGCTTCGTTCAACACCAGGTCCGCACCGGCCGCCGTCTTCACCTCCTCGCACACCAACAGGTCCACCGGATGGTAGGCCAGGACCTTCGCCAGGGTGTCCTGCTTCCCGGCCGGGTTCGGGTCCGGGAAGTTCAATAGGTTGTAGGCCATCATCCGGAACGTGGTCTGTCCGGACAGGGTGGTGCCGAACAACAGGAACATGGCCGTGAGGTGCCTGAGCGTCATGGGATAAAAGTAGTACCTGAAGGACCGGGGCGATCGCCATACCCTTGAACCGGCGGTCCGACATCCGCGTCCTTCCAGGTCCGATCCTCGACCATCTCTCGGGCACTGCCGATCACCTCTCGGAACACCTTGGACAAACCCACCGGATGCAGCCACCAGTCCGCGGACCTGCAGTCCGGATCATCCATGGATAGCACACCCACCATATTGCCCGGCCCTGCGGCATGCCGATACGCCATCCAGGTGCGCCGCGCATGCACCCCCAAGGTGGCCACGTTGTAGTGCGTGATGGCGAACCGTCGGGCGGTGGCCGCGATCGCCTGCGCATTCGCCCATGTGCGCCCCCCGTTCCCTTCCCTGGCCGGTACGATCACCATACGGTCTCTCGGCACGCCCGCTTCCTCAAGGACCGCGGCCGCTTCGTGCGCATACGTGGGCCAGCCCCCTTCCTCGCGACGATCCGGATGCACGATCCGCACGTTCCTCATCCAATGTGCGATGGACCCGCCGTCGCTGGACAGATCGCGAATGAACAACACGGGTGGGTCGCCTGCTTTGGGCTCGTCATCGTGCACGACCAGGCAGATGCGCGTGATGGCCCCTTCCTTTCGGGAAAAGGGCCCGGCACGCACCACTCCAGGATGCGCATGTGCCATGCCCAGAGTATCGCCATTCGCGCGCAATATCCACGATGCACTCGGCAGACCGGCGAGTTCCATGATGAGCCCATGCATGAGCGGCCGACCCGGTTCGGCGAACAAGGTGTCACCATTCCTCAGATAGCGGCTGAAGGGTCGGTCCGTGCCGGTGACCAGGAGGCGATCATACCCATCGTTCAGGAAGATCCGGGCGGCCTCGGCGAGTCCCTGATGAGGCATCCAGCCTTCCACCACCAATGTCCGGGCCTCCACCGGCCGATCGATCGCGAAGTAAGGGTGGAGAAATGCGAGCAGAAAGCCGCTCGCCACTGAAAATGCGATAACGACGTACATCCACCGCCGTCGACCCTTGCCCTTCATTCCTGATCTTCGATGGCGTTCTTCAACGCCTGCAGTTCCGACCTCGCTTTCCGGTCATCGGTGACAAGGCTTTGCAGGATCCCGGCCGTACAGGCCTGGAGCGCATCCTGGGTGCGGCCCGCATCCGCAAGCATCAGTGCCAATTGATAGTAGCTGGGCACATGCCCGGGCTCATCGTGGACAAGGGCCTGCAGATCACCGATGGCCTCCTCGACCCTGCCGCTCCGGCGCAGTTCGAGTGCGATCGCATAGCGAAGAAAGACATCCCCGGGCTCATCGACCAGCATGGACCGCAGCTGCTCGAGACGTTCGTCGCTCATGGTCCGAACGGATGCACGGCCCACTCCTGACGCAACTCCTCCGCGGACCCTTCGCGCACGATGCGGCCCTCGTCCATCAGCGCGATCCGATCACCGAGATGGAATGCATCCTCGCGGTCGTGGCTCACGATGATGGCAGCCGTTCCATGGGCGCGCAGAATGCGTTGCACCTCATTGCGTACGCTCGATCGTGTATGCGCGTCAAGGTCACTGAATGGTTCGTCCATCAACAGAAGACGTGGACGACGCACCAAGGCACGTGCGATGGCCACCCGTTGCTGCTGTCCGCCGCTCAGTTGATGCGGGTAACGGTCGTCCAATCCACGCAGGCCCACCCGTTCCAGTTCAGCGCGCACCAATGCATCGCGTTCCGGGCGTTTCAGGTGGGCCAGGCCAAAGCCGACGTTGCCCGCCACTGTGAGATGCGGGAAGAGCGCCAGCCCCTGGAACACCATGCCGATCGGACGCTCCTCCGGTGGCACGGACCTCCGCCCATTGCACAGCACCTTTCCGTGCATGCTGATCGATCCGGAAGCGGGACGTTCCAGACCGGCGATCATCCGGAGCAGTGTCGTTTTGCCACAACCGCTCGGGCCCACGACCACGAGCACCTCGCCTGCCCCGAGCGTCAACTGAACGTCGCGTAGCACGGGCTGTTCGCGATGAGCGAAGGAAATGGCGGTGACCTCCAGCAGCTGGTCCATTGCGACGCGCGAAGCTACGCGCCAACGACCGCAATGGGGCGGATCGGTCCGGTCCTGGGCCGTCCGGCAGTGCTACGCATCGATCGGACGATTAGATTTATGCCTTCCAACACGATGACATGCCGAACGGCAATGTTCCTTGTGTGCGTTCCAGTAATCGATCAAAACCGAAGATCATGCGCATCGCTCGACCCCTGCTCGCTGTCATTTGCATATCAGGTGCCACACTGGTGGCCGAATCCCAGGTCGTCACCTATGTCCTGGAACCTTCGAACATCGCTGGTTCCTATGCATTCAACTACGCGGACCCTGCCGATGGATGGGGTGTCGCGGACCTGACCGATCCGGCGAACGCGGTGGTGGACACCCTGGCCCTGGTGGATGACGGTACCGCCGCGGATACCCTCGGCTGCGGCCCGCTCGTGAACGGGGTCGATGTGGCGGGCAAGATCGCCTTGGTGTACAGAGGCACATGCGAGTTCGGTGAAAAGGCCCTGAGCGCACAGAACGCGGGGGCGGTCGCCGTGATCCTCATCACGAACAACCCGGATGCGGTGGACAATTTCACCATGTTGCCCGCGAGCCAGGGCGCCAACGTCACCATCCCGGTGGTGATGATCACCCAGGCCGCCGGTGCCTCGATCCGCGCCGAACTGGATGCCGGGACCGACATCGTCGCGTTCATCGGCAACAAGACCGGGTACTTCCCGAACGATGTGGGACTGGCCGGAAAGGATGTGCGCATGGCCGACCATGGCGCGATCCCCAGCTGGGTGGCCACGGACGCGTCCGAGTTCAACGTCGTGCCCGGCGCCTGGATCCACAACCTCGGCAGCAGCGATCAATCGAATGTCACCCTGAACGTCAAAGTGGAGCAGGGGGGAAGTGTCCTCTACGACGAAACATCGACCAGTGCGGCCATATCCGTGGGTGACAGTGCCTACTTCACCACGCCCATGTTCTCGCAATCCTCATACAGCGGGTTGTATGACATGACACACACCGCACAGCTCGGCGGTGGTGGCGAGGAATTCCCCGACGACAATGCGTTCCATTCGAACTTCCTTGTCGACTCGCTCCTGTCCTACGTGCCGATCGACCCGATGTCGGAAATGCCGTTGGCGACAGCGTTCTACCAGCCCTCCGGCAATACATCGGGCTACCAGGCCTGCATCCAGTTCCAGGACCCGAACGCCTCCCGGCTCGCCGCCCTTGGCATCTATGCTTCCACGACCAAGTCCGCCCCGGACAGTATCACGGGTGAGCTCGTGGAAGGGATCGCCTACCAATGGCTGGACGCTTTCACGGGTCTGAGCGATGCCAATTATCCCGGCAACGCCTGGACATTGGACCCGCTCACCACCGGTGAATACACCTACTCGTCGGACCTCGGGGGTGAGATGGTCTACATCCCGTTCGATGACCCGATCGTGCTCGAGGACGATGCACGCTACCTCTTCTGCCTGCAGACGTTCAGTGCCGATGTCTTTGTCGGGTTCGACACGAAATATGACTATTCGACGAACATCGACGACAACGACCAACCCGTAAGCTGCACCGAGAGCGATGGATCATGGTACGGTGTCGGTTTCGGCACGGACCTGACCTGTGCTGTTTCAGTGCTATTCGGTGACGCATCCACGATCGGGATCGAAGAACTGCAACGCACCGAACTGACCCCATACCCGAACCCGGCCGCCACCGAGATCCATATTCCCTTGAAAGGCCTGAGCGGCATTGCCCAACTATCCGTCCATGATGCCACCGGCAGATCGGTCATGGACCGTCAGGTCACCTTGGGCGGCGATATGCTGGTCGTACCGGCCAATTCCTTCGACAACGGCGCCTACCTCTTTGATCTGCGCATGACCGATGGCAGGCGTTCCACGTTCCGCGTGGTCGTGACCCGCTGATCGGCGAGCGACGACCGGATGACCGGCACGGGACGCGGTCCCCTCTCAGGAATGGACCGTTCCGTGCCTGTCATTTAATTTTCCTCTATGAACACGTTCACGCGATCCCTGCTCCTGTTTTTTTTTTTCGCACCACGTGTGGTCTCCGGCCAGGACTGCTCGATCCCCTTCACCACGGCGCTTTTCCCCACGACACAGGAAATGAACCTCCTCTATGGAACGGCCGTTCGCTATGATGGGGGCTCGGAAGATCTGCGTTTGAACCTGTTCAAGCCCATCGGGGATGGGCAGGTCCAACGTCCACTCGTGGTACTCGTGCATGGAGGCGGTTTCTGGGATGGCGATCGCAGTGACCTGAACGCGTTGTGCGAGGAGTTCGCCAGCATGGGATGGGCGGCGGCGACCATCAGCTATCGGCTCGACTTCTACGGCACCTGGCTTCTTGGCCCACCCTGGACCTACGATGACGCGGAAGTGGTCCGGGCAGCGTACCGGGCACAACAGGACCTGCGCGGTGCGGTGCGCTTCCTGAAGGCGCGTCACGCCCAGGACAGCACGAGCACCGAGAACGTGGTATTGATGGGTTTCAGTGCGGGAGCGATCGCCTGTCTGCATGCCGGCTATGTGGACGATCCATCGGAGAAACCCTCCTCCTGCAACGCCATTGGGGATGTCGTGCACCTGTTCACCCATTATTCCCGCCCTGACCTGGGCCCGATCGAAGGCACATTGAACCTGAACGGCTGGACGGACGACGCACTGGCCGTGGCATCGTGCTATGGCGGCATCATCGACACCAGCTATATCAGCGCACCCTTGGAGCCGGCCCTCTATACCTATCATCAGACCGGGGATCCCGTTGTGGGATGCGGCTACCAACAGGGACTATGGGGCATGCCGCTCGGTGTGAACGACGGATATCCATGGCTGTACGGTTCCTGCGCGATCGATCCGCGCATCCAGCACCTGGGACCGCCACCGGGACATTACCTGTTCCATCCCTACGACGGCAACACGCATGGTGTGCATGATGAGCCCTTGATCTATGGAGAGGCGCGGGAGTTCCTGCGGGAGCTCTTCTGCACGTACACTGGCTTGCAGGTCAGCGCGCGGGTCTTCCTGGAAGGGCCCTACGATCCGGCAACAGGGTTGATGCGGGATGATCTGCGCAGCCTGGGCCTCCTGCCACTTACCGATCCCTATCCGGCACTGGGTTATGTTCACGTTGACGCAGGAAGCAACGGTCCGATCGCATCGGATGTCCTGGACGTCACGGGAAGTGATGCCATCGTCGACCGCGTGGTGTTGGAGTTGCGTGATGCCACGGATCCCATGATCGTGGTCGGATCGCGCAGTGTACTTCTGCAACGCGATGGGGACATCGTCGATCTGGACGGATCATCGCCTGTCACGTTCGCCCTTCCACCTGGCGACTATTTCCTGGCGGTCCGGCACCGCAACCATCTGGGTTGCATGACGGCCGGAACGATCGCGCTGAGCGCGACCCCCACCTCTGTGGACCTGACGGACCCGGCAACGACGACCTTCGGCTCCGAGGCACGTCGATCGATCGATGGGACGTTCCCCGCACTGGCAATGTGGGCCGGCGACGTCACGTTCAATGGTGAGATCACCTATGCGGGCGCGGCCAACGACCGGGACCCCATCCTTGTGGCCATCGGCGGAACGGTCCCCACAGCCACCGTGGTCGGTTACTTCCAGGAGGATGTGGACCTGGACGGTCTTGTAAAATATGCCGGAACGACCAACGACCGCGACCCCATTCTGGTGAACATCGGAGGCACCGTTCCCACTGCTGGACGCATTGAACAATTACCCTGACCGGGCATACCGTTCCCCGGTCCGGGCGTCACTTTTTTCCGGGATGCACGTTACAAGGGTGGGTATGAACCCGGCCTATCCCATGGCCCTGCACATCAGCTACAAGCCCGGTGAGCAGCAATCGCTGCAAGCCGCCCGGTATTTCCAGGAGGTGGTCGAAAGCCTTGTCGCGACAATGGTCGAGGGGTTGGAACGGAACGATTATGTCATTCCGGCGGGCGAAGGGGCCGGATTGGTCCTCAAGATATGGACCCGTGCAGCCCTGGACGAGGAACATCTCCACGAATTGTTCGATCGCATCCTGGCTGTCCGCACCGATCTGCAGAAGTTGCGCGAGGCCCCGGATGATCCGGAATGCGTGGTCCCGATCGCCACGAATTGGTTGGCGGAACATCTGGGCGGGGCGGACCTCTATCTGGAATTGTCGTTGGAACAGAACGGCGAGGCCGGACCGGCACCGGAATTCTCCATGGCGCTGATGCGCGGACGCAGCGTGATGATCAGCACCGATACGTTGTTCTTCAGTTGGCTGGAACGCAACGTATTCGGGTTGACGCTTGCCGGCCACGGGAGCTATCTCATGGAGGTCGTGGAGCAGGGGAGGGAGTGGCCCAAGGCATCCTGAGGCGTGGCACACCGGTACTTTCGCATCCATGGCGATCGAGCTGGGATTGGACACCTTCGGGGATGTGACAGCGGATGTGAACGGTGATCCGCTCACCCCGGGACAAGTGATACGGAACGTGGTGGCCGAGGCGGAGCTCGCCGATCGACTGGGCCTCGACTTCTTCGGCGTGGGCGAACACCACCGGCCCGACTTCGCCGTGAGCGCGCCGGAAGTGGTGCTGGCCGCGATCGCCGGACGCACGGAACGCATCCATGTCGGGTCCGCCGTCACCGTGCTCAGTTCCGATGATCCGGTCCGGGTCTATCAACGCTTCGCCACGCTCGATGCCTTGTCCAATGGCCGGGCAGAGGTGATCATCGGTAGAGGTTCCTTCACGGAATCATTTCCGCTTTTTGGTCTCGAACTGGACCAATATGAAGTGCTTTTCAATGAACGTCTGGAGTTGTTCGCGGAGCTCTTGAAGGAAGGTCCGGTCACATGGCGCGGCAGCACCCGGGCATCTCTGACCCAACAGCGTGTGTACCCGCCGACGGCCTCGGGCCACCTGCCCGTTTGGATCGGGGTGGGGGGCACCCCGGCATCGGTCGTCCGCGCGGCCCGGTATGGACTTCCGCTCATGCTGGCGATCATCGGCGGCGACCCACTGCAGTTCCGACCTTTCGTCGACCTGTATCAGCGGACCCTGTCCGAGGTAGGGCGCGGCATGCTGCCCATCGGGGCCCATTCTCCCGGTCACGTGGCGGCCACGGACGAACAGGCCAGGGAGGAACTATGGCCGCATTTCGCAACCATGTACGAACGCATCGGTCGTGAGCGCGGTTGGGGCAAGTTCACCAGGCAGGCCTACGAGCAGTTGGCCGGACCGACCGGCGCGTTGTGCGTGGGTTCTCCGGAGACCGTGGCCAGGAAGATCGTACGGATGGTCAAGGCACTGGGCCTGTCCCGCTTCGACCTGAAGTACAGCGCGGGAACGTTACCTCACGAACGACTGATGGCCAGCATTGAACTCTACGGAAAGGAAGTGGCGCCTCGGGTGCGCGAGGCGATGACAGCGGAGTAGACCGTAGCCCATGGGTTCAGCGCGCGCTGGGCGGGAGCAATCGCAGGACCTTATGGCTGTGTTCACGCACCTTTCGGATCAGATCGGGCTCCTCAGCGAGTTGATGTCCATGAGAAGGCACCATGTCCTGGATGGTCGCCTTCCAAGTGTTGGCGACCTGGTCCGGAAAACACCGTTCCAACAGATCGAGCATGATGGACACAGCGGTGCTCGCCCCGGGAGATGCCCCGAGAAGCGCGGCCAGTGATCCGTCCGTCGACGTGACCAGTTCAGTACCGAACGCGAGGACACCCCCTTCATCGGGATCCTTCTTGATCACCTGCACCCGCTGACCCGCGATCGCCAGTCCCCAATCCTCCATGCGGGCAGTGGGCATGAAGGCCTTCAATTCTTCCAGACGCTCCTCGGGTGATAAGCGCACTTCGTGTATCAGGTATCTCGTCAGGTCCAGGTTCTTCCAACCGGCGCTCAGCATCGGCCCCAGGTTCTCCCATTCCAATGACGATGGCAGGTCGAGCCAGGACCCGTGTTTAAGGAACTTGGTGGAAAACCCGGCGAACGGACCGAACAGAAGGGCGGGCTTCCCGGCCACGGTGCGGTGGTCCAGGTGGGGGACGGACATGGGTGGGGCTCCCTCCTTCGCTTTTCCATATACCTTGACAGCGTGACGTCCGATCACGGCCGGATCCGTACAACGCAACCATTGTCCGCCAACAGGGAACCCGCCGTAGCCTTCGGCCTCTGGAATGCCGGACCTCTCCAACAAAGGAAGGGTGCCACCTCCCGCGCCAATGAACACGAAAGGCGAGCGGACACGCATTTTGTCATGTTCATGCCGGTCTCTGACCCGCACTTCCCACCGGTCGTTCCCTGTCCGTGCCAGGTCACGGACCTGATGCCCCAGGTGCAGTTGAATGCCCGGCAGTGCCTTCAGGTGATCGAAGAGCATGACGGTCAGTTCACCGAAATCCACACCTGTACCCAGCAGCGAGCGCGTGGCGGCGATCGGTCCCATGGGCGACCGACCATCCATGATCAGCGGGGCCCATTCGGCGATCGTCCGCGGAACATCGGTAAAGGCCATCCCGTGGAACAGCGGATGCGCGTCCATGGCCGCATGGCGTTCGCGCAGGTAGCGCACATCGGCCTCTCCTTGAACGAAGCTGAGATGCGGCACGCTCTCGATGAACCGCGCGGGATCGATCATGTCGCGTGCGGCCAGCCAGGCCCAGAGTTGCTTGCTCTGTTCGAATTCCTCGTCCACGTGAAGCGCACGGGAGATATCGATGGTGCCATCGGCACGTTCCGCGGTATAGTTCAATTCGCAAAGGGCGGCATGGCCTGTTCCCGCGTTGTTCCAGGCCTGCGAGCTTTCGCCGGCCACGCTGTCGAGGCGTTCGAAGATGGTGATGTGGCATTTGGGATCGAGCGTCTTGAGCAGGATACCCAATGTGGCGCTCATGATGCCGCATCCGACGAGGACCACGTCGGTGTTCTCGGTGTGCGGTTCGGACATGGAACAAAGGTCGGCTTCCATGAAAGGGGGCACTGATCCAGGTCGGAACAGCGTTCGGACATTGAGGACCAAGAACCTGCCCGTCATGAAAAAGATCATTCTGATCATGTTGGGCGCGGCGCTGGCAACGGCGATCCGGGCCCAGGACGGTACTGGTGACCGACCGAACAAGAAGGCACCGGACCGTGGGACGAAGACCACACAGATGAGGAAAGATGCCACACCCACCACGCGCGGCACGGTCGACCAAGAAGATCGGTCCGTACGCGGTCCATTGCGGGACGACATGCGGTCCGGAAGGTCAAAACGGTCTTCGAACAAGGGATCCTCCGACAAGGCGCTGAAGCTCACCAGGCCGGGACCGACCTTCAGCCTGACACGGTTGTTCGACCCCGAAGGCCGGCATCATTGGGACCGTCTCAACCGACGTTCCGCCCGCCAATTCCCGGGATATCCGCCAGGAACTGTCCATCCGAAATGAGCACGATCATCGCGCCCCGTGCGCGGCATGTTCGGATGCGCGACCAGGCCCCTATAGGACAAGCCTGATCGATGCTCGTGTTCGAATGCTTGCCCAGGACCGGACAGTTCGTTGAGATCGGATCATCGCGCGTCTCCCGACCAACCGGATGTGGCGATCCCGGACCGGATCCAATGTGATTGACGATGATCACTGCACCGATCCTGGAAGGTGCATTCCCCGGCTGTTGGGGTCGGCCCGGGCCAAATGGACCATGCGGGCCCCAGCGGCGTGGTGGGTGAGCCTTTGTGTTGGATACGGCAAGACCCGGGAACCGTTCCCGGCCTGCTGATCATGCTGGCATCCGCCCTCGCCCTGGCCCCAACCTTGCGGTGCATGTCCCCAACTAGGCACCCATGGTCGACAAGCACATCCAACGTTTGCGGGAAGGGCATCGCCTTCGGCGCAATGCGATCAACGAGCTCCATTTCACCTACAAAGGGCTGCAACGATTGCTCAATGGCATGGTCAAACGGTCCGGGGACGGGCCATTGGCGGAGACCCTGCGCGCACAATTGATGCAGGACAGGTCGGTCCTTCATGACCTTTCCAACGTGGCCATGGACCACGGCCATCCGCCCATCCCCAGCACCTGCGTGGAAGCCGATGCCCTGTTGGCCGAGGTCTACCACGCCGATCGCAGCGGCGCGATGGGCCAAGCCCGAATGGATGCCCTGTTGCAGGGGTTGAAGGCCGTTAGGATGCATCTGCTCCGCACTTGGTCGGGTTTGATCGACCAGGTCCCGGGGGATGTGCTCCCCCGCTTCCGTGAGGCCGCGGACCGCCTGCGTACAATGGAAGCCCAGCAGCATCGGGCACTGCTGGACCTGGAGGCCAGGATCTTCCAAGGCGAAGCCGTGTTGGATCGGCTTTCCGCCTGAGACGCGGGAACGGGGCATTCCCTCCCCAAGGTCGGGGAAGGGATGCCACACTGTTCAACGGGATCCGCGCATACGTGCCGAGCGGCATGTGCTCCCTCAGCAAATTCTTTCAACAGGCTCTAGGCTCTTGTTGAAGGCTTTCGGGTCTTCCAGGCACCGGCGCATGCCCCAAGCCCTGATCGACGACCCCTACGGCGTCCCGCTGTTGTTCGACACCTGTATTCGGTACGCGGGATCGGACGTGCTGGTGACCGCAGGGGGCGAAGAAGGGTGCGGGGCGATCATCTGTGATCGCGGCGGTCATCATCTCCGAAATTGATACCAAGGGTAAGACCATAGGTCAGGTACCGCGAATCGATGTCCTTCACGGTGATGTTGTCGTTCATCACACGGGTGAGACCGAAGCTGACGCTGGGTTCCAAGGTCACGAGACCCATGTCGAAGCCCAGGGCTGCATCGATATTGAAGGATCCCTTTCGAAAGTCCCCACCGTTCCAACTGATCTGATCATCGCCCTTCACGTCACTGCTCAGCAGGACGTCGTATGTCGGCCCTGCCACGAACCGCAGATCGAACTGGTAGTGGTCCACGATGCGTACGCCGACAAGCGCCTTCAGTTTGAGGTTGGTCCGGATCAGGTCGTTCTCGTATCGGATGGTGTCGGAGAGGTTCGTTGTCATGGCGGTCACGTTGCGGCCAATGAACGCTCCCGGTTGGACGAACACGCGGTCGCCGATCCGGGAATCGACACCCAACTGCCAACCAACGGCTCCCTTGAACGAGACGTTCTGATCGGTCGGGGTGAGGTCCTGGTAGGTCAGGCCGATCTGCGGGTTGAGCTGGAACTGGGCGAACGAGGCGCCTGCCAGGATGATCATCGCGAGGGAAAAAAGCAGCTTTTTCATGGTCTTTGTTCTTCGCTCCGTGGCCCTTGCCAAGCATCGTGCCAATTCAATAAGTAATTGATATTCAAAAGGTTGATAAGCTCACCAGCGAACAAAGCTGGACTTCCGGCGTTTCCGGACGCACTTGCCCGACCATCTTTGCCGCATGCGGATCGTTGTGATCGGTGGTGGGGCAGCGGGCTATTTCGCGGCGATCCATGCACGAACGACGGACCCTACCGCTGAAGTGTTCCTTTTCGAACGGACGAGGACCCCCCTGGCCAAGGTGCGGATCAGCGGGGGAGGACGCTGCAATGTGACGCACGACGAACGTGGATCCCGCCGGCTCGCCGCGAATTATCCACGTGGCGAACGCTTCCTGCGAAAGGCCTTCCAACAGTTCGCGGTGAACGGGACCGTCGAATGGTTCGCTGCCCGGGGGGTGCGGCTCAAGACCGAGAAGGACGGGCGCATGTTCCCGGTTTCGGACCGTTCATCGACGATCATCGAGGCCTTGCAGGAGGCGGCGGCCCGCGCAGGTGTACGTGTGCGACTGGGCCTTCCGGTGACCCATATCCGGGCCGGGCCCCCTTTCCTGACGCGGATCACTGATGCAGCGCATTTCAGCGCCGATCGGGTGATCGTCGCCACCGGGGGCGCACCCCGAGCTTCGGGGCTTCAATGGTTGCAGGACCTTGGGGTGGCCATCGTGCCGCCCGTTCCCTCCCTGTTCACGCTCAACCTGCCTGAGGACGGGATCACTGCATTGATGGGCGTGACCGTTGATCGTGTTCGACTCACGATCAGCGGGACAAGGATCGAAGCGACCGGCCCCTTGCTGATCACCCACTGGGGGCTGAGCGGTCCAGCCGCGTTGCGGTTGAGCGCCTGGGGCGCGATCATGCTGCACGAGCGCGGGTACGAGACCGAGGTCCGGATCGATTGGACGGGTGGAACGAAAGTGGGGAAGGTCCATTCGGTCATTGATGCGCTCCGGTCGGAACGGTCGGACAAGATCTTGCGGAACTGTGCGCCGTTCGGCCTTCCGAACCGCGTATGGACCTATCTGGTGGATCGCGTCCGGATCAGGCCCGGGAAACGCTGTGGCGATCTTGGCAGGCACGATCGCGATCGCCTGACCGAAGTGCTGATCAACGACCGGCACACCATGCGCGGCAAGACGACGTTCAAGGAGGAGTTCGTCACGGCGGGAGGCGTGGATCTGAAGCATGTGGACCCGCATACGATGATGAGCCGAACGGTCCCGGGTCTGTTCTTCGCTGGCGAGGTCCTGGACATCGATGGGATCACGGGGGGGTTCAACTTCCAGGCCGCATGGACCACGGGCGCGATCGCAGGACGCCATGCGGTGCTGTCCTGACCGGATCATCGGCGTTGGTTAACTTGTCGGGTAAACCCCCATCCCATGGTCCATCCCATTGTCACCTCACTCGCAGCCATGGTACTGATCGCCACATCCGCACAAGCCCAGAACAAGCGTCACATCATCCCGCGGGACAGCATCACCGACAAGTACACCTACCAGGCGGTGAGCGATATGATCGATGCCGACAAGGAACATCTGCGCGGACGTCTCGAAAAGTGGATCAAGCAGAACTACAACCCCGAGGAACGTCAATATGCATCAAGCAAACAGGACGGGGACAGCTACACCATGCACGATCGTGAAGCCCTGCCTGGAACGGCCCGCAAATACATCGAATACGATCTCACGGTCGACATCAAGGACAACCGCTATCGGTACAAGTTGACCCATCTGGAATATATCGCGGTGGGCAAGTACCCGCTGGAGGACAAGATGGCCACCGACAAGCGCAGTGACCTGGAGGACATCCATACGATCTGCACCCGGATCATCGCGAGCCTGGACGCCGCGATGAAGAAGGGGGACGACTGGTAGTGACCATACCAAGGTCCGCCGGGGATCGCGCAGCCCTCATCGGGCGACCATGGTGTCCTCATCGCCGAGTGGTCCGGCGTGCGGTGCGCAGCCTCCGTAACTTTGGGCGGTGATGCATAGGTCCACTTCTTTGTCCATCGCACTGGTCGTCGTTCTGACATCGACAGGCCTGGCCCAACCGCCTGCCCCGGCACCGAACGCGACCGATCCGCAGGGGCGGAAGCAGGGGGATTGGGTGCGTCTTTGGGCGGGTAGTGATCAGGTACGCTACACGGGAAGGTTCGACAACGACCGACCGATCGGCCGCTTCACCTACTACAGCACCGACGGCAAGGTCGAGAGTATCGTGGACCATTATCCTGGCAGCAACGCCGCCCATGGCAGACATTTCCACCACAACGGCGAACTGATGGCCGAAGGACGGTACGTGGGTGAACAGAAGGACAGCACCTGGAACTACTACGACGAGGACGGCAGGCTGCGCGCCACCGAGCAATACGTCAACGGCGAACAGGATGGCCTGCAGACGACCTATTTCGAAAATGGTTCCCCGGCCGAAACGGTCCGATTCCAAAAGGGTGTCCAGAATGGTGAACACATCCAGTACTTCGCCAATGGTCAGGTCAGACACCATGCGCAGTATGCGAACGGCGAACCGGAAGGGACGATGACATGGTACTACCCCGATGGGAAGCGGGAGATCGAAGGGCGAATGGTCAATGGTCTGCGTGATGGGGCCTGGATCTATTTCAACCAGGATGGCACGGTGCAACTACAGACCCTGTACGAACAGGGGTCATCGGTCCGCGAAAAGCGCGAGAACGGCACTTTCACCGATCGCTATGACGATGACCGGCCCAAGCGTCAGGAGACCTACAGGAAAGGTCTGTTGGAGGGTCCGTTCACCGAATGGTACGACAACGGGACGTTCACGGAAGAACCCATGCCCACCGACCCGATGCTCGGACAGGTCGATCGCTCGGACGACATGCAGCGCATGCTCAAGGGACAGACCACCAAGCGGGAGGGCTCCTACCTGCATGGGGAGCTCCACGGTACCGTGAAGTACTACGACGAGAACGGCGGGCTGGTGCGAACGGAGGAGTATGCCAATGGGCAATTGATATCGAGCCGGCCATGAGCAGGCACGGTCGGATACTGGTCGCCATGAGCGGTGGCGTGGACAGTTCGGTGGCCGCGATGATGCTGCATGAAGAGGGCTACGAGGTGATCGGGGTCACGATGAAGACCTGGGACTACGCCCAGAGCGGGGGAGGGAAGCGCGTCACCGGCTGCTGCGACCTGGACAGCATCAACGACGCCCGGAACATGGCCGTGAGCAGGGGGTTCCACCACATGATCCTCGACATCCGCTCCGAGTTCGGTGATGCGATCATCCGCGATTTCACCAGCGAATACCTGGCGGGACGGACACCCAATCCCTGCGTCCTGTGCAATACGTTCATCAAGTGGGAGGCCCTCCTCGACCGTGCGGAGAAGATGGATTGCCTGGGCATCGCGACCGGACATTACGCACGGGTGCGCGAAGCGAACGGACGGCATGTCATTTCGCGCGGGGTCGACGGCACCAAGGACCAGAGCTACGTGCTCTGGGGGCTGTCCCAGGAGGACCTCGGGCGGACGATGTTCCCGCTGGGCGGTCTTACCAAGGAACGGATCAAGGAGATGGCCCGGGAAAGCGGCTTTCCCGAGCTGGCCGCCAAGAGCGAGAGCTATGAGATCTGCTTCATTCCGGACAACGACTACAGAGGGTTCCTGAAACGCAAGGAGCCTGAAGCCTTCCGCGAATTGTCCCGGGGCAAACTGGTCAGCACCTCCGGAACAACGCTGGGGGAACACGATGGCTACCCGTTCTTCACGATCGGACAGCGCAAGGGGCTGGGCATCGCCGTCGGGGAGCCGCTCTATGTCACGGACATCCTTCCTGACACCAATACGGTCGTGCTCGGGAGAAAGGACGAATTGCAGAAGATGGTCATGTGGGTGCGGCGACCGAACTTCCAAAAGGTCCCCGGTCTGGAGGGTGAAATGGAGGTCACGGTCAAGATCCGATACAAGGACAAGGGCACACCGGCGACCATTGCGATGGAGGATGGCCGGGTGAAGGTCGAATTCCATACACCCGTCGCAGGCATCGCGCCCGGCCAAAGCGCCGTCTTCTATGACGGGGAGGATGTGGTCGGTGGAGGGTTCATCGATCGAGGCTCACCCAACGCATGAAGAACACGGTCCTGCTCATCGGCTTGTCCGGCGTCATCCTCGTCGGCGGTTGCAGAAAGGAAGATGCAAATGGTCCCGTGGACCTGGGGCATGGCTATTTTCCGACGGATGTCGGGCACTGGGTCGAATACGATGTGGATACGGCGTGGCTGAACGAGAACGACCAGATCTCAGGGCATCGTTACTACCACCTGCGCGAACTGCTGGAATCCGCCTTTACCGATGCTGAAGGGCGAACGGCGCAGCGCATCGAGCGCTACGTGCTCGACAGCCTGGGCGACTGGGTGATCCATGACGTTTGGGCACAAACGCGGAGCGCGACGGCCGCCGAACGCACCGAGGAGAACCGGCGGTACCTCAAGTTGACCTTCCCCACGCACAATGGGGAGTATTGGGACCTGAACGTCTACAACACCCAGGAACCGATCGAAGTCGAATTCCAGGATGTGGACCAGCCCTGGTCGGCGAACGGCCTGCATTTCGACAGCACCGTCACCGTGCGCAGCACCTTCCTGAACAATCTGGTGGATACCCTGATCTACATCGAACGCTACGCAAAGCATGCAGGACTGGTGTACCGGCAGGTGGACAGCAGCAATACGCAGTTCATCTTCCTCGATACGCTCCCGCCCGTGCCGCGTACCCGTGGTTGGTATCTCCATCAGACCATCACGGCATACGGCCCATGATCCGGCGCGGGACCTTCGTGCTTTTCGTGGTGTGCTCCCTCGGGAGCCGCGCGCAGACCGCACCGGCCACCTATCGGGTGGCCTTTACGGACAAGACGAACACGCCATTCAGCATCGACCATCCGGAGGCCTTCCTCAGCCAGCGGGCCATCGATCGGCGCCTTCGCCAGGAAATCGCCATCGATGAACTGGACCTGCCCGTGGACCCGGCCTATGTGGATGCGCTGATGGCGGCCGGTGCGTTCCAGCTCATGTACCGGAGCAAATGGACCAACTCCGTCACGATCCGCAGCACGGATACGCTCGCGCTGGATTCCATCGGCGACCTGTACTTCGTTTCATCCGTTCGAATGGTGGGAAGTGGGGATGGACACCCTCGCCGGGTCGGGGACAAGTTCGACCCGGCAGCTCCGAAAGGCATGATCGGGGGATACTACGAGCCGATCTACGGTGAGAGCTATCGGCAGATCGAGATGCTGAACGGCCACCTGCTGCATGCCGCAGGAGCGGAAGGGCAGGGCATGTGCATCGGCATCCTCGATTCAGGCTTCGACCATGCGGATTCACTACCGGCCTTCGCCGAACTGTTCGCACGTGGGGGCATCCTGATGACCGAGGACGTGGTGGACGAGGACGGCGATGTGTACCACGAACATTGGCATGGCCGCACCGTGCTCTCCTGCATGGCCGGCCGGATCGATGGCCACCTGTTGGGTACCGCGCCACTTGCCGACTTCGTGCTGGTCCGCACCGAGAACGCGAACTCCGAGTACATCGTGGAGGAGGACAATTGGGTGCGGGGCGCCGAGCTTTGTGACAGCATGGGGTGCGATGTGCTGAACACCTCCCTGGGATATACCACGTTCGATGACAGCCTTCAGGACCACACCTATGGGGACATGAACGGCACAACGGCCAGGATCAGCATCGCCGCCTCGATCGCCGCGACCAGGGGCATGGTGGTGGTGGTAAGCGCCGGGAACAGCGGTGACAAGGACTGGCACTACATCGGAGCACCGGCGGATGCGGAAGGGATCCTTGCCGTCGGGGCCGTGGGACCGGACCGTTCCGTCGCCGCGTTCAGCTCAAGGGGGCCCAGCAGCGACGGCCGTGTGAAACCGGACGTTGCAGCCGTTGGCCTTCACGCCTATGGTCTGGGGTTCGATGGGGACCAGGTGGAGTCGATCAATGGCACCTCCTTCAGTGGACCGATACTGGCGGGAGGACTGGCGTGCCTCTGGCAATTGCATCCCGACCGTTCGGCCGAGGAGATCCGACAGGCGGTGATCCAAAGTGCCTCGCACCACGCGCATCCCGATGATGACCTTGGCTACGGCATACCCGACCTTTGGCGCGCACACCTGCTCCTGGGTGGCACGGACCTGACCGGATTGGCCAACGCCACGTTCCTGGAGGTCATGCCCGTGCCATTCACCGATCATTTCGAACTGGCACTTTTCACGGGCGATGCGGACAGATCGGAGATCCGCCTGTACGGCCCCGACGGTCGCCAGGTCTGGGAGGCCAACAAAGCCCTTGACCCGCACACCTACCAACGACTGTGGCTCGGTGACGCCGCGTTGCGCGGGCTCAGCGCTGGCGCGTATGTCATGGTTGTGGACCTCGGCAGTGCGCATCTGCGGCGCAGCATCGTGAAGGCCGTTCGATGAGCCTTCCCTCGCGATCGCCGGACGCCATGGACCCCCGCCTGCTCCTGCAGGCTTACACACTCGGCATGTTCCCCATGGGGGATGCGGATGGCAGGATCCAATGGTATCTGCCCCGGACCCGGGCGGTATTCCCGCTCCTTCCCCTTCCGATCCCACGCTCCGTGCAGGCCCTGCGTCGGTCGGGTCGTTTCCTGTGCACACATGACCGCGAATTCGAACGGGTAATGCGCGCATGCGCGGACCGGCCCAGCACGTGGATCACAGAAGCGATGATCACCGCTTACGGTGCGCTACATCGGAGCGGCCACGCCCATTCCGTGGAGGTGTGGGAGAACGGCGAATTGGTCGGCGGGCTCTATGGCGTGCATATCGGATCGGCCTTTTTCGGGGAGAGCATGTTCCATCGGCGCCCCAATGCCTCGCGCTTCGCCTTCCACCATACACATGAACATCTGATACGTCAGTGTTTCAAATTGCACGACGCACAGCTCTTGAATCCGTTCACCGGATCGCTGGGGGCACGGGAAATGGAACGGGATCTGTTCGAACAGGAGCTTCGTGGAGCGATCTCCATCCATCGACCGTTCTGAACTTCGTGCCATGCCGCAATTCCTGAGCATCCTGATCATCCTCATTCCCCTGTGGCTTCGTGCCCAAGGCGAGCTCACCGTGACCGTCCACCTGCCTGCCGAGGCCCCATCGGGTGCGCTGCACCTGGCGCTATGTCCGGACGATGATGCGTTCCGGACCGTACAGGGCTGCCGCGAAGAGGTCCTGACCGTCCGTGGGGACCGGGGTGTGCTCCACTTCCCCCATGCACCGGCCGGGACCTATGCGGTGAAAGTGTTCCTGGATGTGAACGGGAATGGTGTGCTCGACAAGAACGAACTGGGCATCCCGCAGGAACCGGTCGGATTCAGCAATGACGCGATCGGACGGATGGGGCCCGCTTCCTTCAAGGATGCCTCGTTCGCATTCGATGGAACGGATGCGGGGATCGACCTGACCCTTCGCGTACCCCCTCGGATGCAGCAGCATTGACCCCTCAGCGCGGGTTGCGGACCACGGTGGTGTCCACCGCGTTCCTATCGGCCAGATAGGCCTTGTATGGATCGGAATAGAGCAGGCGGTGTTCCACCACCTCGTCATAACGTCCCATGAGCGCGAGCAGCAGTTCACAGGCCTCGCGAAGACCATGACGTCCACCGTTCAGATGCGTCAACAGATCGGCGTCGAGCTTTGAGCTGACGTAGTTCTCGAAAAGCGGGCTCGCGGGCTGGTCGACCATGATCCGCAATCCACAGCGCCGCGCCAGGGGCAGGTCCAGCACATCATCGAAGAAGAACGCCACCTGCTTGTCATCGATGGCATGGGTGTTCCGGAACTGCTCCAAGGCCTCCAACTTGTGCGTGAACCCCATGTAGACCGCGTGCAGGTGCTCGCGTTGCGCGAAGTGTTCCGCTGTTGGATTGTGCTGGCCCGTGATGATCGCGCACACGGGCAGTCGCCGGTTCACGAGCCAAAGTCCGAACCGAAGCAGGTTCAGGCCCATGCTGTCGACCTCACTGAAGGGACTACCGCCATCAGGGTCCTTCCAGCCATCGTTGAACACCCCGTCCCAATCCAGCAGCAGGCAGCGCACACCGGCGAGGCTTCGCTGGAGGTGGTCCGGCGGCCGAAGGAATCGTGTTCCCAGCCGCGAGAAAGTGCGCAGGTCGTTCATCTCAACCCGCGATCGCCTTCATCAGGTCCTGGATATCGAGCATGCCGAGCTGCTTGCCGTTCTCGCTCACGCTCAAGGTATCCACCTTGTGCTCCTTGAAGGCCTTCTGCGCATCGTCGAGCAGAGCTTCCGGGCTGATGATGAACGGGGGGTCGAACTTCAGTGCGCTCAACTTCTTCGCAAGGAACCTGTTGCCCTCCTTTTCCAGGCCACGGCGCAGGCCCCCGTCGGTGAAGACACCCTTGTTCCTCCCCTTCGCATCCACGACCATCACCGCTCCGAAACCATGCTTCGTCATCTCGACCAGGGCCTGGCTGACCGTGGCGCCTTCCTTGACGATCGGATTGGCACGGGAGACCACGTCCTTCACCTTCATGGTGATCAGGCGGGTGTCCACATAGAACTGCTGCGTGCCGATCGCGGTGAAGTGGTTGTCGGTGAGCTGCTTCATGATCTTCCAAGGCACGGTGATCGTGTGCACACCGATGTCCACCGCGTTCCGCACATGTTCAATGGTGCGCACGCTGCTGAACATGATCTTGGTGTCGTAGCCATAGTAGTTCACGGCCCGCACGCATTGTTCGACCAGGGCGAGCGCATCGTGGCCCTGGTCCTGCAGCCGTCCCACGAGGGGGCATACGTAACTGGCCCCGGCCTGCATGGCCATGTAGGCCTGCTGGATGGTATAGACCAGGTGGACGTTCACCTGGATGCCCTTGTTGCGCAGGGTCCGGCAGGCCCGAAGGCCCTCCAGGCTCACGGGGATCTTGAAGACCGTGGTGTCCTTCTTCAGGCCCATTCGCAATTGGCGGTCCGCCTCCTTCACGATCTCCTCGGCGGTCTCCCCCAAGGCCTCCACTTGAAGGACGGGCACCTTCTTGGCCAGGTCAAGGATCATCCTGTCGATGTCCTTCACACCACCGCGATGCATGAAGGTGGGCGTGGTGGTCAGTCCGGAAAGGAAGCCGAGCTTGAAGGCCTCATCGATCTCTTTGGGATCGGCGCTGTCGAGATAGAGCTCCATGTCGAATTGAAAAGCTGAAGGGTGAAAGCTGATGGACGCTATGCAGGATGATCTTGGCTCACATCGTTACGGACCGCTCCCTGTGGGTCACTTCCACATCGTGCAGGTCAAGGAGGGGCTTGAGGAATTCCTCCAGGTCGTACACGCAGAGCTGACTTGCCGCATCGCAGAGCGCTTCGCTCGGATCGGGATGGGTCTCGATGAACACGCCATCCACGCCCGCCGCCACGCCCGCACGCGCGATCGTGGGCATCACCTCGCGGTTGCCACCACGTGGATCGGCGCTGGGAATGCCGTATTTGCGGATGCTGTGCGTGATGTCGAAGACCAACGGGTAACCGGTGCTGCGCAGATGGAAGAACGCGCGGGGATCGACGACCAGGTCATTGTAACCGAACGTGTATCCGCGTTCGGTCAGGATGATCCGCGAATTCCCGACGCTCTCGCATTTCTGGGCGGGCTTGATCATGTTCTCCGGCGCCAGGAACTGGCCATGCTTGAGATTGATCACCGCGCCGGTCCTTGCCGCCTCCGTGACCAGGGTGGTCTGCATGCAGAGGTAGGCGGGGATCTGCAGGACGTCCACCACCTCGGCTGCAGGACCGGCCTGACCCGGGTAGTGGATGTCGGTGAGGATGGGGAAACCGAAGTCCATTTTGATCCGTGCAAGCACTTTCAGGCCCTCCTCCAGGCCCGGGCCCTGGTAGAAGTCGACGCTGCTCCGGTTGTCCTTGGTGAAACTGCTCTTGAAGATCACGGGGACCTTCATGCGTTCGCTCACCTCCTTCAGTTTTTCCGCGGTGCGCAGCATCACATCCTCACTCTCGATCACGCACGGTCCCGAGATGAGGAACAACCGGTCACTGCCGCATTCGATCCGGCCGACTTGGACGATCTTGGTCATGGGCCGCAAAGGTACCCAGCCGCATCGATCGCGATCATGCGAAGCGGGCGTGGAGCAGACGCTTGTCGTCCAGGAAACCTTCCAGCACATCACCCCGTTCGATCGGCCCCACGCCGGCCGGGGTGCCTGTGAACAGGAGATCCCCGGGCTCGATCGTGATGTACCGGGAAACGTGGTGCACCAGCTTTGTGACGGGATGGATCATGTCCGCGGTACGTCCTTCCTGGACAGGATCTCCATTGCGAAGCAAGCGCAGTCGGAACGCCTGCAGGTCCGTGGCGGAGGTCATCGGCAGATGCACATCCCCGATCACGGCGCTGCCATCGAACGCCTTGGCCTTCTCCCAGGGCAGGCCCTTTCTTTTGAGTTCCTCCTGGACGGCACGTGCGGTCAGGTCCAGTCCGAGGGTGATGCTGGCGATCATCCCGGGCGCCATGGCCTCGGGGATGTCCTTCGCATACGTATCGAACGAGACCACCAGTTCGAGCTCGTGATGGATCGGTCCGAGATGTTCGGGCAGATGCAGGGGCTTGTCGGTGAGCGCCACTGCCGTGAAGGGCTTCAGAAAGAGGACGGGCTCCTCCGGGACAATGTTCCCAAGCTCATGCGCGTGGTCGGCGTAGTTGCGGCCGATGCAGAAGATCTTCATGGTTGGCGCGGCGATCGATGTGCGTAGGATTGCCCGGGTGGTTCGCTCGAACCGTGCGGAAAGATCAGGCGAGCGTGTCCGCCAACACGCCTTTCATGATGGCCAACGTGGTTCCCGGCAGTTCGGCCTTGGTCATGAGCCATTGCATGTAACCGGGGTCGTTGCGCCCCACCTGTTCCAAAGGCCATCCGCGGTACTTGCCGAATGCCAGGCACACCGTCCCGGATGCATCGAAGGTCAACTTACCCGCGGGATCGGGGCTTCGGTCGCAATCACCACTGAACTCGCCCAGTTGGTCCACGTCCACGGGCAGCTCCGGATAGCGCTCCAGTTGGGCGAGCAGCACCTCGGCGGTGGCCTCCACATCGGCGAGGGCATCATGCGCCCCGACCAGTTCACCTCCGAGATAGAACCGAACGGCCGCGCCGAGGTCACGCGGCTCCATCTTGTGGAAGATCCGTTGGACGTCGACGATCCTGAGGGAGGAGGTATCCCAGTTGCGCCCGATGCGATGCAATTCCTCGGCAAGCAGGGGCACGTCGAACCGCAGGCAATTGAAACCACCCAGGTCACAACCTCGGAGAAGCTCAAGAAGTTCATCCGCAAGCGCCTCCAGGGTCGGCGCATCGGCCACGTCGGCATCGGTGATGTGATGCACGGCGGTGGCCTCCGGCGGGATGGGAATGCCGGGATCCACCAGGCTTTTCCAGCTCAAGCGACCTCCATTGGGATCCATGACCACGACCCCGATCTGGACGATGCGGTCGCTTCCGATGCGGACACCGGTGGTCTCCAGGTCGAAGAAAGCCAGGGGACGTTCCAACTTCAGGCGCATGCACAAAGGTGTGCAATGAAAAAGCCCCGGTGTTCGCCGGGGCTCTTCGAGTTCTTCACGATCGTCGCACTAGCGGGTCTTCAGCTTCACGTACTGGAACTTGCCGTACTTCTCCGTGTCCTTGTAGTCACCACGGTAACGCGGTCCCTGCACGAGGTGGTTCACCGCCTCCAACAGGACCTTGTCCGGGTCCTTGCCGCGTGCCTGTACCGATTCGATCAAGCGTTTGCGGGCATCCTCCATCCGCAGGTTGCTCAACTTCTCGTTCGAGCCGTAGGTCTTCGTGGGCACATGGGAAGCACTGGATTCGATCACGACATTGGCCTTGCCTTTTTCATCGATCAGACCGACCACGGCGTCGATGAAGGCGGTCCATTCCGACTCGTTCATGTCGATGTCCTTCATGTTGTAGGCGTAGAACTTCTGGTACTCCTTGACATAGGAGGCATCGGGCATGGTATGGGTGGCGCCCTTCTCCTTCAACTGGGCATCCGTGAGCGGTTCCTGGGCATTTTCCTTCTTGGCGGTGCCCTGCTCGCTCATGCCTCCTGCGGGTTCACCCTTTTCCTTCGAACCCGGGGGCGAGCCCTTGGGCAGGTCCACCATGCTGGCCGGACCGGTGATGGCCACCGGGTTCAGATAGATCTCCTTGTTGATCTCCTGGTAGGCCGATTCGCATTCCACGAAGATGTCCTCGGTATGGATGGTCTTGTCGTCCACACGATAATCGAGGTTGTACTCCTTGCACGGCGGCAGGATCACCACGTAGACCCCGTCCCGCTGACGCGGTTTGTAGGTCTTGACCTCACCGGTGGCCTTGTCGGTCACGTAAAGGATGGTGCTTGGCGGCAGGCCCTGGCCGGGTGGCGGCACGATGAAGCCCTTGAGCACGGCAAGACCCTCGGACTCCATTTCCTGGGGCAGGTCGACGAAGTAGATGTCCTTCTCGCCATACCCACCGATCTTGTCGGAACTGAAGTATCCCCGGAGCCCGTCCGCGGTGGTGACGAAGAACACGTCGTCATCGACCGTGTTCAGCGGATAGCCGATGTTCACGGGTGGGGTCCAAGTGCCATCCTCCTGCATCTCGGAGCTGAAGATGTCGAACCCGCCCATGCTGTTGTGGCCCTTGGAGGCGAAGAACATGGTGCGTCCATTGGGGTGGATGAACACGCCGTCCTCATCGTAGGGGGTGTTCACCACGTTGCCGATGTTCTGGGCCTTGCTCCATTCCCCGTTCGGAAGCCGGACCACGCGATAGATGTCGCGTCCCCCGAAGCCCCCCTTGCGATCGCTGACGAAATAGAGCGTGTTGCCATCGGCGGTCAGCGCGGCATGGGTCTCCCAGCTCTTGGTGTTGACATCGCTGCCGATGAGCACCGGGTCGCTCCACAATTCACCCACAAGCTTGCTCTCATACAGATTGCCATCACCATCGTCATCCCGATAGATGATCAATGTCTGACCATCCGCGCTCACGTTCACCGAGGCGAGGTGGCCCGCACCGGCGGGATTGATGTTCAACAGTTCGGGTTCCTGCCAGTTGCCATCGCGGTCCTTGTAGCTCACGTAGATGTTCTCGAAGGGCAGCCCCGCCTTCTCATCGATGATGCCGGCGTTCGAACTATCGGGCCGGATCCGACGTGAGGTGAAGAACAAGGCATTGCCATCGACGGACAGGACCGGGCTGAAATCGGGGTACTCGCAGTTGACCACAGGGCCCACGTTGCTGATCTCGTAGGGTTTGGGGTCGGCGACCAGTTCCCGTGCATTGGCGGTCTGCTCCTTGCCACGTTTGGCCTGCTGCCAGAGCTCGTGCCCGGGGTCGACCTCGTCCATGAACTTCTGGTAGAACTGGTCGGCCTTGTCGAACTCGCTGTTCAGGTGGTAGGCCCTCCCCAGATAATAGTCCACCTCCACGGGCGCATTGGTCTCCTTGGGATCGAACGGATCGTAGTTCGAGGTGTTGAAGCTGCCGTAGCCACTGGTGCGTTTCTGGGCCGCTGCTTCGAGATAGGGAAGGGCCTTCTGTTTCTGGTTGTACGAGCTGAAGTAGGAGTACCCCAGTTTGTAGTTCAGGTTGGCGTTGTCAGGCTGCTGGTCCAGGAGTTCCTTCCAGATCTCAGCCGCCTGGTTGTAGAACTTCTCCTCCATCAGTCTGTTGGCCTCCTCGAACTTCCAATTGAAGCTGGTGTTGTCGCCTTGTGCGGCGGTCCACCGGGGGCCGAGCAAGGCCAACGCCAACAGCGCAGGGTAGCCGTATCTCATTGCGTGGGTCGTTCGTTCAGGTCGGTCAGGTGTGGCGCGGATAAATGTAGATATTTTCCCTACCGGAGCCCGGTGCTTCAGAACTCGGCCCCGAGCGACCAGGCTTCCAGGATGTCGGCCACGCGACGGACGAAGCGTCCGCCCAACGCGCCGTCCACGACCCGATGGTCGTAACTGTGGCTCAGGAACATCATGTGACGGATGCCGATCAGATCACCTTCGGGTGTTTCGATCACCGCCGGTTTCTTGCGGATGGCCCCGGTGGCCATGATGGCCACCTGTGGTTGATTGATCACGGGGGTGCCCAGCACGTTCCCGAAGGTACCCACGTTCGTAACGGTATAGGTGCCCCCCTGGATCTCATCCGGCTGCAGCTTGCCTGCGCGCGCGCGGGAAGCCAGGTCGTTCACCATGCGCGCCATGCCGACGAGGTTCAGTCGGTCCGCATTGCGGATCACGGGAACGATCAGGTTGCCCGAGGGCAACGCAGCGGCCATGCCGATGTTGATGTCCTTCTTCTTGATGATGTTGTAGCCGTCCACCTGCACGTTGACCATGGGCATCTCCCTGATCGCCTGGACGATCGCCATGATGAACATCGGTGTGAAGGTGAGCTTCTCGCCTTCGCGTTGCTCGAACGCCTTCTTCACCTTGTCGCGCCAGTGCACCAGGTTGGTCACGTCCGCCTCGACAAAACTGGTGACGTGCGGGCTGGTCCGTTTGCTCATCACCATGTGGTCGGCGATCAACCGACGCATACGGTCCATCTCGATGATCTCGTCACCGGTGGACAGGACGGGGGCCACGCCCCCTTCGCGGGGGGCTTCAACGGGCGCGATGGGGGCCACACGGGATGCTCCTGGAGCAGGTGCGGGCGTCGGGCCGGCCGCGGGTCCGGCGGATGCCCCCCTGTTCGGCAGGAAGTCGAGCAGGTCCTTCTTCGTGACGCGGCCTCCGCTCCCTGAGCCGGGAATGGATTCGAGCTCGGCCATGGAGACCCCTTCACTTTGCGCGATGTTGCGCACCAAGGGGGAATAGAACCGTCCGCTGGGTCCCGTTCGTGCGGGCGGCGCGCCTTCGGGCAGGGCGGCGGACCGTGCACTGGCGGCCGCATGCCCATTGCCGACCGAAGCACCATTGGGGGGCGGCAGGGGCGTGGACCTTGTTGCCGCCGCCGGAGCGGGTGTGGACACGGCCTCCACCGACCCGCCTTCCGCACCGATGCGGGCGATCGGCTGGCCCACCTTCACCACATCACCATCGTTCACCAGGCGCTCAAGTAGCACCCCGTCCTGAGGGGCAGGCACCTCGCTGTCCACCTTGTCCGTGGCGATCTCCACGATGGGTTCGTCCGCCTCAACGCGGTCGCCTTCCTGCTTCAGCCATTTGATGATCGTGGCCTCCGCCACGCTCTCGCCCATCTTGGGCAGTAATATCTCCATACTCGAGGATCCTTTCTTTGGTGCGGACGGTCGCGCCAAAGGTAAACTTCAGTCAGGATGACGGCGGGTGCGGGGGGCAGTCATGCTTCTTTTCATCAATCGCGTATAGAGTGCATCCGCCCGTGCCCGGAGGTCCTCGTTAACGGACCCGTCGAACGCATTGTCGTTGGCGAACGGATCGGCCTTTGGTAGATGCAGGTCCATGCCGACATGTTCCCCGATCCGAAGGAGGACACCATCGGGATCGCGCAGCAGGTCCGCATAGGCGATCAATAGCGTGCCGTCCTCCGCGATGAGGTCGAGCAATCGCGTGTAGTAGGCGATCCAGACCTGCAGCCAGTGGTCGATGGAATCCGGTGCCGCATCGATGCGCGTGCGCTCCCCCGCGAACACGAAATGTTTCAGGCCAAGGCCGAACTCGTGATGACCGAGCCAATCCATGTATTCCCGCACAAAGGGGTCGGCGCGCTGCATTTCGGTGAACCGGAGGTGTTGCTTCATCAGTGACCAGGCATGGTCGATCGGTTCCCGAAAGAGGAATACGGTCCGAAGCGCAGGCATTCTTTCCCGAAGTGACGCGTACCGCAGGATCAGGTTGTTGTTCTTAGCCAGATAGACGGGACGTTCCGGATGCTGTCGCCCGATGATCCGCTGATAGTCCGCATAATCCGCGACGACCTCGACGGAAAGGGTGTGCTCCACCAGCACATCCCCCTGGATGTACGCATCATCAAGGAATACCTTGAAGAAGTACTCCTCGAGGGCCTCGACGCTGGTATAGCTGAACAGCACCTTGTCACCATGGCTCCGTTCGCGCGCTGCGCCCGACCTCGGTCGGTAGATCCGGTGCCAGATGTTCGGGGCCAGCAACAGCGGCATATTGGCGTAGGAGAGCGAGTGGAACACCGGCGAACGGGCCAGCATGGTGGTGAGCGCCGTGGTGCCTGCACGGGCGAGCCCGGAGATGATCACCGGACCCTGTCGGGGCATCACGCCGATGGGCCGGTCCAATGCGCGGCGTTCCCGCTCGAACAGGAACCGGCCGATGTGGCGCCCGTTCAGCACCACCCGATGCAGGAGTTTCGACCATGGGGAATAATCCGTGCGGGTGCGAAACCGGGATGCCAGTGCGAACGGCAGGGTGGTGCCGAGAAGAAGTGCCACTAGGTTCCAGCCATGCATGGGCGCATCCAGGTAGGCCCAAGGCCTTTCCGTGCCTCCGAGCACGACGAGCGGGACCGCGGCCAAAGCAAGCACGAGCAGCGATAGCATCACAAGACCCAGCAGCGCGCTGCTTTCGGCGGTCGCCTGGCGCACCAAGATCTTGGACCGGATGTTCTCCCCGGACCGGCGGTCGAGCAGGGCATCGACGAGCCTTCCCGTAAGCTCGATCAGCCGCATGAAGGGGCGCTGCAGGAGCATGATGCCCACCGCCAGCAGTACCGATGAGAAAAGCACCACAAGCCATACGGACAAGGGGGGCGGTCCGGATGGCGTTCGTCCTACAGTGCCGATCGCACCGTCCGGGGCGAACTCATCGTCGAGGCCGTTCACGTCCGGCAGGATTCCGATCGCCCTGGTGAAACCTGCCTCGCGGACGAGGCTGTCCGGCAGGATGCGGACCCACGCCGGCACATGGACCCGCCCACCCATCGGTGTGCCGAACACCTTGTTCAACAGCACCTGGTCATCGCGGAGCACCATGTACCGACGCTGGCTCGGCAGTTCCAGGTATAGGGAACCGTCCGGCAGGATCTCATGGAGGCCCTGCGTACGGGACCGCGCATGCTCGCGTGCCATCAGGCTGTCGCCGACCGTCCAGTGGTGCCCGTCCGCGAGATCGACCACGACCACCTGGGAATGGTCCAGGTCGTCCACGGGAAGGCCCCATTCCTTGGGTACATGTGTGCGGTTGCTTAGGGAGTACTGCTCACGGAAGATCTGGCGATTGCTGAACACCGAGATGGTGGTACCCGGTCCGATGTTGATGTCGTGCTGCGCCAGGAATGGACCATCGATCACGCGCACCACACTGTCCGCCCACGGCCGGTATTGTACGATCATGGAACGGTCGCGCAAACTGAGGAAGAGATCGCCTTTGCGCCAGCAGGGGCCGTCCCGCAGCGCAGGTGCCACATCGTTCAAGTGGATGGGGTCGTTCATGTTCCCGCTGAACAACCGTCCGGCAAGGCCGTTCCGGACGAGGATCCCGGCAACACTTTTCCGGTAGATGATGTGGCCATCCTCTGGATCGATGCGCACTATTTGATCGTCCTGATAGGCGATCCTTTCGCCATAAAGGCCGCGGACCACGCGTCCCAACATCCGGCCTTCCGGTCCGCGGGGCAGATCCGATGCACAGGTCCATAGTTTTCCCTCCGCATCGACCTGGGTCGCGTGGTGGTAGACCAGATCATGGTCCGTCCAAAGCACGTGGCCGTTCCGGTCCATACGGAACAGATTCGGCGTCATGTCCAGCTTTGCAACGAAGGAGCCATCTGGCAGGAGGTACGGGTGCAGTGGCGGGGAGTTCTCGAACAAGCGCCCCACCTCGTTCAACCGCCATTCGGACCCTGCTCCCGAACGAGGAACGGTCCATTGCCAGAGCAGTGAATCGTTGCGCAGATCGAACAGCCGCACCTGCCAGGCGTCCTCGTCGCGGTCCCAGAAAGCACCGATGCCGAGGATGTCCATGTCCAACCGGTCGACCGCATGGAATCGGGTGGGTGGAAGCCCATAGAAATCCGGGATGTTCCTGAGGGTGCTGCTCGCGAGCACGGAGCGGGCGTCCTCGACGAGGTGCGCGCAGCGTGCCAGTGCCCGTGACAGGCGCCCCAGTCGCTGTTCGCCGTTCACCGCGTCCACTGCCCCCCATGCGATGAACGCGATGGCCCCCAGGACCAGCAGCGCCCACGCGCCGATCCGCGCCGTGCCGCGCAGCAATTCCCTTCCTGCACCCACGTTCCCGCTCCGCAGGCCGCTACCGATGCGCTTCAGGGGGATCCAGAGGATCACACCAAAGGAGAACAGCACGAGGCCGATCAGCAGGAGCACGATGATGATCGTGCCCAGACCGATACCGGGACCTACATACAGCAGAGGGACGTGCGGCATGGGCTCGGGACGCGTTCCGCTGCGCGAGGCCCATCCTGTCGGCAGCGGTCAGCAAATATAGGATCAGGCTCCGCCCAGCAGGGAAAAACCGCGCACGATGAGGGAAAGGTCCTGCCATGCACGATAGTCCTTGGCATAGGTCAGATCGACACGCTCCACCGTGCGCGGATCGTCCACCGGGCCACCCACCATCAGCGGATCGAGCACCCCCGGCCGCATCGGGGGCAGGCGCATTCCCTGCGCACCGGATCCGCGATAGCCGACCCAACTCCGGTCCCCCGCGGCGACCCGCGCGATGTTCCGGAGGAAATTCCCCTTGTGACGCACGAACCAGATCCCCACCGGCGCGATCAGCGCCAGGACCACCGACATCGATACGTCAACGATGCGTTTCACCCTCCGGGAAGCGGCGTTCTGCACGCTGTGGGTCGGAAGGATGAAAAGGTCCTGGAGGCTTTCGATGCTGCTCGGCCCGATCACGGCCTGATGGCCGGGTTGCGCCACCTTGAAATAAACACCTGCTCCCCGCAAGGTCTCCATGGCATCGATGATGGACCGCCAGGGCAGGTCGCGGGCGCAGAGCACCAGTTCATCGTAGCGGCCCTCGGCAAGGCTGCGCTTCAACCTTTGCGATCCATCCTTGGATGCGAGCACCTCGGGACCGAGCACCGCCTGTCGCCCGAGGCCGTAGTGTGTTTGCCAAAGGAGGGCCAATGCACCCTGGGCCTCCTCCCGTGAACCCACTGCAAGCACCCGGCGCCGGTCGAAGGGCCTCAATTTGTAGCCCCGAATGCCGAGCAGGTGCAGTAGTGCACGGGACAAGGTGAGCAGCGCGGCGATCAACAGGGCCCGCACAACGACATCGGAAAGCGCCAGCGGCGTGAGGGTGATCCATGACCGGAGCACCTCGATGCCGAACATCGCCGCCACACCATGGAACATGTGGCGCAAGCGGACGGGCTTGTCGTAACCACCGAAAAAAGCCTGAAGTAGCACCACCAGAGCGGTGGTGAGCGCCACTTGGTCCACGCCGTCCCTGCCGCTCGACGGCGTGCCCCCCGAAAGCAGGAGACCAGCAGCGACGAAAGTGGCATCGAGCAGGGGCAGGATGGTCCGGTTGAGGAACCGCGTGAGGATCGCGGCGGCCGCACTGAGATAGATGCTGGCCGAGATCAGCCAGCCGAACAGGTCCGGCCGCTTCCGGGCGAAGTGCTTCCGGGCGAAAATGGCCATGGCGTTGTAGAAGACGAAGACATAGTTCACACTGCTCTTCTTGGTGCTCTCCCCCTTGTAGTGGAGGATCCGTGCTTCCGGGAAATACCAATTCTGATAGCCGCCGAGCGTGATCCGGTAGCTCAGGTCGATGTCCTCCCCGTACATGAAGAAATGCTCGTCGAGCAGTCCCACGCGGTCCAGGGTCTCGCGCCGAAGGAACATGCAGGCTCCCGATAGGATCTCGATCGGGGCGGTACGGTCCTCGGGCATGTGGCCCAGGTGGTACCGGCCGAACACGCGGCTGCGTGGGAAGATCCTTGCCAGACCGATGATCTTGAAGAAGGCGACCTGCGGCGTGGGCAGACCGCGCTTGCTCTCGGGCAGGAACCGCCCGGTGCCATCGATCATCTTCACCCCCAACCCGCCGGCTTTCGGATGCGCATCGAGGAACCCGATCACCTTGCTGAACACGTCCTCGCCCACGATCGTGTCCGGGTTCAGCAGCAGCACGTACCGCCCGTTGGACTGGCGGATCGCCTGGTTGTTGGCGCGGCTGAACCCGACGTTCTCGGTATTTACGATCACCTGAACATCCGGGAAATTCTCCCGCACCATCGCCACGCTCCCGTCCGAGCTCTGGTTGTCCACCACGAACACCTCGCCTTCGATATCCCGCATCGCCGCCTGGACGGAATGCAGGCATTGTTCCAGATAGGCCCTGACGTTGTAGTTGACGATGACGACCGAGAGCTTCATGCGTCCATGCGTTCAGGTGCGACCGCGCCGGGGCATGCCCGTGTCAGCGCCGGACAGCCTGTTCATAGGGTTTGCGGTCCATGATGCTGCGACCAAGCGTCAGCTCGTCCACGTGCTCAAGGTCGCCGCCGATGCTGATGCCCCGGGCGATCACCGTGACGGGGACGTCGCGTTCGCTCAGGCGCTTGTTCAGGAAAAAGGAGGTCGTATCGCCCTCCAGGGTCGCGCTCAACGCCAGGACCACCTCCTTCACACCACCCTCGGCCACGCGCTCCAGCAATCGCGCGATGTGCAGGTCCTCGGGACCCACGCCGTCCATCGGGCTGATCACCCCGCCCAGCACGTGGTACAGTCCTTTGAATTGGTGCGTGTTCTCGATGGCGACCACCGCGCTGATATCCTCCACCACGCAGATCAGGCCCTTGTCGCGATCGTGCGCGCTGCAGATCTCGCAAACCGGTCGATCGCTGATGTTGCAGCACACGTTGCAGTATTGGATCTCATCGCGCATGCGGCGTATCGCATCGGCGAAACGATGCACCGCGCCCGCATCCCGGCGCAGCAGGTCCAGCGCCAGGCGCATCGCCGAGCGCCGACCGATGCCAGGCAGCGTGGCCAGTTGGTCCACGGCATTCTCCAAAAGGGTGGAGGAGAGGGGCATCGGACAAATGTAGCCGGGGCGCACGTCCGCTCCTCCAGTGGCAACTCGGCACCCAGCGATCGCTCCTCCTAGCGCCGCACGACCACCTTGCGCACGCTGCCATCGTCGTAATGCAGTACCTGCACGCCGGGAAAGGTCGGTGCCACCTCGCGACCAAGCATGTCATGGCGCGAAACGATCCGGGCGGGCCGGTGAGCGGGCCCTTCCTCCGCAATGCCCACCGGCGATGCGCTGATGCGCATGTCGTAGCCATAGCGTTGGTCCACGCCGGTGAACACCTCCGGCATCGAAGCGATGATGAAATAGGCCGTGGTATCGGTGGGGGCCAGTGCCAGGGTGAGTTCGCCGTCCTGGTCGTTCTGCATGTTCAGGTCGTGGAAGCTGGTGCCGTTCACCGTGCTCTGGATGATGACCAGCCCCTGAAAATACGTGGGTGAACCGGCGCTGCCGGTCGCATCGCCCGCCAGTTCGAACGTGTAGCTCGTGTTCTGCGTGTTGTACAGGCGATAGGTGTTGAACGACCAGCCCGTGGTGATCAGGCTGTCCACCGGGCGGGACCATCCGTTGCTGCCTGCGTTCAGGAAGGTCGCGATGAATTCGTTGTCATCGAGCGGATCCGCATAATCCACCCATTCGTTCTCCAAGGCCGCTATCTGGTTGGCCGGCAGGAAGTCAAAATGGTCGGTCATGTGTGCCGCCCAATCGATGAACACGGTGCGGAACGCGCTCCCACCCAGTTGATCGAAGAAGTATTCCTGCGGAAGTTCCGTGGTGCCCACGTAGAAGCTGTGGCTCAGGTCCGTCTCGGGTACGCCCCCGAAGTCGGACATGTAGGTCAGGAACATGGCCATCGCATACTGGTGCACATAGCGCTGCCAGTTCTGTGGGTAGTAGGCGGGGAAGTTGTCATAGCTCAACCAGAGCGGCACATGTGGGAGCCGCACCAGGCTTTCCCCCTCTACATAGACCCGGTCTGCCCCGGGGTTCTGGCGTGCGGCGAACCAGTTGGCCGACGCCTCGATGTACCACTGGCTGTCGCCGTTGTAGGCGAACCCGGGCGAATTGGCACTGTACTGGAAGATGTGAAAGGTCTCATGCGCCACGTTCACCCAACTGCCTCCGCCGGGCCCGGGTAGGGTGAGGTAGGGGTAGCCGTTCTGGTCGGTGCCCTGTCCATTGCCGAACCAGGAGGGAAAAAGGTCGCCGCTCTGGTGCAGGTAGATGTTGTAGTAGTGTCCGTCCATGGGATTGGGCGGATCGAACATGCCCAGCTGGTCCAGGCAGACGTTACGGTAGCTCGACATGCTGTCAAGGAGTACCGTGGCGTTGGCGGCGAGGTTCCAGTTGTTGTCCCACCACACGATGTAGATGCCGCGCGTCATCGTATCGCAATCCGAGAAGTTGCCGTACTGGCTCAGCACGGTGTATTGGGCCTGTGCGGGCCCCGAGATCAGAAGCAGCGTGCCGAGCAAAACGGCAGCGGTGATCCCGCGAATGGTCCTTCCCATGATCATCGTGTTCGGTCCTGGCGTCGCGGACCGAGCCGGACGCGGAGAGCGCCCACGAATGTAGCTGCCTGCCACGGCAAGGGCAATGGGTCTTCGTTCCCGCTCGAACCGCGGGAACTTCCACCCAGAGATCATGGCTGCCGAAGTTCCAGAGATGCTCCACGGGGTCCCTGCGCGTATTAGGGTTCCCGCCCTAACCCTGGTCCTCCAGGAGCTGTAGTATCTCGGCACCGGCTTCCACCGCCCGCGCATAGTGCGCATCGATATCGTCCACCACGATCTCGATCGACCAGGTGTTCCTTCTGTCAAGGTCCAGCGGCGACCCCATGTGACGACCATAGGCATTGTGGCGGCCGGAGCCGAGCATGATCAGGCCCCTACCGAGCGTCAGTTGCGCATGTTCGATGCGTCCATTCTCACCAGGCACGACAAGCTGCCGCTCGAAACCGAAGGCCCTGCACGACCAGTGCATGGCCACGGCGGCATCGCGGTAGCGCATGGAGGGGATGATTTGGGCTCCATTCAGAATCAAAGGTACCGACGCAAGGTAGGTCCGACCACCCGCGCCGCGCGTCGAGCAGCACAGAGATCGGAGACCTATGGCAACCGCTCGCCCGCAGCGGATCGCAACCCATGGCCTCCCGGACGCAACGAGCGCCACAGCCACGCCGCCGTCACGGCGCCAACGAGAGGCGCCGTCAGATAGATCCAGAGCCCGTCCAGCGATCCGGATACCAACGCCGGCGCCAGGCTGCGGGCCGGGTTCATGGAGGCACCGGTGACCGGCCCGGCGAAGAGCGCCTCCAGACCGACGGTGGCACCGACCGCGATGCCGGCCATGGTGCCGGTCTCCTTCGATCCGTGCGCGACCTGCAGGATCACCAGGACCAGCAGAAAGGTCAGCAATACTTCCAGCGCGAAGGCACGCGTGTTGTCGACAGCAGGGAGGGTGGCGCCGAGGGTGGCATCATCCGGGAAGAGGGCCCGAAGCGCGAGGGACGCGGCAAAGGCGCCCGCCAGCTGGGACAGCACATAGGGAACGACCCGCCGTCCCTGGGACCGGCCGGCCAGGAAAAAGGCCAGCGTCACGGCGGGATTGATGTGCGCGCCCGACACGTCGCCGAACGCGTAGATCATCGCTGTGACGACGAGCCCGAAGACCAATGCGATACCGGTCACGCCCAGTGCGCCACCCGTCCAGGTGTCGACCACGATCGCCCCGGTGCCACAGAACACCAGCGCAAAGGTGCCGATGCCCTCAGCGACATACCGGCGGATCATAGCTCCGCGGTGAGCTCTCCGCAATAGGCCTTGATCGCGTCACGTACGCGGCGGTAGCCCTCGAGGACCTCCGCCTCTTCGCCACGCAGCTTTGCCGGATCGGGAAAGTCCTGGTGGACCTGCTTCGCGGTCGCCGGGAACCAGGGACAGTTCTCGCGGGCACTGTCGCACACGGTGAGCACCACGTCGAAGTCCTGGCCTTCGAAGGCGTCGATCGTCTTGGAACGGTGGCCGGAGATGTCGATCCCGTCCTCGCGCATCACCTGCACCGCGTGCGAGTTCAGCCCATGCGCCTCCACGCCGGCGCTGCACACCTCGGCACGATCGCCGAGCATGTCGCGCAGATATCCTTCGGCCATCTGGCTGCGGCAGCTGTTGCCCGTGCAGAGAACGAGGATGCGCCTCATCAGCAGCAGGCATTGTCGGCACCGCAGCCGCAGGGCTCGCCGGTGGCCACCTTCACCTTGTCCTTGCCTTCGGCGTCGGGAACACAGCAGGGGGCATCGCCCTTCATCGCCGTGACCGTGATGCTGAAGATGCCCGCGCCGCCGGACCGAAAGCGCGCCAGTTCCTCAGGGGCGAGGTAGTTCTCCAGGATGTCGTCGGGGACCGTGATCGGCTTACGCTTTTGCACGGTCACCTGCTCGAAGCCGAGTTCGTGGATCAAACCGAGGTATGCGCTCATCTGCAACGCGCCGCTGATGCAACCGGCGTACATCGACGCCTCCTGCTGGAGCGCTTCGGGCAGTTCGCCCACCAGCACCACGTCGCTGATGCTGAAGTGGCCGCCGGGCTTCAGCACGCGCAGCACCTCGCTGAACGCCTTGCGCTTGTCGGGCACCAGGTTCAGCACGCAGTTGCTCACCACCACGTCGATCATGTTGCCGCCGATGGGCAGGGCCTCGATGTCGCCCTGGCGGAACTCGACGTTCTGGAAGCCGAGCTTGAGCGCGTTCGCTTTGGCCTTTTCCACCATCTCCGGGGTGAAGTCCACGCCGATCACGCGGCCGTCGTCGCCCACGGCGGCGCGGGCCACGAAACAGTCGTTGCCGGCGCCGGAACCAAGATCCAGCACGGTGTCCCCGGACTTGATGCCGGCATGCTGCGTGGGCAGTCCGCAGCCCAGGCCCAGGTCGGCATCGGCGTTGTATCCGGAAAGGGCCGCATAGTCCTCGCTCATGATCGTGGCCACTTCCGTGCTGCACCCGCCGCTGCCGCAACAGGAGCTCGCGTTGGTGGTCTTGTCCTGTCGGGCGATGGCGGCGTACTTCGTTCGCACCTCGTCCTTGATCGCTTCCGGTGTGTTCATCTGGCTTCTTGCTTATCGTAATTGACCGATACGATGATCGCTCAACAGCAATTCGTCGGTTGGTCGATCACCTGGTCCAACAGTTCGTCCAAGGTCCGTTTCGCCAGGGCCCATTCCTTGGCGTTGATGCAGTAACAGACGCGCGCGCCTTCGATCTCCCCCTGGATCAGCCCCGCCTCCTTCAGCTCCTTCAAATGCTGGCTTACCGTGCTCTGGCTGAGGGGAAGCTCGTTCACCAGATCGCCGCACACGCAGGTGTTTCGGGCGGCCAGCAGCCGCAGGATCGCCACGCGGGCGGGATGCGCCAGGGCCTTGGCGTAACGCGCGATGCGGTTGTCGCGCAGGGTGAACTCGTCCAGTTTGGCGGAGCCCATGGGGATCAATTCATCGCAAATATACGATAAATGGACGGACCACAGGCATAGAGAGCGGTGACCCTTTGGGAAGCTGCGATATGTTCGCCCACGGTTCGTTGACAACTCCCGCTCGTTCCGATCCCGTCATTCTTCCTCCCTCCCCATCTTGCGCCCATGAGCCCTGCACTGATCGTGGCGGTGATCCTGGCCTACTTCGGCCTGCTTTACGGCATCAGCGTATGGACGAGCCGCGGCGCGGGCAACGCGGCCTTCTTCCTCGGGGAGCGGCGCAGTCCGTGGTACGTGGTGGCCTTCGGCATGATCGGCGCTTCGCTCAGCGGCGTCACCTTCATCAGCGTGCCCGGCTGGGTGGGCGACAGCCAGTTCAGCTACATGCAGATGGTGCTGGGCTACCTGCCGGGCTACGCGGTGATCGCCCTGGTGCTGATGCCGCTGTACTACCGCCTGCAGCTCACCAGCATCTACGGCTACCTCGGCGACCGCTTCGGCCGCTGGAGCTACCGCACCGGCGCGGGGTTCTTCCTGCTGAGCCGCAGCCTGGGCAGTGCCGCGCGGCTCTATCTGGTGGCCGTGGTGCTGCAGTTCACCGTGTTCGATGCGTGGGGCGTGCCCTTCATCGCCACCGTGGTGGCCACCGTGGTGTTCATCTGGCTGTACACCCACCGCGGCGGCATCCGCACGATCATCTGGACCGACACCCTGCAGACGCTCTTCATGCTGCTGGCCGTCGTGTTCACCGTGGTGCTGCTGGGCCGTGCGCTCGGTTGGAACTTCGGCGATACCGTGCGGCACGTGAGGGACAGCTCCCTCAGCCAAGTGTTCTTCTTCGACGACGCCAACTCGCCGAAGTTCTTCTGGAAGCAGTTCCTCGCGGGCATGTTCATCGCGATCGCCATGACGGGCCTGGACCAGGACATGATGCAGAAGAACCTCAGCTGCCGCAACATCCGCGAGGCGCAGAAGAACATGTTCAGCTTCTGCGTGGTGCTGGTGGTGGTGAACGCCTTCTTCCTGGGCCTGGGCGCGCTGTTGTACATGTACGTGCAGCGGACGGGGATCGCCCTGCCCGATCAGGCGGACCAACTGTATCCCATGCTGGCGACCAACGGCACCCTGCCCATGGTAGTGGGCGTGCTCTTCATCCTGGGCCTGATCGCCGCGGCCTACAGCAGTGCCGACAGCGCCCTCACGGCCCTGACCACCAGCGTGTGCGTGGACGTGCTGGACATCGAACATCGGCCGGAGGCGGAGCGTGAACCACTGCGCAAGCGCGTACACGTGATCATGAGCGCGGCGCTGGTGCTGCTGATCATGGGCTACCGCGCCTTCAACGACGCCAGCGTGATCAAGACGGTGTTCATCGTGGCGGGCTACACCTACGGTCCGCTATTGGGGCTTTACGCCTTTGGCCTGCTGACGAAATGGAAGGTCCGTGACCGTCTGGTGCCGCTTGTGTGCATCCTGGCGCCGATCCTCACGTTCGTGCTCGACCGATACAGCGTACAGCTCTTCAACGGCTACACGTTCGGCTTCGAACTGCTGCTGGTGAACGGGGCGCTGACGTTCGTGGGGTTGATGGGGACGAGGGGAGGGGGAAAGTTGAAAGCTGAAAGCTGAAACGGGAGTGGAAGTGGTGCGTGCGGACTCGCGACTCCTGCCCCCCCGACTATGAATCCTGCCGCGCCCAGTTCCGTTCGATCACCTCGAGGAGCTCATCATGGATGGCGTTGTTGCTGGCCACGATCTCCTCGTCGAACACGGGGTCCTTGCTGGGACGGAAGCCGCTGACGCGGCCGCCGGCCTCGCGCACGAGCAGCACGCCCGCCGCGACGTCCCAACTATTCAGACCGTACTCGTAGAACGCCTCGAAGCGGCCGCAGGCCACATAGGCCAGATCGGCGGCGGCGCTGCCCAGCCGGCGGATGCCTCGGGTCCGGTGCATCAGTTCACGCAGCAGGTCCATGTACTCGGTCTCGTAGCCGAAGTCGTCGTATGGGAACCCCGTGGCCAGCAGGCTGTCCTGCAGGCGCTGGCGCTCGCTCACACGGATCGGCGAACCGTTCAGCCATGCACCGCCACCTTTCCATGCGGAGAACCGCTCATCGCGCGTCACTTCATGCACAAAGCCCAAGAGCGGTTCTGCACCGTCGAGCAGCGCGATGCTGATGCAATAGCAGGGCACGCCGTGCACGAAGTTGGTCGTGCCATCGAGGGGATCGATCACCCAATTGAGCGTTGCGCCCTTCTCACCGGAACCCTCCTCGGCGATGAAACCGGCCTCGGGCAGGAGCACCTCGAGCGCGTCCACCAGCCGGTCCTCGGCGGTGTGGTCCACGTGGGTCACCAGGTTGTTGGCGCTCTTCGTATTGACCCCGGCCTCGGTGAGCTTGTCCGCCTCGCCACGGATGAAGGCGGCCACGTCCATGCAGATGCGTTCGACCTCACGGGTCAGGTGCTTGAGGTCCATGGTTTTCGGGTATTGGATCGTCACGTCGGCGGAGCCAGAAGTAGCCCGTCAGTCCGAGCAGGAAGAGCAACGTGCTGATGATCTCCGCCTGCGTGATGTTGGCGATCACGTGCACGTTCACCCGGATCTTCTCGATCCAGAAACGTTCGAAGCCGTTCAGCATGAGGTAGACCGCGAAGAGCTGACCCGGCACGGACAGGCGCTTGCGGATCATCCACAACAAGGCGAAGAACAGCAGGCACGCGATCGTTTCGTACAGGGGGGTGGGGTAGACCGGCGGCACCAGATGCGTGCAATAGCCGGGGAAGCAGGTGCCATCGGTGATGGGCACGCCCACGGCGTTCACATTGTTGGGGTAATCATAGGCCCAGAGCCAATGCGGCACCCAGGAAGGTGCCGGGTGGGTGTTCACGATGCCCCAATCGCCGTCGCCCGCGGTCTGGCAGCCCATTCTTCCAACGGCATAGGCCAGCATCAGACCCGGAGCGGCGGCGTCCATGCCTGCGAGCGCGGGAATGCCGTGCCTGACGAAGTAGCGGATCACCATGGCACCACCGATGATCAGGCCGCCATACATGGTGAGCCCGCTCATGATGTCGCGACCGCTCGGATGTTGGACGAACTCCAGGAATTGGTCCGGGTTCTCCAGCCAGTGGAAGATCTTGGCGCCGATCAGGCCCCATAGCGCTGCGGTCAGGGTGATGTTGCCCGCGTGCTCGGCGGGCTGTACGAGCATCGTCTCCACCTTGGGCTCCTCGCGGCGGTCCTTGTGCTTCTGCCACCACCGGTATCCCGTCAACAGCGCACCCAGGAGGATCCCTCCGACAAAACTGCCCTGGCCGCTGAGAAGGAAATGTTGCGGATCCGCCGTGGCTTCTGAAAAATGGAGGGCCAGGTAGAGCCCTTTCCAGCCCACGATGAAGCCGACCAATGCGTTCGCGGACAATTCGCCGATCGTGGCGGGCGCGCCCACCACCACCTTTCGCTGCGTGGAGCGCAATAGGCCCTCGGAGGTCTTCCGGCGCAGCTCCAGTGCCAGCGTCCAACTGGCGGCCACGAACGCGAGGGCCACGAAGAACCCGAAGCTGTTCACGAACTTCAGCACGGGCAGGTCCAGGCCCAGCAGATCGTACAGCGCGTGATAGAGGGTAGGGTACATGGCGATGGTCAGGAACCCATGATGGTGATGGGGTCCTGTGCGGTGATCGTACCTCCGTTCTCAAGAGATGGGATCGTTGACAGGGCCGGTGTGAACGCCGCACCCACCGGAAGGATGGTGCCCTCCAGGTTGCCTTCGCTGTTGCTGCGCTCCAGGCGGACAGCTACGATGCGGTCGGTGAGCGCTTCGTCATGGGAATGCGACACCCGGATGTAGTTGTCCGTCAGACCGAGCATCCTTCCGTCCAGTTCCTCCCGTTCGAACAGGACGGGTCGGGTCGCGCCCAGGTGACGGTCATGGTGCGCGCGTTGGCGCTTGTCGCTCAGGATGCGCAAACGAGCGGTCCTTTGCCTCCGGATATCCACCGGCACACGGTCCTCCATGCGCACAGCGGTGGTGTTGGCCCGTTCACTGTATGTGAACACGTGGAGATAGTCCACCGGAACACTTTGCAGGAAAGCGTCCGTGCTTGCGAATTCCCGGTCGGTCTCGCCCGGTGTGCCGGTGATCACGTCCGCGCCGATGCAGGCATGGGGCATCAGGCGTTTGATGCGATCGACACGCTCGGCATACAGGGTCGTGTCGTACCGCCTCCGCATCCGTCGCAGGATCGCATCACTGCCGCTTTGCAGTGGCAGGTGGAGGTGTGGTGCGAAGCGTTCGCTGCCGGCCACATGTTCGATGATCGCGTCACTGCACAGATCGGGTTCGATGCTGCTGATGCGGAATCGGTCGATCCCACCCACTCGGTCCAGCGCGGTGATCAGCTCCAGGAAGCTCTCCCCCTGCGCCCGGCCGAAGTCACCGATGTTCACCCCCGTGAGCACGATCTCCTTCACGCCTTCATCCGCGATCCGATGCGCGAGGTCCACGATCTGCGACACCGTGCCGCTTCGACTACGGCCACGCGCAAGGGGGATGGTGCAGAAGCTGCAGAAATAGTCGCAGCCGTCCTGTATCTTCAGGAAGGTGCGGGTCCGTTCCCCGATGTTGTAGCTCGGGACGAAACGCGTGGTGTGCTTGATGGGCGCAAAATGGACTTCCCCGCTTGTCCCGGACCTTCCGGATGATGCGCGGCCTTCGGTGGACCGGAGGGACAAATGCGCGGCCAGGTCGAATTTCTCGCCTGCGCCGAGCACCAGGTCCACGCCCGGGATGGCGGCGATCTCCTTCGGCTTCAGCTGGGCATAACAACCCACCACGGCGATGAACGCATCGGGATTGATCCGACGGAAGCGGCGCACATGGCGGCGACACTCCTTGTCCGCGTTCTCCGTGACGCTGCAGGTGTTCAGGACGAACACGTCAGGCCCATCCTCCGGTGGCACGCGGCCATATCCAGCCTCCTCGAGCGAGCGCGCGAGCGTGCTGGTCTCGGCGAAGTTCAGCTTGCAACCGAGCGTATGGAATGCGGCCGTGCGGGTGGAACCCATTGAACGATGACGAAAGGCGGCCAAAGGTACCGATCGCGATGGCAGGGGCCGCTCAGCCGAATGGTCGCAGCACCGGATGGGCGATCCACACGATGGGACGTGGGCTCCAGCGGATCGGTCCATGGCCCGCCGCTCGAATGCCTATTTTCGATCAGAGCCCGGATGCCATGCGTACGTCGTTGCTTCTCGTTCTGCTCTGCGCGGCTCTTGCCGCTCACGCGAACAGATCGTTCGTCGTGGTGCATGTCGATCACGCGCTGATCCGCGAGTACCGGTGCAATTGCATGGACCAGTTCGGACCGGACGACCGCCCCACCACCCGGATCGTTCGCACGCCCGGCCGGATCACCTGGCACGCCACGGGAGGTTTGCCGCCTTACACCTTGATCGATCAGCGGCGGGACGAGTTCGGGCACGTGCAGTTGACCGTGGTCGACGCGGCCGGCGCCGTGGCGAAGGCCGTGGCCATCGTCTGTTCGGAATGCGTCGTGAGCTATGTGCATTGTCCACGGATCGATGCTCCCATTTGTGCGAGCACCGATCGCCGATCGACGGAGCGGCCATGTCGTTCCATCCGGTGGCCGACCGAGCATGCGCACTGTTCGCATGATGTTGCGCCCGGTCCCAGGCACGGTGGCACGACTTTCGAGCACCGCTCACGTGCCACGGACCTTGGCCGTGCCGGTCCGGGGGACGGAGGGCACGATCCGCATCCCGCTCCCACGCACCGCATGGAGCGATCGCGCTGAACTTCCGTCGCTCCCGGCTCCCCGATCGTCCTTTGTCCATGGCACTGATCGTCGTATGGATGCGATCAGGCACGTGGTGATCGGCAACCCATCCGCCACCGCTGCGTCTATGGGTTACGCTTCGGTCGACCATGGGAACGCTCAAAGCCCCGCGAACAGGACGAACACAGATGATCGTGACGGGAGGGATCGTTTCAGCGCTGCTATCCTTGATCTCGTTCCTGCTGGCGTATATAACGCTATAGGGCCGCTCGCGCCGGGATGACGAACTTGGCGGCCGAAATCCGGCCGACATGCGCATCCTTCACCTTCCGGCGATCCCGTTCCTGTTGCTCCCTGCTCTCCTCCCTGGGCAACGTACGCCCCATGCCTTGCTGTGGAAGATCTCTTCGGATGGAGCGGAAGCGCCTTCCTACCTGTACGGCACGGTGCACAGCCGCGATGGTCGCGTGTTCCATGCGAACGATTCCCTATGGGACATTGCCGAGAGAATGCCGCGCGTGGTCGGTGAACTGGACAATGAAGAGGCGAGGGGCGGGGCCATGGGGATGATGAAGAACATGATGATGCCGGAGGGGCGGCAGCTCAACGACCTCTATGCCGACCCGAAGGACCTGGAACGCATACATGACGCCTTGAAGGCCAGGCTTGGTCCCGCGGCAATGATGGCCGATCGGCTCAAGCCGTTCTGGTTGATGGCCATGCTCATGGAATCAGACATGGCCAAGGACAGCACGGCGGTCCTGGACGACCTGCTCCAACAGCGCGCGCACCGGGCCGGACACGAGGTGCTCGGTCTTGAAACGCTCCAGGAACAACTGGATGCGGTGGAACACATCCCCCTCCAGGAACAAGCGGACCAGTTGCTGGACCTGGTGAAGCACGATCTCTATCGCAAGGACATGGAGCGTTTGGTCAAGGCCTATGCCGCGCAGGACCTGGACAAGGTCATGCGCATGATGCGGACCACGGGTGCAACGGATGTGATGGACGAGGAACTGATCGTGGAACGGAACGGCCGCATGGCCGCACGCATGGACAGCCTGATGCGCACGGGTGCGCCTTGTTTGTTCGCGGTCGGGGCCGGACATCTGCCCGGTGACCGGGGGTTGATCAGGGCGATGCAGGAAAGAGGCTATTCCGTGGACCCGGTGGCACCCACCCATCGCTGAACGAGACGCCGGACCGACCTTTCCGCCGAAGGATGCGCACCGCTGCCCATCATGTGACGTCCCCGACCACGGGCCTTGGACCGGACCGGGTCGTCGGGTCCGCTCATCACCGGAGCGGCCATCGCACTCGCGACCTGCAGCGGCGCCTTTCGGTGGCGTGGTACCTGTCGCTGGTCCTTGTCCTCTCCTGTGGAGCTCCCACCAGTGATCCCGGCCATCAGGTCTTTCGCTACAATGAATCCGAGGGCATCACCAGCCTCGACCCCGTCTTCGCCCGCAACCTGGAACACATCTGGGTCGTGGACCAGCTCTTCGACGGGCTGGTCGAAATGGGGCCGGACATGCGCGTTCGACCTGCCGTCGCTCGTTCCTGGGACATCCGGGACAGCGGCACCGCATACCTGTTCCATCTGCGCCCTGAGGTCCGGTTCCATGATGACCCGGTCTTCCCGGACGGAATGGGCCGGTCCGTCACCGCCAATGACTTCGTGTTCAGTCTGGAAAGGCTCCGCGACGAACGCACCGCCAGTCCCGGCCGTTGGGTGTTGGACCATGTGCTGCCGGGACCGGCCGGGATCGCCGCCCGGGATGATTCGACACTCATCCTGCATCTCGACCGGCCCTTCGCACCCTTCCTCAGCATGCTGGCCATGGCCTATTGCAGCGTCGTCCCACGAGAAGCGGTGCAGCGCTATGGTGCACATTGGCGGGAACATCCGGTGGGCTGCGGACCTTTCCAGCTGTTCGTCTGGAAGGAGGGCGTCAAGTTGGTCCTGCACGGTTTCCCGAACTACTATGGACGCGATGCGCAAGGTGAGCGGCTTCCCCATCTCGATGCGGTATCGATCGGGTTCATCAAGGACCCCAGCGCGGAGTTCCTGGGGCTGGTGAAGGGGGAGATCGACATGATCAGCGGGGCCGAGGGCGGGTTCCTGAACGAGTTGCTCGATCCGCTGGGCCGGGTGCGCGACAAATACGCGGACCGCATCACGGAGCTTCGGGCACCGGCGTTGGCCACGGACTACCTCGGATTCCAGATGGACACCTCGCTCGCCATTGTCCGGGGTACGCCCTGGCAGGATGTGCGCCTGCGGCAGGCCATTGCCTGTGCCATCGACCGCGATCGGATCGTGGAACACATCCGGCATGGCTTCGGTCGGCCGGCCAAAGGCATCGTGCCTCCCGCTATGCCGGGAGCAGCGAGCCGGGGGCAACGATACGATCCGGAACGCGCCCGCGCGCTGTTGGCGGAAGCCGGGCATCCCAATGGCGAAGGTCTGCCGGCCCTCACCCTGACCGCAACATCCGACTACCTCGATCTGTGCGCGTTCGTGCAACACGCCCTTGCCGGGTATGGCATCGAACTGCTGGTGAACATCGTGCCATTGAGCACGCACAAGGAAGGTGTCGCCAACGGCGATCTCATCTTCTTTCGGAAGAACTGGATCGCGGACTATCCCGATGCGGAGAACTTCCTTCTGCTATTCGAGAGCGACAACTGTGCACCAGCAGGGCCCAACTATACCCGGTTCAGCGACCCCACCTATGACGCGCTGTATGAACGCGCGTTGCGCACGGATGAGGGCGACGTGCGGACATTGCTCTACCAACGAATGGACAGCCTGGTGTCGGCCAGGGCCCCGGCGGTGTTCATCCTGCATCCCGAGGTGGTGCGTTTCGTACGGCGCGGCGTTACCGGACTCGTGGCGGACCCGATGAACCAGCTCGATCTGCGTCGGGTGCGCAAGGACCGATGATCACCGATCGACGGCCGCGCGTGCCATCCAGCAAACAATGGGATGGTGATCGCTCAATTCGTCCGGCAGGGTGCGGAAGCCCCAGGTGGTGATCTCCGGACCGTGCAGGATATGGTCGATCCGGAAGCTCGGGAAGGCACCGATGTAGGTGTGGCCCAGTCCGCGGCCGCTCTCCACGAAAGCGTCGGTGAGCTGCCCGGTCAGTTGGGCATACCCATAGCTCATGGGTGTGTCGTTCAAATCACCGCAGTAGATCACGGGGTGGGGGCTCGCGCGCATGTGCCTGGCGATCAGTTCGGTCTCCTCGGCCCTTCGCACGAAGGCATCACGCAGGCGATGAAGGATACGCTTTCCTCCACGGGCCAGGGAATCGTTGGGGGTGCTCGTATCCAGCCCCTCCATGAACCGATAGTCCTCATCGCCGAACCGGATGCTGGCGATATGGGCATTGTAGACCCGGAAGGTGTCCGGACCGATCGCGATATCGCTCCATATGCAGAGGTTGTTCAGGTCGTCGGGGAACCCGATGCTGCCGCGGGCCACAATGGGATAGGTGCTGAAGGTGGCGATGCCGAAGTGCTGTCCGCGCCTGGTGTGCAGGGTGTAGACATCCTGCACGTCCTTCCAGTGGAACTGGTGGAGCAGTGTGTCCTTGGTATTGAAGGTGCGTGTATCATCGGTGCTGAAGAACTCCTGCATGCACAGGATGTCGGCATTCTCCAGCAGCAGCAGGTCCAGGATCTCGTTACGGGTGCGCTTGTTGTGGGTCCAGTCGTACAGATCGAACAATCGGACATTGTAGGACATCACCTTGAACTTCGGTCCGGTGATCGGCCCGTCCGGCGCGGAACGTCCGAAGAACTGCACATAGTCGGATAGGTGGGACCAACCGATGAGCATCACAGCGGCCGAGAGCAGCATGCGTTTGGGACGGAAGAAGGCCCACCACGACAGGAAACCCAAGTGCGCGATCAGCACGAAGGGGTATGCCATACCGAAGAAGGCGAGCGGCCAGAACGTGCGTGGACTGACGAGGCTGGCCCCATAGCAGAGCAGCAGCACCCCGGCAAGAAGGATGTTGGCCCACCAGACCGGCCGGTGCCAGCGTGAGGGCCGGCCTCTCCAGTCCGGTTCAACGGTCATTGCTTGCGCGGAAAAGGATATCCTTCTCGTCCTTCGTCAGGCTGTCGTAGCCGCTCCTGCTGATCTTGTCCAGGATGTGGTCGATGCGGGCCTGCTTGTTCAGAGTGGGCTCATCGGCGCCCCGGCGGCGCGTCTTCGCGCGATGGGTCACCTTCATGCGTCCGCCCTTGCGCGGCTTGAACAGATCGAAAAAGCGCTCCAAGGCCTGGACGAAGCCGAGCGAGATGTCACGGCCGTTCTTCAGCTGCCGTGCCGCCATGAAGCCGTACAGCGCCCCGCCCAGATGCGCGATATGTCCACCACTGTTGGCCCCCTGGCGGATGCTTATCAGGTCGATGACCACATAGATGAGCGCGATGTACTTCAGTCGTACCGGACCGAAGATGAATAGATGCACGACCAGGTCCGGCCGGTAGGCGGCGATCCCGATGAACACGCCCATCACCGCGGCCGAGGCTCCCAGGATGGTGCTTCCCGCCGCGTAGCGTTCGAAGACCGGGAAGAGATTGTAGCTGATGACGTAGAATGCAAGGCCCAGCAGGCCCCCGAGCAGGTAATTGCCCAGCAGGCGCTTCGGTCCCAGCAGGTCCTGGAAGATGCGTCCCGCGAACCAGAGCACCAGCATGTTGAAGAAGATGTGCAGCAGGTCCCAGTGCAGGAACATGTAGGTGATCGCCGTCCAGGGCTTCAGCAGGAGGCCATGCAGATCGCTCGTGCTCTTCAGCCAGGCGAGCAGGTCCGGGCCTTGTCGACCCGCCAGGAAAAAAGGCAGATCGATCAGGTGCAGCAACAGGAAGACGGCGACGTTGACGAGGATGATCCGCACGAGCGCACCGCCCGTTCGCCAGTAGGTCCGTAGTTCGTCCTGAAAGCCCATTCCTAGGTCCGCATCAATGTTGGTGGTCGGTGAATGTGCATCGTGGCCCGCAAAGTTCGGGCCCGATCACAACCACGGTTCCTTGCGCTTCCAGTGACGCAGCAGGAAATAACCGAAGATCATCCCGCCCACATGCGCGAAGTGTGCCACATTGTCGCCCTGTCCCTGGCGGATGCCCATGAACAGCTCGATGATCCCATAGATCGCCACGAAGTATTTGGCCTTTATCGGCACCGGGAAGAACAGCATCAGGATCTCCTGGTTCGGGAACAGCATGCCAAAAGCCAGGAGAATGCCGAACACCGCGCCGGACGCGCCGATGATGATCCCCTGATAATCGAAGTACAATTGCTCGAGCGCGGTCTGGGAGACATCGTGCGTCGCGGCGATGTCGTTCAACATCCGCTCGGCGTCCACGATGGTGGTCGCGGCGGCGGCGTCCTTCACCTCCGAAGGGGCCACGCCCTGCTCCATGACCGTCTGCTCATCGCGCGTCACCTCGTAGGCGTTCACGGCGGTGTGCAGGGCGGCCGCACCAATGCCACAGATCATGTAATAGGAGAGGAAGCGCCTGGAGCCCAGTCGATGTTCGATCGGAGCACCGAACATCCAAAGGGCGAACATGTTGAAGAAGATGTGCGTGAAGCCACCGTGCATGAACATGTGCGTGAGCACCTGCCAGGGACGGAAGTGCGGCGAACCGATGTAGTACATGCCCAGGTGCGTATCCAGCAGGTTGCGACCCAGGTCATCACTGCCGAAGCTGTAGCGGGCCAGGAAGAACAGGCCGTTGATGATCAGCAGGTTCTTCACCACGGTCGGCAGCATGCCGCCGAGAGGGGTGCGGTAGGTGCTCATCCGCGTTCAAAACGTTCGCCGAGCTCGTCGAGCCCGAAGGTGATCAGGGTGGGTTTGCCGCCAGGCGTGAAATAGGGCATCTCACAGGCGAAAAGGCGGTCGATCAGGTCATGGATCCGGGCCGTGTCCAGATCCTCCGTCCTCCGGACCGCCATGCTGCGTGCCATGCTCCTGGCCATCGCCTCGTGTCGCTCCAGTTTCAGTGCGCTGCGCTCCTGGTGCAGCTGTTCCAGCAATTGTTCCAGCAGCCTTTGGGGATCCTCCTCGGCGGCCTCCGCCGGAAGGCCGGAGATCGTCAATGTGCGGCCGCTCAGGGTGTCGAGCACGAAGCCCATCGTGCGCAGGTCGGGCAGCAACTCCGTGATCAGGGCGTGATCGGTCGCGCTCAGTTCCACGTTGCGGGGGAACAGTTGGGTCTGGCTCGGGCCGTTGCCCAGCTGGAGCGCGCGCAGGGCGCGTTCGTATACGATGCGTTCCAACGCCCTCCGCCGATCGATCACCACGAACCCCGTGCGTACCTGGGCCAGAACATACTTCCCATGAAGTTGGAACACCGGGCGTGGCCCCGGCTCATCGTCCAGTTCCCTTGAAGGCAGGATATGAGGGACCTTCTCGGAACGCTCCGCCCGGTCCGACGGTCGGTCATCAAAGAGCTGTTGCCATCCCGAGGCCGAACGGCGCGGGCCGAGGTCCTGCGGACGCCAGGTGGTCGCCGGTCGCGGCATTGCCTGCTGCTCCGTGTTCACGAGCAGGGCCGGTTCCGGCTCGAAATCCAGGCTGGGCACGATGTTGAACCGCCCCAGCGCCCGCCTCACCGCGGCATGCACGATGGCGTAGATCACCCGGTCGTCGCGGAACTTGATCTCTGTTTTCGTGGGGTGGATGTTGATGTCGATCTGCGCCGGGTCCAACTCCAGGAAGAGGAACCACGAGGGGTAGCTCTCCTTGCCGATCAGTTCGTCGTAGGCCCTGCGCACCGCATGGTCCAGGTAGTGGCTGCGGATGTAGCGTCGGTTCACGAAGAAGTACTGTTCCCCCCGCGAGCGCCTGGCGAACTCCGGCTTGCCGATGAAGCCCTTCACCGCCACCAGTTCCGTGGACTCCTCGACGGGCACCAGCCGCTCGTCGTATTTCCGACCGAGGAGCTGCACGATGCGTTGGCGTTCGTTCTGTGGTGGTGTGCGCAGGGACTCCTGGTCGTTCTGCACCAGGTCGAAGGCGATGTCCGGGTGCGCGAGGGCCACCCGATGCAGTTCCTCCAGCACATGCTTCATTTCCACCGGATCGCTCTTGAGGAACTGGCGCCGGGCGGGCACGTTGTAGAAGAGATTGCGCACGGCGATGGTGGTGCCGATCGGTGCGGCGATCGGCTCCTGGCCCTGGATGCGGCTGCCATCGATGCGGATGCGGAGGCCGGTCTCGTCATCGGCGTGGCGGGCGCGCAGTTCCACCTGGGCCACGGCCGCGATACTGGCCAGGGCCTCACCGCGAAAACCCTTGGTGCGGATATGCTGGAGGTCGTCCGCCTTGTCGATCTTGCTGGTCGCGTGCCGCTCGAAACAGAGACGCGCGTCGTTCGGCCCCATGCCCCGACCATTGTCCGTCACCTGCACCAGCGTGCGGCCGGCATCGCGGACGACCAGCGTGATGTGGGTGGCCCCGGCATCCACGCTGTTCTCCAGCAGTTCCTTCACCACCGAGGCGGGACGCTGCACCACTTCCCCCGCGGCGATCTGGTTCGCCACGTGGTCGGGAAGCAGGCGGATCACATCACCCATTCAAGCGGCGGTGTGGAGGTAGAAACGGTACATGGCCCAAAGGAAGGCGAGCACGCCACCGAGCACCAGCGCGAGACGCGCCACGTAGCTCCCGCCGCTGCGCTCCCTCTGCCAGCTGTGGCGCATCCGCGCGGCGAAGCGTTCCCGATCGTAGGTCGCTTCCCTGGGCGTGTCGTCCAGCTCCGCCTTGATGCGCGCGTCCCGTTCAGCACGGCGTTCCTTCTCCGCATCGTAGTAGCGCGGCGTGTAGTCGAACCCCCGGGGACCGCGGGTGCGGAACAGGGAGAACATCGTGATCAGACGCGGACCGGGCACTGCGTAGGGTGTGGAGGCAAAGGTAACGGAGGTGGGGAAGGGCCTGCGACCGTTCATCCAAGGATCATCCGATCCCCGCGTTCCTGTTGATAAGAGCCTTTTCGTCGCGCCGATCGCACCCTGTGTGCGCCGGTAGTTTTGGCCGCTGAGATGCGTCGATCCGTCCTGTTGCCCCTGCTGTTGTTCGCCACCGTGGTGGAACTGGGCGTGGCGCAACCGCCACGCCGGGAACCCACGCCACCACCATTCCTAATGGACGATGCGCGCTGGGCGGATTCGGTCCTCAACACGCTCAGCCTACGCCAACGTGTCGCCCAATTGATGATGGTGGCCGCTTACAGCAACAAGGACGAGGCGCATGCGCGGGAGGTCGAGGAACTGGTCCGTGAAGAGGACATCGGTGGACTGATCTTCTTCCAGGGTGGGCCGGTGCGCCAGGCGATCCTCACCAACCGCTACCAGGCGGCCGCACGCACGCCTCTGCTTATCGGCATGGACCTGGAATGGGGCCTGGCCATGCGCCTGGACAGCACCATCCGCTTTCCCAAGCAGATGACCCTGGGCGCGCGTCGCAACGATGGCGACATCGAGGCGATGGGCCGGGAGATCGCGCGCCAGATGAAGCGCCTCGGCGTGCAAGTGAGCTTCAGCCCCGTGGCCGACGTGAACAGCGACCCGGACAACCCGGTGATCAACGACCGCAGCTTCGGTGAGGACCGCGAGGCCGTGGCACGAAAATGCATCGCCTACATGAAGGGCTTGCAGAAGGGTGGCGTCATCGCCACGGCAAAACATTTCCCCGGCCATGGCGACACGAACGTCGATTCGCACAAGGCACTTCCTGTGATCGCCCACAGCCGCACCCGCCTCGATTCGCTCGACCTCTATCCCTTCGAACGGCTGATGCATGAAGGGCTTTCGGCGATCATGGTCGCCCACCTCGAGGTGCCCGCGCTCGACAGCACGCCGGGGCTGCCCAGCACACTGAGCCGTCCCATCGTACACGGCCTGCTGGAGGACGAGCTCGGCTTCAAGGGCCTGGTCTTCACCGACGCGCTCAACATGAAGGGCGTGGCCGATGCCGCCTCCCCCGGCGAGATCGAGCTGCGCGCGCTTGAGGCCGGCAACGACATGCTGCTCTTCCCCCAGGACCCCGAGAAGGCCATCGACCGCATCGTGCAGGCCGTGGACAACGGGGAACTGTCCACCGACGTGATCGACGCCAAATGCCTGAAGGTGCTGCGCGCCAAACAATGGGCGGGACTGGCCCACCGCAAGCCCGTGGAGATCGAAGGATTGACCGCCGACCTCAACGCGCCGTCCGCGCGGGTGCTCCGCCGCAGGCTCTACCAGGGCGCGATCACGGTACTGCGCGATCGCAACGACCTGCTGCCCCTCCGCCATGCCCGGGGCATGCGCATCGCCTCCCTGGTGATCGGCGATACCCTGCACAACCCCTTCCAGACCGCACTTGAGCAACAGGGGATCGTCGAGAAGTTCGCCTGTGACAAGGACATCAATGGGGACAGGCTGACCACGCTGATCGAACAGCTGAAGGACTACGACGTGGTGATCGCGTCCGTGCATCGGACCAGCTTCCGTGCCCAGAAGGATTTCGGCGTGCCCGACAGCGTGTTCGATCTGGTGAAGGCGATCTCCAGGGAGCATCGGACCATCCTTGTGCTCTTCGGCAATCCCTACCGCCTTGCTCGGACCACGGGTATGGACCAGCTCGACGGCCTGGTCATCAGCTATGAGGACGATCCGGACATGCAGGACCTGACCGCGCAGGCGCTCTTCGGTGCCGAACGAACGGACGGTCGCCTGCCGGTCTCGGCGAACACGGCCTTCCAACTCGGACAGGGGATGACCTGGGAAGCGAGCGGCGGGATCCCGCACGGACTTCCGGAGGAACAGGGCGTGCGCACCATGGACCTGGCGGCGATGGACACCATCGTGCAGGAAGGCATTTCCAGGAAGGCCTATCCCGGTTGCCAGGTCCTGGTGGCCGTGAACGGTGAAGTGGTCTGGGACAAATGCTACGGAAAGCCGACCTACGATGCCAAGGAGCCCGTGCGCGCAGAGGATGTCTATGACATCGCTTCGATCACCAAGGTGGCCGCCACGACCTTGTGCTTGATGAAACTAGTGGACGAGGGACGGATCGACCTGGACAAGGACCTGGGCACCTACCTGCCTGAACTGCGCGGCACGCACAACGATTACGCGGCGCTCGGCCTGCGCGACGTCCTCACCCACCAGGCCGGCCTGAAGGACTGGATCCCCTTCTACAAGAAGCTCGTTCGCAACGGCGCACCCATCCCCGGCGTGGTGGCCGACAAGCCCGATGCCCGGCACGACCTGCGCGTCGCCGAGCGCGTTTACATCGACAGCGCGTACCGCGACAGCATCCGCCAGTGGATCCTGGCAACGCCGATCAGCGCGAAGAAGGAGTACAAGTACAGTGACCTGAGCATGTATCTGATGCAGTGGGTGGTGGAGCGCCTCACCGGCATGCCGCTGGATGCTTACGTGGAGCGGACCTTCTACACGCCCCTCGGCCTGTCGCACATCGGCTACCTGCCTCGGAAGTGCTTCCCGCGCTCACGCATCATCCCCACCGAATACGACGCGGAGTTCCGGCAGCAGCAGGTCTGGGGCGACGTGCACGATCCCGGCGCGGCGATACTCGGCGGCGTGGCAGGCCACGCGGGCCTTTTCAGCAATACCAACGACCTCGCCGTGCTCATGCAGTTGCTGCTGAACAAGGGCACCTACGGTGGGGAACGCTACCTGAGCGAGGCCGTGGTGAACGAATTCACCCGATGCCAGTTCTGTGCGCCCAAAGCAACGGAGGAGGAGAACCGGCGAGGCCTCGGCTTCGACAAGCCGGTCCGTGAAGGCAAGGGCGGCCCCACCTGCGGCTGCGTGAGCCTGGCCAGCTATGGACACACCGGATTCACCGGGACCATGGTTTGGGCGGACCCGGACCAGAACGTGGTCTACGTGTTCCTCAGCAACCGCGTCTATCCCACCGCGCTCAACAAGGCCTTGGTCCAGTTGGACATCCGCACACGGATCCAGGAGGTGGTGCACGACGCGGTGGCCGCCAGGCAGCCCGAGGCGGCGAGGAGGTGAGGCGGTCGAGAGGGTCGGAGGTTGCGCGTTGCGCCAGCGGACGATTGGTCGGAATGGACCACCAACCAGCAACCATTGACCCTCAACCTGCTACTGCTTCTTCTTCTTGAAATCCCCGTTCTTCCAGGCCTGGAGGAATTGTGCCCAGGCAATGGGATTGAACAGGTTGATCACCGGCGTACCCCCCTGGGCATAGAGCCGGGTCTGGTCCAAGGCCATCTGATATTGGAAGCTTTGATAGGCGTCGGGGGAAAGGTTCTCCATGCGCTGGAGCATCTCCGCGTCCGATAGGTTCCGGGCCATGAACTGCTCGTCATCGTGGGCCAGGTCGAGGTTCAGGAAGGCTTCCCGGAACTGTTCCCGGCTCGGCCAGGGGAAAACCTGGAGTTCACCAAGTTGCACCGTGTCGCGGTACATCTGGTGGATCATGGAATACTTCCTCTCATCGAGGTCGATCGGGATGACGAACTGCGAACGCTGAAAGCCAACGGCAGAGAACAGCACGGTATCCCCCTCCTGGGCCACGAAAGAGAAGTAGCCGTATACGTCGCTCATCGTGCCGCGGTAGCTGTTCTTGATCAGGATGTTGGTGAACGGCACCGGTTGCAGACTGTCACCGGTCACCACCACGCCACTGAATTGCACAAGGTCCTTGTCACCTCTCTGGGCCAGTAAGGGCAGGGAGATCAAGAAGGCGAGAAAAGGCAGGTATTTCCGCATCGGGACAAAGGTATTCCGCAGGGACCACCCAGCTATGACGTGGTTGCAGCACGAACGTGACACACGACACCGGTCGTCAAGGGACGCTCGGCGACATGCAAGGTCCGGGCCACTGTTCGACCGGACCGCACGATCTTGTTCATTTGTTCCATGCGCAAGGGCTGGTCGCGGTCATGGGGCAAGGTGCTGGTGATGGTCCTCTCCACATGGGCGGTCCTGGAGATCGCACCCTATCCGCTCTCTCCATTGGTCTCGGGCGAAGGGTTCTCCCGGTCGGCGGTCCGGCACGACCTTCTGGCCCACGTGGGCCAGGTGGCCTATGATACGGCGGCACCGGTGCAGGAGGAGTACCTCAGCGAGAGCATGCTCCATCCCTATCTGGGATTCGTCCACGTGCCAAGCGAAGGACTGAACCGCTTCGGGCTGGCCGGGGACGATCCTGTCATGCATCGCGCACCGGACACGGTGAACATCTGCCTGATGGGCGGTTCTGTGGCCATGGGCGTGCACACCTTTTCCCTGCAACGCCTGCTGGACCGTCTCGGTCGGTTGGGACCTTACAAGGGGAAGCACTTCCGCGTCTGCGTGCTGGCGCTCGGCGGATTCAAACAACCCCAACCGCTCCAGGCCCTCACCTGGTTCCGGGCGCTCGGGGCGGAATACGACCTGATCCTCGTGCTCGACGGGTTCAATGAGATCGTGCTGCCCTATTGTGACAACCTTCCGTTCGGCGTGTTCCCCGACCTGCCAAGGCACTGGAACATGTTCGCGCGTAAGAAGATGGACCTTCGGATGCAGCGCCTCGCTGCCGAGCGGGTGGCGACCCAACTGCGGCGCGAGGCAGACCGTGCCTGGTTCGCACGTTGGCCCTGGCGCTGGAGCAATGCCGCCCTGCTGATCTGGCGGACCCTGGACCACCGGAGAGAGGTCGAGCTCGCCTCCATCGAAGCACGCACCCGGGAGGCACTGGCGATGACCAAGCACGATCCCCAGACCACGGGTCCGGCCTGGCAGATGCCCGACACCATGACCTTCCTATCGGACCGGGCCGATGAATGGGCCCGCTGCCAGCGCCTGATCGCCGAACAGGCCAGGAGCATGGGCGCGGTCGATGCGCATTTCCTGCAACCGGACCAGTACGTTCCGGGATCCAAGCCGTTCAGCGAAGAGGAACGTGCCATCGCCATCGCGCCGGAGCCCAATTGCTATCGCGAGGCCGTTGAAAAGGGCTACCCACTGCTTTCCAAGGAGGCCGCGGAACTGGCCGCTGAAGGCATGACCATGAATGACCTCACGCTCCTGTTCCAGAAGGAACACAGGATGGTGTATGGGGATGCCTGTTGCCATTTCGTGCAATTGGGATGGGACCTGTTGGCGGACGCCATGGCGGACGCGGTCGCCGTGAGGATCTCGCAGCGTGATCCAGCCTCTCCCGCCCGCCAGCCCTGAAGCGGACCTACCGGTCCCGGTCCTCTACCTTCGCCGCATGCCCGGCAACAGCTTCGGCAAGATCTTCCGGCTCACGAGCTTCGGCGCCAGTCACGACCCCTGGATCGGTGGCGTGATCGATGGCTGTCCGGCGGCTCTCCGACTGGACCGCGAGGCGATCCAAGTCGAGATGGACCGCCGTCGTCCGGGTGGGAATCCCCTGGGTACCGCACGGAACGAGGCGGATCGCGTGGAACTGATCAGCGGTGTGCTGGACGGCACCACCCTGGGCACGCCCATCGCCCTGTTGATCGCCAACAAGGATGCGCGACCGCAGGACTATGATCATCTGAAGGACACGTTTCGTCCCGGACATGCCGACCGCAGCTGGGAGCAGAAATACGGCGTCCGCGACCACCGCGGAGGCGGGCGGTCCAGTGCGCGGGAGACCGCCGTTCGGGTCGCGGCGGGCGCCATCGCGCGGCAGCTGATCGCCACGGCGGGCATGCGGGTGAACGCGTTCGTGACGCAGGTGGGGGAGGCGCGGTTGGAAGCAGCGTACGACACCCTGGACCTGTCCGCCACCTGGAACGAGCCGGTGCGCTGCCCGGATGCGGCAACCGCGAAACGCATGACGGAAGCCATTGAGACGGTGCGCGCTGAGGGCGACACCGTTGGGGGTATTATCACCTGCGTGGTCTCGGGCATGCCGCCCGGGCTGGGTGAGCCGGTCTTCGACAAGCTGCATGCGGACCTGGCCAGGGCGATGCTCGGCATCAATGCGGCGAAAGGCTTCCAACTTGGAGAAGGGTTCGCCGCGGCCGCCATGCGCGGCTCCGCTTACAACGATGCCCTCATCGCGGATGACACCGGCGCCGTGACGACCTCCACGAACCACAGTGGTGGGATCCAGGGCGGCATCAGCAACGGCGAGAACATCGTGTTCGACGTAGCCTTCCGGCCCGTGAGCACTTTGATGAAGGAACAACGGACGGTGGACCGCGAAGGCCGGAGCGTGGTCCTGGAGGGCAAGGGACGGCACGACCCCTGCGTGGTGCCGCGCGCCGTACCCATCGTGGAGGCCATGACCTGCCTGGTGCTCGCCGATCACTGGCTCCGGCAAAGGACCGCTCGCCTATGACGGAAGGAAGGAAGAGAAAGGGCCTGACCCTGCCCGTACGCATCGTTCTGGGATTGCTTGCCGGCGTGATCTGGGCCCTGATCTCCAGCACGCTCGGCTGGAGCCATTTCACGCTCGATTGGATCGCACCGTTCGGCGACATCTTCATCAACCTGCTCAAGCTGATCGCCGTGCCGCTGGTGCTCTTCAGTATCATCAGTGGCGTGAGCGGGCTCAGCGACCTGGCGAAATTGGGCCGGACCGGCCTGCGGATGGTCGTGCTCTACCTCGGTACCACCGTGCTGGCCGTTGCCCTGGGCCTCACCTTGGTGAACCTGACCAAGCCGGGCAAGCTGGCCGATGCCGATCAGCGCCTGCGCAACCGGATCGATTACGAGCTATGGGTGAACGGAACGGCGCACATCGACGTGCCGCTCGACGGCAGGTGCATGCGTTGCGACAGCGCCAACGCGCAACTGGTGAAGGAAGTGGCCGAGGTGCGCCGGACGGCGGTGCCGGATCCCACCATCGCCGACCGCATCGGGCAGGCGGGGAGGACCAGGGAACGTGGCCCGCTGAGCTTCCTGGTGGAGATCGTGCCGAGCAACATCTTCCTCTCCTTCAACAACAGCCTGATGCTGCAGGTGATCTTCTTCGCCATCTTCTTCGGCATCGTGCTGCTGATGATCGCGAAGGAGAAGGCCGCGCCGGTGATCGCCTTCATCGACGGGATGAACGAGGTGTTCATGCGCATGGTGGACGTGGTGATGATCGGCGCGCCGTACTTCGTCTTCGCGCTGATGGCCGGCACGGTCTCACGCATCGCCGGCGATGATCCGGGGGCGGCGATGCAGTTGTTCAAGTCGTTGGCCGGCTACAGCGTGATCACCGTGATCGGTCTGGCGCTGATGGTGTTCGTGATCTACCCCACGCTGATGTCGCTGTTGCTGCGTCGCAATGTGTTCATGCGGTTCCTCCGCGCCATCAGTCCGGCGCAGCTCCTGGCCTTCAGCACCAGCAGCAGCGCGGCCACCCTGCCGGTGACCATGGAATGCGTGGAGGAACGCATCGGCGTGAGCCGGAGCACGACCAGCTTCGTCCTGCCGATCGGCGCCACGGTGAACATGGACGGGACCAGTCTCTATCAGGCCGTGGCCGTGATCTTCCTGGCGCAATACCACATGGTGGACCTCAGCCTGGTGCAACAGCTCAGCATCCTGCTCACCGCCACACTGGCCAGCATAGGTGCGGCAGCCGTGCCCAGTGCGGGACTGATCATGTTGATCGTGGTGCTGGGCGGGCTGGGGCTCGATCCCGCCTGGATCGCCATCATCCTGCCGGTGGACCGCATCCTGGACATGTGCCGCACCGTGGTGAACGTCACCGGTGATGCCATGTGCTGCACGGTGGTGGCCAGCAGCCAGGGGGAGACCGTTTTTCCGCGGGAGGCCCCCAGGACGACCTGACCCGATCGTTCAAACACTTGTCAGCAAGACCCTGTTCATTCGGGCAGTGATCCCTGGGCGCAGCATCATCTTTGCGGGACGGAACGCACATCACCGAAAAGCATCGCTTCCATCATGGGCAAATGGTTCAAACGGATCGTGATCGCAGGGGCCATCCTCCTGTTGCTGTTGATCGCCGCCATCATCATCCTCCCGTTCGCGCTGAAGGGCAGGATCGAGCCGATGGTGAAGGAACAGGTGAATGCCAACCTCAACGCCACCGTGGAATGGGGCGACTGGGACATCACCCTGCTGAAGAGCTTCCCCGACCTGACCGTCGAAGTATCCAACGTGAAGGTTTGCAACAAGGCGCCCTTCGAGGGGATCTGCCTGGCCGACATCGGCGAACTCGTGTGCACCGTGGACATCTGGAGCCTGTTCGGTGATCGGGTCGACATCAAGAAGGTGGGGCTGATCCGCCCCGTGATCCATGCGATGGTGCTCGAGGATGGAACGGCGAACTGGGACATCACGCTGCCCAGCGAGCCGACGGAAGTGGAAGAGCCGGCGGACAGCACCAGCGGTTTCCATGTGGCTCTCCGCGACTATTGGATCGAGGACGGTCGCGTGCTCTATGACGATGCCTCCTTGCCCATGCGCATGCTGCTGGCCGGCCTCGATCACAAGGGCTCCGGCGATTTCACGCAGGACATCTTCACCCTCCGCACCACCACGCACGCCGACACCGCGGACGTGGTCTTCGACGGCGTGCGCTACCTCAAGAACGCCACGGCCGACATCAAGGCCGACCTGGACATGGACCTGCCGAACATGAAGTTCACCTTCAAGGAGAACGAGGCTACGATCAATCGGCTCGCGCTGGCCTTCGACGGCTGGGTGGCCATGCCCAAGGACGACATCGACATGGACCTGAAGTGGGACCTGAAGCGCAACGACCTGGCGGCCCTGCTCTCCCTGGTGCCGGCGGAATTCGCGACGGACCTCAACGGCGTGGACATGAGCGGGAACGTGGCCTTCAATGGCTATGTGAAGGGCACCTACAACGACGAACAGATGCCCGGCTTCGGTGTGAATATCGCCGTGGACAACGGTCGGTTCAAGTATCCCGACCTGCCGAAGAGCGTGGAGAACATCCTGGTGAAAGCCGCGATCACCAGCCCGCAGGGGAAGGACCTCGACGGAATGGTGGTCGACGTGCCCCGATTCGCCATGACGCTGGGCGGCAACCCGGTCGATGCCCGCCTCCACCTCACCACGCCGATCAGCGATCCCGACATCGACACCCAGGTGAAGGCCCGCGTGGACCTCGGCGGATTGAAGGACATCGTGCCGATGGAGAAGGGCGACGATCTGCAGGGCACTTTCAGCGCCGACGCCAAGGTGAAGGGACGCATGAGCGACATCGAGGCACAGCACTACGACAAGTTCACCGCCGAGGGCCAGGTGAAGCTGCAGGGCATGATCTATCGGAGCGACTCGTTGCCGTATGCGATCGGCATCACCAACATGGACCTCGCACTGAGCCCGCGCTATCTCGCGCTCGGCGGGTTCGATGGCACGGTGGGTGGCAGCGACCTGCACGCCAGCGGCCGGTTCGACAACTACCTGCAGTGGTGGTTGCAGGACAGCACGCTCACCGGCACCTTCACCATCAGCAGCAACAAGTTCGACCTGAACGAGCTGATGGCCGACAACGGCGGGGAAGGAGCGAGCTCCAGCCAGGCAGCGGACACTTCGGGCCTCTCGGTGATCGAGGTGCCGAAGCACATCGACTTCAAGTTGAACGCCAGCGCCGGACAAGTGCTCTACGACGACCTCGCCCTGACGGACCTCCGCGGCAATGTGCACGTGCATGATCAACGTGCCGATCTGAACGGCATGTCCTTCGGCCTGTTCCAGGGCCAGGTCGGGCTGGACGGTGCCTATGACACGAAGGATGCGGACCACCCCCAGGTGGACCTGCGCTACGACATCCGCGACATGGACATCGAAAGCACCGTGAAATACGTGGAGACCATCCAGAAGGTGGCGCCGATCGCCAAGACGTGCAAGGGCCGGTACAGCACCACGCTCACCATGCGCGCGAAACTGGACCAGCACATGGACATGGACCTCAACAGCCTGACCGGCCAGGGAACGCTGAGGACCAAGAGCGTGCGCGTGGACGGCTTCCAACCGCTGGTCGACATCGCCAAGGCCCTGAAGGTGCAGGGGATCGAGAACACCACGCTGCAGGACGTCAACTTCAGCTACGAATTCAGGGATGGCAGGATGATCACCAAGCCGTTCGACGTGAAGATCGACCGGGTGAAGGCCAACGTGGGCGGCAGCACCGCCTTCGCGGACCAGGCGATCGACTACGACATGAAGGCGAAAGTGCCCACGGACATCTTCGGCGCGCAGGCCAACCAGTTCGTGGCCGGTCTGCTCGGGCAGGCGAACCAGGCATTGGGAAGCAACTTCCAGGCGCCGGCCGAGATCGACGTGCAGGCCAAGATCACCGGAACCATCGAGAAGCCCATCGTGAAGCCGGTGTTCGGTGGGGGGCAGGGTGGGGGGAACCTGATGCAGACGGTGAAGGAGGAGGCGAAGCAGGAGTTGAACGAGCAGATCGACAAGGCCAAGGAGGAGGCCATCGCCAGGGCCCGCGAAGAGGCCGCGAAGCTGATGGCCGAGGCCGACAAGCAGGCGCAGAACATCCGCGACCAGGCCCGCTCCAGCGCCGATCAGGTGAAGGCACAGGCCTATGCCGCGGCGGACAAGCTGGTCACCGATGCCAAGGACCCCTTCGCGAAGGCCGCCGCCAAGCTGGCCGCCGACGCCGCCAAGAAGGAGGCGGACAAGCAGTTCCAGAAGGCCATCGATGCGGCCGACAAGCAGGCGGACAACGTGCTGAAGGGCGCACAGCAACAGGGGGATGCCCTGATCAAGAAGGCCGAGGAGACGAACACCACCATCAAATGATCTGTATTTGGGTCGTTTGACGTCGCATATCGACCGCACCCGTAGCGTCGACCCACGGGGTCGACGACCAAGGATGGGCCGTTGGCGTTCGCCTGTTCCGATCGTGCTGTTCGCGGCGTTGGTGGCGTTCCGGGCATCCGCACAGGACGATGCCGAGCCGGGTCCCTGCGATCCGCCGACCGACAAGAAGATCGTGAAGCTGCTGGCCGATGCCGGGAAACAGAAGGATCCCGCCGAGCGGCATCGTAAGCTGAAGGAGACGCAGGAGATCGATCCGGAATGCGCGGAGTGCCTGTTCCAGCTCGGGCTGTCGGCCTACGAGCGCGCGAAGTCGACCGGGGCCGGATATGACGCGTCCATCGGCTATTTCGATCATCTGCAACGCATCTGCCCGCACTACCACAGCGACGTACCCTACACGCTGGGTGCCATGTACTACGGGGAAGGCAAATACAAGGAGGCTGCCGTCGCCTTCCAGGAGTTCCTGCATTTCCCCACGGACGATCCCGCGCGCATGAGCAAGGACATCGACAAGAAGACCGCCGACGCGGAGGACATCATGCCCGAACTGCAGTTCTATGTCGACTTCTACAAACGCACCGGCCCCTTCGATCCGGTCGTGCTGGCGAACGTGAGCACCGCGGCAGATGAATACCTCCCCATGCTCAGTCCGGACAACGACCTGCTGTTCTTCACCCGCAAGAGCAAGTACCAGGCGAAGGGCGACATCGTGGCGAAGGACGTGGAGGAACTCACCGAAAGCCGACGGGAAAAGGGAGGTGACGGGTACGACGGTGGAACGGCACTGCCCGATCCCTTCAACTTAGGTGACAACTACGGAGGTGTGACCATCAGCCTGAACAACAAGGAGATGTTCGTCACCGTGTGCAAGCCGGTCGGTGGCGGCTACAACAACTGCGACATCTACCGGAGCCACTTCGACAACCACATGGACTTCGCCACGGGCCGGCAGGTCTGGGAGTGGACCGGCCTGGAGGACCTTGGCCCGAACATCAACACGCCGGACGGATGGGAAAGCCAGCCCTCCCTGAGCGCCGATGGACGGACGCTCTACTTCGCCACCGTGCGCCGCGACAGCAGGGGAACCGACATCTACTACAGCACGCGGGACGAAAAAGGGGAGTGGAGCCCCGCGAGACCCGTTCCCGGCCCGATCGATACCGACGGCGACGAGAAGGCCCCCTTCCTGCACAGTGACAGCCATACGCTCTACTTCGCCGCGCGGCCCATGCAGGGCGACGATCCGAAAGGGCACCGCGGCATCGGCGGCTACGACATCTTTTACAGCCGCCTGCAGGACGACGGCACCTGGGGCAAGCCGGTGAACATCGGCCATCCGATCAACACCGAACAGGACGATCACGGTCTGATCGTGAGCGCCGACGGCCACACGGCGATGTTCGCCAGCAGCCGGTTCCGCGGCAAGGGAGGCCTGGACATCTACACCTTCCCGCTGCCCAAGGACGCAAGGCCGGAGGATATCCTGGTGGTGAAGGGCGATGTGCGCGATGAGAAGGGCGACGTCGTGAAGGACGCCCAGGTGGAGATCACCTACATGGACACACGCAAGACCGAGGTGATCAACGTGGAAGAGGACGGTCGCTATGCCACCGTGGTGAACCTGAAGCCCGGCAACGACGTGGTGATGACCGTGAAGGCGAAGGACCACGTGTTCGACACCAAGGCCTTCTCGGTGGAGGATACCACGCGGGGCGGCAGCATGGAGGCGGACATGCTGGTGCAGAAGATCGAAGTGGGCAGGAGCTACAAGGTGAACGACATCAAGTACGCCACGAATTCGGCCGAGATCACCGAGGCATCTGAACTGATCCTGGACCAGCTCATCGATTTCCTGAAGGAGAACCCCACGGTGCGCATCCGGATCGAAGGGCACACCGACAGCGTGGGCAAGCTCGAGGACAACATGGCCCTGAGCCACGATCGGGCCTTCACGGTGATGCAATACCTGCAGGAGCACGGGGTGGCCGCTGCGCGCCTGGCCTTTCAGGGCTACGGACCCACCAAGCCGATCGCTTCCAACGACACCGGGGAGGGCAGGGCCCGGAACCGGCGCACCGAGTTCGTCATCACCGGTCGCTGAACCGGCTCCTATCGATCCGGGTCGGAGGCACGGTGGATGTTCCGGCGCATCCGCAGGTTCAGCGCCTCCACCAGCACGCTGAAGCCCATCGCGAAATAGATATAGCCCTTGTTCACATGGCCACCCGTGCCTTCCACCAGGAGGGATACGCCGATGAGCACGAGAAAGGCCAACGCCAGCACTTTCACCGTGGGGTGCCGCATCACGAAGTGGCTGATCGGGCCGGAGGCCCAGAGCATGATCAATACCGCCACGACCACCGCGATGATCATGATCAGCACGTGTTCCACCATGCCCACCGCCGTGATCACGGAATCCAGGCTGAACACGAGGTCGAGCAGAAGGATCTGCACGATCGCCGCATGGAAGGTGATCCGCTTCCGGGTGTGATCAGGTCCTTCCTCATCACCTTCCACCTTGTCATGTATCTCCCGTGTGGCCTTGTAGATCAGGAACAGTCCGCCCAGGATAAGGACAAGGTCGCGTCCGCTCACGTCATGGCCACGGACGCTGAACAAGTTCCGCGTCAGTCCCATGATCCAGCTGAGCGAGAGCAGCAGCAGCACCCGCGTGATCATCGCCAGGGACAGCCCGACAGTGCGGGCACGCCGTTGCTGACCCTCGGGCAGTTCGCCCGCAAGGATCGAGATGAAGATGATGTTGTCGATACCCAGTACGATCTCCAGAACGGTGAGGGTCAACAGGGCGATGAGCCCCCCGGAGGTAAGCAGCGGGGACAGGTCGAAGTCCATGATGCGAAATTACCCGGGGCCGATCAAGGCGTTTGGATCCGGGTGATCACGATGGTCTCGTTGCGGTTCACCGGGTTCAACCAGTGCACGACCCGATCCACCAGTCCGGGTTCGGCCTCTCCCTCGATCCGGAGCGGACCCAACTGGCGTTGGACGCGCGCGATGCGTTGATCCAGATCCTCCTTGCCCACAAAAAGCACGATGTTCGGGCGTTGTGCCGGGGCATAGGCATCCACCAAGGCCCGCAGATCGGTGGTGGTGTCGGTGACCCATGCCTGCCCCAGGTCCCAGCGGCCGAAGTAGTACAGGGGCAGCAGCGGGGCCTCACCTTCGGAGGAATCCTCTTCGATATAACCATGCACCTCCGGCATATCACGCAGCAAGGACATCGTCTCCACGCGGCTCCGCTTGCTGAAGGTGAACGTGAGCGCCACCAGGAGCACGCCGTTCAGGCTCCATGTGGCGACCAGGAGGCCGCGCCATACTGCACGATGGCGATCCCACCAGGTGGAACCCGCGCGCCATTGCTCCCAAGCAGTGTACCCGAACACGAACACCAGGGGCACGATGGGTAGGATGAACCGTTCCTGTTTGTTGGGGTGCCAGCTGTGGAAGGCCAGGAAGGCCAGAACGGCCAACCAAGGCACCCAAGGGCGCCACCTTCTGAAATATCCGAACAGAACGAACGGGCCCAGGAAAAGGAAGATCCCCGCGAGCACCAACAAGTAATTGTACCACGGCTGGTCGAAGTAGGTCGTGGCGTTCTCCGCGTTGTAGCGCACGTACTCGCCGATCTCCGCGAACGGGCGTCCCCAGATGAACAGATCGATCCCTCCTTGAAAAAGAATGATCGGCAGGGCCGTACCCGATCCGAAGAGGATCGCTTGACGCCATTTCTGTTGCAGCAGAAGCGCCAGACCCGCACCGAAAGCGAACACCAGGGTCTGAAAGCGGATGTTCACGGCCAGGCCCAGCCAGACCCCGGCCATCAGGGCATCCTGCCAACGCAGCTGATCCGAGCGCATCAGGCGCCACGAACCCAGCATGAGCAAAGGGATACAGACGACCTCCACCAGGTTGCGCACCGAAAGGAACGGCATGAAGTAGAACAGCGCGAGGAACAGCCCGGTACGCCAAGCCATGTCGGACCCGGAAAGCCGAAGGGCCATGCGATAGCCGATGCGTACCACCACGAGGCTCCAGATCGCGTGCAACAGACGCACGATGATCATGCCTCCTTCCGGATCGCGCAGTCCCAGGAGATCCAGCAGCTTGAACAGGATGAAATGCAAGCCCGGGTACATCATGCTGTGTCCGCTGGGTGTGGGCGTGCCGCTCTGATGCCAGGGCAGCCAGTTGTTGTAGTCCGCACCATGGGCCCAACTGGCCGCGGATTCGATCACCAGGAAATGGTCGTCCTGCGCGAAGAACCCGCCGGAAAGGACGGCGGCCAAAAGACGGGGGACCAACGCGATCAAAGTGAGCACCAGGAGCGGGTCACGGGGGAGCCGGATCGGTCGCATGCGGTCAAAATTACCGGCCACCACGCGGTCCGACAGGGGGATCCCCCTACTTTTGATCATGACCCCGTGCATCCGGTCCAAGGCATTGGCCCTGAGCGTGCTCGCCACGGTGCCGATGTGCGCGCAAGTACCCGCGGTGGTCCTGACCGGAGCCCCGGACCTGGCAAGCACCGTCAGGCAGTTGGAGGACCTGCGGGCCCAGGGCATGCAAGTACAGGTGATCGTGGGTCCGGGGACGTGCATTGGGACGTTGCCTGATGAACCCGCCGTCGAGCCCTTTGCACAAGCCACCGGGAGCCAGGTACTGACCCCGCGACACTCCCTTCGACCAGCAACCGAACTAACTGGACCACAGCGTGTTGCCCAACGTTGGTTGAATGAGTTGGTGAATGGCACTTTGGATGGACCGGCGAACCGGGCACCGATGGATTGGTCCGCACATCCCGAGCCGGAGCGGAGAGCAACGGAAAGTGCGCCGGTGGACAGGGCGCTGCCACGCTCCCAGGGGATGGCTCCGGTCCTGAACTGGACCTGCGGAAACGGACAGAACACGGAACGGATGGAAGGCACGGTGGCCGCCTGTGTCTTCTTCACCGAAAGTGATGGAAGCATCGATGCCGACCTGTACTCCTGGTCACCAAGCGCCATCGCTGACGTGGAACTCCAATTGATCGATGCCTGGACGATCTGGTCCTACACGGCGTCACTGTACGGCGTGACGGTGACCGCCGTGATGGATTGGTACGAACCCTCCGGAGGGGTGCCTGTTCAGGGCTACGAACCCATTCAACACCCCAGCAGTGACGACCACCTGTGGATCGAGGCCTGCATGGACCATTTGGGACTGCCGGTCGGCAGTGCGTTCTCGAGGCTCAACACCTTCCATATCGGTCGTCGCCAGGCGTTGGGCACCGATCATGCCTACAGCTGCTTCATCGCCTACAACCCGCCTGCTGAAGGTGCGCCGAACCAGATGGCGGACGGTGCGATCGGCTATGCCTACCTCGGTGGCCCCTACACCCAGATCCTCTACAAGGCCAATGGGTGGAGCACAGGACAGATCGACCGCGTGTACGGCCATGAGACCGGCCACATCTTCCACGCTTTCGATGAGTACAGCTCGTCCACCCCAAGCAATTGCACACGTTCATTCAATGGTCAGCAGAATCTGAATTACCACGGGAGTTCCTGCAATGGGACGACATCGTGCGTCATGGTGGACAACAGCTACAGCGGATCGGGGGCGACCAGGCATTGGAACCTGTGCGCGCATTCACCGGTGCATCTGGGATGGGGAACGCTGGTACCCCAGGCGTCACTGGAGGCCCCGATCAACGACAGCATCTTGACCGCACTTCCTGTCGTTCTTCGATGGGCACCGGAGAACCTGCCGGTCGGGACCTACGGGTACGTCCAGGTATTCAACAGCGATTCCCAGGAGCGCGAGTATTGCGGTTATGCCGGATCGAACGACACCCTGGCACTTTCCATGGTGAACGGGAACTACACCTGGATGGTGGGTCAGGGCAACGCGAGCACCACCAACGGGTATGCCGGGATCACCTCCGCGGTCGCGTATTTCAGTGTGAATTCCGCCCTGAACGCGGACTTCACCGCATCCGCGAGCACGATCTGTGCGGGCGCAAGTGTGCAGTATACCGATGCCTCCACAGGTGCCCCTTCAAGCTGGCAATGGGACTTCCCGGGCGGGGACCCCACCACGTTCAATGGCCAGACACCTCCACCGGTCCACTATCCGACCATGGGGGTCTGGGATGCACGGCTCATCGTTGGGGACGGCAACACGATGGACACCTTGCTGCTACCGAACGCCATCACCGTGGAAGGCGGCGAAGCGATCCCTTATGAACAGGGTTTCGAGGTCGGTTTCTTCCCGCCACAGGATTGGACGATCGGCACCGGGGGTGGTCAGGGTGGCATGTTGAGCTGGTCCGCTGATGCATTCGTCAGTTGCGGAATGCCGACCGCAGCCTATGTCAACGCACATGCTTTTTCCGGGACCTTCGCATCCACCACGCTTACCTCGCCCAAGCTGGACCTGACGGCCGTGCATTGGCCGTACCTACGCTTCCGCCATGCGTATGCCCAGGAAAGCAGTTCCGTGACCGAGACCTTGGACATCGCGGGACACTCCTGCGATTACAGCGCCTATCAGCAGGTCTTCCAAGCATCCGGCGCCGACCTGGCCACCAATGGAGGAGCTTATGTCAACGGTCCTGCTTGGTATCCATCGAGTTGTTCCGACTGGACCACTACCTGGGTCCGTTTGGACAGCCTGATCGGTCGTACGGCCCTGTTCGACTTCACCATTCAGACCACCGGAGGGCAGAATTTCTATCTCGACGATATCGCGGTCTTCGATGGCATCCTGGTCAGCCCCCGGGTGATCCTGCAAGGGGCCTATGACAACAACCTTGGGCTCATGCGTGACGACCTTCGGACAGAAGGCCTGGTGCCGTTGACCGAGCCCTACAGCGCGGCCGGTTATCAGTTCATGTGCGAAGGCGGTGGGGAGACCATCTCTCCTGACGTGCTCGCCATCACCGGCACGCAGGCGATCGTGGATTGGGTGCTGGTGGAACTGCGGGACCCCGACGACCCCACGTCCGTGGTGTGCAGCAGAGCGGCACTGTTGCAGCGGGATGGCGACATCGTGGACGTGGACGGCGTATCCCCCGTGCGCTTCGCCACGCCAGAGGGGGATGACTACCTCGTGGTCCGCCATCGGAACCACCTCGGCGTGATGACGGCCGCACCGGTCACCCTTGGACCCACCACCACGTTGGTCGACCTGAGCGACCCCGCCATTCTGACCTACGGAACGAACGCACGCCGCATCACCGGCAATCTCGCCATGTTGTGGGCCGGGAACACCAACGGGGACACGTTGCTGAAATACACCGGGATGAACAACGACCGAGACCCGATCCTTGTACAGCTTGGTGGGCAGATACCGACGAATACCGCGATCGGCTACCTTCTCGAGGATGTAACGATGGATGGTGTCGTGAAATACACAGGTTCATTGAACGACCGCGACATGATCCTCGTGAACATCGGCGGCGCCGTGCCGACGAACTTCTTCATCGAACAGTTGCCGTGAACGGCCGGTGCTGATGGCGCACGTGGCTTCGGCCACTAGTTTTGGGGCCTCTTACGCGAACGATGAACATCGTCGTCCTATCCCGCGACACGAAGCTCTACAGCACCCGTCGGTTGGTCGAGGCCTGCGAAGCGCGCGGCCACGAAGTGCGTGTGATCAACCACGTGAAGTGCGATATCGTGATCCAGAAACGGAAACCCGAGGTCATTTACAATGGGGAAGCTGTGACCGATGTGGACGCGATCATTCCACGCATCGGGGCATCCGTCACTTTCTACGGCACGGCGGTCGTGCGCCAGTTCGAGATGATGAAGGTGTTCACGACCACCGAAAGCCAGGCACTGGTCCGCAGCCGCGACAAGTTGCGCAGCCTCCAGATCCTCAGTCGTGCGGGTGTGGACATGCCGAAGACCGTGTTCACCAACTACAGCAAGGACGTGGCCACGGTGGTCGACAGCGTCGGAGGGGCGCCATGCATCATCAAATTGCTCGAAGGCACCCAGGGGCTGGGCGTGGTGTTGGCCGAAACGAAAAAGGCGGCCATCGCGGTGATCGAGGCCTTCAACAGCCTCAAGGCTCGTGTCATCGTCCAGGAGTTCATTCGCGAGAGCAGGGGCATCGATGTACGGGCATTCGTGGTGGACGGCCGCATCGTCGGCGCCATGAAGCGCACCGGCCGCGAGGGTGAGTTCCGGAGCAATCTCCATCGGGGAGGCACGGCGGAACTGATCGAGCTGAGCCGCGACGAGGAGGTGGCCGCCATCAAGGCCGCCAAAGCCCTTGGGCTTCACGTGGCCGGGGTGGACATGCTCCAGAGCGACCGCGGCCCGCTGGTGATCGAGGTGAACTCGAGCCCGGGTCTGGAGGGTATCGAAGGTGCCACCGGCCAAGACATCGCCGGCGAGATCGTCAAGTTCATCGAACGGCACGTTTGACCGCTCCGGGCAACAGCCCGAATTCCTGCGCCACCACGTAGGTGGAGTGGAAGCCCACGTCCCGGCTCACCCAGCTCGTTCGGCCACCATCCTTGGGACCATCACCCGGGTGGACCGGCAGTTGGTGCCCGAGGCCCCCGATCCGGTAGAATGTGACGACAGTGCGTCCTCTCGGATCATCGTACCGCATCCGATGCACCGCAGGGAGACCTTGGAACGCAGGGTCCACCGCCTCCGGAACGGTGTCCGCGCCGGCCACGTTGGTCCATTGTGCCACCAAGGCCATGCCATGACCGATGTTCACCACCCCGTCCTCCGTGCCGTGCATCACGGTCAACGGGGGATAGGGAGCGGTCCGACCGGGAAGAACGGCCCTCACCAGATCGCCCCATTGTTGCGGCGTCAGTTCCTTCGGATCGCGGATCACCATGCGCGCGTTGAGCGTGTTGTCCGCTGCGCGGTACGGGCCTCCCGCGAAAATGGCCACGCCCTTGAACAGGTCCGGCTCGCAGGCCATCAGCGCTGAACAGAGCGCACCGCCGGAGGATACCCCATAGAGGAACACGCTGTCCGGGTCCACGGGCAGTTCCGCCAGGGCATACCGCACCATGTTCGTGATCGAGCCGGTCTCTCCCTCACCAGGAATGATGTCATCCTCACGGAACCAATCGAAGCAACGCAAAGAGTTGTTGATCGGACGTTGCTGGGCATACACCACATAGCATCCGATGCGATCGGCCAGTTCGTTCCACCCGCTCAACCGTGCAATGCGCCGGGCCTTCTGCGTGCAGCCGTGCAACACCACGACGAGCGGTCGGTTTCCGTTCGCCCCCCCCGATGTGGGCGGAGTATGCACGAACATGCGCAAGTTCCCGGGGTCGGGACCGAAGTCCTTCACCTCGCGCATGTCGCTTTGCGCACGCAGGGGAAGCAAATGGATCAGTTGGAGTAGGATCAACGATGTTCCCCGCCACATGCCGCCAAACTACCGCTCTGCACCACACGTTGTCCTGTTCCACCGACCTTTGCTCCATGTCACCCGCAGCGCTGCCCGAGGGACCGTTCGACGTGATCGTGATCGGGGCGGGGGTCAGCGGCCTCACCTCCGCGGCGATACTTGCTCGTGCAGGACTGAAGGTCTGCGTGCTTGAAATGGATTCACGCCCTGGAGGCTATCTGGCCGGGTTCCGTCGCAAGGACTTTCGCTTCGACAGTGCGATCCATTGGTTGAACCAGTGCGGACCACGGGGCTATGTCACACGGGTGTTCGATCTGATCGGTCGTGACCATCCCCGGGCCCGTCCACAAACCCGGATCCGGCGGTGGAAGGGAGGGACCATCGATGAACTGCTCACCAATGACCCCGACGAACTGAAAGGCAGGCTCATCACGCAATTCCCGCACGAAAGGAAGGGGATCGAACGGTTCTTTCGCGACGCCAGGAGCCTCGGACGCTCCTTCGACCGTTCCGCCGGGTTGATCCGCGCACGGGAGACCATGGGGCCGCTTGAACGTGTGGCCTTCGACCTGAGGCGCCTGCGGTTCGCCCTGCCGTTCATCAAACACCTGGGGTACCAGGGTGATGCTGGCGTGAAGAAGGGGCTCGATCGCTATTTCAAGGACCCCGGCCTGCACAAGCTGTTCGGCAGCGAACAGGAATTACTGGCCTGCCTGGTGCCGATCGGCTGGGCCTATTTCGGGGATTACCAAAGTCCGCCGAAGGGAGGTAGTCAGGTCTTTCCGGAATGGCTGGTGCATGTGATCACCGGCCTCGGTGGCAGCATCCACTATCGCTGCCGTGTCGAGCGCATCCTGTTGGAGAATGGACACTGTGTGGGCGTGCTGGTCGATCATCAGGGGGGTCGCCTCGAGATGCGTGCGGGCCAGGTGATCGCCGCGTGCGACGTGGAGACGCTCTACGAACGCATGCTACCGCCGGAGGCCGTGCCGGATAAGCTCAAACGCAAGTTGCGTGATGCCGAGCTCTACAGTTCGTCGGTAACGGTCTCGCTCGGACTGGACGTGCCCACGGAGAAGCTCGGGTTCGGAGAGGAGCTCATCTATTTGCACCGGGAGGATGTCCCCCGGGATGCGCACGGCGGCCCGGATCCCAATGAGGCGGGCATCAGCATCCTGGCGCCCAGTCTGCGCGACAAGAGCATGGCGCCGCCGGGCATGGGCACGCTCACGCTTTACATACCGGCCAGGTTCGCGCACAACGCCGAATGGGGCACGGAAAGGGACGCCAAAGGGGGGATCGTGCGCGGTGAACGCTACGAGCTGCTCAAGAAGGAGGTGGCCGACATCCTGATCCAGCGGGTGGAACGGGAGCTGGCACCCGGTCTGCGCGGTCATATCGTTTGGTGCGATGTCGCCACGCCGATCACGCACTGGCGCTATACCGGCAATCGTGAGGGCAGCATGATGGGAGCGAAACCCGGCAAGGCCAACTTCAAGGCCGGTATCGCACATTACCGCACGCCCGTCCCCGGCCTGCTGCTTGGTGGTCATTGGGCCGATCTCGGAGGAGGGGTCCCCATCGCGGTGAAGTCCGGCGTGAACACCGCGCTGATCGTCCTGAAGGACCGTCACCATCCCGCTTTCCGCACTTGGCGCGATTATCTGGACAAGGACCTGCCGGTCGAGCGGGTGTTCAATGGTCGTGGCCTGGTGCCGTATGCGGAGGATTGGGTGCAGGCATTGACCCCGGCCGAGAAGCAGATGGCGCGCAGCGAGCATCTCGATGGCGGGTGATCCGGTCCCGATCCATTGGGCCATTTTCCTTGTCCGCGCACTTCACCCACTATCCCAGCAGGTCCTTCCCGGTCACATCAACGACGAACCGTCCCCGGAGGAACTTTCTTCCCAGCAGCACCTGGTGCTTCATATCGCTGCGATCGAACAAGGTGAACTGGGTGCGCACGCGATGGCCGTTGAGCCGCACGGTGGTGGTGATCAGGTAGCGGCGCGTCCGCTGGCCCGTGCTGCTTTTCACCGTGACCCGCTTGAACCGCTTGAAGACCTTGGTCTTTCGCAGGCCGCCCATCTGGAAGGAGACCACGAGTTGCTTCGATCCGGCGACCGTCCGCGTGCGGATGCGCTGGTAATGGATCGCACTGCGATAGGCGCCCGTGTCGATCTTGGCCTGTACCCGTGGTATGCCGAGCCCCGGCAGGGCGATGTACTCAAGTCGTCCGATGAGCACCATGGACCGGTCGGGCATGGAACAAAGGTGGGAGGCATACCGGCCCATGCAAATGTCCTGTCAGGGAAGCTTTCAGTGCATGAGCGTGAATTGCGTGGGAACCTGCTCCGGACGGGATCGACCGGAGGCGTTCCCTCACAGCGCCCCCATCTCGACCCGGGACCCGATGCGAGCCACCGACAGCCGCGTCATCCGCCGACGGGACCGTTCCGCACACCTGGGACCATCGGACCCCAAAACCCCTGGCCCGACTTTTGCGCTGCAGGAACGATCATCATTCACACATTCCCCGATCCTTCCGAAATTCGCACTGAACAACCGACCATGAAGACGACCAAGACCCTGATCATGGCCTGCGCGGCGCTCCTCGCCACGACGGCCTTCGCGCAGACACCGGCCCGCAATGCCTCAGGCGCGCCCTTGCCCATGAAGAGCTATGGCGCTGAGATCATCCCCGATGGCGCCATTTCCATCGTGCAGTTCATGAAGATGATGGACGGGAAGGACAGTCTGCAGACCAAATTGGCGTGCGAGGTCATCACCAGTTGCACAAAGAAGGGTTGCTGGATGGATGTCCAATTGCCGGAGGGCAAGGTCATGAAGGTCCGGTTCAAGGACTACGGGTTCTTCGTGCCGACCCACGGTCTGGAGGGCAAGACCGCCGTGCTCCAGGGCACTGCCTACCGGGAAATGATCGACGTGGCCACGCTGAAGCACTACGCCCAGGATGCGGGCAAGAGCGAGGCCGAGATCGCGGAGATCAACGGACCGGAGCAGTCCATCACCTTCACCGCCGACGGTGTGCTGATCGGTGATTGATCCTTTGAGGAACGTATCGAGACGACCCGGGGCTCGCCTCCGGGTCGTTCTTTTTTTCGCGCTGCTCGACCCATGGAGCAGTGCGGTCAATGCACAGGAGGCGTTCCACCTCGACCCTGGACGCGAGACCGCCTTCCTGGGCGGGGGGATCCTGCTCAACGGGGCGGCAATGCTCCTGCCGATCGATGCCGATGCAATGTGGTCCCGATACCAGGGTGTGGATCGTGCGACACTTCCCGCTTTCGATCGCGAGGCGGCCTATCGCTGGTCGTTCCCAGCGCACCGGGCGAGCAATATCCTGTTCTATTCCGTCCTCACCCTGGGGATCGGCGGCTCCGCGTTGGCCTATGGCAATGGTGATGTGTTGCCCCCTCTGGCGATCACCACCGAAAGCTTACTGCTATCCGCGGGAATGACCGGGATCGTGAAGGGCCTGGTCCACCGACCACGTCCTCTCGTATTCAACCCGGATGCACCCATCGACATGCGGCGTTCGCGGGAAGGCTACCTGTCGTTCTGGAGCGGGCACACCGCGAACACGTCCGCTGTGACCCTCAGTTGTGCCGCGTTGATCGACCGGTCGGATGCCGACCCCGGCATCAAGGCGGCTGTCTGGGCCGGCGGTGTGGCCATACCGGTGCTCATGGCCTGGTTGCGTGTGCGCGCCGGTCGCCATTTCCCCAGCGATGTGTTGGCAGGTTGCCTGGCCGGCGCATTGATCGGGCTGACGGTGCCCTACTTTCACCGCCCCGAGAACGCAAATTGAGCATGCCGCAAGCAGCATCGATCGCCCTGGCCGTCCATGGCGGCGCAGGCACCATCGCCCGCACAGAAATGACCCCGGCGCGCGAAAAGGCCTACCGAGATGGGCTGGAGGATGCATTGCGACGCGGCCATGCCGTGCTCAGGTCAGGCGGATCAGCGCTCGAGGCCGTGGAAACGGCCACGAAAGCCCTCGAGGATTGTCCGCATTTCAATGCCGGTCGGGGTTCGGTGTTCAATGCCGATGGGCAGCATGAGATGGACGCCGCGATCATGAGCGGTGCGGACCTCCGCGCCGGTGCCGTGGCGTCCGTGCATAACGTGAAGAATCCCATCGCCCTGGCCCGGCGTGTGATGGAGAAGAGCCCGCACGTGCTGATCAGTGGTATGGGCGCTTTCGAGTTCGCCCATCGGGAAAAGGTGGCGCTCGAGGACGACCAGTACTTCTTCGACCAGTTCCGCTACGACCAATGGCAACGCACGCGTGGGACCGATGTGTACCAGCTGGACCACAGCGACGACGACCGGAAGTTCGGCACCGTGGGGGCCGTGGCCCGCGATGCCGCGGGGCACCTGGCGGCCGCCACCAGCACCGGCGGAATGACCAACAAAAGGTGGATGCGGATCGGTGACAGCCCGGTGATCGGCGCAGGTACCTATGCCAACGATGCCAGTTGCGCCGTGAGCTGCACCGGACACGGCGAGAGCTTCCTTCGCGCCGTGGCCGCCTTTGATGTGCACGCGTTGATGGCATACAAGGGCCTTTCCCTGGAAGAGGCGGTGCGCGAAGTGGTGCATGTCAGGCTGCCACCGCTCAATGGCGATGGGGGCCTGATCGCCGTGGACCGCGAAGGCCGGATCGTACTGGATTTCAACTGCTCGGGCATGTACCGGGGTCACGTGGATGCGGATGGCACTGTCCATTCGGCCATCTTCCGCGCTTGAGACACCGCTCATCCGGCCCGCGCGCCGGTCGGCCTGCCCAGTAGCGTTCCCTGTGATCGGACCATGGCCGGTTCGTGCGGCGTGCCCATCTTTGTGCCCACATTAGGACCGTACTGGAAATGAAGAACAAAGGCGTATGGATCACCCTCGGGATCGTGGCCCTCCTGGCCATCTACCTGGGTTCCACTTTCAACAGGATGAAGAAGGCCGAGATCGCGGTGAACGCCCAATGGGGCCAGGTGGAGGTGGCCTATCAGGCACGTGCGGACAAGACGAAGAACCTGGTGGAGATCGTCAAGGGTTCCGCCGACTTCGAAAAAAGCACCCTCACCGATGTGATCGAGGCCCGTTCCAAGGCGAGCAGCATCAACCTGAGCGGCGACAACCTGACCCCGGAGAACATCAAGGCGTTCGAAGCGGCACAGGCGCAGTTCACCGGTGCACTGAGCCGCCTGATGGTGACGGTGGAGCGTTATCCCGACCTGAAGACCACCCAGGCGTTCCGCGATTTCCAGGCCCAGTACGAAGGCATGGAGAACCGGATCGCCGTGGAGCGACGGAAGTTCAACGATTCCGTCGGCACGTACACGGCCATGATCGAGACATTCCCGGGCAACATGTTCGCCAGCTTGTTCGGCTTCAAGCCCAAGGGATTCTTCGAGGCCAAGGAAGGCTCCGAGAACGCCCCGGACATCAGCTTCAAGTGACCACGACCACCGCGGCGGAATTCCTGACCGACACTGAACGGGAACAGGTCAAGCAGGCCATCCGCGAGGCGGAACATGCCACCAGCGGCGAGATCCGCGTGCACCTCGACGACCGGATTTCCGAGGATCCGCTCGACCATGCGGCCTTCGTGTTCGAGGAGCTGGGCATGCACCGCACCAGGCAACGGAACGGCGTCCTGGTCTATGTGAGCGTGGCCGACCATCGGCTGGCGGTCCTGGGTGACAAAGGCATCAACGCCATTGTGCCCAAGGATTTCTGGAAGGACGTGATCGCCTTACTGCGCCTGCATTTCGCAGCGGACAAGCGTGCGGAGGGACTGAGCGAGGCCGTGCGTCTGGTCGGGGAAAAGCTCAAGGCGCACTTTCCCCATCAGCAGGATGATCGCAACGAGCTCTCGGACGATATCAGTATCGGACAATGAACGGATGGCGGTCAGCGGTGCGTGGTGCCCTGGTCGTCACGCTGTTGTTACCCGGCCCGACCCGAGGCGCGGCCGGTGATCCCTGCATGCCTCCCAAGCCGAAGGAGGAGACCCATCTCGTCCGGCAGTTCACGCGATCGACATTCTTGGACGCTTCCGAGGCGGAACGGCTGGACAACAAGCTGACCCGCTTCGCCCAGGAGACCAGCAACCGCATCGCGGTGATCGTGGTGGATACGCTCTGTGGTCTGCCCGCATCGGATTTCGCCTTCGCGATCGGCGAGGACTGGGGCATCGGCGGCGCCAGGTTCGACAATGGCGTGGTGATCCTGGTGAAGCCCACAGGTCCGCCCGGCCAGCGCAAGGTCTTCATCGCCACGGGCTACGGCCTGGAAGGCGCCATCCCTGATGCCACCTGCAAGCACATCGTGGACCAGGAGATCATCCCCAACTTCAAGAACGGCGATTTCTTCGAGGGGCTCGACCATGCCACCGACGTGCTGATGGCGCTGGCCAAGGGCGCGAATACAACGCCAAGAGCTATGACGAGAAGCCCTTCCCTGGCCGATACTTGTGTTCGGGCTCGTGTTCGTCATCATCATGATCACCAGTTGGCGGCGAAGCGTGAAGCGGTATGCCCGCACCAACAGTCTCGATTTCTGGACCGCTTTCTGGCTGATGCAACAGGCAAGCCGCCGGCATTCCGGTCGTTGGGGTGGGTTCTCCGGTGGCGGAGGCGGTTCGTGGGGCGGGGTGGTGGTTTTGGCGGCTTCGGCGGCGGCGGTTTTGGTGGAGGCGGGGCCGGCGGTTCCTGGTAAGGTGACATGAGCATCAATAAATGGATCGGCGGTGGACTGGGCTGGGCCTTCGGAGGGCCCATCGGGGGGCTTGTCGGCTTTGCCCTGGGCGCGCTCTTCGACGGCATGGCCACTCAGGCACCGACCACGCATCAGCAACAGCGCACTGCCCATGCCACCACCGGAGGTGACCTGGCCCTGAGCCTGGTCGTGCTCAGCGCCGCCGTGATGAAGGCGGACGGCAAGGGTGACCAAGGCCGAGCTGGACGTGGTGAAGCGCTTCTTCCGCCAGCAGTTCGGCGAGGGGCAGGCGCAACAGCTCCTGTTGGTGATGCGCGACGTGCTCAAGCGCGAGATCCCCGTGCATCAGGTGTGCCTTCAGGTGCGTCAGTACATGCCGCATCCTGCGCGGCTGCAGCTCATGCACTACCTCATCGGCCTGGCCCATGCCGATGGACGGGTCGATCGGTCGGAACTGGACATGCTGCGCCGCATCGCCGCCGGTCTGGGTGTGAACGAAAGGGACCTCGGCAGCATGAGCGCCATGTTCGGCCGGGGTGATATCGATAGCGCCTACTGCATCCTGGAGGTCGACCCCAAGGCCAGCGACGACGAGGTGAAGAAGGCCTATCGGCGGATGGCCTTAAACATCATCCGGACAAGGTGGGCCATCTTGGAGAGGAGGTGCAGCGTGCGGCCGCTGAGAAGTTCAGGAAGGTGCAACAGGCCTGGGACCGCGTCCGAAAGGAACGAGGGATCGATTGACCGGAGCGGCATGTTACGCCGCGAGGTCACGACCGGCTTCCGTAACTTCGGCATCGTTCTTGTCCAACCCCACCACCGAACCGTTCATCCATGAAACGACTGTTGTTGGGAGGCCTTCTCCTGCTGAACGCCTTCGCCAGCCAGGCCCAAAAGCACGTCTACGAGGACCTGTTGGTGCTCTATGTCGATGAGAATTACGAGAAGTGCCTGGGCAAGGCGGAGAACTACACGATGAGCGACGCCACCAAGAAGGACCCGCTGCCGTACCTCTACATGAGCATGTGCCTGTACGAGATGAGCAAGATCGAGAAGTACCAGGCCGACTATCCGAAGGCCAGCCGGGATTGCCTGAAATACGCCGAGAAGTACCGCAAGAAGGACAAGAACAACGAGTATTTCGCACAGTACGAGGATTACTGGGCCGAATTGAACACCATGGCCATGGAGCAGGGGAGAACTATTACGAGGACGGCTCCTTCAGCAAGGCCAAGCAGCTCTTCGACAGCATGACCGGTTACAACCCGGAGAATCCGGGGGCCTGGATGATGCTGGCCCTCGCCCAATACCGATCGAACCTCATGAAGGAGGCCAAACGAGAACATGAAGCACTTTTCCAAGGCGCTCTTGGACGCGGGTGATATCGCCAACCTGCCCCAGGACAATCAGAAGCTCCTGAAGAACGCGCTGATGCGCTATGCGGACTTCCTGGACAACAAGGGATGAAGGACAGCGCCAGGTCCACGTTGGATATCGGCAAGGAACAGTTCATGAAAGAACCGGACTTCAAGACCTTCTACGAAGGCATGCAGTAGAGTCGCTGTCCGGATCGGCATTGCAGGGGGCGGGCTCAGGCCCGCTTTCTTTCGTTGCCCTTCCCCATGTTCCGGTTCAGATAGACGCCCACAAGGAGGAGCGCAACGATCGTCAGGAGCAACCAGATCACGGCCATGGTATCGATCCGTTGATGGAACAAGATAGCGCAAGAGCGGTTCAACGGGGCAGGAGCCAACGGACCAGCACCGGGGAGCAGCAAGAGGTCGGCCAGCAGCGCAACGAGCAAGGTGATGCTCACCAACAGCCCCATGTAGTGTACGCTGGCGAAATCCGACGCGATCGGCGTGACGAACCCGCTGCACAGCATGATGCTGGTCACGATCACGGCGCGACCTGCGGACACGTAGGCCCGTTGCATGGCTTCTGGCGGGGCGAACCCCTTGGCGCGCTCGATGCGCAGCTTGCCCAGCAGGTGGATGGTATCGTCCACCGCAATGCCGAAGGCGATGGTGAAGATGATGGACGTGCTCACCTTCAGGTCGATGCCGGTCAGCCCCATCACCCCGGCGATCGCCACCAGCGGAAAGATGTTCGGCAGCAGGGCGATGAGGGTCACACGTCCATCCCTGAACACGAAACCCATGATCGCGGCGATCAGGGATGAAAGCGAGGACAACCCCAGGAGCATCTGTCTGCTGAGCGTCTCGTTGTTGCGGTCGATCAGATAGGCCATTCCGGTCTGGTGCACCTGGATCCCTGAACCCGCCAGAGTACTGTCCAGCCAGGCGTTCATGGCCGCGTTCTTCCCGCGGTGCACATAGCCGCCTTGGTCCTCCATGCGCCCTGTGATGCGCGCGTACCGGCCGTCCGCGGATACGAAGTCACCGATCAGCGAAGGGCCTGCGAATTGCCGCAGCAACCGTTCGGCTTGGGCCAATTCGGCGGGATCATCGGGTAAATGGCGAAAGGCGGTATCACCTGCGTGCATCACCTGCATGGCGCGCTCGACCAGTGTGGCGGGGGAAGCGATGCGGTCGGCGCCATAGGTCCGTTCGGCATAGCGTCCAACGCGGTCGATCGCGGCGAGTACGTCAGCATCCCAGATGCGCTTCGTGGTGTCGGCAAGGGTCACTTCCAGTTCGAACGGTCGTACCCCGCCAAAGTGCTTTTCGAAGTAATGGAAGTCCACCTTGTGCGGATCGTCCTCCGGCCAATCCTCCAGCAGGTAGTTGTTCACCTTGATCCGGGGGACCAGCAGGGCGCTGGCGACCAGCACGGCGGTGAACCCCCAGAGGACCAGACGACGACCACGCATGACCCGGTCGTACAGTGCCTGCAGAAGGACGGGCCATCCTGCGGAGGTCACCCCCGAACGGACGCGCGGAGCAGGAACGAGGAGCAGCACCGCCGGCAGCAGCGTGAAGGCCAGCACATAGGCCAGTCCCACGCCCAGCGCGGTGTAGGTGCCGAACTCCCGGATCGGTCGGATCGCACTGGTATGCAGGGTGAGAAAGCCCACCGCGGTCGTCAACGAAGTGAGAAAAGTGGCAAGGCCTACCTCATACATCGCCAGCGCCAGTGCACGCCGCTTCTGGTGCCCATTGCCCAGCGCCTCCCGGTAGCGTTCCAGGATGTGTACGACATCGGACATGCCCACGACGAAAAGGATGGTCGGGAGCAGCATGGTCAGCACACTAAGGGCCTTGCCCAGCAGGGTCATCAAGGCCACCTGCCAGAGGACCGTGAGGCCGACCACGGTAACGGGCACCAACACGCTCCACCAGGACCGGAACGTGAACGCGAGCACCACGATCAGGAGCAGGACCGACGTGGTGAAGAAGATGACCAGCTCACGCTGCATTTCCCGGATATAGTGGTACTGCCCCTGGATGCGTCCCGCGATGCGTGCATCCGCCAGATCCGTGCTCTGGAGCGTGCGTTCCACCCGCATCAACAGGCTGTCACTGCGCGACTTGGATAGGCCCGACGCCGTACGCAGGAGGATCAACAGGCCATCACCATGCCGTGTGAAGAAGAGATCACGGACTTCACCGTCGCGCCATATCCGGGCGGAGTCCGCCTGGATGAGGCTATCTGCCCCGGTGCGCAACCAGGGGACCGCGAACGGTCCGAACGGTGTCGATCGCGGCTCTTTGGCCGTGGTCGGCGCATGCACCTCCTCGATGTCCGGGAGACGTGCAAGGCGTCGGGCCAGACTGTCGGTCCGCACCAGGAACGATCGGTCGAATACCGATGGGTCATGCTCCAATCCGATGAGCAACAGATCGGTATCGCTCCCAAAGCGGTCCCTGAAGGCGATATACCGGTCCAGTTCCGGGTCATCGGTGGGGAAGAAGCGCTCAAAATCGAAATCGAACCGGACGTGCCGCGCAATGAACAGACACCCGATCGTGATCAAGGCCACGCAACAAAGCACCGTCCACGCGTTGCGACGGTCCAGCAGGCCTTCGATGCGGGTGATGCGGTCCTTCATCCACGATCGGTTGGTCGGGAACGGGCACAAAGGTCCGCACCGGGCGCCGAATGCGATCGTATTTTGGCCGCCGATGTACCGGTCCGTGCTTCGATCATTGCTGTGCGTCGCCCTGTTCGGCACGGCGCTGGTCACCAAGGCCGGCAAGCTGGAGAGGGCGTTCGACGCACTGCGGATCTACGACTACTTCAAGGCCCGCAAGCTCTTCCAGGGGCAGGTGGAACAGCATCCCGCAGCGGCCTGGTACGGTCTCAGTGTGATCGCCGGTCGGAACGACAATCCGTTCCATCAGCTGGATTCGGCCTATGTGTTCCTGGTCCGGGCCGACATCGCCTTCGACCGTGCCGATGACCGCGAACGTGAAAGGATCGGAAAGGCAGGGGTGGACCAGGATGCGTTGAACGCGCAGCGTGCGCACATTTTCGAGGTGGCCTGGGACATGACCCGTGGCGAGAACACGATCGGCGCATACGACCGTTTCCTGAACAAGTTCGGGCAAAGCCCTCAGGCCGGGGAGGCCGAGCTGATCCGCGATCACCTTGCATTTCAGGAGGCGCGGGATGCGGACACCGCGGAGGCCTATCGGGCGTTCGTCGCACACTATCCGCGATCACGGCAGATCTATGAGGCCCGCTCGCGCCTGCAGGAAGCCCTCTATCGCGAGTCCACGGCAGCGGGGAGCATCGATGCATACGAACGGTTCATCCGCGAACACCCCGACAGTCCTTACATCACCAATGCGGAGGACGAGATCTACCAACTGAGCACCCCGCATCGTTCGGTGAAGGAACTGCACGCGTTCATCGTCGCATATCCCGACAACCACAATGTTCCCGATGCCTGGCGGGCGCTCTATGAGCGCTATACGGCGGACCTGAGCGTCAGCACCATCACCGAGTTCCTGCGCACGTACCCCGACTATCCCTTCATCCAGGAGCTCGTCCAGGACTACAAGGTGGCCAGCTTGGTGCTCTATCCGTTCCGCCGCGACGGCAAATGGGGGTTCATCGATGAACAGGGCGTGGAGCGCATCAAGGCGGATTACGACTGGGTGGAGCCTTTCGTCAACGGCCAGGCGATCGTTGGTCGCGACCAGCACGCCGGCACGATCAACAAGATGGGCAAGGAGGTGATCCCGATCGTCTATGACGACGTGCTCGATCTGGTGGAGGGGCTCGCCACCGTTGAGCGCGGAGGCAAGGCCGGTGCCGTCGACCGGAACGGCGGCCTTGCAGTACCCCTCCAGTTCGGCGAGGTCGGGGAGTTCAACAATGGGCTGGCCTATGCTTCGCGCGATGGGAAGTACGGCTTCATCGATGCACGGGGCAACACGGTGATCCCGTTCGACTACGACCTTGCCAGCTCGTTCCACAACGGCCTCGCCGTGGTGGAGAAGGACGGCCTCAATGGTGTGGTGGACACGAAGGGCGAACTCGTGGTGCCGATCGAATACGACTGGATCGAGGGGTTCGAACGGGGCGTCTCGCGCGTGCGCAAGGGCGATTCCTTCGGCGTGCTAAGCCCCTTTGGTGACCTGCTCCTGGAACCCATGTACACCCATGTCGGCGCATTCTCCGACGGACTGGCGCTCGTGGTGGACAAGGGCAGATGCGGTTACGCGGACCTTCAGGGTGCCATGGCGATCCCCCTCCGTTACGATGCAGGTGAAGGGGTGGCTACCTGGGGGGAGTTCCGAAACGGCTTTGCCGAAGTGCTTTCCAAAGGGAAGCATGGGCTTATCGATACCCAGGGCGCCATCGTGCTTCCGATCCAATTCCTGGACGTGGGGGCCCTGACCGGACCGCTCGCCCCGGTGAAAAAGAAGGCCAAATGGGGGTACATGGACCGGCAACGATCCCTCAAGGTCGATTTCAGGTACGACCAGGCCTGGGAACTGGAACATGGTTACGCCCGGGTCGCGAACAATGGCCGGACGGGTCTGGTCGACAGTACCGGCACCGAGGTCATCACACCGCACTACAAGGCACTGACCGACGTGGACCATGGAATATGCACGGCCACCACGGAAGAGGGGACCGGCCTTGTCACCGTGAAGGACGAGGTCGTGCTGCCGCTCCTTTATGATGCAGTGGAAGCGGTCGATGCGGAGGTGTACAAGGTGGAACGTAACGAACGGATCGCCTATTTCCGGATCGCGGAACGGAAGTTCATCTGGAAGGAAGAGGCGTTCGAGGCCCCGGCATCATCGGAGTAGGGTGACATGCCCGATCATGCGGTCCTGCTTCACACCGTCGTGGGCCAGGGCCTTGTAATGCAGTTGCCACACGTACACGCCGTCAGGGACCGGCGCACCACCGACCGTACCGTCCCATGCCTCGCCAGGGACCGTGCTGGTGAAGATCCGCTCGCCCCAGCGATCGAAGATGTCGAACGTGTAATCCAGCAGATCGCCATCGATCACGGGAAGGAACTGATCGTTGTGGCCATCCCCGTCCGGGGTGAACGCATTGGGGACGTGGATGTATGGTCCACAAGCGATCAGGATCACATGAACGGAATCGATCGCGACGCCGCAATCGCTTGAGACCTGAACGGTGTAGGTACCTGGCTGGTCCACATGGATGGACGCCCCCTGCGCACCCGTGCTCCATGCCACACTGCCGTTCGCGAACGGAACGCTCAGTGCAAGGTCCTCACCTTCGCACAGGTCCAGGTCCGGTCCAAGGTCCACCACGGGTGGATCGACCAATGAGACAGCAATGACATCGCTCATCGGGCAATTGTTCCAGGTGGCCTGCAGCGCATACGTGCCCGCATCCGTGACGAGAAGCTCCGGTTGCGTGCTCCCGTCCGACCAATCGATGGCAGTGGCACCCACGGGCGCTTCAAGGGCCAGGGTGTCGCCTGGGCAGAGAATGGCATCCGGCCCGAGGAACCCCGCAGGCACGAATGCGTAGTCCACGATGATCGCATCGCTCGCGGCACAACCGGCAGTTGATGCCGTGGCAGAATAGGTTCCTGCATGGTCCACCCAATGGGTAGGCCCGATGCTCCCATCCTCCCATTCCACGGCAATACCCGGTGCATCCACGGTCAAAAGCAGGGATTGACCCGGACACAGGGTCGTGTCGGCCCCCAGGTCAAGCGCCCCGGGATCGAGCATGCTCACTGCGATGGTATCGGTGGAAATGCAACCCTGATAGCTCTCCTGAAGCCAGACCAGTGCCGGACCCTGGACCAGCAGGGTCGGTCCTGAGGAGCCGTCCGACCAAAAGTGATCGGCGCTCAACGCGATGGAACCCAGCACCAATTGTTCGCCGATACAGAGCGTGGTGTCGCCGCCGAGGTCCACGTCCGGCAGGGGTTGCAGACCGACTTCGATCGCGTCCTGCGTGGTACATCCGTTCAGGTCCACCGTGACCGTGTAATTCCCCGATGAGGAAACAGTGCGTGTCGGGACGGTGACACCATCCTGCCAGAGGAAGGTCGCACCAGGCACTGAAGCGTCCAACAAAAGGGCGTCCCCTGCACACAGGGTGGTATCCGGACCGAGGTCGACTACGGGCAGTGGTTGGACAGCGATCAGGATCGTGTCCGAAGCGACACAATTCCCCAAGCCCACATCCACCCAGTAAATGCCGGCAGCATCCGCGGCGAGGGTGGCACCGGTCGATCCATCGCTCCATAGCTGCGTGGCTCCGGGAACGGTGGCATCGAGGACCGCGATGGCCCCATCACAGATCGTCAGGTCAGGTCCCAGATCGAGCGGGAGAGGGGGCAGAACGGTGATCGAGATCGTGTCGGTCGCCGTGCAGCTGCCCACCGTGACATCGGCCCAATACTGACCCGTGGCGTTGACACTGAGATCAGGGCCCGTGGTGCCCGTGTTCCAGATCGTTCCGGCACCGGGAATTCCGACATGCAGATCGATGCTTGCACCGGAACAGATCGACGTGTCCGTTCCGAGATCGATCGAAGGGGCCGGCAATACGTTCACAACGACCGTGTCCGAACTGGAACATTGTCCGATCGTGGCCTGTACCCAATATGCGCCCGCAGTGCTCACGTCCAGGGATGCACCCAGGGACCCATCCGACCACAGAAGTGTTGCCCCAGGCGCGTTCACGCTCAGTGCGGTCTGATCACCTGCGCAAAGCGTGATATCAGGGCCCAGGTCCGCCATGGGGACCGGTGCCACGGACACCATGATGGTATCACCCACTGAACAGCCACCCTGGCCCACCTGCACCCAATAGGTATCCGCACTCATGACCGACAGGGTGGGTGTGTTGGCACCCGTACTCCAGAGATACGTACCACCGGGCAACGTGGCATCAAGCGTCAAGGTCCCACCCTGACAAATGGTGACATCGGGCCCCAGATCGACCGCGTTCGGTGAAGCATACCCGATGTTCACGGCGTCGCTGGATGCACATCCGAGCGAACTGGTGACCTGAACACTGTAGGTGCCGGGCGCCAGGACGGCATAGGTGGCTGAGCTCGATCCGTCCTGCCAGAGATAGGTCGCGCCGGTCGTCGTGGCATCCAGGAGCAACTGCTCTCCCGGACAGAGCGTGGTATCGTTGCCCAGTTCGATGGATGGCGGCTGCGCCACCGATACCTGGACCGCATCGCTCACGCTGCATGTCCCTTGTTGCACATCCACGCTGTAGGTCCCGGCGTTGGTCACCGTGATGCTGCTCGTTGTCGCCCCGGTGTTCCAGAGGAAGCTGGCGCCCGGCAGGGCCGCATCCAAAATCAATGATGCCCCCACGCAGATCGTGGTGTCATTGCCAAGGTCAACTGCATCGGGAGCGGCATAAGCGACCGTGATGGCATCACTGCCGATGCATCCGTTCAAGCCCGTGACAGCGACCGAGTACGTCCCAGGCATGGTGACGAGGTAGGTCGACGTTGTCGCCCCATCCTGCCAGTGCACGCCATTGTTCGGCTGGGCGACGTCCAATAGAAGATCTTCTCCAGGGCAAAGCGTGGTATCATTGCCCAGGTCCACCACCGGCAGCGGCGTGTAGCTCACCTGCACCGCATCGCTGCTCGTGCAGCCGTTCACCGTCACGTCCACGCTGTAGCTGCCCGCCGCGCCCACGTTGTAGGTCCCGCTCGTGCTGCCATCCTGCCAGAGGTAGCTCCCGCCCGGCTGTGTGGCGTCCAGCACCAGCGGGTCGCCCGCGCACAGCGTCTGGTCCGGGCCCAGGTCCACCACCGGCAGCGGCGTGTAGCTCACCTGCACCGCATCGCTGCTCGTGCAGCCGTTCACCGTCACATCCACGCTGTAGTTGCCCGCCGCGCCCACGTTGTAGGTCCCGCTCGTGCTGCCATCCTGCCAGAGGTAGCTCCCGCCCGGCTGTGTGGCGTCCAGCACCAGCGGGTCGCCCGCGCACAGCGTCTGGTCCGGGCCCAGGTCCACCACCGGCAGCGGCGTGTAGCTCACCTGCACCGCATCGCTGCTCGTGCAGCCGTTCACCGTCACGTCCACGCTGTAGTTGCCCGCCGCGCCCACGTTGTAGGTCCCGCTCGTGCTGCCGTCCTGCCAGAGGTAGCTCCCGCCCGGCTGTGTGGCGTCCAGCACCAGCGGGTCGCCCGCGCACAGCGTCTGGTCCGGGCCCAGGTCCACCACCGGCAGCGGCGTGTAGCTCACCTGCACCGCATCGCTGCTCGTGCAGCCGTTCACCGTCACTTCCACGCTGTAGTTGCCCGCCGCGCCCACGTTGTAGGTCCCGCTCGTGCTGCCGTCCTGCCAGAGGTAGCTCCCGCCCGGCTGTGTGGCGTCCAGCACCAGCGGGTCGCCCGCGCACAGCGTCTGGTCCGGGCCCAGGTCCACCACCGGCAGCGGCATGTAGTTCACCTGCACCGCATCGCTGCTCGTGCAGCCGTTCACCGTCACGTCCACGCTGTAGTTGCCCGCCGCGCCCACGTTGTAGGTCCCGCTCGTGCTGCCGTCCTGCCAGAGGTAGCTCCCGCCCGGCTGTGTGGCGTCCAGCACCAGCGGGTCGCCCGCGCACAGCGTCTGGTCCGGGCCCAGGTCCACCACCGGCAGCGGCGTGTAGCTCACCTGCACCGCATCGCTGCTTGTGCAGCCGTTCACCGTCACTTCCACGCTGTAGTTGCCCGCCGCGCCCACGTTGTAGGTCCCGCTCGTGCTGCCGTCCTGCCAGAGGTAGCTCCCGCTCGGCTGTGTGGCGTCCAGCACCAGCGGGTCGCCCGCGCACAGCGTCTGGTCCGGGCCCAGGTCCACCACCGGCAGCGGCGTGTAGCTCACTTGCACCGCATCGCTGCTTGTGCAGCCGTTCACCGTCACGTCCACGCTGTAGTTGCCCGCCGCGCCCACGTTGTAGGTCCCGCTCGTGCTGCCGTCCTGCCAGAGGTAGCTCCCGCCCGGCTGTGTGGCGTCCAGCACCAGCGGGTCGCCCGCGCACAGCGTCTGGTCCGGGCCCAGGTCCACCACCGGCAGCGGCGTGTAGCTCACCTGCACCGCATCGCTGCTTGTGCAGCCGTTCACCGTCACTTCCACGCTGTAGTTGCCCGCCGCGCCCACGTTGTAGGTCCCGCTCGTGCTGCCGTCCTGCCAGAGGTAGCTCCCGCTCGGCTGTGTGGCGTCCAGCACCAGCGGGTCGCCCGCGCACAGCGTCTGGTCCGGGCCCAGGTCCACCACCGGCAGCGGCGTGTAGCTCACTTGCACCGCATCGCTGCTTGTGCAGCCGTTCACCGTCACGTCCACGCTGTAGTTGCCCGCCGCGCCCACGTTGTAGGTCCCGCTCGTGCTGCCGTCCTGCCAGAGGTAGCTCCCGCCCGGCTGTGTGGCGTCCAGCACCAGCGGGTCGCCCGCGCACAGCGTCTGGTCCGGGCCCAGGTCCACCACCGGCAGCGGTGTCACGTCGACCTGTACCGTGTCGCGGAGCACCATGTTCCCGCTGATGGAAATGTCATCCAGTCCGATGTCATTGCCGATGCCCCAGCCTGAAGTGACCCGGAGACAGAAACTGGCGAAGGTCTGGCCTGGTGCGGCGGTCCACGTCGTTGAATAGGTGTTCCATTGACCCTGCGTGCTGCTCGCGGTGAACGAGCCGAACGAATAGGACCAATCGACCATCCAATCCAATGAAGCCGGACCGGAAGTGGCCAGATTGGCCATGCGGAACGACAGTGTGTAGGTCTGGCCCGGGCACACATCGACACCCTGGCACCATACTTCGTCCCACTGGAAAGCATACCCGCTGTTCACCATGAGGAAGTTCCCATTGCCGGTACAATTCCATTGGGGATGGTAGTTGTTGGCATTCGTTCCGATGTAATAATTGCCATCCACCTGTAGGTTGCTCGAGTAGGTGTAGGGGGTCCAGAACGCCGTATTCCCCCCGGAGAAATCCCCATTGGTCACCAGCTCGCCGGATGGGTAGGTGACCTGTCCCCAATAGATCCCAGCGGATCCCACCGAAATGTCCTCGGTGGTCTCGCCGGTGCTCCAGAGGTGGTTGGAATAGCCTGCCGGCAGGGACAGCATGGTGCTCTGACCTGCACAGATGGTGACGTCACCGCCCAACGAGATCGAGCAAGGTCCCTGCGCCCGGCCAAGAATGGCCGGCCCGATCACGAGCAGTGCAGGGATGATGATCCGGTTGGGACGCATTCGCGGCTTGTGGGGTCGAAGACCCCAAATTTCGGGCCGACAGGACATCCCATCAGCTGTTGTGCGGACCGGATCTGCACCGACCAATGAACACCCGATTGAGGTCAAAATAGGGGAACACCTCGAGGTCATCGGTCCAAAGACGCATTTCGGCCTCGATCCGTCCACTCCGATCGGTGCTTTCCGGGTCGTGGGCGATCGTATTGAAAAGGACCCGACCACCCGGTGCCAGCAACCGTGCAAGGTCCGCATGAAATGAGCTGGAGGAAGCAGCTGACGGCACATCCAGATCGATGAAGAGATCGACAACGATGAGATCGAACGGCTCGCACCGCGTACTGTTCGCCCATGCGAAGGCGTCCGCTTCGATCAACTTGACACGTTCATCGTCCCATTTCCCCAAGCCCCGTCGGGCCAGGTCCAACATGGCCGGGTCGCCTTCCACGCCAACGATCAGGCAGGTCGCACCCAGTTCATGGTGGAGGATGGATGCCACACTGCCTGCTCCGAAACCGAGCACGAGGACACGCGATGGCAGGTCAAGGTGCGACCGTAAGTGACCGAAGACGGCCCGCCAAAGGCGGTGCAGGTTGCCAAAGCTCTGATTGGCCCTATCCGTGTTCACCACCAATCGACCTCGCTCCCAGGTCAATGTGAGCGGTTGGTAGGCACCCATGGTCCGTTGCTCACGCACCGGCCAGAGGTAACTGATCAGACGGCGCAGTTGGACCATGATGCAAAGATGCTGCGCTCCGGGGACCGCGGCCACAGCGGCCTATCTTCGCCGGCCATGACGAGCATCACCCGCTACAAGCTCCGGAAACTGGTGAAGTATGCACTGGTGACCGTGACCGTGGCGATGGTGCTCACGTTGTTCAGCGGGGATCCCGTGCCACGGTACCTCTGGGCCTGGTCATTGCTCGGGCTCTGGACGGGCGTTCTTGAGGAGTTCCTGTTCGGCCGCAGGTTCCGGTCACTCGCGATCCCACTGCAGTTCGTGGGCAAGATCTTCGCGGTGAACCTGTTGACCAGCGCTCTTCTCGCCCTCGCGTTCGCTTTCGACGGAGGTTCGGAACTGCATTTGGGCCCGGAAGTGCCGACAAGTATCGGGCACATGTTCATCACTTCGCAGTTCTTCCGACTGGCACTGCGCGTGGCCGTGGTCACCTCGGTCGCGATCCTGGTGGTGCAGATCGAGGAACTGATGGGTAGACGGATGTTCCTCGGTTTCCTGCTCGGACGCTACGAACGCCCCAAATCCGAGGAACGGGTCATGCTCGCGATCGACCTTGTGGGCAGCACGGCACTTGCGGAACGGCTCGGTGATCTGCATTATTTCCGTTTCCTGAACGTGACCCACTCCCTGTTGACCGACGCCGTGCTCCGGAACGAGGCCGAGATCTACAAGTACATCGGTGACGAGGTGATCTTCAGCTGGCCGATGCGCAAGGGGATCCGCCATCTGAACTGCCTCGACCTCTATTTCGACATCGTCGAGCGGATCGCGGTGCACGAGAACGATCTGTTGCGCGAGTTCGGTGCGGTGCCGCGCTATCGGGGGGCCGTCCACGGCGGACGGGTGATCAGCGCCCAGATCGGCCATATCAAACGTGCGATCGAGTTCAGTGGCGACGTGATGAACACCCTGTCGCGCATGCTGGGTCTCAGCAAACAGCTCGACGCGGGGATCCTGGTCTCCGCCGACCTGCTTCAACGGATGCCCTCGGCACAGGAACGGTTCCGCATCGGTCCGCTCACGGTCATGCCGGTGAAAGGGCGTCGTCGTGAGGTGAGCGTGCATACCGTCGAAAGGACCATCGGACCATGACCCCCATCCGCAGTACAACATTCGTCCTCGGCTTCCTGATCATCACGGCGATCACGGCACAGGACATCATGCCGTTCACCACCTACCAGGACCGGTTCTATGTTTTCGACCAGGGCGCGTTCACCCAACTGGAGCCGCGCAAACCGCGGTCGGTCGTCGTCAGCGGTGACCGGATGGCATACGTGAGCGATGGCGGCGACCTCAAGCTCTATGCGGATGGTCGTACCACCACATTGGAACGCGGGAACGCCACGGACCTGAAAGGCTCCGAGCACCTGATGGCGTACAGGGTCGGCAACCTGCTCAAGGCCGCCACACCGGGCCGTCCCAAGGTGCTCAGCTACAACTGTGCCGACTATGATGTGCGCGACAGCCTGATCATCTATCATGATGAACAGGAGCATATGCTGGACGTGTTCTGGAACGGGCGCATCATACCGGTGGCCAACGTCCTGCTCGATCAGGGCAAACCCCAATGGGACGCCGGCGCGAACACCGCCGTTTTCTATGATCATGATTCGCGCACGGCCTACCTCTTCTACCAGGGCAAGGTGAGCGTATTGTTCGACGGGGCCGATGCGGCGCGGGTATCCTGCGGCGGTGACATCGTCGGCTATGTGGACCACCGGGACCAGCTCCTGCGGGTGTTCGACCATGGGGTCGACTACGACCTGGAACCGTTCCCTCCACGGGACATGCAGGCCGGTGACGGACTTATGGCCTATACCTCCGTCAGTGGAGCGCTGAAGTGCTATATGAACGGGAACATCCATACCGTATCGGAATTCCCACCCACCACCTATGCGGTGAAGGATAGTCTGCTGGTCTTCGTCGACCAGGGCATGTTGAAGGTGTTCGACCGGGGGGAGGTGATCGTGGTGGAGCGGTTCGTTCCCGAGCAGTGGAGCATTCAGGGCGGCATGCTGGCCTACCTCGATCTGAACCGTCATGTCAGGCTCTTCCATCATGGGGAGCGTACCGAGGTCTCACGCGAGGCCGGGGTCATGGACCTCCGCCTGGAGCGCGGCACCATTCTCTATCGGAGCAATACCGGGGCCGCGCGCATCTGGTGGCGGGGGAAGGTGTACGAACACTACTGAGGCGGAGCATCCGAGTGCCTGTCGGAGGTTCAGGCCGTTGCCTGAACGGCCGTATGCTCCGGCTGCTCCGCGGAAATGCGGCCGATCGTCCAGAGGCTCACTTCCTGCCGCTTGCCTTTCAATGGGATCTCTCCGATCGGACGGGTCATGTATACGTCCTCCGGGAGCCGTAGGATGTCCAGGAGCTCCTTGCTGACAAGGACATCGACGTCATAGGCATTGCAACTGTTCTGGATCCGGGCCGCCGTGTTCACCACGTCGCCAGAGAAGATCACCTCCTTCTTGACCAGGCCCACCTCGCCGGTGGTCACCTCCCCGAAGTGGAAGCCGGCCTTGAACTGGGGCACGAGACCGTACTGGTCCTGATAGTAGCGTGCGCGGGATGCCAATTTCCTCTTGATGTCGAAGAAACACCGGATGCATCGCTGGTCCTTGAGCCCACGGCGCAATCGCCAGGTCACGCTCACTTCGTCGCCCACGTACTGATAGATCGTGCCCCCGGAATACACCACAGGGTCGGTGATATCGGCATATACATCGTTCAACAAACGGAAATAGCGCACATGTCCGATCCTTTCGGCGATCGCCGTGCTCGAACGCATGTCCAGGAACATGAAGATCCGCATCTCCTCACGCGGCCGAGCGTATCGACCTGTGAGATAGTCCAGTCCACCGCTGCCATATTGATCGTTCAGGCGGACCATGAGCATGGTACCACCCATGAGCAGGGCCCAGTAGAGGTATCTGCCCAAGAACGAAAGGCTGAACAGGCGACCCGGGGCCACGGGGAGCAGATCCCCACCAGGTAGGGGGAGAAGGACCTGTACCGCCGCGACGATAAAGAGCACGGTCCCGGCCATGAGAACGAACGCCCGGACAAAGGGAAGCCGCCGCAGCAGGTCGCGCAGGAAGAAGATATAGATGCCACCACCGAACAGACCGGCAACGAACGAGCGCCAGATCGCCTGCTGGATGGCGGGGACCAGCGCAGCGGTCATGCCGTTCTCTTCCAGCACCCGGGCTTCCAGCATCGCGGCGATCGCCCCGACCGTCATCCATGCGGCCGTGATGCGGAGCGTTCTCCGGAGTCGCAGTCGGGTGCGGCCCAGCCTGTTCTCCTGCATGATCGTATCGGGAAGGCGGTCGCTCGCCTCGGTCGGTCAAAATTAACCTGGCCTTGTTCCTCCATGTGAAATGAAGGTTAAGGGATCATGGTCTTCGATCCGCAGGAGCGAACGGGGGATGGTCCAGGAGCGGTACCTTTCGCCCATGCACATCCTCATCAGCGTGTTGTTGGGCGCGTTGGCCGGGTGGATCGCCGGCCGGCTCATGCGGGGCTCCGGCTTCGGGCTGTTGATCAACATCCTCCTGGGCATCGTCGGTGGGTTCGTGGGCGACCTGTGCTTCGACCTGCTCGGGGTCGAGGCCACCAATTGGATCGGACGGCTGCTGATGGCCGTTGTCGGAGCGGTCCTGGTGATCCTGCTGGTGCGCGCCGTCCGGAGATGAGCCGGCATCTCCTGATCGCCCTTGTGTTCCAATGCGTTGCCCAATTCGTTCCGGCGCAACCCGAGCGGTTCTATGTAAAGCTCTACGGCATCGTGACCGACCACTGGACCGGTGATCCCATGAAGGGCGTGCTGGTGCGGGTGCTCAAGGACAGCCTCCCCCTGGACCAGGATGTCACCGGACGCAGCGGACGGTACGAATTCTATCTGGATCGCGGATCGGTCTATACCGTCTGGTACTCCAAGGCCGACATGGTGACCAAGCACATCCGCATCGACGCGACCGAGGTACCCATCTTCCCGGATGTGCCGTTCTATGAGATGGATGTGCAGGTGACCCTGTTCAAATGGATCGAGGGCATCGACTATTCGCTCTTCGATCAACCGCTGGGTCTGGCGAGCTACAAACATTCGGTGCGCACGCTTTCCTGGGATGTCGCCTACACCGAGAGGATGCGCCCCCTGCTCGCGGACAAGATGGAGGAGTATGAGAAGCTCGTGAAGCACTACAGGCCGAAACGGACGCTCGTGCCCGATCAGCTATGACGCGGACCCGGCGCCGACCAGCTTGATCACCTCAACAGCCTCACGCACGTCGTGCACGCGCAGGATCGAGGCGCCGTTCAGCAACGCCATGGTGTTCAGGACCGTCGTGCCGTTCAAGGCCTTCGATGCGGTGACACCGAGCACCTCGTTGATCATTCGTTTGCGTGATAGCCCCACGACCAAGGGCGCACCGAGCAGCGCAAGCCGGCGCATGCCACGCAGCAGCGCATGGTTGTGGGCGGTGGTCTTCCCGAAACCGAACCCGGGATCGATGAGCACGTCAGCGACCCCCGCTGCATGCGCAGCCATCCGCCGTTCGCTGAGGAACAGGGTGACCTCCGCCACGACGTCCGCATACCGGGGATCCAATTGCATGGTTCCCGGTGTTCCCTGCATGTGCATCGCGATGTAGGGCACACCAAGTCGGGCCACAGTGGCCAGCATCCCAGGGTCCAGTCGCCCCGCGCCGATGTCGTTCACCATGTCGGCGCCGGCATCCACCGCCTCACGTGCCACGGGCGCCCGCCAGGTATCCACGCTCAGGAGCGCTTCAGGGAACCGATCATGGATGGAGGCGATGGCCGGGACCACACGGTCCATTTCATCCCTTTCAGACACCTCCGAAGCCCCGGGACGTGAACTGGCCCCTCCGATATCCAGGATCGTGGCGCCGTCATTCAGCATCGTCTCCGCCTTGCGCAACAGGTCTTCCTTCCCTGTGCGACTGGGCACATGGAACGAATCCGGAGTGACATTGAGGATGCCCATCACGAGCGGTCCCCGGAACGTTCGCATCCGGTCCCTGACCCGCCAGGTGAGGTTCGCCCCCATCGTATCTTCGGCGCCGCACATGAACGGCCCGAAATTGATGGAAAGGCGGGGGATGGACAAGACGCTGGCCCAATACGATGCCGTCACCGATGAATGTCTCGCGCTGTTCACCCGGAAGGCCGGGGACTACGGCACCGCTTGGCGCGTATTGCGGGTGCCCTCCCTCACCGACCAGATCATGATCAAGGCCCAACGCATCCGCACGTTGCAACAAGTGGGGGAGAGCAAGGTGGGCGAGGGCGTCCGACCCGAGTTGATCGGCATCCTGAACTACGCGGCCATGGCGCTCATTCAATTGAAGCTCGGGGTGGTCGATGGACCCGATATCGACGCGCAGGTGGCGGAGCGGGAAGTACGCGCGCAGATCGCCCTGGCCCGGGAGCTGATGACCCGCAAGAACCATGACTATGGCGAGGCCTGGCGCGGCATGCGCGTGAGCTCGCTCGTGGACCTGATCCTGGTGAAGCTCCTGCGCATCAAGCAGATCGAGGACAACGCCGGCCGCACGACCGTGAGCGAAGGCATCGACGCCAATTTCCTGGACATCATGAACTATGCCGCCTTCGCATTGATCCAGTTGGCGGAAGGCACCGCGCAATGAGGACCTGCCCCTCCCTTTTGTTGATCCTCCGTTAAGTACGGGCGCGCCGCAGCCGGTGGACGCTATATTGGCGCACCGCCAACGCGATCCCTTACATGCGCACCCTGCTTTCCATTTGTCGGCTCCTGGTCGGATCACTGTTCATTGTCAGCGGCCTGATCAAGGCGAACGATACGCTCGGGTTCAGTTACAAGCTTCAGGAATACTTCGAACCCGGTGTGCTCGGATGGACCTGGTTGGAGCCCTACGCCCTGGGTGTGGCCATGCTCATCTGTGTGGGCGAGATCGTGCTGGGCGTGGCCGTGGTCCTGGGCGGCAAGATGAAGGTGAGCGCCTGGTTCCTGCTGGGATTGATCCTGTTCTTCACCTGGCTCACGTTCTATTCGGCCTACTTCGACAAGGTTACCGACTGCGGTTGTTTCGGTGATGCGATCAAGCTCACTCCATGGCAGAGCTTCAGCAAGGACGTGGCCCTGCTCATCCTGACCCTGCCGATCTTCCTGTTCCGCCGTCGCATCCCGTTCAACACGTTCAGTGAGGACATCAGCATGATGGGGGTATCGCTCGTGCTGATCGCGTTGTTCAGCTACGGGGTCGTGGGTTGGGGATTTCCCGTGCTCTTCACCGCGATCATCTATGCCCTATCCCTCCTGGTCAAACAGGTGGTGAAGCATCCCGGGGTCGAATGGCTCGTCGGGGGTGTGGCGATCGTGGTCTGCACGCTTTTCGTCCACCATACCTATGCCCACCTGCCCATGAAGGATTTCCGGCCCTATGCGGTCGGGAAGGACCTGCCGGAGGAAATGAAGGTGCCGGAGGGCGAACAAGGCGACGTATACGAAACGCGACTCACCTATCGGAACAAAGGAACGGGTGAAGAGAAGGAGTTCACCCAGGCCACCTACCCCTGGGACGATCCGGACTGGGAATGGGTCAGCACGGACAACACCCTTGTTAAGAAGGGGTACACGCCCCCGATCCACGACCTGCAGTTCCTGGATGCCGACGGTGTGGACAACACCGAGGCGATCCTCACGGAGCCCACGCCGATCATCCTGGTGATCGCCAAGAACACCGAGACCACGGATGGTTCCGCCATGCCGGCGATCGGGTCGCTGGCCGATGCGGCGTTCAAGAACGGGTGGTATGTTTACGGACTCACTGCCAGTCCTTATGAACACTCCGAGGACCTGCGCCATCGGTACCAATTGCCGTTCGATTTCCTGCAGTGCGACGAGACGACCCTGAAGACCATCGTGCGCAGCAACCCGGGCATCGTGCTCCTGCAACAGGGTGTGGTCAAGGGCAAATGGCACGCCAACGACGTTCCCGAGCTGAAGGACATCCAACCTTTGATCGGGTCCTGACAGGCAACGTCCGATCCCGTCGGACCAGCGACCTTTGGACCGGCCATGTTGCGCTATTTCATCCGTCGCATTTGGAACGGGGTGCTGGTCCTGTTCGGGGTGATCACCCTCGTGTTCGTGATCTTCGGTCTGAAACCGGGCGACCCGGCCCGCATGTTGGCCGATCAACGGAGCAGTCCTGAGGCCCTGGCCGCCATCCGCAAGGACCTGGGGCTGGACCTTTCACCTGGGGAACGTTACCTGCTCTACCTGAACGACGTCTCTCCGGTCGCCTGGATGCAGGACCGTGACCCAGCGGCCCCCGCCTTCCTGGATACCGCCCGGTACACCATTGCTGGTCGTTGGCGGCTGGGAGACCATCTTCTCGTACTGAAGGCACCCTACCTCCGCTACAGCTATCAGAGCAGGCGGGGGGTCAGTACGATCCTGGCGGAAGCATTCCCCAGCACAGTGCTGCTCGCTACCGTGGCGATGTGTTTCGCCGTGATCATCGGCATCGGGATGGGGACGATCGCCGCTGTGAAAAAGGGAACGACCACGGATGATGCACTGCTCGTCATCTCCGCGCTCGGCATGGCGGGTCCGAGCTTTTTCATGGCCGTGCTGATCGCCTGGCTCGGAGGCTATGTCTGGTATGATCACGTGCACATTCCCTGGCTTCTGCTGGGATCCTTCGTCGTGTGGGTCCTTGTCCGCATCGGGAACGGACGTGGGCGGGTCCTTTTCGGACCAATTTGGACATGGGGTCTTCCCATCGGTCTGTTCGGGTCCTGGATGGTGGCGGAACTTTCCGGATGGAACTGGGCTTCTGTCGGCATCACCCTGCCGGGCACGGGTCTGCCAATGACCGGAGGCCCGGTGGATGTGGACCCCTTCCGGGGTGAGGTCCTCAGCCTGCGGAACCTCGTGCTGCCCGCATTCACATTGGGTATCCGCCCGTTGGCGGTGATCGTGCAGCTCACGCGCAGTTCGCTCCTCACCGAGCTTGGACGCGACCACATCCGAACAGCGCGCGCCATCGGACTGAGCGAACGGGCGGTGGTCCTGCGACATGGCCTGCGCAACGCACTGATGCCCGTGCTCACCGCCGTGAGCGGTTGGTTCGCCTCCCTGCTGGCGGGCGCGGTCTTCATCGAGTACGTCTTCGGATGGCACGGCATGGGGCTCGAAGTGTTCAACGCCCTCGAACGGGAGGACCTGCCCGTGGTGATGGGGGCCGTGCTCGTGTTCGCCACCATCTTCGTGGTGATGAACGTGGTGGTCGATCTGCTCTACGCCGTCCTGGACCCGCGCGTACGAACGGTCTAGCGCTCGGTGAACGCCATTTCCACCAATGGAAGCATTGCTCGGGCAGCGGCCGCATGTCCCCGGACGTTCAGGTGCAGGTCCGCCTTCCAATAGTATGGACCATCAGAAGGATGGTGCCAGTTCGCGCGCAGATCGGTGACAGGGACGCCCATGGCCTCGATCCCGGACCTCACCCGGTCGGCCATGGTGTTCGCTGGCCGCAGGTCGTCCATGGTCATGTCCATCATGCGCAACACCTCCGGGACCCGCGCACTGTCCTGCTCGGGCTCCACATCGAGCGCGGTCGGTAGAAGGACGACCCGGAAGGGGATGCGGTGCGCACGACACAGGTCATGCATCGCATGGAACGCGCGCAGGGTGATCGCCACGGCGGTGTCCCGGAACTGCGGGAAAGAACGGAAGAACTTGGCCTGATTGATGACCTGTCCTGTGAACCCCGGGTACTTTTCGTCGACCGACCAAAGGTCCTGGTAGTAATCGTCCTTGCGCTCGGGGACGTCCAGCCGGCCGTTCTCGGCCTCGATCCGAACGGCGTCCAGAAGATCGTTGCCGGTATAGATCGTGGCGATGAAGACCGTGGGGGCCAGATCGATGGAGCGTCGGAGCACGCCGAGGTAGTTCTGCGGCCCGTAATAACCGGCACCGGCGTTGATCACCTCGCACCGACGTCCTTCCTGGGCCAGCATCTCCTCCAACTGGTTCGGGAACGACTCCTTGTTGTATACAACACCATCCACATGCGAATCACCGGTGATGAGGACGCGGGGGACACCCTTCTCCGGCCGGAGCATCGTGGGGCCATCCTCGCGGAATCCCATGTTGTTGGTCACCTGGACCATCCGGCCCGTCGGATGCTCCGGCCAGGTGAAGTCACGACGTGCATCGGGACGGTGCACATGACCGGCCACGGGATCGGCCATGTAATAGTCCGCCTCACCGGCACTGAAATGCGGCACCAGGCTGATCGTCCGATCGTCCTGGACCGCATGTTGGGAACAAGCAACGAAGAGTGGGAGCAGAACGAGGGGGCGTGGTACGCGATGGCGCATGGGCTGAATGTATGACGGCGTGAAGCATCTTTGCGGGATGCGCACCATCATCGCCGGCAACTGGAAGATGCACAAGGACAAGGCCGGAGTGGCCGACCTCATCACCCGGTTGGTGGCCGGCGTGCGTTCCTCGCCGACCCGCGTCGAGGTGGTCATCGCACCCGCATTTCCTTTTCTTGGAATGGCAGTGTCCATGAGCTTCGGGGAAGGGCTGCACGTCGCGGCACAGAATTGCCATGAGGAACCGGACGGGGCCTTTACCGGCGAGGTGAGCGCGCCGATGCTGAAGAGCGTGGGCATCAGCCACTGCATCGTGGGACACAGTGAACGACGCCAGTTCTTTGGCGAGACGGACGAGGCGGTCGGCAGGAAGATCACAGCGCTGGATCGGGTCGGCATCACACCCGTCCTCTGCTGTGGGGAGCAGCGTGAAGAGCGCGAGAACGGCAGGCATTTCGATGTGGTGGCCACCCAGTTGCACACCGCCCTCGCAGGGCAGGACCCGAAGGTGTTCGCACGAACGGTGATCGCATACGAACCGGTGTGGGCCATCGGCACAGGGCTCACCGCATCCGCCGGACAAGCCCAGGAGATGCACGCTTTCATCCGTTCTGAACTGGTGAAGATCGCCGGAGAGGGCGCTCATGAGATGCCGATCCTCTATGGTGGCAGTTGCAAACCGGACAACGCCGCCGAGATCCTGGCGGGACCCGATGTGAACGGAGGATTGATCGGCGGCGCCTCGCTCGACCCGGCATCGTTCCTGGAGATCGTGCGCATCGCCGATGCCCCGATGCCTTGATCGAGGTCAAACCGGGCCATCCGACCTTCGCGGAACATGCCATACACCGAACTTGAACTGGCGATCGATCCCGTGGACCCCTGGCGGGACATCCTCATCGCCGAATTGAGCGAATTGGGCTATGAGAGCTTCGAGGAGATCACGGGGGGCCTGAAGGCCTACATCCCGTCGGATCGGTTCGACCGTCAGGCACTGCGCCGCACGATCGCCTTTCGGGATCCCCATGTACATGTGGCCCACACTGTGCACGAAATACAGGACACGAATTGGAACGCCGTGTGGGAGGCCGGGTTCCAGCCCGTGCGCATCGGTCGGCAGGTGCTTATCCGCGCCGAGCACCATCCCCAGGAGGTCGGGTTCACCCACGAGATCGTGATCACGCCCAGAATGGCCTTCGGCACTGGCCATCACGCCACGACCCGATCGATGGTCCGGGCAATGCTGGACCTGGATCTCCACGGACGCACGGTCTGCGATCTGGGCTGCGGCACGGGCGTGCTGGCCATCCTCGCGGAGCGCATGGGCGCGGCACATGTACGGGCCATCGACATCGACCCGCAGGCCGTGGCCAACGCGTTGGACAATGTGCGGCATGCGCATTGTGAGAGGACCGTTGTGGAAAAGGGGGATGCCCGGCTACTCGGTCCGGCATCGTGCGATACTATTTTGGCCAACATCGAACGCAACACCCTGCTCCGCGACATGGTGCGCATGGGCCGTGCCCTGCGCCCGGGCGGCGACCTGCTGCTCAGCGGATTCCTTACGAAGGACCTGGACCGCATGCGCGACGGCGCGATCCAGGCGGGTCTGGTCCCCGTTTCCGAACGCCGGGAAGGTGATTGGGCCATGCTGGGTGTGCGCACGGAACCTGCAGGTACCAATGCCTGACCTGCACAGCACCACCGACATGCCCCCATCCCGCATCGGTCCCGGAACGCAGGCACTCCCCACTTGGATCCGGCCCATCGGGCGTTCCATCTGGTCAAGGGCCCTCCTGGTCGGAGCAGCGGCCATCCTCTTCCATGTCGACGCGATCGCCCAGAACAAGGGTTTCAGCAATGATCCGCCGACCTTCCTCCAGGAAACGACCGACATGATGGTAAGCGCGGACAAGAAGGACGGAAAGCCCTTCATGGAAGAGGTCTTTGCCCCGGTCTGGAACGGATCCTACTACAGCGACGCACAAAAAAGGCAGGTGATCGAGGTGGCGAACGGCATGGTCAAGAAGCGGTTCCAACCCTATCCGGACTTCAAGGATTACCTCACCGCCGTGGCCGCCTTCGCCTCCAGCGGCAGGAGCGCGACGGAATTCGACGCCTGGATGAAGAGCCTGGATGACGTGATGAAGAGCGGTCGCAAGAAGAATTTCGCCGACTTCATCACCATGTGCGGTGGTCTTTTCCGCGATAACACGATCTACCAGAGCGCGAGCACCCAATGGCAGGCGGGCAGCGGAGCGTTCACCTTCGCCTTTGATACCGTCCCCAAGGTGGTCTTCCCGCAAATGGACCTGCGTTGTCTGGCGAAAGGGGACAGCGCGGTGATCCACGGGACGAGCGGCGTCTACTTTCCCACGCAGCAGATCTGGCGCGGCCGCGGGGGCAGGACCACCTGGGAACGGGCCGGCCTGAAGCCCACGGCCACCTTCGCGGAATGGAACGGCACATACGCGATCAAGATGAAGAGTTCCACCTATGAAGTGGATTCGGTCCAGTTCAACGACCCCTATTTCGACCGGACCCTGCTGGGAAAGTTGACCGACAAGGTGCTCGCCAACGTGGATGAGGACAATGCCAGCTATCCCCGGTTCGAGAGCTATGACCGCAGGATGCACATCCGTGATATCGTGGAGGGCGTCGATTTCGAGGGTGGTTTCAGCATGCAGGGGGCCAAATTGCAGGGATATGGCACGCGCGACGAACCGGCCTTCCTCACCTTCTACCGCGACGGCAAACCCTTCATCCTCACCTTCGGCCTGTTCTACAGCATCGAACCCGAACGGATCACCAGCGAGGACGTCGCGGTGCGCATTCATCTTGGCAATGATTCCATCTTCCACCAAAGCGTCAGCCTTCGCTTCCTGCGCGAGAAGAAGCAGCTGAGCCTCATCAAGAAGGACGAAGGATTGAGCAAGGCCCCGTTCTACGACACATTCCACAAGCTCGACATGTACTTCGAGGTGCTCACGTGGAGGCAGGGGGATCCCGTGGTCGAGCTCGGCACCCTGCAGGGCAGCGCGCAGAACCGCGCGTCCTTCGAGTCCTTTGATTATTTCAAGGAACAGCGGTACGATGCGATGCTGGGTATCGATGCGGTCCATCCGCTGGTGCGCTTGAACGACTATGCCAAGCAGGCCGGCAACACCTTCACCGCACAGGACCTCGCGGTGTACACACGCCTGCAGAAGAGCGCCGTCGTCCCGATGCTGATCGACATGGCCAACAAGGGTTACCTCGACTACGACGTGGAGAACGAGGTGGTCACCGTCCAGCCGCGCCTCAGGCAGCACATCCTGGCCAGCGCGGGCAAGGTGGACTATGATGTCCTGCAGTTCAACAGCAATTCGCCCGATGGGATCAACGCCTCGCTGAACCTGCTGAACAACGACCTGACCCTGAAAGGCATATCGCGCGTGGTGGTCAGCGATTCACAGGACGTGAAGATCTATCCCAGTGAAAGGACCGTGGTCGTGAAGAAGGACCGCGACTTCACCTTCGGCGGGATGGTGCAGGCCGGCAAGCTGCAGTTCCATGGCAAGGAGTACTATTTCCATTACGATCCCTTCGTGATCGACCTGCTCAACGTCGACTCGGTGAGCTTCTATGCGGACAGCTTCGAACCGGACGACCAGGGGCGCAGCTACCTGGTGCGGGTGAAGAACGTGCTGGAGAATGTCACCGGCAATCTTGAGATCGATCAACCCTCGAACAAGAGCGGCCTGCTGCAGGAGAAATATCCCGAATTCCCGAAGTTCAACAGCACCAAGGAGTCGTTCGTCCATTATGACAACAAGCAGATCCAGAAGGGCGTGTACGACCGCGACCGGTTCTACTACCGGAGCGATCCCTTCCAGATCGACAGTCTTGACAATTTCACGAACGCCGGATTGTACTTCAACGGCACGTTGGTGTCGGCGGGGATCTTCCCGGACATCCGCGAGCCGCTTCGCCTGCAGAAGGATTACTCCCTGGGCTTCGAACGCTACACGGGCGATGGTGGCCTGGCGCTCTACGGCAAGCGCAGCAAGTTCGCCAACACGATCAGTCTGAACTACGATGGATTGCAGGGCGACGGCGAACTGGCGTACCTGACCACCATCGCGGAATCCGAACATCTGGTCTTCTGCCCGGACAGCACCTTCGGCGTAGCGGACACCCTGTACAATGCCGCGGGGTCCGCCGCACTGGACGTGCCCAATGTGCAGGGCGGCGAGGTGTTCGTGAAGCTGGAGCCCGCACTGGAGCGCCTGCATGCCGAGGTGACCAAGGATCCGATGGTGATGTACGATACGCAGGCCTATCTCTACGGCAGCACCGACCTCACGCCCAAGGGCATGACCGGGAACGGCCTGGTCGACTTCACCAATGCCACGCTGCGCGCCGATCTGTTCAAGTTCCGGACGACGCAACTCCAGTCGGACACGAGCGACTTCCGACTGACGGAGGGGGACACGGCGAGCATCGCCTTCCGCACCAACAATGTGAACGCCACCGTCAAACTGGACGAACGGGTGGGCGAATTCGTCAGCAACGGGGACGAGACCAAGGTGGAATTCCCGGTCAACCAGTACATCTGCTACATGGACCGGTTCAAATGGTACATGGACCAGGGCGACATCGAACTGGAGAGCGACCGCACCGCCGAGGCAGCATCAGAGGACCTGCAGTTGTCCGGATCCAATTTCATCAGCACGCGTGCCGACCAGGACTCGCTCAGCTTCATGGCCCCCAAGGCACGCTATGACCTGAAGAAACACCTGATCACGGCGAACGAAGTGCAGTACATCCAGGTGGCCGATGCCCTGATCACCCCGGACAGCATGCGCGTGCGCATCCGCAAGAATGCCGTGATGGACCCGCTGACCAATACGGTGATCACCGCCAACTATGTGACGAAGTACCACAGGATCTACAACGCCACGGTCAGCATCAAGGCCAGGCGTCAATACAGCGGTTCAGGCGATATCGACTACGTGGACGAGAACAAGAAGGCCTACCCGATCCATCTCCAGAACATCAACGTGGATACCGCCTTCCAGACCTACGCCCTTGGCCGTGTCCTGCAGGACGATGGCTTCCAACTGAGCCCCGCGTTCGATTTCTTCGGCGACGTGAAGTTGGAAGCCAGCATCAAGGAACTGACCTTCACCGGAAGTACACGGATCCAGCACGGCTGCACGGGATTGTCCCGGAATTGGATGGGATTCAGCGGTCGCATCGATCCCATGGAGGTCTTCATCCCGGTGGGCGACTCGCTGCGTGATGACCAGGGCATGCCCATCGGCAACGGCGTTTTCCTGACCAACGATGATCCCTTCAGGACATATGGTACGTTCCTGAGCAGGAAAAAGGACGGCAGGGACGTGCCGGTGATCAATGCAAAGGGGCTGCTCTTCTACGACAAGGCCAGGAAACAGTACATGATCTCCAACAAGGACAAGATCCTGCAGGCCGAACTGCCCGGTGACCTGGTGAGCCTGAGCACGGAGGACTGCCGGATATTGGGGGATGGCCGCATTCACAGCGGGCTCGACCTCGGCAGGGTCGGATTGGACGAGGTCGGTACGCTGGAATACAGGCCGGAGGAGGCCATCACCACGACCAAGCTGGTGATGCTCGTCGACTTCTTCTTCCATGAGAACGCGCTGGAACGCATGGCCGAGGAGATCAATGCCTACCCGGACGCCGGCCAGGTGGACATCACCAAGACGCCCTACGAGCGCGCCATGCGCGAGGTGCTCGGTCTGGAGCGGTCCGACAAGCTGATCTCGGAACTCAGCCTGAAGGGGGAGATCAAGCGGTTGCCGGACGAACTGGTGAAAAGCATCGTGCTCTGCGACGTGCAGCTCAGGTGGGACAACGACGAGCAGAGCTGGACGAGCGATGGACGGATCGGATTGGCGACCGTGCTGAAGAAACCCGTGTTCCGCTATGTCAAAGGCAAGATCGAACTGCAGCGCAAGCGCAGCGGAGACAGCATGTCGATCCTATTGATGCTGGACGACCAGACCTACTACTTCTTCCAGTATGCACGCAATTACCTTTACGCCTACAGCAGCGATCAGCAGTTCAACACCATGCTGAGCGAGCTGAAAGAGGACAAGATGAGCCTGGAGGGCAAAAAGGACCTGCCGCCCTACCGCTACATCCTCACCAACAAACGAAAGGTGGACGAGTTCCGAGATCGCTTCGGCCTATGAGCACCGAACTGCCTTGGGGATACCTGGTCATCGCCGCCTTGATCGCCTATCTGATCGGCAGCATTCCCACCGCGGTATGGTGGGGTAGGGCCTTCTTCGGCATCGATGTGCGCGACCAGGGCAGCCGGAACGCCGGGGCCACCAATACCTTCCGTGTCCTTGGTCCGAAGGCGGGGGTGCCGGTCCTGTTGATCGACATCGCCAAGGGGTTCCTGCCCGTGCGCCTGTTGCCGGAACTGAGCGGCCTGGAACCTCACAGTGACGCATGGACCATTTTCCGCGTGGTCCTGGTGGTGATCACCGTGATCGGTCATCTCTATCCGGTCCTGGCAGGTTTCCGCGGCGGCAAGGGCATTGCCACCTCCCTGGGAGGCATCCTAGCGGTCCATCCGGGTGCGGCATTCGTGTGCATGGGTGCCTTCCTGATCATCTTTCTATCAACACGCTACGTTTCCCTCGGTTCGCTCACGGCCGCGGTGACATTCCCCGTGGCCATCCTGTTGATCTTCCACGAGACATCCCCCGTCCTGATCGTGTTCTCGGTGGTGATGTGCCTGTTGGTCCTCTATACACACCGTCAGAACATCGCCCGGCTGATGCGGGGTACGGAGAATCGAATGCAGCTTGCTGGCCGGAACCCGGACCGAACATGAAACCGTCGGTCGCCAAAGGGGGTACAAAGGCACGCTCTCGGATGCTGACACGTACTGCGGCCATCGGACTCGGCCTGCTGTCCGGCCTCCTTGTCCTGGCACAGGATGAGGGGGGCGACAGGCAGGTGCGCGCCAAGGCGGACGCCCTCTTCACGGAGGAACGCTTCGCCGAGGCCATGCCGCTCTACAGCCAATTGGTCAGCCTGGAACCCCGTGATCGCGACCTGAACTACCGCTTTGGCACCTGCCTGCTCTATTCGGGGGACGACAAGGAAAAGGCCACGAGCTATCTGAAGTTCGCTGTGGAGGACCCTTCGATCGCCTCCCTGGCCTGGTACTATCTCGGACGTAGCTACCACCTGACCTATCAGTTCGCCGAGGCCTTGGATGCATTCCAGCATTTCCGAGGCACCGGTGACAAAAAAGCGCTCGCATCGCATCCCGTGGATGCCTTCGAGCGGCAATGCCGAAATGGCCAACTGCTCCTGGAGAACCTCAAGGAGGTCACCGTCCATGAAAAAGTGCAGGTGGCCGCCTCCGACTTCTTCCGCTTCTATGACCTGGAAGGCATCGGCGGACGGATCGTGATCACACCTGATGAACTGCGGACATCGCTCGACAAGAAAAGGGAGGACCGTTCGCTGATCTATCTGCCCGACAAGCCCGGACCGATCTACTTCAGCAGCTTCGGCAAGGACGGCAGGACCGGCAAGGACATCTACCGCACGGAATTGCTGCCCACCGGACAGTTCGCTGGACCGGAGCGCCTCGCAGGCTTCATCAATACCGACCAGGACGACGATTATCCGTTCATGGCCCCGGACGGCAAGACATTCTATTTCTGTTCGAAGGGACACAACAGCATGGGCGGCTATGATGTGTTCCGAAGTACCTACGACAAGGGGCTCGATGTCTTCGGCCCACCGGAGAACATGGACTTCGCCGTGAACACGCCCGACGACGACATCCTCTATCTGGTCGATGCCAGCGGCCAGGAAGCCTGTTTCGCCTCGGGGCGGGACAGCAGGCAGGACATGGTGCACGTGTACCGCATCAGCACACAACAGGTGCCCGTGACCATGACCGTGCTCAAAGGCACGTTCGCATCAGAACTCGATCCGGACGACCGCAACGCACACATCGTGGTGGAGGATGGGCTCAACCGGGAGGTGATGGCCGACGTACGGACCGATATGAACGGGACCTACGTGCTTTCACTTCCTCGCAGTGGCCGCTACCGGTTCCTGGTGGAAGCCGGTCCCGAAAAGCGAACGCACGCGGGGATCGTCGAAGTGCCACGCAGCGAGGTTCCCAGGGCCTATCGTCAGGAGCTGAGCCTGGTGCGCGAGGACGGACAGGAGCGCCTGGTGATCAAGAACTATTTCGACGAGCCGTTGAGCGATGACCTCATTGCGCTCTCATTGGACGAGATCAAGCGCCGGGCGAAACTGGATGTGAACGATGGCACGCCCAATGCCGATCAAGGCGAAGTGGCCACGACGGATCCCACCACGGGTGACCTGATGCGGCAGGCGGGCTTCAACGCGGACCTGACCCTTTCTGACGCGCTGCAGATGGCCGAACAGGGAGCCACACAACGCGAGCAACAGGCCGAGGAACTGGGCATGCGCTCCGGCGCGGCCTACACCCTGGCGTTGGAGAACGCCAGCACCGCTGATGAGGCCGCACAACAGGCTGCGCTGCTCGTGCAGGAAGCTGCTAGCACGGAGGACAAGGCCACGCACGACCAGCGGATGCTGGAGGCTGCCGAGGCCCGCCAGCGTTCCCGCGAAGCCAACATGCGTGCCCGCGCCGCCATGGAGGTGGGACAGGACCTGGACGCGGAACGATCGGCCCGGACGCGCTCTGCAGATGAACTGCAAAAGGTATCGAATGACCTGGACAACGCCGTCAAGGCCGGCGACCGACAGGGAACACGAACCGCACTGGTGCGCCTGGCCCAGGACCAGAAGGCCACGAACGGGCCGGGGGCTGCACCCGATGTGGACGAACGCATGCGCCGGGCCGCTGCGACCAGGTCCGAGGAAGCCGCACATGCGCTCGCCTCGGCCAATGGCAAACGTGCGGAACAAGGCGAGCTCACGGACCGCATCTCGCGCCTGAAGAGCGAACTGGCCACCACCAAGAACGCCGGAAAACGCACCGAGCTGCAGCGTCAGATCGACGACCTCAACGAACAGCTCGATTATCTGGATCGAGAGACCGACGCAGCCTTCGACCGGGCCCGGATCCTGGAACAAAATGCCGGCCTGGAAAGGTCCAAGGCTCGTTTGGTACAGCACCTCACGTCGGATGAGGCAGCCCCATCGAGTGCATTGGACGAGGCAGCGATAGCCGCTCTCGGTCAACGCATCTCCTCGAACGAGGAGCGCATCGGGACCATCACCATCGACCAACGGTTCGAGGCCCAATTGGCCGTTCGCGAGGAGAACGGACAGCGCGATGCGTTCGACTGGGACCTGGCCGAGAGCACTGCGCCCACAACCACCGATCGAGGGGCCACAGGGTCCATGGAGAACGGTGTGCGTGATGCCCAGCAAGAAGACCTGGCTCGAACATCCGTCGCCGCGGACATCGAGGCAGCCCGTCCACTTGAGGAACAGGAGCGTGAGGGGACCCGCGTGCAGCGTGACAGCATGGCGGAGGATCGATCGATCACGACGACATCGCCCGCTGGCTCGGACAAGGGAACATCAGCGGTCCCACAGGCGGAGGTGCAGGACCTGACTGCTTCGAATGGTCCCGCGGACAGTACTTCCGCTGCACTGACACCCGAACAGGTGAGGAACGACGATCCCTCCTCAGATCAAGGGTCGAAGAAGGCGGATGTGGAGGCCGATCTGGCCGCGGCCGAACGGGACCGTTTCCTATTGGAGAACCGATTGGCCGAATTGGAGCAATTGCGCGCCGCCACCCGCACGAGCCGATCCCAGGACAGTTTGGATACACGGATCTCCGAGCTGAGGCAGGACCTTGCCGCGGCCGAGGACAGGGTGGCCGAGGTGCAGGAGCAACGCGAGGCGATCGCGTTGCGGACCGCCAAAGCCGCCATGGCACCGGTGGAACAGGGCAACGCACGGACCTTTGATCCTACGGCCGAAGAGGAAGCCGTGATCGCGGACCTGTTCCCGGGGTTCGCGAACGACGAGGCCCGCGCAATGCAGGTCCCGGACAAGGACGAGCGCATCTCGGACCTGATCGGACTGAACTCCATGCTGCTCGACAGCATCCATACGGAATCGCAACGTCAGCTTGCCTTGCTCGATGCGCACCCCGAGCAGGCCAATGTCGTTCTACCGCGCGTGCAAAGGCTGCACGACATGGGGCAGGACCGTGAGCGACGCATCTCGGAGTACCGGCAGGAGGCCGCCCGCGGGGTGCAGGACCTTGCCAGTGCCGCTGATGCCGTGGGAGAATTCGGCACTTCCAAGCAGGCACTTCAGCCCACCCGCGTGTCAGATGGGGATATCTCCACGCGGTATGTGACCATGCCGAAGGACCCGAGCCGGACCTACTCCGCAAGACCGGAAACGCGCTCAGCCAAGGTCGGAGAAGCCGTGGCCCTTTGGGACCAGGACCTGGGCAAGCTCGATGACATGGACCACGAGATCGATTCCCTGGAGGCGGTGCTGGATACCCTGTTGCGCGGAAAGACCTTCGACAGGCTCCGCAAGCACACCGACAAGCTGATCGATGACCGCCTGATCCTCGCGACCGAAATGGGCCAACGTTCCGAGTTCATCGTCAGGGAGGAGTCCAAGACCATGCGCGACAGCCTGCGGACGATGACCGCCCTGGTGGACCGCAAGGGCCTGTCGCCCACCGAACCGCTGCTGGCGATGGCGAAGCGGCAGGCGGACGACGGTCAGGCCTCCATTGACGAAGGTGCGCGCCTGAGGAAGATGGCCGACCGCACGGAGGACATCATCGCCCGGGACAGTTTGTTCCGCACGGCCTATGCGAATGAAATGACGGGGCTTCGGCAGCTGGACCAGGCGATCACGGTACGGAACTACATCCTGTCCGAGGACTACCAGAGAGGCCAGCGATTGAGCTATTCCGAAGTGGAGGCGAAACTCTTCCCGAGCGATCAAGCGGGCACGGAACTGGCCGTATCCGACCCCACGTCCGATACAGGAGGGATCCAACCTGCATCAACACAGGGATCGACCGGAACCGGTCGAACGACACAGGTGATGACCGCGGATCCCACCGCTGCCGCTCCTTCGGGAACACGCCTGGTCATGGATGATCCGGGACAGGACGGAACCGATTGGAACGTCCGAACGACCGATCGAACGTCGGCGAATGATCCGTCCGTCGGGCCGATGATCGACCAAGGAATGGCGAGCGCCCTTCAGGACTCGGCCAACACGGCAATGGTACGCTCCGAGGAACTTGAACAGCGGTCCCTAGCCCTGTCCGACAGGGCACTGGCCATGCGGGACAGCGCCGCCACGGTCAGAAAACGAGATCGTGATGCCGTGCTCGCCACATCCACCCGCATCGCGTCCCTGTCCGATTCACTGCACCAGGCCTCGCTCAGAAGCGTGGAAGAGGCAAGGATGCTTGAACAGCAGGTACGTGATGCCGCCCAGTTGGAGCAGTTCAAGGAGGAGTTGAAAAAGTACTACTACCTCGATGGTGAAGAGTACGATCTGGTGACGGAGAACACTGATCATAGCCGGTACTTCCAAGCCAAGGTGAAGGCCATGGAGCAGGAGCGTGCCGGACGGGAGGCCGAGGAAGCCGCTGGATCCAACCGCAAGTTGGCCCGCGAACTGCTTGATCAGGTGGAGCATCTCATGACACCGCCGCCCGGCGGCTCCCAACAGGTGCCGGAAGAGGACCTCAAGCGCGCCAATGCGCTGAACGATAGGGCCATTGCATTGGACCAACGGGCTGATTCACTGAGCGCTGTCGCCCAGCGCCTGCGTGGCGCGGCAGCCCTGAACGACGGTCAGGCCGCACTGATACTCCAAGGGCTGCAACCCGACAAGGCATCGGCGATCATGGCCATGGAACAACGCAGCAGGCGCGAGGAGCCACTGTTGTCGCAGGTGCGTGCCACCGCGTCGGAGGATCGCCCCATCCGTGCTGTGGTCCCGCCCGCCATCGGATCAACGCCTGAGCAGGAAAGGACCGCTGCGGCGCCCGACAGCGCCAGGGAGGCTGCGAACGCGGATGCCGCTGCCCCACGCACCGCCGAACCACATGCCGGTGTGGAACATCGACCGTTCGATTTCCCCATGCCGGAAGAACTGCGTGAGGACATCTTCTCGTTCGTGGGCGAAGCGGGTGACCGCAACAAGCCGATACCGATCAACACCGCGATCCCCAAAGGGCTCGTGTTCAAGGTGCAGATCGGCGCGTTCCGCAATCCGATACCGCAGGAACTCTTCAACGACATGACCCCCGTGATGGGTGAGACCACGACCAACGGGTTGGTCCGTTACACGGCGGGGCTCTTCACCAATTTCGCGACGGCGGACGAGGCCAAGGCACGCGTGCGGGATCGCGGATACCGTGATGCATTCGTCGTGGCCTATCGCGATGGAGAGCGGATCAGCTTGCGGGAAGCGCGGGGACTGTTGCCACAACGGCCGACCGAGGAGGGCGCTCCTGCGCAAAACTCGACCACGGAACAGGGCGTTCCTGAACGAGTGGCGCAGGAAAGGACCACTGCACCTGACGGCCCGACGACACCCATCTCCGCACCCAGTGCGATCGTTCCTGGGGCGGCCAACGCAGCGGACGCCGATGCGCAGGTCCTGGCCAAATATCCGGACAGTGCCGAGCGTGTGCTGGCGGAGTTCGCACCGACCAGGGACGTGACCAGCTATTACAACGATCCGACCGCGGCACCGGCCAAGCCCGTCGAGGTGGTCCGTGGATTGTTCTTCACGGTCCAGGTGGGCGTGTATTCCAGGCCTGTCCCCCTGGACAAGTTGTTCAACATCACCCCATTGAACACCGAGTTGATCAATGGAGGCAAGATCCGCTACACCACTGGAGTATATCGGGAGATGGACCGGGCCCGTGCACGCAAGGACGGCGCAGTGTCCTCGGGAGTGCGGGATGCCTTCATCACGGCCTATCTGAACGGCAAGCGGATCCCGATGACCGATGCCCGCGCGCTGCTGGCCCGATTCGGGGACCAGGTCCTGGTCGACCCCGGCGAGGTGACGCCCTGAACCGGGGATCGTGCACATCGCCCCCTGCCTCAGGGTGCATGCAACGGATGGACCCGGACACGACCGTATTTTTGTGGCCGCCGATGGTGACCATGGTCCGTACCAAACGTCCTGAAGAAGCCTTGCTGGATGAGGTGCTCTGTGAACAGGGCCCCGTCCGCGAGATCATTCTTTACAACGACGAAGTGAACACCTTTGACCACGTGATCGAAAGTCTCATGGAGGTCTGTGAGCATGATCCCGTGCAGGCCGAGCAATGTGCCTGGATCACACATTACAAGGGCCGATGCAGCGTGAAACGTGGCACTTTCGATACACTGGAACCGCGATGCACCGCATTGCAGGACCGCGGCCTCAGCGCCGATATCCAATAGAACCCATGCGCCGGACGATGCTACTGGCCCTGCCATTTCTCGCAGTGGCCTGCTCCAAGGTCCCACTTACGGGCCGCACGCAATTGAATCTTCTCCCCGAGAGCGAGATGATGTCGATGAGCCTGACCTCGTACCAGCAATTCCTCTCGGAGAACGCTCCGCTCACAGCATCGGACCAGCGCGTGCAACGTGTCCGGCAAGTGGGGGAGAAGCTGGCCCACGCGGCCACGGAATACCTGACACAGGCGGGAGCCGCCGATCGCGTCGCGGATTTCGAATGGGAGTTCAATGTGGTGGATGATCCCACGGTGAACGCATGGTGCATGCCGGGCGGCAAGGTCGTCGTATACACCGGCATCCTCCCGCTCACGCAGGACGATGCGGGACTGGCCGTGGTGATGGGGCATGAGATCTCCCACGCCATCGCGCGGCACGGCAACGAGCGGATGAGCCAGGGGCTTGTTGTACAGGCTGGAGGTCTCGCACTGGATGTGGCCCTTGCTCAAAAGCCCGAATTGACCCACGACCTGTTCCTGCAATCCTATGGCATCGGCTCGCAGTTGGGCATGCTGGCCTATTCACGCAAACACGAGAGCGAGGCCGACAAGATGGGCCTGGTGTTCATGGCCATGGCCGGGTATGATCCCCGCACGGCCCCGAAGTTCTGGGAGCGCATGTCGGCACAGGGTGGGGCCAAACCGCCCGAGATCCTGAGCACCCACCCCAGCGATGAGACCCGGATGCACGACCTGGAGGCGTACATGCCCGAAGCCATGAAATATTACGTACCCTGAGGAGCGGGCGGGCCCTGGCCATCATTTCCGAAGTTCGGCCCGGGCTTCCTCCAGCAATTGCTCCTGATGGAGCTTGGCATATGCGCCGCCGTGGGCCAGCAATGCCTCATGCCGCCCTTCCTCGATCACCCTTCCGTTCTCCAGGACCAGGATATGGTCCGCATCCTGTACCGCCGAGATCCGATGACTGATGATCAGGGTGGTCCGACCCTGCATCACCTTGCGCAGGTCGCGCAATATGGCCTCCTCGGTCGCTGTATCCACGGCGCTCAAGGGGTCGTCCAGGATCAGGATGCGGGGGGATGACATGACCGCTCGGGCGATGCTCACGCGCTGCTTCTGCCCCCCGCTCAGCGTCACACCGCGCTCACCGAGAAGCGTGGAATAACCAGCTGGAAAGCCCGCGATGTTCTCGTGCACCTGCGCGATACGGGCCGCCTCCTCCACGTCAGCCTCCTGAAAGGTGCGGTCATCCTTGCTGAAAGCGATGTTGTTGCGGATCGAGTCGCTGAACAGAAAGACGTCCTGCGGCACATAGCCGATTTGGCTCCTCAGCGCGGCAAGATCGTACCGTTGGATCGGTATGCCATCGATGGTGATCGTGCCCTCCGTGGTGTCGTATTGGCGCATGACCAGTTCGGCGATGGTGCTCTTGCCCGACCCGGTATGGCCCACGATGGCAAGGCTCCGTCCCGCGGGCACATGGAAGGAGACGTCCTGAAGCGCGCGGATCCCTGTATCCGGGTAGGTGAAGCCGGCATGGATGAATGCCAGATCCCCAGAAATGTCCCCGGGGGAGGACCCTCCGTCCGTGATCGCCGGTCGCGTATCGAGGAATTCATTGATCCGTTCCATGCTCGCTGCTGCCTGTTGGACCAGACTGGTCACCCATCCGACCGAAGCGAAAGGCCAGGTAAGCATGTTCACATAGATGATGAACTCGGCCACGTTCCCGACGGAAATGGTGGGATCATGAGCGATCAATTCCATGCCGCCAACGAACACCGTGAGCACGGTGCTTATGCCGATCAGCAGCATGATCGATGGCATGAACAATGCGTCCACCCGGGCCTGGGCCAGACTGCGCGTTCGGAACTCCGCGGATGCCTCGCGGAACATATCTTTCGCGTTCTCCTCCTTGACATAGGCCTTCAGCACGCGGATGCCGCTGAAGGTCTCCTGGGCCAGGGTGCTCAAGCGGCTCTGCTGTTGTTGCACGGCCAGGCTCCGCTTGTTGATCACTTCACTGACCTGATAGATGGCGATGCTCATCACCGGCAAGGGCAGGAGCGTCCATAGGGTCAGTTCGACGTTCACGCTGAGCATGAACCCGATGCACATCACGAACAGCACGAGAAGATTGATCGTGTACATCACCGCGGGGCCCAGGTACATCCGCACCTTGGTCACATCCTCACTGATCCGGTTCATCAGATCGCCCGTACTGTTCCGCTTGTAGAAGGCCCTGTCCAACTGTTGATAGTGCTGAAAGACCGTGTTCTTCAGGTCATACTCGATGAGCCGGCTCATCACGATGATGGTCTGGCGCATGAAGAACATGAACACGCCCTTCAATAGGGCGAAGGCGAAATAGAGCAGGCCCAACACGCCGGCGCACCAGATCACGGTGCGGACGATCGATCCATGCGTGCCGATGTCCCACAGATGTCCGGCGAGATCGAGCCCCGTCCATCCCAGCCATGCCTGCATCAAGGGGGGCACATCGATGTGGCGTTCGGACACCGGAAGGGTCGATTGGTGGATCCCCGTCGCGATCAGATCGATCGCCTCGCGCACCACCTGGGGGGAATACACCGCGAAAAGATTGCTCAGCGCGATGAAGAGCACGCCCAGCAGGATCCGGCCACGGTACTTTGCGAAATAGGGGTTCAGCTTGAGGAGCGGTCGCATCGAGCGCGGGCGATCTTGCTAGTTTTGCGGCGCCTTGCGAACGCCCAGGCCGCCAAAGTTAGGCCCGGTCGTTCGGTGGGCGCTCGACCCACGCACCACGTTCATTCCCTGATGACCCGCCAGCGCACCAAGCTCCCGGCACGAACCTACAGACCGGATCGACCATGGTCATGACAAGCACACAGGCCGGGACCGGCCCGGCCGTGATCGGCCGCATGGAGGAGTTCGAGCACGAGGAGGTGCTCTTCTGCCAGGACCGCACCACAGGTCTCAAGGCCATCATCGCCATCCATGACACCACGCTCGGTCCGGCCCTCGGTGGCACACGGATGTGGCCCTATGACCAGGAAGGCGACGCCCTGAGCGATGTGCTCCGTCTGAGCCGCGGCATGACCTACAAAAGCGCGCTTGCCGGCCTGGACCTGGGTGGCGGAAAAGCTGTGATCATCGGTGATGCACGCACCCAGAAGACCGAGGCGATGTTCCGGCGTTTCGGTTGGTTCGTCCACAGCTTGAGCGGCCGTTACATCACCGCCGAGGACGTGGGCATGAGCACCACCGAAATGGTCAACATCCGTAAGGAGACACCTTATGTGGCCGGACTGCCGGAGAACATGGGCGGGAGCGGTGACCCAAGTCCCGTGACCGCCTACGGCGTGTTCTGCGGCATGCGGGCCGCTGCCAGAACGGCCTTTGGAAGTGAAAGCCTTGCCGGCCGCAAGATCTCCGTGCAGGGCGCGGGAAATGTCGGAATGCACCTGGTGGGCCACCTGGTGAAGGACGGGGCCAGGGTCTTCCTCACCGATATCCATGATGACAAGCTCGCCATGATCGCAAAAACCCATCCGGGGATCACCTTGGTGGGACCGGATGAGGTCTACGATCTGGATGTGGACATCTATTCACCCTGCGCGCTCGGTGCCACCATCAACGATGACACACTGGGCCGTTTGAAGTGTGCCGTGATCGCGGGGGCCGCGAACAACCAGCTGGCGGATGAGGCGGTGCATGGTCGGGCGGTCATGGAGAAGGGTATCCTCTATGCCCCGGATTTCCTGATCAACGCAGGAGGGATCATCAACTGCGCATGGGAGCGCAAGGGATACGACCGCGGTGCGGCCATGGCCCAGACCGAACGCATCTTTGACACGGCGCTCGGGATCTTCAAGCGCAGCACCACCGAACATGTTCCGACCTACCTCGCCGCGAACGAGGCGGCCGAACACCGTGTGCGCAGCATGCGACAGGCCGGACTTCACTTCTGATCGATGCTCAACAGGCGATACCTCCGGATCAAGGCCTACCAATCGCTGTACGCGTATTGGCAGAGCGAGGAGGCCAATGCCGCCCGGATCGAGAAGGAACTGCTCCTCAGCATCGACCGCACCTTCGACCTGTATGTGGCCCTGATGCTGACCTTCGGCGAGCTTCGCCATGCAGCTGAACTGCGCCTGGAGGAGCGACGCCAGAAACGGCTGCCCTCGCCCGAGGACCTGTCACCGAACCGTCGCTTTGTCGATGGTCCGTTGCTCGAGGCGATCGTTACGTCACATGTCCTGAAGGCGGAGGCCACCCGCCGTCGCGTGGATTGGACAGGTGATCTGGACATCTTTCAGAAGCTGCTGAAGGCCATCTCCGCCGATGAGGCCATTGAACGCTATATGCACCTGCCCTCGGTCACGACGCGCGACGAACAACAGTTCTTGCTCCACGTGTTCCTCGAACACATCGCCTTGTTCGACCCGTTGCACGATCTGTTCGAGACCCGCAGCATCTACTGGCTCGAGGACCTTGATCTTGCCTGCGCATTGGTGAAACGGACGTTGGAGCTGGCACGCACCCCCGATCAGGTCGAGGATGCCATGCGTGAGATCATGACCCATCACCAGGAAGAGCGGGACTTCGTCAGTCTGCTCTACCGAAAGACCATTGAGCTGCGCCAGGAGCACGAAACGGCGATCGCCGCCAAGGCGAGCAACTGGGAACTGGACCGGATCGCCGTAAGCGACATGATCCTCATGGAGATGGCCCTGACAGAAGCACGCACCTTCGATCAGATCCCCCTGAAGGTCACCCTGAACGAGTACATCGAGATCGCGAAGGCCTACAGCACACCCAAGAGCAAGAACTTCATCAATGGCATCCTCGACCGTCTCTTCATCGAAATGAAGGAGCGGGGCCATATCCGGAAGGTCGGACGTGGATTGCTGGAGAACTGAACTCGGCCATGCAACGGACCTTACTTACATTTCCGCGCATCACCCACCTGATCGTTCTGGGCGGGGTCGTCCTGGCATGCGATTCTTGTCGCCTCACGGACCATAGCGAGAAGCCTGATGATGCCGTATCCACCAAGGCCATCGAGATCCCAGCGAGCGGATACAAGGAAGCCGACCTTGGGAAACTACCCAGGTTCAAGTGGGATACGACCACCATCAACATGGGGCGTATCAGCCAGGGCGCGCGTGTCGAGCGCACGTACCATTTCCGCAATGTGGGCGGATCGGACCTGCTGATCGCCGAGGTGCGGCCCAGCTGCGGCTGCACAGTGAGCAAGGACTGGCCGAAGGAGCCGATCCCCCCGGGCGGCGAGGGGCACATCACCGTGGAATACGATAGTGAGGGCCATACCGGACGCCAGGAAAAGGTGATCACCGTGGTGGCCAACACAACACCGGCCTCCACACCCCTCTTCTTCGTGGTACAGGTGATGGCGCCTGGCAATGACGACCGAAAAGACTAGAACACATGCGAACGACGATCCTACTTCAGGCACAACAGAACCCGACCAGCTTCTGGATCATGATGGGCCTCCTGATGGTGGTCTTCTACTTTTTCATGATCCGCCCGCAACAGAAAAAGGCGCGAGAAGCGAAGAAGTTCAGGGAGAGCATCCAAAAAGGCGCGAAAGTGATCACCATCGGTGGCATCCATGGCAAAGTGATCGAGGTGGGTGAGAAGAACGTATTGCTCGAGGTGGACAGCAATACCAAGATCCGCGTCGAGAAAAGCGCGCTGGCCATGGACAGCTCGCAGCAGCTCACGGAAGCCTCCGCCCGTTCCTGACCTTCGAACGGATGTTCAACGTCGGGATCACCGGCGGGATCGGCAGCGGCAAAAGCCTGGTCTGCCGCATGCTCGGCATCCTTGGTGTCCCCGTCTTCGACGCGGATGCCGAGGGGAGGGCCGTGCTCGGGACCGATCCCGAGGTGCTCCGACAGGTGATCGCGGCCTTCGGTGCGGACATGGTGACCACCGACGGTGTTGACCGGAGGAAGCTCGCCGAGCAAGTGTTCGCCGATCCGGCAGCTCTTGACCGTCTGAACGGGATCGTCCATCCGATCGTTCGTGCCAGGTCCAAGGCGTGGAGCGACGAACAGAACGCCCCCTACGTGGTGACGGAGTCGGCGATCCTCATCGAAAGCGGCGGTGCGGCCCGTTTTGATCACCTCGTGGTGGTCATCGCTCCCGAAGAGGTGCGTCTGCGTCGGGTGATGGAGCGCGATGGGATCGATGCCGACCATGTTCGTCAACGCATGGCCGCGCAATGCAGCGATCAGGAACGTCGTGGCGGGGCCGATTCGGTCATCGTCAATGACGGCGAACGGATGCTGCTACCCCAAGTGTTGGCCCTGCATCAGCGCTTGCTGGAACTTGCCGAACACCATGGATGAGCGCCCCCTGCCCCTCGGCCATGCCGCGCAAACGATGGGCATCCTGTCCATACCGTTCGCCTTCCTAGCCCAACTGGTCGTACCGGCCGCCATCATGGCCCTGATGGCCGTGCTGATCGCCCTCTGGGGAAGGGGTCGCCGGATCCGCTACCCGATGCGCTACACACATCGCAGCGTGATGCGGATGCGACGCGGGATGTGGGCGGGGACGTTGGGGCTGACCATCGCTTCTGGGCTCTGGGTGCTCTATGCCCTGGGCGTATTGCCCTTCTGATCAGGCACGTAGCTCCAGCGGCCAGGGTCTCGTGGCGCTCTGGACACGCTCATGACCATGTGCATCGAGCAACAGCCCGAGCAGTCCAAGCGTGGCGCGGGCATCGTTCAAAGCGCGATGTTGGCCGGCAATGGGAACGCCCAAATGCCGGCAAAGGCTGGTCAGGTTGTAATGGGAGAGACCCGGCAGCAGTTGATGGCTCAGCCGTTCCGTGCAGAGCGTCCGCCGGGAAAAACCGCGCTTGCATCGCCCGAACTCCATGGAGAGCACCGTCATGTCGAACCGCGCATTGTGGGCCACGACCGTTCGGCCGTAGGTCATTTCCCTGATGATGGGAGCGATCTCCGGAAAGGTCGGTGCCCCCTGTACCATCTCCGATGTGATGCCGGTCAGCGTCCTTACGAACGACGGAATGGCCCGGCCGGGATCCACAAGGCTGTGCCACGTCGCGATGGTCTCCATGCCATTGTGCACCAGCACCGCCACTTCGATCACCCGTCCCACAAGGGGATCCCCATGCGTGGTCTCCACGTCCAGCACGGCAAATTCCTCGGCCCGCATTCGGCCCATTCCTACGCAGCAAGGTCCTTTTCGGTTCCGAGACCGGCCCAGGAGTATCTTGCCACGGCCCGTTCCGCACGATCACCGCATGTTCCGCGCATTCTCGAAATTCATGTTCCGCCTGATGGGCTGGTCGGTGCGCAGTGCGATGCCACCCGGGTTGGACAAGTACATCGTGGTCGTGGCACCGCACACCAGCAATCTCGATTTCTTTGTCGGTCTCTTTGCGCGAAGCATCATGCGCATGACCGACGTGCGCTACCTGGCGAAGAAGGAGCTCTTTCGCTGGCCCCTGGGAGCGCTCTTCCGCGCGCTGGGCGGCTATCCCGTGGACCGGTCGAAAAAGACCGACCTGGTGACCCAGGTCGCGGACCTGTTCCGCACCGTTCCGGGTTTCAAGATCGCGATCACTCCCGAGGGCACACGGAGGCACGTGGACAAATGGCGCACCGGTTTCTACCGCATCGCCATGCAGGCGGACGTGCCGATCATTCTCGCTGCGCTGGACTATGGACGCAAGGAGGTGTCCTTTTCGGACATTTTCCCAATGACGGGCGAACAGGATGCCGATATTGCCCACATGATGGACCACTTCCGCGCGATCAAGGGGCGCCATCCGGAGAAAGGGGTCACCTGATGCGGCACGGAACTTGGTCGCGGACACCAGCAGGACCGAACATGGTACATACCTCGATCATTTGTGCAGGCCTGCTTTTCGCGAGTGCAGCCGGAGCGCAAGGCGTATTCCCGGACCTTGCAGGGGAAACAGCGGACGGACGCACGATCCACATACCTGGTGATGTCCATGCGGACTTCACCGTGGTCGGCCTGGCGTTCAGTCGGAAGGCGCAACCGATGTTGGAGGAGTGGGCGGAGCCGGCCTATCGGCGCTTCGTGGCCCATCACGGTCTCTTTGCGGAAAGCTATCAGGCCGACGTGTGGTTCATCCCCATGTTCGTCGGCATGAACAAGAACGCCTATCAGCCGAGCCTGCGCAAATTCCGCGACAGTGCCGATCCCGATGTGGCGGATCACGTGCTCTTCTTCCAAGGGGAGCTCGATCCGTTCATCGGTCCGCTCGAGCTGAGCGACAAGGATGCGCCCTACTTCTTCGTGCTCGACGCCCATGGTACGATATTGCACGCCGAGCATGGCCTCTTCACGGTGGACAAGCTGGACGCCTTGGAGGAGGTGATGCTTCGCTGAAGCGCGTGCGACTTATTTTTGGCGCCCATCACGCACCCATGGCCGGCCATTCCCTCCTGAAGATCGGGCTGTTCGCTTGCTCGCTGCTGAGCGCCTGTGACCATGCGCCCCGGACGGAGGCGGACCCGGGCAACATGCGATCAGCCACCACCGATCACCCCAAGAAGAAGAACACCATGAGCGGGACCCCGAACACCGATGGATTGTATGCCAAGTTCTATACCAATAAGGGCACCATCACCTGTGAGCTGGAATACGAGAAGGTACCGGTGACCGTCGCCAATTTCGTGGGATTGACGGAAGGCCTGTTGAACAACACGGCGAGACCGGAAGGGCAGCCCTACTATGATGGACTATCGTTCCACAGGGTCATTGCCGACTTCATGGTCCAAGGAGGGGACCCCACGGGGACCGGGGCGGGAGGTCCGGGCTATGCGTTCGCCGACGAGTTCGACGGCACATTGCGTCATTCACGTGCCGGCACACTGAGCATGGCCAATGCCGGTCCGAACACCAATGGCAGCCAGTTCTTCATCACCCACAAGGACACGCCCTGGCTTGACGGGCACCATTCGGTCTTCGGCTACGTGGTCGAGGGTCAGCAAGTGGTCGATGCCATCCAGCAAGGCGATCGCATGGATTCGGTCCGGATCGAAAGGGTGGGGGCGGATGCCCAAGCGTTCGATGCGATGGCCGTGCTGAAGGCCAATGCCGACAAGTTCCACGCGCGTTAACGACGGCGCCGGCCACCTCCACCCTTGCGCCCGCGATCGCTGCCCGGACGCGCTCCGTTCCTTTTCCTTCCGCGTTCACCCGGAGTGTACGCGGGCACGGGGCCCAGATCCCGCGGCACCCCGGCCTTCGGCACTTCGCGCTCGATCAGTCGTTCGATGCGTCCGAACTCGCGCATGTCCTGGTCGCTCACGAAGGTGATGGCCGTGCCCTTGCGCGCGGCGCGTGCCGTACGACCAACGCGGTGCACGTAATCCTCTGGATCGCGGGGAACGTCGTAGTTCACCACCAGATCGATATCGTCGATATCGATCCCCCTGCTGACAACGTCAGTGGCCACCAGGATGCGCAGCTTACGGTTGCGGAAGTCCAGCATCACGTTCTCCCGTTCCTCCTGCTCCAGATCGCTATGCATCGCTGCGACCTCATGCCCCTTCTTCTTCAGGTACCGCGCCAGTTCCTTCACCTCGCTCTTTCTTCCGGCGAACACCAGGATGCACTTGGCGTCGTCGTCGGCAAGTATATGCTCCAACAGGGGGCGCTTTTGTGGCGCATAGACCACATAGGCCCTTTGGTCGACCCCCTCCGCCGGTTTGCTCAATGCGATGGTGATCTCCACCGGATCATGCAGCACCTGCTTGGCCAGCTGACGGATCTGCGGGGCCATTGTTGCGCTGAACATCAGTGTCTGACGGTCCTTGGGCAGGAAGGTGATGATCCGCTGGATGTCATCGATGAAGCCCATGTCCAACATCCGATCGGCCTCGTCCAGAACGAGAAAGTCAAGACCCTGTGTCGGCACATAGCCAAGGTTCAGGTGGCTGAGCAGCTTGCCAGGAGTGGCCACGATCACTTCGGTACCGGTGGTCAAGGCGGCCTTCTGCTGATCGAAGGAGGCCGCGTCGCTGCCACCGTACACCGGCATGGAACTCACCGGGGTGTAGTAGGCCATGCCCTGCAATTGCTGATCGATCTGCAGCGCGAGCTCGCGCGTAGGCACCACAACGAGCGCACGGATCGATCCCTCGACGCGGGGACGGTACTGCGTGATGACATCGATGATGGGGAGGAGAAAGGCGGCCGTTTTCCCCGTGCCCGTCTGCGCGCAGGCGATCAGGTCGCGATGGTCGAGCACGGCCGGGATGGCCTGTTCCTGAATGGGCGTGGGGGAGCGGTAACCCATTGCGGAAATACCTTCGACCAGTTCGGGTCCGATGCCCAGTCGGGAGAATTCCGTGTCCATGACGTGGTCCTGCGTGCCATCCCCAGGATGGCGCGGCGCGAAGATAGACCCGATCGCGGTGCTCAGGAGGCGACCTTCAGTGCGGGGCCTTGCGCACCGAAGTGCAATTCGAACACGGTCCGCTCTCCACGCAGCACCGTGATATGCCCGTCGAGCTGCCCGGCCAGCGCCTGCATCAGTTCAAAGCCGAACGTTCCGGTCCGATAGGGCCGGTCACCGGCCGGCCAGGTGCCATCGTCCGAATAGCTGAACACATACCCGTCCGTGTCGGCATGCAATCCGATCTGTAACGACCCGCTGCGGTCCTGGGCGAACGCGTGTTTCGCGGTGTTGGTGAGAAGCTCGTTCAGGATGAGTCCCATGGGCACGAGCTCCTGGGTGGTCAGTTCCGGCACGGTCACGTCGATCTCCAACCGGACCTCCTTTTCGAGCGAAAAAGCCTTCAACACGTTCAGGGCCAGGGACCGGATGTGGTCGCTGAGCCCCACGTGCTTCAGGTCATGACTGCGATAGAGCTGGTCGTGGACCAGGGCCATGGTGCCCACACGACGCTGGCAATCCTCCAGGGCACTGTCGACCTGGGGGTCGTCAAGAAAAGCGGTCTGCAGGCGCATGAGCGCGTTCACGATCTGCAGGTCGTTCTTCACCCGATGATGGATCTCACGCAAAAGCAGGTCCTTTTCCTCTTCGGAAAGCAGGGACTCGGCAAGGCGCGCGTTCTGCCGTTCCAGCTCCAGGTTCTTGGCGTGGATCTCATCGGATTGTCGGCGGATGATGGCGTTCTTCAATCGGATCCGTCGGAGCGTACGCACCTTGGAGGAGGCGGTGACGCCCAACATCACCAGCGTCACCATCAACACGACCACCGCGACCCACATCATCCGGTTCCTCCGTCGTTCGCCGAGAATGATCGCCTCGTTCATGGCATTCCTCTGACGCAGCAAGCTGTTGTCGCGCTCCTTGTTGTTCAATTGGTACAGTGCCTGCAGGCCGGCCATGCGACGCGCCACCTGGGCGTTCATGGTGCTGTCCCGCAGCTGCACCGCGGTCCGAAGTTGCTGCAATGCCATGGAGGCATTGCCCTGCATCGCACTGAGACGCGACCGCAGCTCGAAATAGCGGGGACGAAAGACCCGTTGATCGCGCCCTGCGACCAGGACCTGCAATTCCTGCATGGCCTTGACGGCGGCGGCGATCTGTCCGATCTCCAGGTCGCAGGTGATCGTGCCGATCAATGTGCGCGCCCGAAGTCCGGCGTCAGGCGATGCGCGAAATCGCTCCCAGGCCTTCATCAAACAGGGCAGGGCATCTCCGTAGCGTTCCTGCTGGACCAATGTCTCTCCCATCACCAACCAGGTCTCCGCGACGTCATCCGTCTTCCCGGTGGCCTCAAGGACCAGCTGGGCGGAACGCCCCATCTCCATGGCCTCCTTGTACTTCCCGGCCGCGGCCAGATCGGGCACCATCGCAACACGCGCACGTGCCACGGCAAGACTATCGCCCGTCCTCTGGTACAGCAACATGGCGCGGTAGCCCTCCTCCACGGCCTTGTTGGTCTGTCCGATCGAACGATAGGCATCCGCGATCGCCTCGATATCCTCCGCCATGGCACGCTGATCGCCCATCTGCTGCGCCGTATGCATTGCGGCGATGGCGGATCCGAGAAAATTGTCCTCCGCGCCAAAGCGGTGCTCAAGATCCCGGATCCGTCTTTGCACCGTGTGCAGCAATTGAAGGTCGTCCGTTCGTTGGGCGAAGAGCAACGCCGTTCGTGCATTCTCGAGGCTCTCCCCGGGGCGCGTGTCCTGCAAGGCGCTGGAAAGGTCCATCAGGGCCCAGGCCCGCTCGCTTGCGCTGGCATGGCCCTTCAGGACCGCCTTGGCCCCGTCCTCTTGTTTGGAGGCGTGTATTGGAAGCCACAGTGAAAGGCAGAGGACCAACAACGCGAACCGGGTCGTCCTCATTCGTTGCGCAAGTGATCGAACATGCATGGGCGCGTTCATACGATGAGGACCTCGTTCCGGTTGCATGTCTACCTTTCCGCTATGCGCTGGCTGCTCACCGTTCCCCTGCTCGCCATCTCCGAAATGTCGGCCCAGGGACCGGCACTCATGCCCTGGCCAGTGCAGGCGATCCAGGACCCGGGGCAGCTTGCGCTCGTGGCACCGCTCCAGGCAGCAGTGGAAGGCCCGGCCAGTGCCCGGGTGCTCCGGGGGGTGGAGCGATGGACCGCTCGCCTGGCCGACCGCACCCGATCGGACCTGGCCGGTGGCGCCGGTTTGGCGGGTACACGGTTGCATATCCGGTACGGATCCGTCGCCGATCTGAAGGACCCTTCCATTGATGGCGGTTATTCGCTCGTGATCACCTCAACCGGGATCGACGTGGATGCATCCACGGATATCGGCGTCTTGCATGCATTGGCCACGCTCTATCAGGCCTTGCTGCGTACCGAGCAGGGTTGGGCATTCCCATTGCTGACCATTCATGATCGCCCCCGCTTTGTTTGGAGGGGATTGTTGATCGATGTATGCAGACATTTCATGCCGCGTGAGATGATCATGCGCGAACTGGACGGTATGGAACTGGTCAAAATGAACGTGCTGCATCTGCACCTGACGGAGGATCAAGGGTTCCGCATCGAGAGCAGGCTGTTCCCGGAGTTGCACGAGCAGGGGAGCGAAGGACGCTACCTGAGCCAGGATGACATCCGGGCGATCATCCACGCTGCCGACCTGCGCGGCATACGGGTGGTCCCCGAATTCGACCTGCCCGGACACAGCGCGAGCTGGTTCGTCGCTCACCCTGAGCTGGCGAGTGCACCGGGCCCGTATGCGGTAGAGACCCGCTTCGGGGTCTTTGGTCCCACGTTCGACCCCACCCGGGAGACCACATACGCATTCCTTGATCGCTTCCTTGGCGAAATGGCCGCCCTTTTTCCGGATCCCTACATGCACATCGGTGGAGATGAGAACAACGGGGAGCAGTGGAAGGCGAACAAGGACATCCAGGCATTCATGAAAGCGCATGCTTTCAAGGGCCCCCAGGCCCTGCAGGCCTATTTCAACCAGCGGCTCTATGCGATCCTTCAGGCACACGGCAAGCGGTTGATCGGATGGGACGAGATCGGTGAGGTTCCCGAGGATGGGTCGAACATCGAACCCTTGCCACAGGACATCACCATTCAGAGCTGGCGGGGGCGCGATGGCCTGACAAGTGCCGCCAGCAAAGGACATGATGTGATCCTTAGCAACGGTTACTATATCGACCTCTGTCAAAGTGCGGCGGAACATTACCTGAACGACCCATTGCCGGACGATACGCCAATGAACGAGGACCAGCGCGGGCATGTGCTCGGCGGCGAAGCCACCATGTGGGCAGAACTGGTCGATCCACGGAATGTGGATGGTCGGATATGGCCACGCACGGCCGCGATCGCGGAAAGACTGTGGAGTCCGGGCACCGTCAATGATGTCGGTGACATGTACCGCAGACTGGAAGGAGTCTCCGCTCAATTGGATGCGATCGGGCTCCGGCACAAGAGCGGGCAGCTCGAGATCCTTAGGATGATCGCCGGCTACGATGACGTTTCCTTCCTCAAGGACCTCGTGGATGTTCTGACCCCGGTTCCCGGATACAAGCGGCACGGTCTTGCCGTGCACACCACGTTGACCCCGCTCACCGGTATTGCTGACGCGGCCGTTCCGGATCCCAACGCCGCACGAAGGATCTCGGTATTGATCGACGCGATCATCGGAGGGGCGGGTCTATCGGATGTTTCGTCCTTCCGTTACCTGCTCGGTGCTACGGATATTGCGTCCAATGACCTCCCATGCTGTCAGGACATCGCGATGGCCCGGACCGCGTTGAACGAGCGCGCGATGGAGGCCATCGATGCCTTGTTGACCCCGACCTCCCTGGGAATGGAGGAGTGCGCAGGGTTCAAAAAGGCATTGGACAATGCTCAAGGGCCCTTCCAGGAGTGCCTGTTCGCCGACCTGCCGGCCTTTCAACGCCTCTTTGAAGCGGTGTGCACAAAGCCGAGATGATCATCCTACGGCGCCCAGTGCGGCCGCACCGAGGATGCCCGCATCGTCCTCCGGCAGTTCACCTTGACCCAACAGCACCCGGCCCTGGTGGATGTTCAGCAACGAACGTCCGAACCAATCCTGCAGGGGTTTCATCAGCAGGTCCCCGTTGCGTGCGATCCCGCCGAACAGGATGACCTTCTGGGGTGCGGTGATGGCCACTGCATTCGCCAATCCCACCCCAAGCCACCGTGCGGTATGCATGAAGGTCTGGACCGCGCTGGCCTGTCCGTTGATCGCTGCCTGTGCGATCGGCAGTACGCCGTCCTCATCGGTCGGAGCCTCCTCACCATTTTCTGAAAGGAGTTCCATATAGGTCCGTCGCATGCCGCGAATGCTGACATATGCTTCAAGACAACCTTTCCTTCCGCAAGTACATGATCGGCCGTCCATCACCAGGGTCATGTGGCCCAGTTCACCGGCGTTCCCGAAAGGGCCCAGTAGCAGACGACTGTCAACGATGAGCCCACTACCCAGCCCGGTACCGAGCGTCACCACCATCAGGTCGGTCAGGCCGCGACCAGCGCCGAAGCGCCATTCGCCCAGCGCGGCGGCATTGGCATCGTTCCCAAGGGCACAGGGCACACCAAGTCGATCGGATAGCATGCGTGCCAGCGGCACATCGCCTTTCCAGGGCAGGTTCGGCGCCCGCTCGATCACTCCCGTCAACTGGTTCCCGTTCGGTGCGCCTATGCCTACCGAACGGACATCGCGCGTCAGGTCTTGAACGGCCTTCGCCAATGCATCCACATAGTGCTCGGGGCTCCCACCCTCGGTCGTGGGTATCCTGTCACGGGCCACGACCCGGTCGTCCTGCACCAGTCCCAGTTTCGTGCTGGTCCCTCCGATGTCGATCCCGACGATCATGTGTGCCTTGCGCCTTTCAATCCGTACCAGGCAAGATAGGCGTAGAGCGGGACCAGGGTGAAGAACGAGGCCTGCAGCCCCACGGACGTATCAGCGATGGCACCCTGGACGGGTGGGACCAACGCGCCACCGACGATCATCATCACCAGGAGGCTGCTGCCCTGGCTCGTATCATGTCCCAGTCCGTCGATGGCCAGGGTGAAGATGTTGCTCCACATGATGGAATTGAACAGACCGATCGCCACCAGGGCCCACATCGCCCAGGCACCGTTCGTGGTCGAGGCGAGCGTGAGCAGGACGATGGCGACAAGCGCGAAAACACCCAGGGTACGGTCCGTACGACGACCCGAGATCAGGAACGCGAGGGCGCTCAACGCCATCAACACGGCCATTGGCCATAAATGCGACCAGGTAAGCCCGCCCGCGCAGGCGTTCAAAAGGTACAGCAGCATGAACACCAAAGCGCCCACCCCGAACAAGGCGGGCGCACGACGGACAGTGGACGAACGGGCGCTCAAGGCCACCGCGCCCAGGAACCGACCTGTCATGGCGCCACCCCAATAGAGGCTCAAGAATTGCTTGGCCGATGCCTCCGGCATGCCCATGATCGCATCCAGGCCGAGAAAGCTGATCAACAGGCTCCCGATCGCCACCTCAGCGCCCACGTAGCAAAATATCGCGAACACACCATGGCGCAACTGCGGATGGCGCCAGGCATTGCTACGGGTATCCATCTCCGTTCGCGGAGGCTCCGGCAAGGCCGTGAACATCACCCATACCGCCTGTAGGACGAGCAATGACGTGAAGAACAGATAGGGCCAGCGAACGGCGGCCGTGCCCTTGAAGAGCTCAAAGATCAGTGCGCCACCAACGAGCGGGGCCAGTGTCGTGCCCAGGCTGTTGAAGGCCTGTGCCAGGTTCAAACGTCCACTGGCCCCCTCCGGTGGACCGATGATCGCCACAAAAGGGTTGGCTGCGATCTGGAGCAAGGTGAAGCCCAGACCGAGCACGAACAGCGCGATCAGGTACAAGGCGTAGACCTCCACGAATGTGGCCGGAACGAAAAGCGCACTCCCCAACGCGCTCAGGAGCAGGCCTGCGATGAGCCCCCGCTTGTAGCCGATCCGCTGAATGGGATCCCCTTGACGGATGGAGATGGAATAGTAGAGGAGCGATCCCATGAAGTATGCGCCGAAGAAGGCGAACTGGACCAGCATGCTCTCGAAATAGGTGAGGGTGAACACCGCCCTCAGGTGGGGGACGAGCACGTCGTTCATCACCGTCATGAAGCCCCACATGAAGAAGAGGGAGGTGAGAACGACCATGGGCCGAATTTCCCTACGGCCCCTCCCGGATCCGTCCGATCCTTGGTTCGCTCTCCCATCTTGGACCATTCCGGTGCGCTTTGGTGAACAATAATAGAGGAGAGCAGGTCCACAGGGTCCGGCATGATCGAATACTTTTGAAGATCAAATCCAAAGCACATGAAGCACATTACGATCGCGGCAGGATGTCTGCTCTCATTTTCCGCAATGGCCCAACTTGGAGACCCCGGCTTTGAAATGGCCGGTGAGGACGGGGCCACTTTCTGGACGCAGGAATCGACCAACTATGGGACCCCCTTGTGCGACGGCGCCACCTGCCTGGGTGATGCCAACGCGAACTTCTCCCACTCTGGAGCGTGGTGGATGTGGTTCGGAGGTACCAACTCCAGCGGTACACTTCCGGAGATCGGCGCCATCGAACAGATGGCCACCGTCCCCTCCGGTAGCTCGGGCACGTTGGACATGTACGTCTGGATCGCTGCTGGCTCGGCCGCCAATGACAACCTGGAGATCATTGTGGACGGCAATACCCTACACACGATCACCATGGCCGATACGGTGACCTTCGGCGCCGATTACGCCCAGTTGAACGTGGACATCTCCAGTTATTGCGACGGCGGCCAGCACACCGTGCGCGTGCAGGGTCAGCAGAACGACGGGAGCGACATCAGCAACATCTTCGTGGACGATGTGTCGATGACCATCGATGGCAATGTGATCGTGGGTCTTTTTGAAGGTCCGGATGCGGAGGGCTTCGCGCTCTACCCGAACCCGGCCAACGACCGGATCGAACTGCGCTTCGGCAATTTGCACGGTGAGGCCATGGTGACCGTTGCCGACATCACGGGCAAGGTGGTCAGCACCCAACGCATCGCCCAGGTCGAACAAGGTTCGCTCACGTGCGATAGCCGGACATTCCCCAACGGCGTCTACGTGGTGACGGTCGAACAGGGCGGCAAGCACTACGCACAACGCGTGGTGGTGGCGCATTGATCCCGCTCATTCCACCTTTCCAGTGAAAGGGGCTCCAGACGGAGCCCCTTTCATGCTCATCCAAGTTGCCATGACGACCAGAAGACGCTTCCTGCGAGTTGGTTTGGCCGGATCCGCGGCAGCGGTCCTCGCAAGGAGCTTCGCTCAGGAAAGAAGCGCGCCGCTTGCTCCCATTTCATCCGGGACCGGTCCGGTCATCATCAGCACATGGGACCACGGTCTGCCGGCGAGCGTGAAGGCCCTGGAGGTGCTTGGGGCGGGCGGCAGCGTGCTCGACGCCGTGGAACAGGGCGTCATGCTCGTTGAGAGCGACATGTCCAACCGCAGTGTCGGGCTCGGTGGACTTCCGGATCGGGATGGACATGTCACCCTTGATGCCTGCATCCAGGACCACGATTGCCACGCGGGGTCGGTCGCATTCCTCGAACATTTCGAGCATCCGATCAGTATCGCGCGCGCGGTCATGGAGCGTACCCCACACGTCATGCTGGTAGGGGAGGGCGCAGCGCAATGGGCCCTGGCCAATGGGTTCAACAAGAGGCTGGTGGATATCCCTGAAGTGACCGAGCGCTGGAAGCAATGGCTCAGAACCAGCGATTACACGCCTGGTGTGAACAGTGAGAATGCTCCTGCGGGCAGGGGGGATGCCCTGGACCACGATACCATCGGCATGCTGGCCCTGGATGCCGAAGGACGCATGGCGGGTTCTTGCACGACAAGCGGTCTGGCCTTCAAGGTCCATGGCCGTGTGGGGGATTCACCCATCATCGGTGCGGGGCTCTTTGTGGATGGTGAGGTAGGTGGTGCATGTGCCACCGGTACCGGCGAGCTCGTGATGCGTACGGCGGGAAGCCATACGGTCGTGGAACTGATGCGTCAGGGGATCGGACCTCAGGAAGCCTGCCGTCAGGCGGTGGACCGCATCCTTCGGAAACATCCGGGTCTCGTCGGCCAACAGGTCGGTTTCCTTGCCCTACGCAAGGACGGCGCCTGCGGAGGACATGCCATCTACAACGGCTTCACGTACGCACACATCACCGCCGATCTTCAACAGATGGTGGACGCCTCCTACGTCCGCAAATGGGAGTGAACCGGGCGATCCCTCAGCAGCGATTACATTTGTTCGATGCGAACATTGCGTGCCATCGCGCTCATTGGGGCCATCTGCCTCGTTCCATGGCTCTCTGCCAAGGGAGATGACGATGCAAAGCGCGCGACGGCCATAGTGGAATGTTCACGTACCTCGGCCTTCATCAAGGTGCAGGTCCACGGTGATCATCGGATCGGCAGGGTGACGATCGAAGTGCGCGATCTGAAGGGCCGCACATGGTACAAGGAGGAAGGCAAGGCGATGACGGCCGATCTCGTACGACTCCTTGACAAAGGGGTCTTCCCGCAAGGGGAAATGCAACTGCTGATCACCGGGCGTGACCTCCGGATCGATCAGCATTTCGTGGTCCGCTAGGACCTACCAGGCTTGATGCAACAATCCCAGAAGGTCCGCATGGGCCTGTGCTTCCGTTGCGTCCGGTCCATCCGCACGTGCCGCGACCGGAACACCGGCGCCGTTCGTCCTGCTCCGATCGGCTTCCTTTCGGGATGCCGCCACACCACCTGCGGCCTCCAAGGCCGAGGCGGTCCGGTCCTTCGCCACTTCGTTATCCGCCATCTGCTTATCCAGGTCCAGGGACACACGGTCGTAGGCCGGGGGGTCCTCCGCCGGAGCCATCTCCTCCATGACGACGTCCGCCACCTGGGCCTGCTCGTCGGCCACCGTTCCGGTCATGGCCTTGAAGTGTACATCCCGGGTGTCACCGCTTGCTGAAGGTGTTCTTGTCGGGGCATCGGTCCTTTGTTCAAGGACCAAGTTGCCCGCCTCCCTGATCGACCTCTTATCGGCCGGGGCAGGGACCACCTCTGCATTCCTTGTTCCACCTTCATCCCGCCCGTTGTCGGGGAGCGTGCGTTCCGGCGTGACCGCGGGTGTCGGAGCGGCCTGGGCTGCGGGAGTCTCCCGCTCCACTTCGGCGACCATGCGGTCATTGCGCCCCGGTATGTTCCGCCACAGCGCCGGACCGACGAGCAGTACCAGCACCAACCCCGCCAAAGCCAGGGCCGGGCGCCAAAGGAGCGCGGGACGGGAGGGAAGCAGCCACGCTCCGACCGCGTTCAACCAGATGGCAAAGCGCCCCCTCCGGGCTTCGCGGAAGGCCGCGAGGACGTTCGCCCGCACCTGGGGATCGGGTTCCAGCACATCGCGCTCAGGGTCCGGGGTACGCAGGCGATGGAGCGTGGATCTCATCCGCTCGTACTCCTCCCGACCGCTGATGTGACGCAGCACATAGGCGCGCTCCGCGTCCAGCAGCTCATCGAAGCGGCATTCGGACAGCAGTTGTTCGATGTCCTCAGGGTCGTATCGTTCGCGCTTGTCCATGGGGATCTTGTTGCATGGGGCCGAACTCCCCGAGCCGTTCGGCCAGTTTCTTCAAGGTGTAGAACAGGCGGGATTTCACCGTGCCTTCCGAGCAATTGAACACCGCGGCGATCTCCTTGATGGCCATCTCCTCCTCATAGCGCATCACAAAGGTGGCCTTGTGGTCGGGGTCCAGCCGGTCCAGTTCCTCGGCCAGACGGGATCGAAATAGTGCACGGTCCACCCCGATACCGGCGACAGGCTCCACCGCGCGCTGCCCATTGTGCCGGAGTTCCGGGACCGCATTTCGTCGAACCTCCTCACGTCGGTATTCGTTCTTGCACATGTTGTTCGCGATGCTGAAGAGCCATGTGCTGAAGGGCCGCGCAGGGTCGTAGGTCGCGGGCTTCCGCGCGATCTTGGCGAAGAGGTCCTGAAGGAAGTCCATGGCCCGGTCCCGATCATTCCACAGCATCCGGTGGAAGTAGTTCAACACACGGCCGCTGTAGCGATCGTACAATGCGGTGAATGCGGCCTCATCGCCATGGACGACGAGTTCCATCAGATGCTCATCACTGGCTTGTTGATATGATCGACCGAACAACGCCATGGATCAATGGAGCAGAACCCCTGTGCGGTAGAGGTCATTGGTCGCCCCGATACGCTGGGCCAACTCTCGGAGCTGCAGTTCCAACGGACCTGCATGTGCCTCATCATTGCTTGCCCGGTAGTGCCGCAACAGCACACCACCAGGCAACAAATAGCTCCAGCTCAATGGACCCGCCTCCGGGGTGGGGTCGAAGGTGGACCAACGTTCGCCCAGGACCTGCATGGCATCCGGGGGGGGTGTTCCGACGCGGTAGGCAAGTCCTGTCAGGTAGATCTCGTTCGCGAGCATATCCGCCCGACCATGTCCCAGGCCAAGCCCCATCTGCACCGGGCGTGCCGAGGATCCCGCCAATGCACGAATGAACGCAACGATTTCCTTCGGCACGCTCCCGCGACCACCACCCTCGTGGAAGATGCGGGCACGATAGTCGGCCGACCCCAGCAACCGCTCATCGATGACCAGCACATCAGGCCGCAGCGACCGTGCCTGCAGTACCAGAGTGGGATAGACGTCCATTTCCCCGGCAAGCACCACCACGGCATCCCGGTCCAAGGATGTCAGGAGATCACGGGCCACCTGCATCAATCCGGGTGCGATGTGTCCGGACCTGTCCAAGGCCAGAGCCGCCTGTCGGACCGCGGCAGCATCGCCTGACCGTTCCGCGGCCAGCAGGCCAGGTCCCAAAAGCTCCGGTCGATCCGGTCCGGACTTCATGGCCTGCTCAAGCTCCCGGAAAGCCGCATCCGATGGCGAACCTGCATGGAAGGCGGCCAGATGGGCTTCAAAACTGTCGGGATCCGACCGTGATATGGCGTTCGCCATGCGTTCCATGGCGTTCCTGTCCGCGGTGCTCAGGGATCCGTGACCACGCGCCAGTGCCTCGCAGCGGAACGCGCGCAGCTCGTCAAGCATGACCGTGTTCTCTTCCTCCACTGATCCGCTGCGATCGCCCGATGTGGCGACCATCTCCATCTTTATCCCAGGCGCAGCGCCCCATGCCCCCTGGAATGGCTCCAATGGACGCAATGTGTCGTCCACCTGGGCGGATAATGCACCGGGAAGCAGAAGGATGCTCAGGAAAAGGACCGCGCGGTACATGTGGATTGACCTGGTTCGCTGCTCCGTACACGCATCATGCCGGAAGGTTCGATCCATGGCGGGATGGGCGGCTACCTTTGCAAAGATCACCCATGTTGGACGACGCCACCAAGGAGCGCCTCCGTGCCCGATTGAACGAAGTGCATCAATGGCCTTCGGTCTACATGTTCAAGATCATCTTCGAACCGGACAAGGAACGCCTGAACGCCGTGCTCGCACTGTTCCCGGAAGAAAGTGAACTGCTCCGCCGTTATTCCAAAGGAGGCAAATACCTGAGCATCACCGCCAGGGAGGTCATGTTGAGCGCGGAGGATGTGGTCGATCGGTACGACAAGGCATCGGAGATCCAGGGGGTGATCGTGCTCTGACCATGTACTTGGACCTCGCGACCCTGCGCCTTGCGCTGATCATCACACTGAGCGTGTTGATCGTCGTGCTGCTCTGGCAGCGGTTCAAGCTGCGGGTATTGCGACGGGAACTTCCGGTGGTCCGGCACATCGACATCCTGCGTATCGACGTGGCCTATCATCCATCACGGATCCGGGTGCTCGTGACCGTTCCCAGGTCGCGTTCACTTGCTACGGCCCTGCGCGACAACGACCATCAACTTCTTCAGGAATGGCCTGACGAGGAGGCCTCACCGGGAGAACTTTGGCTCGAACGATCATTGGATGGGCAGGCGGATGGTGACTACTACTTCGAGCTGCGGACCGGCACACAACGGACGGTCCGCCTGTTCCGCCTACGGCATACATGATCGCCAGACCGATCCTCCTCCTGCTCGCACTGATGCCGCTGCTGGCCCGCGGCCAGCGCGTGCGCGAGCCCGAACTGAGCCTGAAGGGCGACCTGACCCTGCCGGTGCCCCTGTCCCCCAGGCTTTTCGACGACATCACGGAGAACATCGGTCGCGTGGGGCTTCGTCTGCAATATCCCTTTGCCAAAGGACTTGGAGCGGGGGTGGGGGGGGACGCCACCTGGTTCGGGATCGAGGAACGTTCGCTGCTGCCTTATGCAGTGAGCGGCGAGATCTTCAGGGCCTGCTATTTCGGCCAAGTGCAGTATGAGCACTACACGGGAGAACGCGCTTTCTACGAGTTGGCGGCCGAAGCCGGCCTAGCGGACTATCGCTACCGGAGCAGCCTGGCCGATCCGGTACCCCGCAGCACAGGCTTTCATTGGGGCGTGCACATGGGCTACTATCTCCATGCGTCCGAACAGCTGGCCTTCTGCCTGCGGCTTGGATATGGAACGGACGATGTTTACCTCACCCCGGACCGGTTGGGCGTCACGGAGTTCCCGGGGCGGATCGTGGACGGACCTCAGGGTCCTTACCGCTTTCTCACCATCGGATTGGGATTCTCCACCGGCTTTGGGCGAAGTCGCGGGACCGAAGTGGATTGGTAGGATCAGGATGGCTCCGTCGGCGGTTCCTTCGGACCATCACCCTCGCTCTTGCTCACCTTCTTCCGGCCCTTGCCCACCTTGATCTGCAGGTCCGTACGGTCCTTGTTCAAACCCACGGTGATCTTGTCACCCTCTTCGATGCTCTGGTTGATGATCTCCTCGGCCATCGGGTCCTCGATGTACTTCTGAATGGCACGTTTCAGCGGACGCGCCCCGTACTTCTCGTCGTAGCCTTTGTCCACGAGCAGGTCCTTCGCATCATCGGTCAGCTTCAGCTCATAACCCAGTTCGCTGATCCGTTGGTACAGATGGCCAAGCTCGATGTCGATGATCTTGTGGATGTCCTCGCGCTTCAGCGCATTGAACATCACGATATCGTCTATCCTGTTCAGGAATTCCGGTGCGAACGCCTTCTTGAGCGCCTTTTCGATGATACCGCGGTTGTTCTCGTCGACGGCGAGCTCCCGGGCACTGGTGCCGAAGCCGACCCCCTTGCCGTAGTCCTGCAGGTCGCGGGCACCAATGTTGGAGGTCATGATGATGATCGTGTTCTTGAAGTCGATGTGGCGGCCTAGACTGTCGGTCATCTTGCCATCATCGAGCGCTTGCAGCAACAGGTTGAACACGTCGGGATGCGCCTTTTCGATCTCGTCCAGGAGGATGATGGAGTAGGGGCGACGGCGCACCTTTTCCGTGAGCTGACCCCCTTCCTCATATCCGACATAGCCCGGGGGCGCTCCGATCAAACGGCTTACGGAGAACTTCTCCATGTACTCGCTCATGTCGATGCGGATCAACGCATCCTCGGTGTCAAAGAGATACCTGGCCAACTCCTTCGCGAGCTGGGTCTTCCCAACACCGGTGGGGCCCAGGAAAATGAAGCTCCCGATGGGTCGGTTGGGGTCCTTCAGTCCCGCGCGGTTCCGTTGGATCGCCTTGACCACTTTGGTCACCGCCTCTTCCTGTCCGATCACCTTGCCGACCATCTCCTCCTTCATCCGCTTCAGCTTTCCGCTTTCCTTCTCCGCGATCCGGTTGACCGGTATGCCGCTCATCATGGCCACGACCTCCGCGACGTTCTCCTCGTTCACCACGGTCCTGTGGCTGCGGCTCTCCTCCTCCCAATCCCGTTTCGCCTTCTCGAGATCCTCCTGGAGCTGGCGCTCCTTGTCCCGCAATTTGGCCGCCTCCTCGTAGCGCTGGCTGCGCACCACCTTGTTCTTTTCCTCCTTCACCTCCTCGATCTTCGCCTCGATCTCAAGGATGTTCTTCGGCACGACGATGTTGCTGATGTGCACGCGACTGCCGGCCTCATCCAACGCATCGATCGCCTTGTCGGGCAGGTGCCGGTCGGTGATGTAGCGAGCGGTCAATTTCACACAGGACTCGATGGCCTCCGGCGTGTAGGTCACGTTGTGGTGGTCCTCGTACTTCTCCTTGATGTTGTTCAGGATCTGGATCGTCTCATCCACGCTGGTGGGTTCCACGATCACCTTCTGGAAGCGACGTTCGAGGGCCCCGTCCTTTTCGATGTACTGGCGGTACTCGTCCAGCGTGGTCGCGCCGATGCATTGGATCTCGCCACGCGCCAGGGCCGGCTTGAACATGTTGCTCGCATCGAGGCTGCCACTGGCACCTCCGGCGCCCACGATGGTGTGGATCTCGTCGATGAAGAGGATGACGTCCGGGCTGTTCTCCAGCTCGTTCATCACGGCCTTCATGCGCTCCTCGAACTGGCCCCGGTATTTGGTGCCGGCCACCAGACTGGCGATGTCCAAGGCCACGATGCGTTTGTTGAAGAGCACACGGCTGACCTTGCGCTGGATGATGCGCAGGGCAAGCCCTTCGGCGATGGCGCTCTTGCCCACGCCTGGCTCGCCGATCAGCACGGGGTTGTTCTTCTTGCGGCGGCTCAATACCTGGCTCACGCGTTCGATCTCCTTCTCCCGGCCCACGATGGGGTCCAACTTGCCGTCCTCGGCCAGTTTGGTCAGGTCCCTGCCGAAATTGTCGAGCACGGGTGTTTTGCTCTTGCTGTCGCCCTGCTTGCGCGGAGCCCCTCCGTATCCGGCGCCCTCGTCGTCGTCGTCATCGGCACTTTGCGGGCCCGATGCCTTGGGCGAAATGTGGCCCGGTCCGTCAGCGAGGATGGCATCGAGCTCGTGCTTCACGCTGTCGTAGTCCACGTTGAACTTGTGAAGCGTGCGGGTAGCGAGGTTGTCCTCGTCCTTTAGAATGCTCAACAAAAGGTGCTCGGTATCGATGTGCGGGCTCTTGAACAGCTTGGCTTCCAGGAAGGTGATCTTGAGCATCTTCTCTGCCTGCTTGATCAGCGTGATCTTCTCCTTGTCCGGAGGGCGCATGGCACTGGCGGGCTCCATGGAACCCTCCACCACCTTCCGCAGCTCGTCCAGGTCCACGTCCAAGCGCTGCAGGATCTTCACGGCATTGCCCTCTCCCTCACGGATGATCCCGAGCAGGATGTGCTCAATGCCGATATAATTGTGTCCCAGTCGCAAGGCTTCCTCGCGGCTGTACGTGATCACGTCCCTGACCCGTGGTGAGAATTTCGCGTCCATTTGCTCCTTCGGTTCTTCGTATCGCCCTCCGGCATCTCCGTGCCGACCGGTCCAAGTTAAGCGCTGCCGCAACGGGGGCAAGCTAGCCGGACAGGCATCCGTACCCCCTTTCTCCGGGCTTCCTTTTATCCACAGCAGCGTGTGCGGTTTGTGGAAAATTCCCGGGCCATGAGGAACGCGTGAATGGAGTACTTTCGGGCTCCCTTTTGGAGGGGGTCCAGCAAGGACCGTGCTAGTGACGAATTGACAGCCATGGCAGAAGGAGAAAAGATCATCCCGATCAACATCGAGAACGAGATGCGCACCGCCTACATCGACTACTCGATGTCGGTGATCGTCAGCCGGGCATTGCCCGACGTGCGTGACGGGCTGAAGCCCGTGCACCGTCGTGTGCTCTTCGGCATGCAGGAGTTGGGGGTGCTCAGCAATCGGCCGTACAAGAAGAGCGCGAGGATAGTGGGGGAGGTGCTCGGGAAATACCATCCTCACGGCGATAGCAGCGTTTACGACGCCATGGTCCGTATGGCGCAGGACTGGAGCCTGCGCTACCCCCTGGTCGATGGCCAGGGCAACTTCGGCAGCATCGACGGCGACAGTCCCGCGGCCATGCGCTACACGGAAGCCCGGCTGAAGAAGATCGCAGAGGAGGTCCTGGCCGACCTGGACAAGGAGACGGTGGACACCCGTCCCAATTTCGATGACACCCTGGAGGAGCCCACGGTGATGCCCACCCGCATCCCACAGCTCCTGATCAACGGAGCCTCCGGCATCGCCGTGGGCATGGCCACCAACATGCCCCCGCACAACCTCAGTGAGGTGTGCGACGGCATCGTGGCTTACATCGACAACAGGGAGATCGACGTGGCCGGGCTCATGGAGCACATCAAGGGCCCGGATTTCCCCACTGGCGGTGTGATCTATGGTGTGGACGGCATCCGGGAAGCCTACGAGACCGGCCGGGGCAAAGTGGTCCTGCGTGCCAAGTGCCACATCGAGGAGGACGAGCGGACGGGGCGTGAATCGATCATCTGCACCGAGATCCCCTATCAGGTCAACAAGGCCGTGCAGCTCGTCAAAGGCGTGGCGGACCTGGTGAACGACAAGCGCATCGAGGGTATCAGCGACGTCAACGACTATAGCGACCGCAAGGGCATCCGTGTGGTCTATGACGTCAAACGCGAGGCGATGGGCACGGTCGTGCTGAACCAGCTCTACAAGTACAGTTCGCTGCAGACCAGCTTCAGTGTGAACAACATCGCTTTGGTCGGTGGTCGGCCATTGCTGCTGGGCCTGAAGACAATGATCGCCCGGTTCGTGGACCATCGCCACGATGTGGTGGTGCGCCGCACCAAATACGACCTGCGCAAAGCCGAGGAACGTGCCCACATCCTGGAAGGCCTGCTCATCGCACTGGACCATCTGGACGCAGTGATCGCCTTGATCCGCGCCAGCGAGACGCCGGACATCGCCCGTGAGGGGCTCATGAAGGAGTTCGGGTTGAGCGAGATCCAGGCGCGGGCCATCCTGGATATGAGGCTGCAGCGCCTGACGGGCCTTGAGCGGGACAAGATCCGCGAGGAGCACGCCGAGCTGATGAAGACCATCGCTTACCTGCGCGAAGTGCTTGCGGACGAGGGATTGCGGATGAAGATCATCAAGGAGGAGACCCTTGAGGTCAAAGAAAGGTACGGCGATGCCCGACGCACGGAGATCGTGCATGCTAGTGGTGACATGCGGATCGAGGACCTCATCGCCGATGAGGCGGTCGCCGTCACCATCAGCCACCTGGGATACATCAAGCGCACCGCGTTGGCGGAGTTCCGCACCCAGGCCCGCGGCGGCATCGGCAGCAAAGGCAGTACGACACGTGACGAGGATTTCCTGGAACATCTGTTCGTGGCCACGAACCACAACTACCTGCTCATCTTCACCCAGAAGGGCAGGTGCTACTGGATGCGTGTGTTCGACATTCCCGAAGGGACCCGACAGAGCAAGGGCCGCGCGATCCAGAACCTGGTTCAGATCGAAGGGGACGACAAGGTGGTGGCTTATCTGAACGTCACCGACCTGAAGGATGCGGATCATCTCGAGGCACACTTCGTCACGCTGTGTACGAAAAAAGGGGTCATCAAGAAGACCACCCTGGAGGCCTACAGCCGCCCCCGTGCCAATGGCATCATCGCGGTGAACATCCGCGAAGGGGACGAACTGCTGGAGGCCAAGCTCACCAACGGCAACAGCCATATCATCCTCGCCAGCAGGGACGGCCGCGCCGTGCACTTCCAGGAGAGCGACGTGCGACCGATGGGACGCAATGCCAGCGGCGTGCGTGGCATGAACCTGACCGGCGGCTCACCGGACAATGAGGTGATCGGTATGATCGCCGTGGACAAGGAGGAACTGGCCACCAGACAGGTGTTGGTCGTAAGCGAAAAGGGCTACGGCAAGCGGTCGGCGATCCAGGACGAGGACGGCGACTACATCTATCGGATGGTGAACCGTGGAGGCAAGGGCGTGAAGACCCTGCAAGTGACCGACAAGACCGGCCGACTGATCGCGATCAAGGACGTGAAGGACGACGACCAATTGATGATCATCAATCGAAGCGGGCTTGCGATCCGGATGAGCCTGGACCAGCTCCGTGTGTTGGGACGGGCCACACAAGGTGTGCGGTTGATCGAACTGCGCAAGAACGACCAGATCGCCGCAGTGGCCAAGGTGGATGCCGAACTGCATGTGGAGGAAGAGAACGGCACGGACGATCCCGATACGTCGAATGGCACCGAAGTTGATGAAGCGCCAAGCGAAGAATGAGAACGAACCCTGAACGCATGACCCGCACGACCCTGACCCTGCTCTGCATCACCCTCGCGCTGTGGGCGAACGCCCAGAACGCCAATGTGGTGAACGCCTACAACTACATGCAGGATGGCGACTATGCCAAGGCCGCCGAATACATCGACCAGGCCGCCACGAACGAGAGCACCATGGCCAAGGACAAGACCTGGCGCTACCGTGGCGACATCTACCGGCTCATCGCCATGGGAACGGACGAGGCGCTCAAGGCCCAATATCCCGATGCCATGCAGAAGGCCATCGACAGCTACTTGAAAGCGAAAGAGCTGGATACGAAGGGAAATTACAAGAACGAGATCGTGCAGAACCTGGGGGCCCTGCAAGGTGCCTCCCTGAACAAGGGCAACGACGCGTTCGGTGCCAAGGATTACGACAAGGCGATCCAGCTCTATGGCAATTCGATGCGTATCGCCGAGGCCTTCGGTCAGGTGGACACCAACGCCATATTCAACTCAGCACTCGCTTACGAGACCAAGGGGGACGCCCCCAAGGCGATCGAACTGTACAGCAATTGCCTGGACATGGGCTATGACAAGCCGGAAGTGTACCGCTATCTGGCAAGCTTGCAGAAGAAGCAGGGCGACCTGGACGGTGCGATCGCCACGACCGAACGTGGCAAGGCGAAGTACCCCACCAACAAGGACCTGATCCTGGACGAGCTCAACTTCCAACTTGAGGCCGGTCGGGACGCGGAGGCGGAAAAGAGCGTGAAGGAAGCGATCACCGCCGACCCGGACAATGCCGTGCTCTACTCGGTCCTGGGCAGCCTTTACGATGCAAAAGCCACACCCAAGGAGGGTCAGACCTTGAGCGAGGAGGATATCGCGACCTGGTCGGGCAAAGCGGAGGAAGCATACAAGACCAGCATCGAAAAGGATCCGGATTTCTTCGATGCCTACTTCAACATCGGTGTCCTGTACAACAATCGCGCGGCGAGCTGTTATGAAAAGGCCAATGCCATCAAGGACAACGACAAGTACAACAAGGCAAAGACCGCTTGCGACGAGATCTACCTCAAGGCCGTGCCGTACTTCGAGAAGGCGCATGAACTGAACCCGGATGATGCGCCCACGGTCCAACAGTTGATGAAGCTCTATGCCAAGACCGGTGACCTCGACAAGGCAGCGGAAATGAAAAAGCTCCTCGGGAATTGAACCCCGATGGGGTGTTAAGGAGAAGGACCGGGGCGACCCGGTCCTTCGTTGTCAGGAGGTCGTGTCCGGCAGCCAAAGGACATCCATGCGAAGTTCGCGGTGCGCCAGGACATCGATAGGCACCAAACGTCCGTTGCGTAGGGCCTGGTAGGGCAGGAATCCCGCCCCACGGAGCGTATCGTCGATCTCTATGACCAACTCGCGTGTATGGTCGATCAGCGTCGTTTCAACGAGCATCGCCGCAATGCGACGGTCAGCAAGCATACGATGGGCACCTTTCAGGGCGGGCAGTTCCGAACCCTCGATGTCCAGCTTCAGAAAATCGATCCGGTCGATGCGTCGTTCACTACAGAACGCGTCCACTGTGGTGACCTGCACGGGATGCGGCATCTTATCCTTGGGGTCATAGACACCTTCCAGACACGCAAAACCACGGGTGGTAACGCGTGGCGTATCGTAGAAGGTCTGCATGCCGACAACGTCCGTGATGGCCATGGGCAGCAGCGTCCAGCCCGGCACGTGGTCAAGGTCGTTGTGGGCCCGCAGGCGCTGCAGGCAGGTGTTCGACGGTTCGAAAGAATAAACGTGGCCACCTGGCAGGACCATACCCAGGCAGCAGGCGGCGAAATAGCCCATGTTGGCGCCCGGGTCCATCACGATCATCCCAGGACGCAGGTAAGACCTCAAAAAGTTCATCACATTCTCTTCGTACAACCCATAGTACATCATACGGTGCGAGAGGATGCGATGGTCGAACTCCACTGCGATCCCATGGATCCTTTCCACACCAGGCCCGACCGGGGCGACCAAGGCACCGAGCTTATCGGCCAATTTATGCCGGCCCCGCACCGGTATGTGCGTGGTGAACCAACGGATCGATCGACGGATGGTGGAACGGATCACGGTCACAAGGGCGGCGAAGGTAGAGGAACCTAGCCGGAGGATGTTCCTTTTGTCTGGCCCCCCGGAGCTGGGAAGGGACGGGAATTGAGCCGAATGTAACTTAACATAATATAAATTATGCGCCAATTGGCACAAATTCCAATGCCTGTGACATTATGGCTCCGATGCCGCATCCTTGCGGCAGGATAAGGTTCCCCTGTTCATCCATTCCGATCCCACGGAATGGGTCGTTCTTCAGTAACCAGGGTCCATCCAGGTCCACGATCTCCGCCAGACCCGCCAGATGGGCCATGGCGGTACAACCGAGACTGCTTTCGCTCATGCTGCCGAGCATGACGGATCTACCCGATCCACGGACCGTTCGGGCCAGGTCCAAGGCGCGATCCAAACCGCCGCACTTCATCAACTTGATATTCACACCATCCACGACGTCCAACCAACGCAGCAGGTCCGCTTGCTCTTGGACCGATTCATCCGCGAATACCCGAACCGACGATCGGGCGCGAAGATCCTTGTAAAGGTCGTATCGCTCCGGGGGAAATGGCTGTTCAAGCCCGAGCACCCGCTCGCGCCCCGCCGCTTCGACCGCACGGATGGCCTGTCCCACGTCAGTGAACGCCTGGTTGGCATCCAGGAACAAAGATCGCGGGTCGCGCATCGCAAGTGTTCTCAAGACCTCCTCATCCTCAGGCCCCCCCAACTTGACTTTGAGCGCTTTGCTCACCGGAAGTTCGGCCAGACGTTCGGGCAGATCATCTGCGGGGCCTATGCCCAAGGTGACCAGCGTAGCCGGATCACCAACGCCTAGCTTAAAGTATTCATTCACAGGAACATTCTCCAGTTTGGCCAGAAGATCGTTCAAAGCCATTGAAAGAACATTCCGCGCGGCCGGATGGGCATCGAGCATATCCAGATGCATCATCCGGTCCATTGGGACTTCAATGCCGGAATAGCGTCTTGACCACTCGGCCAATATCCTGCACACCTCTGTGACCGTTGCAGGCATGTATGGTGGCAGGGAAACCTCGCCGTATCCCACCACCTCGAGATATTCGATCCGGACGAATACGGCATCCGTTCCGTAGCGGGTCCCGTGCGCGATGGCGAAGGGCCTTTTGAACAGCAACCGGTATGGACAGATGGACAATCGCAAGTCAGGTCCTTTCATTCATGGAAGGGCCCGATCCATGGATCGGGCCCTTCACCACTGAATTGTGGGGGATCACTTGATCATGTAGTAGATGTTCGTGAGCCACTTGCTGCTATCGGGCTCTTGTTCGGGGTCGGTGACGTACTCTTCGATCACCACGTCCCGAAGTTCGAGGCCTTTGGCCTTCATCATCTGGTCCATGGCCTCATGGGCCTTCCCACTGCCGTAATACCCACCCTTGTATGGAATGAAAAGTGCCTTGCCGGCCGGGACCACAGCGGTCTGCATGCCCACCACCTTGGCATCGGCATCGGCCTTTACCGGAATGGCGGCCATCAGGTCGGCTTCCTTGTTGGCCTCATCCCATTTGTAGTACAGGCCGGAGGGGGCACCCTCCATCTCCATTTTCGCAGCACCCACCGCCTTGAAGGCAGCTCCGAACGAGGCTGCGAAATAGTCATGCATGTCCTTCCACTTCACCACCTTCCGTTTGCCCACATACACCAATTCCGGTCGATCGACCGTCTCGATGACAAATCCGTTGTAGGTCTTGTCCCGTATCGCGGCCAACTCCTGCTCCTTGGCCTCTGCCATGGTCTTCAATTTGGCCAGTCCCTTCTCGAAGTCCGGTCCGACCATTTTGTCCATGTCCATGAACACGGACATGATCCTTCCCATGAACCCGTTCTGTTGGGTCATCTTCCAGGTGACCTTGGTTCCTGCGTCCCCTTCCTCCTCGAGGTCCAGGTCCACCTTGCTCTCCGCCTCCCACGGTTCAATGAACTTGAGGTCCGTGCCCACGTGCTTGTTCGCCTCCAGTTCGATCACCTCCATGCTCCCTTTGCCCACGGTATCCCCTTCCCACATTTGCATGGACCCCACCGTACCATCCTCCCCGGAGAATTCCACCTTCTGGTCCTTTTCCATGTCCTTCCACGGGCTCCAATCGTGCATGGTCCTCAGGGATGCGACCATGGGATAGACCACGTCCGCCGGCGCGGCGATCGTTGTGGACCGCTGGACCACACTGGTCTTTGGACCGATGAGGCCAAGAATGATCAGCAGGCCGATGATGGCGCCCAGGATGATGAGTATTGTTTTCAGTGCACGCATGGTCCGGTGAATTTCCCGAAAGATGGTGAACCTCCCAGATCCAAAGAAATGGTCGTGGTCGCCGCCAGCAATGGTCGACAGTGACCGGCATGGTATTTTCTTTGTTGGAACGACAGATCACAGCCGCCGAATATGCGCACCATCCATCACTTGCTCACGGTCGGGAGCTTCAGTCTCCTCGCCTCCATCGCAGCGACCTCCTGCAAGACCACTGGTACTGCTGGCACGAAGGTCAAGTATCCCTTCAGTGGGAATGCCTACGAAAGCAACAACCGCTTCTTCCGAGGCACGGGCCAGGGGACCAGTTCGAAACAGAACATCGCGCGGGGGAAGGCCGACCTGGATGCCAAACAACAATTGGCCGGGCAGGCCGGAACCACCATGAAAGCGGTGACCGACCAATACCTCGGCCAGACGGACAATGCCCAAGCGGCGCAGGTCGCCGACAAATTCCAAAGCCTGGTGCGCGAGGTGGTCAACACCGACCTGGCGGACCTGCGCAAGATCGGCGAGGAGACCTACCTGAACGACGAAACCAAGGCATACACCGTGTACGTTGCCTATGAGATCAAGAAGAACGCCATGTTCCGTTACATGAAAAAGCAGGCACGGACCGATGCGAAGATCGACAAGGCGACCCAGGACAAGATCGACGCGATCCTTGACGAGGAGATCCGCAAAGCGGACGAAGTGGACCACGACTAGCGTATGCCTGCCGATCTGGCCGCACAGACCGAACGGTACTGGATCTGCTCGGTCACCCATGAAATGTCAAGGACATGTGGGGAGCCTACCTGATCGGGATCATCATCTTCTTCGTGAGCATGCTGGTGAGCCAGCAGCTCAAGAGCCGTTTCGCCAAGTATGCCCATACGCCACTGCAGAACGGCATGAGCGGCAAGGAGATCGCCGAGCGCATGTTGGCGGACAACGGGATCCGCGATGTGAAGGTGGTGAGCATCCAGGGACAGCTGACGGACCATTACGATCCCGCGAAGAGGACCGTGAACCTGAGCGAGCCGGTATACAGCGGGCGGAACGCCGCCTCTGCGGCCGTGGCGGCCCATGAATGCGGCCATGCCGTGCAACATGCCCAGGCCTATGCCTGGTTGAACATGCGCAGCAAGCTGGTCCCCGTGGTCAGTGTGAGCTCGCGATACCTGCAGTGGGTGATCCTCGCCGGCATCCTGTTGATGGGCGCGATCGGGCCCGGTCTTTTGTGGGTCGGGATCGCCCTGTTCGCCATGACCACGCTCTTCAGCTTGATCACCCTGCCCGTGGAATACGATGCCAGCAACAGGGCCCTCGCCTGGATCAGGAAGGAGCACATCGTGACAGCCTCGGAATACGCCATGAGCGCCGACGCACTGAAATGGGCCGCGCGCACCTATCTCGTCGCGGCCATCGGGTCCATCGCGACGCTGGTGTACTACGTGATGCTGGCCATGGGCGGGCGCCGGAACTGAGGGCTCAGCGCTTGGTTGTGCGGCTGCGGGTCGGCTTGACACCCAGCACACCGAGCAGCCCACGGGTCAATTCGCGGAATACGGTGCGCCCCACCTGTCGGACCATGGTGTTCTTGCTGAGATCCTCCAATACGCTGGTCTCCTTCTTATCGCGTCCCCCCCTCCCCTTCCGGTCCTGCTCTTGTTCCTCCTCATGGGCGTCCGCCTGAGCGCGTTCCAACTTGGCGTTGAGGATCTCGAATGCGCTCTCGCGATCGATCAGTTCGTTGTACTTCCTGACCAGACCACTGCGCGCCACGAGACCATCGATCTCAACGGATGTGAGCACGTCCATTCGCGTGATGGGTGCGCGGAGCAGCGTGTGTGCAAGCGGCGTTGGTACACCCTTTTCGCTCAGCGCTGTGATCATCGCCTCCCCGATGCCCAATTCGGTAAGCAATTGCTCGGTGTCATAGAAATCCGTCAGTGGATAGTTCTCGGCGGTCCGCTTGATCGCCTTGCGATCATTGGCGGTGAAGGCGCGCAATGCATGCTGCACCTTGAGCCCCAGTTGGCCAAGTACGCTTTCCGGCACATCGGTCGGGTCCTGTGTGCAGAAATAGACCCCCACCCCCTTGGACCGGATCAGTTTGATGATGGTCTCGATCTGTTCGAGCAGTGGTCTGGTGGCTGTCTTGAAGATGAGGTGGGCCTCATCGATGAAGAGGACCAATTTGGGCTTCTCGGGGTCCCCGACCTCGGGAAATGTGTTGTAGATCTCCGCGAGCAGACACAGCATGAACGTGCTGAACAGGCGGGGTTTGTCCTGGATGTCGGTAAGCCGGACGATGTGGGCCACACCTTTGCCGTCCCTTAGTTGGAGCAGGTCCTCCACGTCGAAGGACCGCTCACCGAAGAACCGTTCCGCGCCCTGCTGTTCGATCTCGATCACCTTCCGGAGGATGGTGTTCACGGAGGCAGGGCTCACCTGTCCATAGGTCTTCTGGACCTCGTCCTTGCCCTCGGCGGTCACGAACTGGAGCACGCGCACCAGGTCCTTCAGGTCCAGAAGTGGCAGGTGGTTGTCATCGCAATACTTGAACACCAGCGCGAGCACGCTTTGTTGCGTGTCGTTCAGCTCCAGGATACGCCCGAGCAGCACGGGACCGAATTCGCTGACCGTGGCGCGCAACCGTGCACCGGGTTCATCGCTCAGGCTCAGGAGTTCCACGGGCAATGCCTCAGGTACGTAAGGCAGGCCGAGCTTGACATGTCGGGCCTCGATCTTCGGGTTGGTGGTCCCTGGAGCGGCCAACCCGCTGAGATCCCCTTTGATGTCCATCAGTAACGTGGGTACCCCACTGAGCGCCAGTTGCTCCGTGATCACCTGGAGCGTCTTGGTCTTGCCTGTTCCGGTGGCACCGGCGATCAGACCATGGCGGTTCATGGTACGCAAGGGGACCTTTACCAAGGCACCCTCGGGGACATCCCCGTCCAACATCGCCCCGCCGAGTACCAGGGCCTCTCCTTTGAAGGTGTATCCCTCGGTCATCGCGGTGGCGAACGTATCCTTCTTGCTCATGCCGGAAGTGTCTGGCCAAAAGTAGGAACGACAAGGGGGGCCGAAGCCCCCCGTACCGATGTCCGATGTACTGCCGTGCTCAGCGCACCTCGAAGGTGATCTTGCAATTGCAGCGGTATTCCTTGATCTTGCCTTTGTCGACGACCGCGCTCTGGTCCTGAACGTAGACCGAGCGGATGTTGCGGACCGTCTTTCCCGCCTCGGCCACGGCTTTGGCGGCGGCATCCTCCCAGCTGCTCTTGCTGCTGGCGAGGACCTCGATGACCTTGATGATCGCCATTGTCCTAAGGGTTTTTGGTCCTACTTGGTGGCGGCCCATTTCCTGACCTCGGAACGGAACCATTCATCGGCCTCGTCGGTCCATTTGAACTTTTCCCGGATGTAGGCCATGGTGTCCTTTTCGATATCCGTATAGGTGTCACCGTCCTTCACCGCGGCATACAGCTTCTCAGCGTCGGCCATGGAAATGCGACCGTCACCCTGTCCGGCGGTCAGTTTTTCCGCCAGTTCGATGATGGTGCCGTCGTACTGCTTGCCGTCAATGGTCTTGTAATAGCTCATGTCGTTACAGGGTTGTTGATGTGCGTGTTGTTCCTACCCGAAAAGTTTGCCCAATCCACCGAGCTTGTCACCCAGGCCGCCCAGCAGTCCTTTCCCGGCATCGCCCAACAGGGAGCCGAGCATGTCCTTGTTGCCACCGACCTTGTTGCCCAAGAGCGACATGAGCGCGGGGATCACGAGGTCCTTCACGCTAGCGGCCTTGCCAGCGTCCAGGCCCAGCTTGCCCGTGAGCTTGCCCAGGTAATCGGAGCTCAATTTACCGAGCAGGTCGTTCGCGGCGGAAGAGTTCTGTTCCTTGCTGAACAGGTTGAGCACGGTACCCAGATCGAGGCCACCGCCACCGCTGATCACGTCCTTTACTGAATCTCCGGCGGTCTCGATTGCACCATTGGTCTGTTCCTGATCGAGACCCACTTTCTGCATCAGGTCCCCGCCCACCTGTTCCTTGAGGCTGTTGATGATCTGGTCGAGCATTTCTTTCGCTTGTGTTGAATGGGAGTTTGAAGGTACGGCCTTCTGACGACGACATTCGGAATCGTCACTTCGGACCGGCACGATCAGGCTCTGAACGGCCCAGCTAGTGGACCACGAGAAGTTTCCCAGAGACCTTCGACGATCCCATGGAACGCACGAGATACAAGCCGGAGGCAAGGTCCGTGGTCGGTACCCGGTCCGCCCCGGATCCCACTTCCACTTCCCTCAATACGCGCCCCTGTTGGTCCATGAGAACGAAGGTGCCTGGCCGATCGGATCGTATCGTGGTGAAAATATCCGCCGGGTTCGGAACAAGCTCGAACTGTTCCGGGTCCGCATGATCCGGCACCGCGGCGTACAACGTCCCGCAACCGGCCGGCTCACCACATACCACCCGGGAGCAGAACTGCACGACCAGGTCAATGGCGTTCGTCTCATCATAGGTGAGATAGCCGACATGGTCCGAACCCGGGTAACTGAGGAAACAATTCGGCACCCCGATGTGGTCCATTCGCAGATGGATGTCGTGGCTGCCGGAAGCGACCAGACCGGTCGGGATACCGAAAACGCTCACCTCCTGGGTCCCGTACGGCACCACCTGATCACCGACCTCGTGCAGACTGCAAAGGGGTACATCCCCGGCCTCGATCCAACTCGTATCCCCGATGGCGCCGCTGAAACTGAAGCACGCCGCGACAGCACTGGAGTAGCCAGGATTGCCACTGTTGCCCTCAATGCCGCCCAGGTCCGCGGTATCCCCATACAAGATCGGCGGGATCTCGCTCGACTTGTCCAGATAGGTGGCATGGATCGCCGAGATGGCCCCGGCTGAGATGCCACCTTGGATGATGCGTCCGGTATCGATCCGATAGGGGTCGCCCAGTTCGGCCACGCTGCGGCGCAGATACCGAACGCAGGCCCGCATGTCATGATCACCCCGCATGACGGCCAGTGTGGTGGTGAATTCATTGGGCAGGAATAGACCCGTTCGATAATCCGGTGCCACCGCCACGTAGCCCAGTCGGGCGAACGTCCGACAAAGCGGGGCCACGTCGGCCCTGGACCCTCCGATGAACGAACCACCGTATGTGATCACCACGGCGGGACGGTGCGCACTCGTGTCGCCGACGGGTTCATACACATCCATGTAGAGCGTTTGTGCTGCTCCGCCTGCGACGGGCGTATTGGCACCGAACGGTACAGCGGTCGAGGTCATCACGCTGTCAAAGCGCATGTAATCCGTGAAGGGACAGCCATCCTGACCGTGAACGGACAGGGTGATCAAGCAAGCGGTGATAAGCAGCATCCGTACCATGATCGGGCAATGTAGGCATACCCCACCGTCGGTCCCAGCAAGATGGTCGGCAACGCGCTATGATACGGTCATGCATCTTTGTGCACCAGCCCCGACCGTGCGGATCGCCATTTGTTCCACCTTCCCGCCCTTCCGTGGCGGCATTGCCCAATTCAATGCGCGCATGGCGGAGGAGCTTGGTCGCGCGAACGACGTGGTGACCTACACCTGGTCCCGGCAGTACCCCGCCCTGCTTTTTCCAGGCCGGTCGCAGGTGGAACCCGGAACAGTGTCCGCTTCCGCCGCCGTGCCGGTGCTGGATAGCATCGCGCCATGGACCTGGTCACGGGCAGCAAAGAGGATCTTGGGGGATCGGCCCGACCTGGTGATCGTCCGCCACTGGACCACCTTCCTGGCGCCTGCGACCACTGCGTTGGCCCGGGGTGTGCGACGCGGTGGGGTGCCGGTGATCACCATCGTGGACAACGCCATCCCGCATGAACGCAGGCCTTGGGACCGCGTGCTTGTCCGAAGGTTGCTGGCCAACAGCACGGCGACGATCGCATTGAGCGATGCCGTGGCCGCTGAGATCCACGACCTGGCTCCTCGCGTTCCGGTCCAGGTGATCCACCACCCTTTCTATGATCATTTCGGTCAGGCGATCGATCGGACCGAGGCCAGCACCCGACTGGGGTTGGACCCGACGAAGCGGCACCTGTTGTTCTTCGGTCTGATCCGCCCCTACAAGGGCGTTGATGTGTTGCTCGACGCGTTCGCCCGGCTTGATGGACCATACCAACTGGTGATCGCCGGGGAACCATACAGCGATGGCGAAGCACTGCGGCGGTCGGTGGAGCGGCATCCGAAAGCGAAGGACATCGTGCTGATGGACCGGTTCGTTCCCTCGCGGGAAGTGGCCCTGCTGTTCAGTTGCGCCGACGCGATGGTGTTGCCCTACCGTTCCGCCACGCAAAGCGGGGTCACCGCGGCGGCCTTCCAATTCGGCGTGCCCGTGGTGGCCACCGACGTGGGCGGGCTGCGCGAGACCGTCAAGGACGGGTCCACCGGTGTGCTCGTTCCTGAAGCATCCCCTTCCGCTGTCGCTGAAGGCATCGAACGCCTGTTCCAACTGGGCACGGAGCATTTCAGGCCGGCCATCGCCGCGCTCAGGAAGGATCGTTCCTGGTCCGCGTTCATCGCTGAGGTCCTGGACCTGGCGAACCGGACCGGACCACGGGGATGAGCCCATCGTCGGGCGAACCTCCGCTCCCGTCGACCGTATAAAACAGCATGGTCCGTGATCGTTACATTCACGGCCGCAAGGAAGAACGATGGTGCTCCTGCCCAACGTCCTGGTATCGCTTTTGGGCCTGACCGCTCCGGCCCTGGAGCGGCCGGCGACCCCGGCCACGCCGGCTGTCGAGCGTACCACGGAAGAAGCGCTCTATGATCGGATCGGACTGGAGGACCTGATGGACCTGCCGGTCTTTTCCGATGCCCTGCACAGCCTGAAGGACCATGGGATCAATGGCGGTGTGCTTGCCATCGCGGACATGTCCCGACCGAGCACGGAACCCCGGTTGACGGTGATCGACCTGGGCTCCGGCAAAGTGCTGCTGCACACCTGGGTGGCCCACGGACAGGCCACGGGTGAGCTGATGGCCGAGCATTTCAGCGATCGCGAGGGATCGCACCAGACCAGCCTGGGCCTCTATCGTGTAGGCCCCGAGATCATCAGTCCGAAGCACGGACCGGCGCTGTTGCTCCATGGCCTGGACCGTGGCATCAACGGACATGCGTTGGAGCGCGAGATCATCATGCACGGTGCGGACTACGTCAGTCAGGCGTTCATCAACGCCAACGGCCGGCTCGGTCGCAGTTGGGGCTGCCCCGCCGTGCCAGAGGAGGAAATGCCGCGGCTGATCCGGCTCCTGGCCGATGGTGGCCTCCTGTACGTGCACGCCTGAGTTCACGATGTTCCCCGCATTGGAACGCCTGCGCCGGTCACACTTCCTTCTTGTCGCGATACTCATTTGGACGGGCTGTGCTACGCCGCCGCCCGAACCCCCACCTTCCCAGGAGGAACAGGCCCGGGAGATCAACGAGGTGTTCGAGACACCCGTGGCCTATTCCGTGCGGCACCTCACCCCGGAGGAGGTCGGGCGGTTCATCACCCTGTCACCAGAGTACCGTCAGGATTCCGCCGAGATCCAGGCCTTTTATGCCCGCCGCGACGGTCAGTACGCCTGGTTCGTGCGCGATACGTTGAGCACGGCCGCGATGAGCTTCCTGAACCTGGTGCTCGTGCAGGACAGCACGATCGGGCTATCCACTGGACACGATGCGATCCATGAACTGGTGACACGGATCCTCGACCGGACGGACACCATTCCCCTGACAGACCGTTTCATCGCACACGTTGAACTCTCGCTCACGGCACAGTTCTTCCTCTTCGCCGATCGCGAATACAACGGGTATGTGCAGCGGGACCTCCGCGACCTCGATTGGTTCATTCCCCGGCGCAAGAAGGACCTGCAACAACTGGTGGATTCCCTGGCCGCCGGCCGGATGGACCTCTCCCCCATCGAACCGCGTGTGCCCCAGTATCGCAGGTTGAAGACAGCACTATCCCGCTATTACAAGCTGACCTGGCTGGATACATTGGCGCCGGTCGACCTGGGCGATGTACGCAAGTTGGTCCCCGGGGACCATCACCGTGCGATCCCGGGGATCCGGATCCGCCTGCACGCCTTCGGCGATCTGGACCCATCGGCGGGGGATACGTTGGATGTGCTGGACAGTGCCTTGGTGGCCGGCGTGATGCGCTATCAGGCACGCCATGGGCTTGATGTGGACGGTGTGATCGGGAAAGGGTTCATTGAGCAGATCAACGTTCCGATCGCGGACCGCGTCCGCACCATCCTGCTGAACATGGAGCGCCTGCGCTGGATGCCGGCCGACGGGGCCCCGGACCGCATCGAGGTGAACATCCCGGAGTTCCGCATGCATGTGATCGCCGGCGATACCACGAGCTGGAGCATGAACGTGGTGGTGGGTGCACAGGCCACGAGCACCGTGATCTTCAGCGATTCCCTATCCCGGATCGTCTTCAGCCCCTATTGGTCCGTGCCATCCAGCATCGTCCGGAACGAGATCCTGCCGGCCATGCGGCGCGACCCCAACTACCTGGCGAAAAAAGGAATGGAGATCGTTGGAGGAAGCAGCAGCCTGCCCGTCGTCCGGCAACGACCGGGCCCGTCGAACGCCTTGGGGCTGGTGAAATTCCTGTTCCCGAACTCCTACAACATCTACTTCCACGACACTCCGAGCAAGGGCGCGTTCGCACGGGAAACAAGGGCGGTCAGCCACGGCTGCATCCGTCTTTCAGAACCCAAGCGACTGGCCGAATACCTGCTTCGGGGCGATACCACATGGACCCCGAACAAGATCGAAGCAGCGATGCACAAGGGCCGGGAGACCACGGTGGTCCTACCCAAGAAAGTCCCGGTGCTGATCGGCTATTTCACGGCCTGGGTGGATGAGAAAGACGCCCTGAACTTCCGGAACGATGTTTACCGGCATGATGAGCAGCTGGCCGAAGAGTTGTTCGGCGTTCCCATTCCCGCCATGGATACGAGCGCCGTGGCAAGCGCACGCTAGAGCCCGATCTTGTCCGCGATCCGATACCTGTCGCGGTCGGCGCCGTTCCTTTCCACCAGTTGCGCCACGAACCCCGCGGTGAACAGTTGCACGCCGATGACCATGGCCGCCAGGGCCACGTAGAACAGGGCCTGGTCGCTGACCAGGGGCGCGGGACGGTGCCGCCAGAGATGCAGCAGCTTGTCGGCCACCAGCCAGAAGGTGGCCCCGAAGCCGAACACGAACATGAGCGTGCCGAGCGCACCGAAGAAGTGCATCGGTTTCCGACCGAACCGGTAGACGAAGTAGATCGTCATCAGGTCCAGGAACCCATTGATGAAGCGGTCCAGGCCGAATTTGGTCCTTCCGAAGCGCCGTGGGTGGTGCTTCACCACTTTTTCGCCGATCCTGCGGAATCCCTCGCGGTAGGCGATGAACGGGATGTAGCGATGCATCTCCCCGTACACTTCGATGGCATGCACCACCTCCCCGCGGTAGGCCTTCAAGCCGCAGTTGAAATCATGGAGTCGCACCCCGCTCACGCGACGCGTGGCCCAATTGTAGAGCCTGGTGGGAATGGTCTTGCTCAAGGGATCATGCCTTTCCTTCTTCCATCCGCTCACCAGATCGAACCCCTCCGCACACACCATGCGGTAGAGCCCGGGCACCTCCTCCGGATCGTCCTGAAGGTCGGCGTCCATGGTGATCACCACAGCACCTTGTGATGCCCGGAAACCTTCGTTGAGCGCCGGGCTTTTCCCGTAGTTCCGGCCGAACCGGATGCCCTTGACGTGCGCGTCCTGCCCGGCAAGTCCCGTGATCACCTCCCATGAGCGATCATTGCTCCCATCGTCCACCAGGACGATCTCGTACGTGACCCCCATTCCGCCGATCACCCGATGGAGCTGCTCCACCAGCAGGGGCAACGACTCGTGCTCGTTGTAGAGCGGTACGACGATGGACAGGTCCATGCACTGCAAGGATAGCGCATGGGCGGCGATCGTCCGGGCCGACTACCTTTGTGCCGGGGCAAGTCTTTCACGACCAGCTCCCGCTGAACTCCCCCAGGTCCGGAAGGAAGCAAGGGTAAGCGGTCGAAGCGGTGCGATGGAAGTAGCTTGCCCCACTCTTTTTGCCCCCATTGAAGGCAGGGCTCCGGTAGCATGAACGGAACAGGCACGAGCAAGGTGGTCCTGGTGACCGGCGCCAGCAGCGGGCTGGGAAGGGCGATCGCGCAAAGACTGGTCAAGGCCGGCCATCGGGTCTACGGCACGAGCCGGCGGCCGGAGGCACATGCCGACGAGGGCTTCATCCTCCTTCGCATGGACCTGTTGGACGAGGCCACGGTGAACGCGACGGTGGCACAGGTCCTTCAAAATGAGGGTCGCATCGATGTGGTGGTGAACAACGCCGGCCGGGGGATCCAGGGCGCCTTGGAGGACCTCACCCCGGAACAGGCCATGGCCATTTACGATCTGAACCTGGTCGGGTTGCATCGTGTTTGCCGAGCGGTATTGCCCGGGATGCGCGAGCGGCGGCGCGGACTCATCATCAACATCAGCAGTATCGCGTCGAACTTCGGCCTGCCCTACCGCGGGCTCTATAGCGTGACCAAGGCCGGGGTCGATCGCTACACCGAGGCGCTCCGCATCGAACTGGCCACTTTCCAGGTCCGGGTCGTCTCGATGCAACCGGGCGAGTTCGCCACCAATGTGGACAGCGCACGCATCAAGCCGGAGAAGGTATCCGATGCCTATCGTGCACGCTACGAACGTGCCATGGAACTGCTGGGAAGCAGCCTGCACTACAGCCGGGACCCGAACGAATTCGCCGAAGTGGTCGCCAAAGTGATCGCCAAGGAACGGCCGCGTCCGCTCTACCGCGTGGCCAAGGGCGTCCAACGCCTGTCCGTGCTGCTCAAGTTCCTGCTTCCCGGGCGCCTCTTCGAAGGGCTGCTCGCGAAGCACTACGAATGACCGGCCAAAGGCACTGGCTACCTTTGCGCCAAGATCGCTCCCCATGAAGTTCTTCATCGATACCGCCAGTCTGGAACAGATCCGCGAAGCGCACAGCCTCGGCGTACTGGACGGCGTGACCACGAACCCCTCGCTCATGGCCAAGGAGGGCATCAGCGGCGACGAACGTGTGCTCCAACACTACATCGACATCTGTGAGATCGTGGACGGCGATGTGAGCGCGGAGGTCATCGCCACCGACCTGGAGGGTATGCTACACGAGGGCGATAAGCTCGCGGCACTGCATGCGAACATCGTCGTGAAGGTGCCGATGACCAGGGACGGTGTGAAGGCGATCCGCCAGTTCACGGCCAAGGGGATCCGGACCAATTGCACGCTGATCTTCAGCGCCGGCCAGGCCCTGCTGGCGGCCAAGGCGGGCGCCACCTACGTCTCCCCCTTCATCGGAAGGCTCGATGATATCAGCACGGACGGCCTGGCACTGATCGAACAGATCCGGGAGATCTATGACAACTACGGGATCGGGACCCAGGTGCTGGCCGCCTCGATCCGCCATCCGATGCACATCGTGCAATGCGCGGAGCTCGGCGCCGACGTGGCCACTTGTCCGTTGAGCGCCATCCTGGCCCTGTTCGATCACCCCCTGACGACGATCGGTCTGGAGAAGTTCCTCGCCGACCACCGCAAGGCGGAACAGACGCCCGTGAAGGCGAAATAAGCGCGATGCGCCTCGTGATCGACCCGCTGCATCCGGAGCCGCGGAAAGTGCGGACGGTCCTTGAAGTGCTTGATGATGGAGGCGTGGTGGTCTGCCCGACCGATACCGTGTATGCCTTCGTCTGCCTGCCGCGTCACGTGCGGGCGATCGCGCGCATCGCACAATTGAAAGGTGTTCGTCCCCAACGCGCTGAACTCTCCCTGATCTGTGCCGACCTGGCCCAGGTGGCGCGATACACCAAACCGATCGCAACTTCCACGTTCCGCCTGCTGAAGCGGGCCCTGCCGGGACCTTATACGTTCGTCCTTCCCGCCAGCGCCGAGGTGCCGAAGCTCTTCAGCAACAACCGCAGAACGGTCGGGATCCGGATCCCCGCGCATGCCGTGGTGCAAGCCATTGTTCAGGCCACGCCCCTTCCCCTCGTGGCGGCCTCCGTGCATGATCCCGACAAGGTGGTGGACCACACCACGGACCCGGAGCGCATCACGGAGCACCTGGGGCCTCAGGTGGACCTGGTGATCGATGCGGGCACGGGCGGTATTGTGGGATCCACGGTGATCGACCTGACCGCACCCGAACCGCTTGTCCTGCGTGAAGGGCTCGGTGGTTTGGATATACTGGAACGCTAGCTCCGCAGCTTTTGCAGCGCGTGCGGTAGATGGTGGACAAGGTCCCCGGCGGTCATGCCGTCCATGCCCATTTCCTCCGCCGCGAGATCACCGGCCAACCCGTGCAGGTGGACGGCGAGCAACGCCGCAGAGAACGCCGGGATGCGTTGCGCGAGCAGACCGGTCAGCAGGCCGGTCAACACATCACCGGACCCGCCCTTCGCCATGCCGGGGTTGCCGGTATCGTTGAAGAGCACGCGCCCGATCGGATCGATCACGGCGGTGTATGCGCCTTTCAGCACAAGAACGGAGCGGGACTTCATGGCCCATTCCCGTGCTTTCATCAACCGGTCGTAACCCGTGACGCTCTTTCCTGCCATCCGGTCGAATTCACCCGGATGTGGGGTCAGAACGGTATCCGTGGGCAGGAATGCGGTCCAGGTGGGGTTCTCGGCCAGCAGGTTCAGGGCGTCCGCATCCATCACCACAGGCACTTGCACCGTCTGCAGCAAAGCCTTGACCACGTGTTCTGCGGACTTACCCCTGCCCAGCCCTGGTCCAATCCCAACGGCCGTAAATGCGGTCAACTTCGGGACCGCGGAAACCTCGTTCTCCTCGGGATCGGAGGAGACCATTGCTTCCGGAGCACAGCCATGAAGGACCGGAGCACACGCGCCGGGGACATGGGCCGTCACCAACCCCACGCCGCTCCTCAGTGCGGATCGGGTGGCCATGATCGCCGCACCGAACATGCCCGGACCACCTGCGATGACCAAGGCATGTCCGAAATGCCCCTTGTGCGCGGAAAGGGGACGTTCCGGCAGCATGCTTCGCAGGTCATCGGTCCCGATGAGTTGAAAGGGAACGTTGAGACCATCGATGAATGTCCGGTCCAGTCCGATCGGCAATATGTTCAACATTCCGACAAATGCCCCGTTCTCCGGCAGCAGTAGCGCCAGTTTCGGGCATTCGAACGTGAGGGTGACATCCGCCTTGACGATGGCCTGGGGATCGTTCTTCGCGTTGTCCTCGGCGAACAGACCGGAAGGCATGTCCACGGAAACGACCCTGCCGTGGAACGCATTGATCCGTTGGATCGCGTCCTTGTAGCCTCTTGATACAGGTCGGTCCAGTCCCGTGCCGAAAAGCGCATCGACCACGATGTCACACCCTTCATCGACCGCTACCGATCCATCCTCCGACTCCAGGAATTCCCCCCCGACGGATCGATAGCGGTCGATGTTCGTTCGAAGGTCGGCGGACCGTTTCTCCGCGGGACCGATCAGATGGACGCGGACCTGCCTGCCGCTCTCGTGCAGCATGCGTGCGATCGCAAGCCCATCGCCGCCATTGTTCCCAGGCCCGGCCACGACCGAATAGTCTTTCCGGCCGCCCTGTTCGATCGCCAGCAGCCGATCGGTGCATACCCGTGCCGCATGCTCCATCAGGTCGATGGATGCGACCGGGGTGTGGGAAATGGTGTGCGCATCGGCCGCACGCATCTGTTCGGCGGACAGGACCGGGAGCATGGCGAAAGGTACCGGTGGAAAAAAGAAAAGCCCCCGTTGCCGGGGGCTTTCGATGTTGTTGCGAACGGGTCGCTTACTGGAAATAGAAGTTGATGCCGAGGTCGAAACCACTCACTCCGGTATCCAGGGTGAACGAACTGGTCTTGTCAGCAGTCTCAGAATCCCCATTCCCCTCAACCGTCGTGGTCACTACGCTGGTGCCGTTCCAGGTCTCGGTGGTGGTCTCACCCAGACCTTGGCTGACCAATGCCAGACCCCAGGTATACTCCCCGCTGAGGGACACCTTGGGAGCCACGAACCATTCGATCCCGCCAAAAACGCCCAGGCCGAACCCGAAAGCGGAACCATCCTTCTTTTCGGTCACGCCCATACCTTGGTTGAAGGTATTCGTATGTTGCGTGTTGGTGGTGGAAAGCGCATCACCATATTCATAGGTCGTCTTTTTGGTATCCAAGGTGATGAACACCTCCGCACCATAGACACCCACCACGCGGGTGCTGCCGCGACGCTTCTCCAGACCCACACCAATGGCGAGGTCGAAATTGCCGACCTTCATCACATCCTCCGTGGTATTGTTCTGATCGTCGTTGGGATCGGCGGTCGGCACCAACTCGGTGCTCTTGTTGCTGCCGAAACCGATGCGCAGCATCCCCCGGTAGGCCGTGTTGGCGTCCACCAACTTCTTGCCTTGGATGCCCCAGTACGAATTCGCCCAGGACAGCGCAGCCTGATAGTTGTTGTTCTGGTTGCCGTTGAACAGATTACCCACGTAGTTCAACACGGGTTGGGCATCGAAGGTGAGGCCCCAATCGCCGTCCTGGGACAGGTAGTTCTCACCCTTGCTGGACGTGATCTCACCCGTTTGGGCGGACACGGCCGAAGCGGCGAGAAGCGCGGCGGTGAACAGTACAGTCTTTCTCATGACGAACGTTTTGGTTTGACGAGTGCTTCTCAGGTTTGTATGGCTCGTTCCGGTCAAAGGTAGACCCCGAGCGGGGCAAAGCTATTAACATCCTACCACGATATCAACAAAAAAATGTTGATCCGTCGATCCGATGTTCCACTTCATCGCGTTCAAGGCACCACCCATCCCGTGCGAAACCGGGGCGAAGATAGCAGTTCAACAGATCCGGCAAACGGTGTTCATCCATTCTCCTTTTCACCCAGCATTGGTACGAAGCGGAAGGCCCCCATGTCCACTTGATGGCTGATCCCGGCCTCGTCCTTGGTCACTACGAGCATGCGCTGCACGTCCCCCTCGCCGACCGGGATCACCAGGATCCCCCCGGGTTTGAGCTGCTTCACCAGTGCCTCCGGAACGAACGGCGCTCCGCAGGTGACCAGCACACGATCGAACGGGGCGTGGGCGGGAAGACCCTTGTATCCGTCCCCATAGTAAGTACGCGCGCGTAGACCAAGGTCCTCCAGCCGTTCGCGGGAGCGCACATGCAGCGGCCGATGTCTTTCGATGGTGAACACTTTTGCGCCCATCTGAACGAGCACTGCGGTCTGATAGCCGCTGCCGGTTCCGATCTCCAACACCTTCATACCTCTCCCAACCCGGAGCAACTGCGTCTGGAAGGCGACAGTATAGGGTTGGGAAATGGTCTGCCCGCAGCCGATCGGGAAGGGGATGTCCTCATAGGCATGTGCCCGCAGCGCGGTGTCATCGATGAAGAGATGCCTTGGCACATGGCCGATCGCCTCCAACACCTGCTGATCGGTGATGCCCTTCTTCCGGAGCAGATCGACCAACTTGCGCCGTTGGCCCTGGTCCCGATAATCGTCCATATCAAGCTTCACGACAGCAAAAATAGCCTCCGGTACGGAGCACGTATTTTTGCCGCCCTCCGTGAACAAGCTGTGATCCCGAATGACTGAACGAAGCATCCGCATCGGCGTTCTTGGCGCGGGACACCTGGGCAGGATCCATGTGCAGCAGATCAGGGAAGTTCCTGAGTTCGAACTGGTGGGTGTGTTCGATCCCGATCCGGAGAAGTGCGAGCGATTGCGGATGGAGTTCGACGCGCCCATCCTGGGTTCGGTGAATGAGGTCATCGACCGGGCAGCGGCCGTGGACGTGGTCACACCGACCTTATCGCATCATGCCTGCGCATCCGCGGCTTTGCAGGCCGGCAGGCATGTCTTCATCGAAAAGCCGCTGACCAACACGATCGAGGAGGGGCGCGACCTGCAACGATCGGCACTGGCCGTCGGTCGCAAGGTGCAGGTGGGCCACGTGGAGCGCTTCAATCCGGCCTTCCAGGCGGCACTTTCAGCGTTCGACCGGCCCATGTTCATCGAGGGCCATCGGCTTGCCCAGTTCAATCCGCGCGGGACCGACGTCCCTGTGATCCTTGATCTGATGGTGCACGATCTCGACCTGGTGTTGCATGTGGTCGGTAGTCCCGTGAAGGAAGTGCATGCCAGTGGGGTGGCCGTCGTGAGCGATTCGCCCGATATCGCGAACGCACGCATCGTGTTCGAGAACGGCTGCGTGGCCAATCTGACGGCCAGCCGGATCAGCCTGAAGAACATGCGGAAGATGCGTTTCTTTCAACGGGATGCCTACATCGCCGTGGACATGCTCGAGCGGTCCTCGGAGATCGTGCGTATGCGATCGGTCTTGGGGGAACCCGACCCCTTCGCGGTGACCATCGATCTGGGCAAGGACAGGGGAATGCGCGAGATCAGCTTCGAGCGCCCCGCGATCGAACAGACCAATGCCATCCGTGAGGAACTGCGCGCTTTCGCGGCTTCCATCCTCGGCGATTCCGAACCACGCGTGACCTTGAGCGATGGCCTTGCGGCCTTGGAACTGGCGCATCTGATCCTGGAGCGCATGGGGCAGGATGCCCCGAACTAGAGCCATGCCCATACTACCCTTTCCCGGTCCGCGTTATCCCCTATTGAGACGATGATCCGCGCCCTCTGGTCCGCGACGATGGCCCTATTGCTCCTGTCCGCATGCGACAAGGCGGACCTTGTCCCCTCCCGTCTTCACATCGCCACGCCGACCGTAAGTACGGACGAAGGCATACAGGGCAGCGGCTCAAGCAATATCACCGAGGCCTGGGTGTATGCCGAGAACGAGGCGATCGGGGTGTGGCAGTTCCCATCGGACGTTCCCGTACTGAGGACGGGCCCCACTTCGATCCAGCTGATCGCCGGTGTGCACCGCAACGGCTATCGCGACGACCGCGTTCAATATCCCTTCTATAAGACTTGGTCAGGAACGGTCGACCTGAACGAAGCGGGTTCGACCACATTGGAGCCGGTCTTCACTTATTTCGATGATCTGGACTTCTGGATCGAGGGGTTCGAAGAGGCCGGATATGCGTTCATTCCCAGCGGTGATACGGTCCTGAACACGATCACGGACCCCATGCTGGTCCACGAAGGCAACGGGACCGGTGAGATGTACGTGGATACGGGCAGGACCTACCTGCGCATCACCAGTGCGGATGCCTTCTACCCCACCCCGAGCACACCCGTGTATCTCGAGATCGATTACGCCTGCGACCAGCAGTTCCTGATCGGCTTCCTCTATTCCGTGGGGGGAACGGACCAGGACCTGCCGTATCTCTATCTGAACGCTACTGGATCAGGTGATGATCCGCCTTGGAAGAAGTGCTATGTGGACCTCAGCGGGCCGATGAACATCGCCGGAGCGAGCGACCGCCGTTTTTACATCCAGCTGCAACTGGCCAGCGGCAACGCGCATGGTCGTGTGCTCCTGGACAACATCAAACTGGTCTCGCGCTGATCCATGGACAAGCGGCGGTTGATCGTCCACTATGTGCTCGCGGACATGTGCGCCGCGGCGATCGCTTGGACACTGTTCTACCTGTTCCGCAAGGCCTATCTGGAGCCGATCAAGTTCGGTTACGCCGTGCCGATCGTATTGGACCGCAACTATGTCACCGGATTGCTCCTGATCCCGATATTCTGGCTCGGGCTCTATGTGGCCATCGGCGGCTACAGTGATATCTACCGTCGGCATCGTACCAAGGAATTGGGGCAGACCCTGCTGATCTCCGTGATCGGCGTCGTGGTGATCTTCTTCGTTCTGCTCCTGGACGACCAGGTAGCCTCCTACCACTACTACTACCGTTCCTTCCTGACGTTGTTCCTGCTGCATTTCGGCATCACGTTCCTGTTCCGCTTCCTGCTCACCAGCAGGACGGTGCGGCGTGTCCATGCGCGACAGATCGGCTTCAACACGGTCCTGGTCGGCGGCAACGAGCGTGCGGTGAACGTGTTCCAGGAGATCGGTGCGATGCCGCGATCCCCTGGCAATCGCTTCATCGGGTTCGTCAATGTGAACGGTGGAGATCAGCAATTGGCCACGGAAGGCCTACCCCGGTTGGGCAAACTGCCGGAGCTCCGCACCATCATCCAACGCGAGGCCGTGGAGGAGGTCATCATCGCCGTGGAGAGCAGCGAGCACGAGCACATGAGCCGGATCATCAACGAACTGGAGGGCACGAACGTGCGGATCAAGATCATCCCGGACATGTACGACATCCTCTCGGGCTCGGTGAAGATGACCAGCATCTTCGGCACACCGTTGATCGAGGTGAACCCGCAGATCATGCCCGCGTGGCAGTTCTCGATCAAGCGTCTCTTCGACATCGTGGTCAGCATCCTGGCGATGATCGCACTGTCACCCATCCTGTTCGCGGTCGCCCTGTTGGTGAAGTTGAGCTCTCCCGGGCCGGTCTTCTTCCGCCAGGAGCGGATCGGGCGGTTCGGCAGACCGTTCCAGATCATCAAGTTCCGGTCCATGGTATGCAATGCAGAGGCCGAAGGGCCTCAGCTGAGCAGCGCCACCGACCCGCGCATCACGCGCATCGGCCGGTTCCTGCGTCGAACACGCATGGATGAACTGCCCCAGTTCTGGAACGTATTGAAGGGTGACATGAGCCTGGTGGGCCCACGACCCGAACGACAGCATTTCATCAATGAGATCATGAAGGTGGCACCGCACTACCGCCACCTCCACAAGGTGCGCCCCGGCATCACGAGTTGGGGGCAGGTCAAGTTCGGCTATGCAGAGAACGTTGAACAGATGATCCGCCGACTGAAGTACGACATCCTGTACATTGAGAACATGAGCCTGGCGGTGGACCTGAAGATACTCGCCTATACCATCCTGATCATCCTGAAGGGGGATGGGAAGTGAGGGGAGGTTATTGGTTATTGGTCGATGTTGCATGGCCTTATGGGCGTTGTTCGACCGATGCGCTTGGCGATCCGGCCACAAGCACCCCGCCAGCGGGGCTCGGCTTGCAGCTCGACCCGCACCCCTGCGTCACGACAAGGAGGCCTAATTTCGCCGTCCATCCCTGCAGACCATGAAGAAGATCTCCGTCATCGGCGCCGGTCAGATGGGCAATGGCATCGCCCATGTCCTGGCCCAGAACGATCACCCGGTCACTCTCATCGACATCGCCCAGGCGAATCTGGACAAGGCCCTGACCACCATCTCAAGGAACCTGGACCGCCAGGTGGCGAAGGAACTGCTCACAGCAACGGACAAGCAAGCCACGCTCGATCGGATCGCCACGAGCACCGACCTCGCGAAAGGTGTGGAGCACGCCGACCTGGTCGTGGAAGCCGCGACCGAGAACGTGGACCTGAAGCTGAAGATCTTCCGTGACCTCGATGCGGCCGCGCCGGAGGGCTGCATCCTCGCCACCAACACCTCCTCGATCAGCATCACCCGGATCGCCGCGGTGACGAAGAGGCCCGGCCAGGTGATCGGCATGCACTTCATGAACCCCGTGCCCGTCATGAAGCTCGTGGAAGTAATCCGCGGCTATGATACCACGGACATGGTCACCACCGCTGTCGTGGATCTGAGCAAGGCGATCGGCAAGGTGCCGGTCACGGTGAACGACTACGCCGGTTTCGTCGCCAATCGCATCCTCATGCCCATGATCAACGAGGCCATCCAGACCCTGTGGCAGGGGGTCGGAGGCGTTGAGGAGATCGACACGATCATGAAACTGGGCATGGCCCACCCGATGGGCCCCCTGCAATTGGCGGACTTCATCGGATTGGACACCTGCCTGGCCATCCTACGCGTGCTGCACGATGGCCTCGGAGAGCCAAAATATGCCCCCTGTCCCCTGTTGGTCCAAATGGTGACCTCCGGCAAACTGGGTGCCAAGAGCGGCGAAGGATTCTACACCCATACGCCGGGCAACAAGGACCTGGCGGTGGCACCCGCTTTCCGGTGATCCCAAAGCCCGTCCGATGACCCGCATCCGGAAGGCCACCACCTCGGATGTTCGCTTGATCGGCGACCTGGCCCGGACCATCTGGCCGAAGGTCTATGCGGACGTGATCACCGAGGGTCAGATCGCCTACATGCTGGTCCGCATGTACAGTGATGCGGCCCTTGCGGCGCAAATGACGGTCCTGCGGCACGCGTTCCTCATCGCGGAAATGGAAGAGGGACCCAACGGCTTTGCCAGCTGCGAACACCATCATGGGGGATCGAGGACGACCCGCCTGCACAAGCTCTATGTGCTTCCCGATCACCATGGCCTGGGCATCGGACAGGCGCTACTTACGCAGGTACTGTGGATGGCCCTGGAGCAGAGCGATGAGCGGATCGATCTTACCGTGAACAAACGGAACCGCGCTGTCGGATTCTACGAGCGCCAGGGATTCCGGATCACCCACGACCAGGAGGTCGACATTGGCGGAGGCTATGTGATGGACGACCACGTGATGGCGCGGAACATCACCGGTCAAGATCAATTCGCGGATGTGGGCTCATAGGGCAGCCCGTATTTGCGGTACAGACGGGCCCGACGCCGTTCCAGTCTGGCCTGGGCCTTCTCTGTGCGCGGCTCGCGCGGGATCACGGCGAGCTCCCCGCGTTCGATCCGCTGGACGATCAGTTCGGTGAACTTGTCCTCCCCTGCGGGATCGTACTGGTCCTTCAGGTCATTGCCGAACAACCGGGCCACCCCCTGCCAGACGAAGGCCTCGAACCCACCTCGAAGCTGCTTCACCAGCTCGTAGCTCGTATTGCCGGTCTCCCGGTCGATCAGTTTGATCAGCAGACGCCCCTGGCTGATGGTCATGTCCTCGACCTCATCGGAGAATTCGGCTTTCAGTTCGGCTTCCGCGAGCTTGATGTACAGTTCCTTATCGCCGGGCCGGTCGATCTTGGCCATGTCGGCCGCGTATTCCTGGAGCAGTTGGGCCGTGATCCGGGCATAGGGGTACACCTTCTGGATGTTGTGCATCAGGCGGGTGCGTTGCTCCAGTTCGCGCCGCATGCGACGGCTCATCTGGCCATCCACCCGGGTGATGGGCAGGTCCACGATCAACAGGGTATCCCCGTCATGCACACTGGCCCGCACCACCTGCCCAACCACGGGATCCTGAGCGGGCAGGGGCTGCGTGCCCAGTCCCGCGAACAGCAGGAACAGCAGATGGCGATCGCGGATCAGCATGGGCCGTATCGGCCAAATTAACGCGGCGGAATGCCGCTTATTCCCTTGTACCGTTCCAACCGCGCTTGAGTTTCCAAGCCGATACCATGCCGCTCTGAGCGGCCACGGAAGGACCGACCCGATGTTCCCGGTCCGCCTGCCTTGCTGCCGCCACCAGAGCTGCCGCGACCGCCTCCTCCGGATCATCACCTTCCAGGTCGGCCGCCTTGAAATGGTCACGCACGAAATGGGTATCGTAGCGCCCCGATCGGAACGCATTGTGGCCCATGACATACCTGCAGAAAGGAAGCGTGGTGCTGACCCCGCTGATCAGATACTCATCGATGGCCCGCTCCATGCGGGCGATGGCCGTCAGCCGGTCGGTCCCGTGCACGATCAGTTTGGCGATCATGGGATCGTAGTGGATGGGGATGGCCATGCCTTCGGCGAAGCCGTCATCCACGCGGACGCCCGGACCCTGCGGTGGGCGATACGTGCGCAGGGTTCCGATATCGGGCAGGAAGTCGTTCGTCGGGTCCTCGGCATAGACGCGGACCTCAATGGCGTGTCCCCGGATCCGCAGGTCTTCCTGGGCGAATGACAGCTTCTCCCCCATTGCCACGCGCAATTGTTCACGCACCAGGTCCACTCCGGTGATCATCTCCGTCACGGGATGTTCCACCTGCAGGCGCGTATTCATCTCCATGAAGTAGAAATCGCCGTTCTCGTCCAACAGGAACTCCACGGTACCGGCGCCAACATAGTCCACACTTCGGGCCACCTTCACGGCGGCCTCGCCCATGCGCTGTCGCTGCTCGGGTGTCAACACGGCGCTGGGTGCCTCTTCGATCACCTTCTGATGGCGGCGCTGGATGCTGCATTCCCGTTCGAAGAGGTACACGGTGTTCCCATGCAGGTCCGCCATCACCTGCACCTCGATGTGCCTGGGCCCGGCCACATACTTCTCGATGAACACGCTGCCGTCGCCGAACGCATTCCGTGCCTCACTGATGGCCCGCTCCAGGCCCTCCTGCAGGCCGGCCTCCTCCTCCACCACACGCATGCCCTTGCCCCCACCGCCGGCCGCTGCCTTGATCAGAATGGGGAACCGGATGTTCTTCGCCACACGCAAGGCCTCCTTCACCTCGCTCACCGCCCCCTCCGTTCCGGGCACCAGTGGCACTCCGAAGGCCTTCACCGCCTCCTTGGCGGCCAGCTTGTCACCCATCACTTTCATGGCCTTGGGCGAGGGGCCGACAAAGATCACACCTGCATGCTCCAACTCCTGCGCGAATGCGCCGTTCTCGCTCAGGAACCCGTAGCCAGGATGCACGGCATCCACCTTCCGGTCCCTGCACACCTGCACCAGCTTGTCGATGACCAGGTAGCTCTCCTTGCCGGGTGGTGGTCCGATGCACACGGCCTCATCAGCGGAGCGGACGAAGGGCGCATGGCGGTCGGCCTCAGAATACACCGCCACGGTGCGGATACCCATTTCGCGGGCCGTGCGCATCACGCGCAACGCGATCTCGCCGCGGTTGGCGATCAAAAGCTTCTTTATCGCGGGCAAGGTGGAAAGATGAAAGTTGGTTCAGGAGAACGGGAAAAGCGAAGATGCGAAGAAGGGGGATACCTACTCCTGCGCCAGGCCCTCCCAAAAACGCGTGAGCAGGTTGACGAGCAGGTCCAGGTCGATCTCCTCGAAGGGGTGGCGGGTGAATGGCAGCACGACTACGCCTGCGTCCTTCAGCTTGCGGGCAGTGCGCAGGGTGTCCTCCGGTCCGGCCATGTCATCCTGGTCGCCGACCACCAGCATTGTGGGTGCGGTGACCTGTGCGAGCACCTCATCAGTAAGCACCGGGTTGTCGGTCAGGCTGGTGATCAACCGGGCCGTTGCGGAGACCAGATCCTTCCAGCGGTCCTCCCCATGCATCGCCGCGAGCCCTTCGGCGAACATCGGCACCTTCTCTGCGATCATCGCAGGATCGAGCTTCTTCAACTCATCGGCCAGCGATCCGGGCGTCCAGACCAGCTTCGTACCGATGGTCACCACGCTGCCGACGCGTCCGGGATGTTCCGCCGCCCAGGCCAGGGCCGCATAGCCACCCATGCTATATCCCACCAGGTGCACTGCACCATCCACCTTCTCCAACGCATGGTCGATATCGCGCAGGAACACCTCCATGCTCAATCCTTCCAGCGGCACTTCGCTATCACCGTGGCCGGTGAAGGTGATGCTGCGGCAGTTGGTATGGTCCAGGCAATCGGCCAGGAATCCGAGCTGGTGCTTGGTGCCAAGGGCGCCGTGGAGAAGGAGGATGTTCATTGGGGCATTCGGTCAAGTGGGCATTTGCCCTTGATCGTTCAGGACGCAGCAGGGTCGGTGTGCTGGCGGCCAAAGGTAGAAGTGGACATCGGAGGTCGTTCGCCGGGTCCAATGCCACACCCTGACCGCTGATCGGCGATAACTTGCCAGGCGCCAACGGGGTAGCGAACCTTGTTGGAACGATCCCAGACAGCAGGCGAATGCGCACGATCAAACGGTCCCTGAAACAGTTCGGATGGGTCCGGCGTTTGCTGAACCTGCGCGACCGTGCCCGGAAAAGGGATCTTGCCGAGCGCGCACGATCGGGCCGGTTGCTGGACCTGTTGACGCCCGAGGATCGGGAACGCTGGATGCCCCGGATCCATTCGGCACAGGCTTCCGCCGACAACCAATACATCCGGCACGTGCCCGACGCTGGCACCTTCAATGCCAACAACGATCTGGTGATGCACAACGGGCTGCTGATCGACCCACAGAGCTACTATGGCGTGGCAATGCTGGAGCTGCTGGTCCGCAACCGCGGTGTGCATGAGCCACAGGAGGAGTACGCCTTCCAGGAAGTACTTGCCGACGTGCCTGAAGGTGGGGTGATGGTGGAATTGGGGGCCTATTGGTCCTTTTACTCCATGTGGTTCCACGCGCGGATCAGGGGAGCGCGCAACTACATGGTGGAGCCGGAACATCTGGAGGCCGGCATACGCAACTTCCAATTGAACGGAATGATCGGCGACTTCACCCGGGCCTATGTATCCGACTGTGCCGAGGCCGGGCTGGACCCGGGCACGGTACCCACGATCTGTCTTGATCGGTTCGTCCTGGAAAAAGGCATCCGTTCCATCGACATCCTGCACGCCGACATCCAGGGGTATGAACACAAGATGCTGCTCGGGGCGGAGACCTTGTTGAACGAGCGACGGGTGGGTTACCTCTTCATCTCCACGCACAGCCAGGACCTTCACGAGCGATGCAGGCACCATTTGGAGGGCAAAGGATATGTCAATGTGTGCGCGGCGGACCTGGAGGGGTCGTATTCGCACGACGGACTGCTCGTCTTCAGGGAGCCGGGCTACGGTCGGCCGCGCAACCTGGTCATTTCTTCACGACGTGCCCGGAACGGACCCTTGTCGACCTGAGCGTGCTTCCTGCTGGACCTGATCGCCGTCCTGTCAGCCGAGCACCTCCTTCACCCGGTCAGCAGCCTCCTGCAGGGAGATGGCGCTGAGCACCTTCAGGCCGCTGTTGTCGATCAGCTGCTTGGCCTCCTGCGCGTTGGTGCCTTGCAGGCGCACGATGATGGGCACGGGGATGTCGCCGATGTTCTTGTAGGCGTCCACGATGCCCTGGGCCACGCGGTCGCAGCGCACGATACCGCCGAAGATGTTCACCAGGATCGCCTTCACGCGTTCGTCCTTCAGGATGATGCGGAAGGCCTTCTCCACGCGCGCCGCGTCGGCGGTGCCGCCCACGTCGAGGAAATTGGCCGGTTCGCCACCGCTCAGCTGGATGATGTCCATGGTGGCCATGGCCAGGCCGGCGCCGTTCACCATGCAGCCCACGTTGCCGTCCAGCCGCACGTAGTTCAGTCCGGCCTCACCGGCCTCCACCTCGATGGGGTCCTCCTCGGTCTTGTCGCGCATGTCGGCATAGTCCGGGTGGCGGTAGAGCGCGTTGCCGTCCAGCCGCACCTTGGCATCCACCGCGGCGATCTTGTCGTCGCTGGTCTTCAGCACGGGATTGATCTCGAACAGCGCGGCGTCGCAGCCTTCGTAGGCCTTGTACAACGCGGCGACGAATTTGGTCATCTCCTTCTTCGCCGGTCCGCTCAGGCCCAGGTTGGTGGCGATCTTGTTGCACTGGAAGGGGCGCAGGCCCACGCGGGGATCCACCACTTCGCGGAATATCTTCTCCGGGGTCTTTTCGGCCACCTCCTCGATGTCCATGCCACCCTCGGTGCTGTACATGATGATGTTGCGGGCGCTGGCGCGGTCGAGCAGCACGCTCATGTAGAACTCCTTGGGCTCGGTGGCGCCGGGACCGTACATGTCCTCGGCGATCATCACCTTGTGCACCTTCTTGCCCTGCGGCGGGGTCTGCGGCGTCTTCAGCATCATGCCGATGATGGCGCCGGCCTTCTCCTTCACCTCGTCGAGGCTCTTGGCGAGCTTCACCCCTCCCCCCTTGCCGCGGCCACCCGCATGGATCTGGGCTTTCACCACCCAGAAAGTGGTGCCGGTCTCCTGGCTCAGACGCTTGGCGGCATCCACGGCCTCATCGGGGTTGTAGGCCACGATCCCGCGCTGAACGCGGACGCCGAACTGGGAGAGGATGTGCTTGCCTTGGTATTCGTGCAGGTTCATCGTGCAGGATCCGTTGGATGGGGGGCGAAGGTAGGGGGAAGGAAGAACGAGGAAGGTCGAACGATGAGGTCGATGAAGTGATGAAGGCTGGAAGTAGAGGATCAACAAGTGGGCCTGGGACCTGATGATCGCATCGCATGGCCGATCGATGATCTAGCTTCCTCTTTCTTTGCCCCATGATCGAGGCCCGGGGGATCCACAAGAAGTACGGCGACCTGGAAGTGCTGAAGGGCGTGGAACTTTCCGTGGCCAAGGGTGAGGTGGTGAGCATCGTGGGCGCGAGCGGCGCGGGAAAGACCACCCTGTTGCAGATCCTTGGAACGCTCGAACGGCCGGATGCCGGCACGGTGCTGATCAATGGCAGGGAGGCGACCAGTCTGGGCAGCAAGGCCTTGAGCACGTTCCGGAACAGGCACATCGGCTTCGTGTTCCAGTTCCATCATCTGCTACCGGAGTTCACCGCGCTGGAGAACGTGATGATGCCGGGGCTGATCGCAGGGCGGAGCCGGACGGATTGCGCCGAGCGAGGTCGCGAACTCCTGCACCGCCTGAACATCGCCGCGCGGAGCGCGCACAAGCCCTCGCAGTTGAGCGGTGGCGAGCAGCAGCGGGTGGCGGTGGCTCGGGCGCTCTTCAATGCACCGGACGTGGTGCTGGCCGATGAACCCAGCGGCAATCTGGACAGCAGGCACGCCAGGGAGCTACACGCGCTTTTCTTCGAACTGCGGCAGGAGCTCGGCCAGACGTTCGTGATCGTGACGCACAATGAGGAACTGGCCCACATGGCGGACCGCATGCTGACCATCACCGACGGCCGGATATAGGCCAGCAGGGGTCCCTACCTTTGGGATATGCGTCTTCCCTGCCTCGCGCTCCTGTTCGCACCGATCGCCACGATACACGCCCAGGACCTCCAGGACCTCCTGCAGCAGGCCGGAGGGGTCCAGGTCACTTTCGCCGAGGATGACACCCCTTATGCGCCGCTCGGTTTCACCGGGAGCTTCCGCTTCGAGGTGCACAACTACGCGGGCGATCAGGAGCAGAAGAACAGCCCGATGGACATCTTTTACGCCTTTACCGACGACAGGATGGCCTTCCGCCCAACAAGCCCGGACATCCGCGACAAGGTCACCACCGTGTTCGATCTGAAGGAGAAACGGATGTACATGCTCACGGAGAATGCGAAAGGGGAACGCACCGGCATGAAGATGAAAATGCTGCGGGTGAACGTGGACAAGGGCGCGAACGACGGGGCCGAGGACGTGCAGGTGGAACGGACGGACGAGACGCGAACGATCGAAGGGCACACCTGCCGTAAATACCTGGCGCGTTCGAGCGACGGGCATTCCGAAGCTTGGGTGGCCGAGGACATCGCGTTCGACCTGAAAAAGGCCTTCGGGCGGATGGTGAGCGGACAGCGCGCCCAGCAATGGCAGCGCATGCCCTACGGACAGGGTCTGGTGATGGAAATGACCTGGTGGAAGGCCGACAGCAACGAGCGGATGACCCTCACCACGCATGATCTGCGCACCGGCAGTGTTGACGAGACCGTGTTCGACACGTCCGGTTACACGATCCAGGACCTGACCGCGTTGCCGGTCTTCGGCCGGTAGTCCGGCCATCGCAATATCCCCGGCAGCTGTCGCGTATTGGAGGAGAGCCCTCCGATCCCGACAACACCGGTCCCATGCTTCGCACCTTCCTGCTCCTTGCGGGCCTCGCACCCGGGCTGCTCCTGGCACAACCGCTTCGCATCAACGGGCACCGCGGAGGCCTGATCTCGCTGGGTATCCGCACGACGATGAGCGCGTTCAATGAAGGCTCGTGGGCGAACAGTGGATCGGGCATCGGCGGACAGCTCCGTGTTGGATTGAGCGACCGTGTGAACACCGATTGGTTCATGGACTACCTCACGGGGAACATGGGCGATCTGGCACATCGCGAGGACCTGCACATCGGTTGGAGCGTGCTCTACTACGTGCTGCCCGGCCGGGAGGGCCGACCACGCGTCGACCCCTACGTGCTGGCCGGGCATTGCTTCGATCATGCCACGATCACGGCGAACGAGGACCCTGACATCCATGGCGAACGTTGGAGCTCCGCGGTGCAGGCCGGTATCGGCTCCCACTTCCATGTGACCGACCGGTCCGACCTCTCCCTCGTGGGCCAGTACATGATCCATCTGGGTACGGACCTCCACCTCGATACGCACGATGACGGTGACCTGGAATTGCACAACGAGCACGGTGCGAGCCTGGAGGGCCACCTGCTGGTCCACGTGAGCTTCAACTACATCCTCTTCGACGCATGGTAGGCCGCATCCCGATCCCCACACTGCTCGTGGTCGTCGCGCTGCCGACGTTCGCACAGACCCAACAGCCCTTCGCACACCGCGGGCTTTTGAGCGCCTCCGCCACCATCGCTCCGGGGTGGATGCTCGATCAGGCGCTCACCAACATCTATGTGACCGGAGGGTTCCACTTGTTCCTGGAGGATCACGTCAGCCTGCGCGGCCTGGCAGCTTGGTACATCGACGAACAACAGCGCTCTCCCCTCCTCGACCAGAACAGCAGGATCTCCTTCGGACCGTATTATCATTTCACCTTCGGTCGGGCGGATGTCGCATTGGGCTTCGAACCGGGTGTGTCGTTCGCGCAGCTGCGCGAGCCGGCCGGATCGGACCTTTCCGGATCCGCGCCGGTAAGGGTGGTCCCGAACACCGCGCTCGGCGCCAGTTGCACCTACTACGTGTGGAAGTACCTGCACTTCTTCGTGGAAGCGCATTACCTGCGCTCACGCTATGCGGGCTCCTCGGCGGGGACCTTGGACCTCGACGAGCTGCAGGCGATGGCCGGTCTGGGATGGCAGGTGAAGGTGTTCGGCCGCTGATCACCGTTCCTTTGGGGCGATGTCGCGAAGCACGTCGCCCCTTGATCTGCAGGAACTCCTGGATGAAGCGTACGACCGCTTTGCGAGGCCGGAGTTCGTCGCCGATGATCCGGTGCAGGTGCCCCGGTCCTTTCCCGATCGATCGGACGCGGAGGTGATCGGCCTCCTGACCGCCACCATCGCTTGGGGCCAGCGCGCGACGATCATCCGCAACGCGTTCCAAATGGCACGCCGCATGGATGATGCACCGCATGACTTCATCCTGCACGCCAATGCTGCGGAACTGAACCGGCTGGACGGGTTCGTGCATCGCACGTTCAATGCGACCGACCTCCGCTATTTCGTGCGTGCGCTGCGCCACCTGTACCGGACGCACGGTGGCATCGAGGGAGCCTTTCTGGAAAATGACCGGCTCGGGCACATGAACGAAGCGATCGCGCGGTTCAGGTCCCGCTTCTTCCGGCCGGCGCATCCCCCGCGCACCCGCAAGCACGTGGCGGACCCGTCACGCGGCAGCAACGCCAAACGGATCAACATGTTCCTGCGGTGGATGGTGCGCCCGGACGACCGCGGTGTGGACCTCGGGCTCTGGAAGCGGATCCATACACGCGACCTGCTGGTCCCCCTGGACGTGCACACCGGGCGGGTCGCACGCGCGCTCGGGCTGCTGAAGCGCACGCAGGACGATCGACGGAGCGTGGAGGAACTGACGGCCGCATTACGGGCCTTCGACAGCGAGGACCCGGTGCGCTATGACATCGCGCTGTTCGGGCTGGGTGTGTCCGAAAAGGCTCATCGGGTGAACAACACCCGCGCCGTCGCCCGCTGACCGAACTCATCGGTCGCGACCAGCAGATACACGCCATCGTCCAGGTCGCCGCGATCGAGCACGACCACGTTGGATCGGCGATCGAACGCGCGTACCGACCGGCCTTCGGCGTCGAACAACGCGAAAGTGACCCGGCCATGCATGGGGTCGCCCAGCCGGATCGTGGCGCTCCCGATCACCGGGTTCGGTACCACGGTGATGCCCGATGTGGCGTCATCCTTTGGCCCGTCGATGCCGACCGGGCCCTGCCCATAGGTCGTCAAGGTCGTGTTGGTCACGACGGTCCCGTTCTGGTCGAACACGATCGAAGCGCTGTTCCGCACAGCGGTACCCACCGCCATGCCCGCCATCGGTGAAAGGCCATAGCGGACGAATCCCTGGCTTCCGCGCGGATCGGTGGCACTGTCCGGCAACTGGATGTTGTCGAACCGGAAGTGGAGCACACCGTCGGCGTCCAACTCCGTGGAGACGGCATGGCTGGCCGCCAGCATGCGGAACGAGGTCAGGTCCAGACCCTGGTCCAAAGTGTCGGCGATGGTCACTTGATAGGCTGGCGCATTGCCGACGTTCTGGAATCGGATGGTGAAGGTGAGCGGCGTGCCCAGGGCGACCTCATGGTCCGGGCCGGATCCGACCGGGGCCACTTGTTTGTCATTGGGATCCGCTGAGCAGGCCACGACCGGTTCCGCGGAACAGGATACCCGATATGGAGTACCGTTCACATCGGCCGTCACGACCAGGGAGTCGATCATCGTCTCGCCCATATGCGATCCATCCGGCATTTGCACCAGCACCAGCACGGACCGATGATGGGTGGCCGGCACGCTGGCGAGATCCCAGGATACCACGTTGCCGTTCACCGCATCGGCGGCGGGCTGGGAGCCGGAAAAGCTGCAAAGCGGATCCAGGTGGAGGGTCATGGTCAGGTCCGTGGTCACTGTACCTGCATTGGTGATGTTCAACCAGAACGGGACGACCTCTGAGCAACGGATGTTCCCGGGAACGAGCTGCGGAACGAGGTCCACGATGTCCTGATCGGCATGCAGGCCGAAATCCTGTTCCAAGGCCGTGTTGTTCTGTGTGGTCACGGTCACGTTGCGCAGTGCCGGCGTGGTGTTGCTCCATCCCGCCACGGATGGCAACCAGACCGCGTACGGGCCCGGTACGGCGTGGTAGCTGTACATGCCACTGTGGTTGGTGAAGGTGCTTCCGAGGTCGGATGCTTCCACACGGAAGTTGTACAGACCGTGGTCGTTGTTGTTGAACACGCCGTCCCCGTCGATGTCATTGAACACCCGACCGACGATACTGTTGGACGCGATGCTCAGGTTGTCGAAATAGATGATATGGTCGGGTGCGAAGGCCAACATGAACAGTTCGGCATCGCCGTCACCATCGAGATCGCCGGCCATGAGCCCAAAGGCGTTGGTCATTCCGGTGGCAATGACCTGCCGCGGACCGAACTGGCCCTGCCCATCGATGTTCTCGTACCAGGCTATTTCGTTCAACTGGCTGCTGATCACGGCCACATCCAGGTCGCCGTCCAGATCAAGGTCCTGCGCAAGCACCTCGTCCACCACCCCCCAAGGCGAGCCGATGGATTGGGCTGGCGCAAAACCATTTCCCAGGCCGCGCTGCCAATGCACCTGCAGGTCCATTGGTGAACTGGTCACCAGGTCGGCCAGGCCGTCGCCGTCGATATCGCGCACCATGCCACAACCGACCTGCGTGGCTGTTTGTGGCGGACCGAACACGGCATTGCTGGTCAGGTTCTCCGCCCAAAGGATACTGTTCGTGCTGCTCTCGGACCATACAAGGTCCAGATCACCGTCCTGGTCCATGTCGACCGCATCCGCATCCGAGGGGGTCGCATTGGTGGACACTGGAACGGCCTGGCCGAACGCGCCGGCACCATCCAGGTTCTCGTACCAGCGCAATTGCCCGTTCGACATGGTCATGACCAGATCAAGGTCACCATCACCATCCAGGTCACCCGCGCGGATCGAAACGGCATCCACGCCGTTCGAAATGTTCTGGGCAGGTCCGAAGCCATACCCACCGAGCGCGTGATACCAGGATACGCCCAGGTCATGTTCGCTCGATGCGACAATGTCCACAAGGCCATCGCCATCCACATCGGCGGCCAGCATGACCACCTGATCGGCCATCAAGGTGATGGGGGCCGTGAGCTGATATCCGTTGAAAGGATAGAGCAGGATGCCATTGCGCGTTCCCACGAGCAGCTCCATGGTCCCATCCTGGTCCAGGTCGACCAATTGCATGTCGTGTGGACCTTCCACCTGCACCTCATGACCACCACCGAACTGGGCCTGTAGCAGGTCTTGACCGGACAGCAGCCCGATAAGCAGGAGGACAAGGGTTTTGGAAGAGCGTCGTTTGTCCATAGGTACCCGAATGTGGCCCGTCATACGCGACCGGACTTCGACGAGTTACCCCCGATGATCGACCAAGACCGGGAACGTGCTCCTCGAACGGGATCGCTGGCAAGGCACCCTGGTGGCCAGGAAGACAGGCACCTCATGCGATCCGACGAAGGGGATATGCGATCTTTGCGCCCCGGATGGCCTTTCTCTACCCCGGTTTCCTTTGGGCGCTGACAGCGCTGGCCGTTCCGGTCATCATCCACCTCTTCCAACTCCGTCGATTCAAGCGGATCGATTTTCCGGACATCCGGCTGTTGCAGCAGGTGACGCAGCAGACACGCAGTGTACGCCGGGTCCGCCACTGGCTGGTGTTGCTGGCCCGCATGGGCGCCCTGGCCGCTCTGGTGTTCGCTTTCGCGCAACCCTACCTCCCGCTGCACGGGACACGCACGGACATGGCCTCCACGGCGGTATCCTTGTTCATCGATGACAGCTATAGCATGGACGGCCAGAACGCGGGCGGCCGCTTGTTGGACCAGGCGCGGCAGGCCGCAAGCGACGTGGTGATGGCATACAAGCCGACCGACCGTTTCCAGGTGATCACCGGACGGGAAGAGCCACGCCAGCAATTGCTGCTCGGCCGCGACGAGGCCTTGGACGCGATCGGTCAGGTGGAAGTGAGCGCCTATGCCCCGCCTCTTTCCCGCATACTTGGCCGCCAGGCGGAAGCCCTGTCCCACGCGGAGCACAGCGCCCACGAACGATTTCTTTTCACCGACCTGCAACGAAGGGTCACCGATGTCGACCGCTGGACCAATGACACCCTTCTGTCCACGGTGATCGTGCCCCTGCCACTGAACAAGGTCAATGACCTGTCGGTCGATTCGGCCTGGTTCGAAACACCTGTGCGCCGCGCCGGACATCCGGAGACGCTCCATGTGCGCATCACCAATCATGGTGAGGACGATCTGGAGAACATCCCCTTGCGCCTGACCATCGATGACCGGCAGCGGGCCCTGGCCACCTTCGCGGTGAAAGGCGCCTCGAGCACCGACACCGTGCTGCACTTCACCCAGGAGCCCCCCGGTGCGCATTGGGGGGCCATCCTGCTGAACGATCCGCCCGTGACCTTTGACGACCGGCTCGATATCGGCTACACCGTGGCCGACCGCGTGAACGTGCTCCTGATCGGGGGAGCACTTGCCAGTGACGATGCGATCGCAGCGGTCTTTCATAGTGACAGTAGCTACGCTTTCACGGCCACCACCCCCATCGGGCTCGACCCATCGATGCTGGAGCGATCGGACCTGGTGGTGATCAATGGTCTCAGCGAGATGCCGGGGGGGCTTTTGGACGCGTTGACGGCATTCGTTGAGAACGGCGGATCCCTCTTCGATGCGCCGCCGACCGACAAGGGTCTGGAGGACCATGCGGACCTGCTTGGACATCTTTCGGCCGGAAGGATCACCGGTGTGGATACCGCGACCATTTCCGTCGAGCGTATCGACCTGGACCTTCCGTTCTATCGCGAAGTGTTCACCGAACTGCCACGCAATGTGGACCTGCCCAAGGTGCGTCACCGGGTACGTTGGGACCCGCGACCGGGCAGCGAGGTCCTTCTCCGCCTCAGGGACGGATCCCCCTTCCTCTCGATGACCGTGGAAGGACGTGGCCGGGTCTATTTCTGCGCAGCACCTCTGGACGACCGTGGCGGCAACTTCATGCGGCATGCGCTGTTCGTGACGACCCTTCTGCGCATGGCCGAATCGAGCCGTTCCTCAGGTGCCCTGTACCACATCATCGGCAAGGAGGACCTGATCCCCTTGAACGGGATCGAGATCTCCGACGAAAGGATGCCCGAGCTGCGCGGGCCCCATGGCGTGTCGGTGCTGCCCGAGTTGCGCCGCATGACATCCGGCCAGGCCATCATCGTTCATGGCGAGGACCTGCCACCCGGACCCTACGCGTTGACCCTTGACAAGGACACCATCGGCATGATCGCCCTGGCGCTGTCCCGTGACGAATCGGACCTCACCGCGTTCACGCCCGAGGAACTGCGGGACCGACTCTCGGGTCTCGGCCTCACCGGTTTTTCCGTGGCGGACACCGGACCCGCGGGCGTTTCCCTAAGTTCGGCCTTGAACGACCGCGGCAGCGAGCTGTGGAAATGGTTCGTGTTGATCGCGCTGGTGTTCCTGGCCGCGGAAGCGGTGCTGATCCGCACAAGCCCATGAGCAGGACCCTTTTGCGCAAGGTGCATGTGATCGATCCCGGGGGACCGGTCCATGGGGAAGTACTCGACATCCTGGTCCAGAACGGTCGGATCGTGCGTCTGGGCCATCGGATACCGGTCGGAAAGGCGAGTGTGATCGAACACACCGGACTGCACGCATCCCCAGGATGGGTGGACCTTCGCGCCCATTTCCGCGACCCCGGCGAGGAGTACAAGCAGGGGCTCATCAACGGTCTCGATGCCGCGGCGGCGGGTGGGTTCACGGCCGTGGGCGTGCTTCCGAGCACGGACCCTCCCATCGATTCGCGTGCGGGCATCGAGTACCTCCTGCGCAAGGCCGGCGCTCATCCCGTGCAGGTGCTGCCGATCGGCGCGCTGACGAAAGGACTGGCCGGCACGCAGCTCGCCGAACTGTTCGACCTATACCAGGCCGGGGCCCTGGCGTTCAGCGATGACCAATCCGGACCCCGCGGGGCCAGGCCGCTCCTGCTCGCCTTGCAGTACGTCCTTCCGTTCGGCGGTCTGGTGATGTACCATCCCCAGGATGCCGAACTCGTGACCGGCGCACAAATGCACGAAGGGCCGATGAGCGCCCGTCTGGGCATGCGTGGTGCGCCGGCAATGGCGGAATCCACGGCGCTGGCGCGTGCACTGGCCCTGCTGTCCTATACGGGCTCCAGGATGCATGTGGCCACGGTCAGCACGGCTGAAAGCGTGGCGCTCGTAAGGCAGGCGAAGGCGAACGGCCTGTGGGTCACGGCCTCGGTGGCGGCACACAATCTGTTATTGGACGACGGTTGCCTCCGGGGCTTCGACACCTTCTACAAAGTGATGCCTCCATTGCGGGAGGAGGTCCATATCGAAGCATTGCGGGAAGGCGTGAAGGATGGGACGATCGATTGCATCGTCTCGGACCACCGGCCGGAGGACGTGGAGCACAAGAAGGTCGAGTTCGCCCGGGCGGCGTTCGGCATGATCGGTCTGGAGACCAGCTTCGCCGTGGCCAACACGGTGCTCCAGGGCAGGATGAGCACCCGCCGCATCGTGGAACGGTTCTGTCAGGGGCCCCGGAAGGCAGTGGGCCTGCCCGTGCCGCATCTCGCGGAAGGTGCCAATGCGGAGATCACGCTCTTCGACCCACGAATGGAATGGAAGTTCGAGCGAACGGATATCGTCAGTCGCTCGACCAATACACCGTTCGTCGGTCAGCCTTTCACTGGAAGGCCGCTGGGCGTTCTGGCCCGTGGTGGCGTGCGATTGTCCGGCCCCCTGCGCGCGTAGGAAGATCTAACGGCCGGCCGTGACGGTTTGTTTGGCGCTGTCCGCGTTCATCTTCTCGAACTTCTCGATCAGCTCCTGGTCCGTGAGCCCGAGGTTGTCGATCATCGCCTGGGCATCTTTCGCAAAGCGATGGTCCGGATAGCGCGCGATCACGTCCCGATAGGCCTGTTCTGCCGCTCCCTTCTGGCCCAGGTCATTGTCCAACGTGAACGCCTTCAGATAATAGGTATCCGGGATGCGCCGCCATTGCGGATAATCATTGATGATGCGATCGTACAACGTGAGCGTCTCGTTCGGGCGACCGAGCGCCTTGGCCACCCCTGCACCACGAAACAGGTATTCCGGGGCCATGGTATCGGTGGGGAACTCCTGCGCAAAGCTCTTGTAGACATCCAGCAGGGCCGCCGCCCCGCGCATGTCAAAGGTGTTCTTGGCGAAGAGCGTGTCCTCCATCGTATGGATCCGACCGACCATCTCGGCGGCCTTGCTTCCATCCTTCTCCTGGTCCGTGGACGTGCTTTCCGGACCGGTGCCACAAGCGACGAACAGCAAAATAGCCAGGGTGGGTATGGCGTACTTCATCATTTGGTGGTCTTGATCAATGGGAAACGCATCTTGTATTTCACCTCCGTGCGGCCCATGCTGATGTCGCGCAGTTTGCCTTGCAACAGCTTGCGCCGCAGCGCCGGCAATCGGTCGGTGAAGAGCCTGCCATCGAGATGGTCATGTTCATGCTGGATCACACGTGCAGCGAAGCCGTCGAACTCCGCTTCGTGGTCGTTGAACTTCTCATCCTGGAATTGCAGCACGATCCGCGGTTGACGCCGCACCTCCTCCCGGATGTTCGGGATGCTCAGACAACCCTCCTCGTACGGCCAGGCATCGCCCTCCTCCTCCACGATGTAGGGATTGATGAAGGCACGCTTCAGACCCGCGAGTTGCTGGCGGTCCTTTTCCTCCAGCTCCTCATCCTCCGCGAACGGCGAAGCATCCACCACGAAAAGCCGGATGCTCTGCCCGATCTGCGGTGCCGCAAGACCGACCCCACTGGCGGCGTACATGGTCTCGTACATGTCCGCGATCAGCTGTTCCAGTCCCGGATGGCCAGGCTCGATATCCTGCGCGACCTTCTTCAGGACGGGATCGCCATATGCGCGGATGGGGAGGATCATCGGGCCGTAAAGCTAACGCAGCAGCCGGTCGCAGGGCATGTACACACGTTCCGCAGCCTGCCACATTCCCACTTCAGCGTTCCGTTCTCCGTTCCATCCAGCCTTGCAGGATGATCGTCGCGCTGATCCGATCGAGCTGTCCCTTGTCGCGACGCGCCATCCGCCCCTTTCCGCTGGCAAGCACGGTCTGTTCCGCCATGCGACTGGTGAACCGCTCATCGACGGTCTCGATCCAGTGCTCCGGGAACGCACCTCGCAGGGTATCGATGAAGCGCTGGACCCCGGCCGTGGCATCCGTCGGACGTCCGTTCAACCCCATCGGCATGCCCACGACGAACCCATCCACCGTCTCCCGGGCGAGGTAATCCTTCAAATAGTTCAGGACCTCCGGCGTGGACACCGTATCCAATGCGCTGGCGATGATCCGCAGGGGATCGGTGACGGCCAGTCCCGTCCGTTTGCTTCCATGGTCGATGCCGATCACGCGGGCCATGCCGGGCGAAGTTACCCGACGGTCCCGTGTACTTTCGCCGGATGCAACAGGAGATCGAAAAGGCCTGGAACGACCGCTCCCTGCTGAAGGACCCGGCGATCCTCCGTGCGATCGAGCACACCATCGACCTCCTGGACAAGGGTGAGGTGCGCGTGGCGGACCCCGTTGAGAACGGCGACGCCTGGCGCGTGAACGACTGGGTGAAGAAGGCCGTGATCCTGTATTTCCCCATCCGGGGCATGGAAACATCGCACGCCGGTCCGCTGGAGTTCCATGACAAGATGCGGCTGAAGACCGGCTACGCCGAACTGGGTGTACGCATCGTACCGCACGCGGTGGCCCGGTATGGTGCCTACCTCGCGCCGGGCGTGATCATGATGCCGAGCTATGTGAACATCGGCGCTTACGTGGACGAAGGCACGATGGTGGACACCTGGGCGACCGTGGGCAGTTGCGCGCAGATCGGCAGGCACGTGCATCTGAGCGGCGGCGTGGGCATCGGTGGCGTGCTGGAACCCGTGCAGGCCGCACCGGTGATCATCGAGGACGGTGCCTTCCTCGGCTCCCGCAGCATCGTGGTGGAGGGCGTGCGGATCGGCGCGGAGGCCGTCCTGGGTGCCAACGTCGTGCTCACCGCCAGCACACGCATCATCGACGTCACCGGCCCGGAGCCCAAGGAGATGAAAGGCCACGTGCCTCCGCGATCCGTGGTGATCCCCGGCACGACCACCAAGGCCTTCGCGGCGGGGGAATACGGTGTGCCCTGTGCCTTGATCATCGGTCAGCGCAGACAGAGCACCGACCGCAAGACCAGCCTGAACGACGCCCTAAGGGAACACAACGTCGCCGTCTGAAACCCGAAGCACCTGTGGCGTCGACCCCACCGGGTCGACCTGCACGAGAACCATGAAGAAGTTCCTCGTCATCCAGACCGCCTTCCTCGGCGACGCCGTGCTGGTGACGAGCATCCTGGAGAAGCTGCACGTTCATTTCCCGGATGCGCGGATCGACCTCGTCGTGCGCAAGGGCAACGAGGGCCTGTTCGACGGCCACCCCTTCCTGGAGAAGCTGTTCATCTGGGACAAACGGCAGGGCAAGACCCGCGGGCTCCTCCGCCTGATCGGCACATTGCGCAAGACCCGCTATGACCACATCATCAATGCCCAGCGCTTCTTCAGCACCGGGCTGATGACCGTGCTGGCCAGAGGCGGTGAGAAGATCGGTTACGACAAGAACCCGCTCAGCTTCCTGTTCACGCGAAGGGTGAAGCACGTGATCGGCGATGGCCGCCACGAGGTGGACCGCCTGAACGCGCTGATCCAGCACCTGACCGACGGATCCCGTCCCCTCCCCCACCTTCACCCGACCACAAAGGCATGCGAGGAAGCCCATGTCCACATGAGCGCATGGCCACAGGGACACATGACCATCGCCCCGGCCTCGGTCTGGTACACCAAGCAATGGCCGGCGGAGAAGTGGATCGAGCTGATCAGGCTGCTGCCACCCGACAAAGGGGTATTCCTGATCGGCGCAAAAAGCGACGCCATCCTTTGCGGACGGATCGCCCGGGAAGCCGGTCGCGGCGCAGTGCTTGCGGGAAAGCTCTCCCTTCTTGGGACCGCCGCGTTGATGGAGAAGGCGGCGATGAACTACGTGAACGACAGTGCGCCGCTGCACATCGCCAGTGCGATGAACGCGCCCGTGACGGCGGTGTTCTGCAGCACCGTGCCCGCATTCGGTTTCGGACCCCTGAGCGAACAAGGCCGCATCGTCGAGACCTCGGAAAGATTGGACTGCCGCCCGTGCGGGTTGCACGGCTACAGGGCCTGCCCCAAGGGGCATTTCAAGTGCGCATGGGGGATCCCTGCCGATCAAGTGATCGGATGAAGGGTCACACGCCCAGTTTCTTCTTGATCCCTGCCGGGAGCGCCTTCTTGTTCACCATGAAGCCGGTGGTCTTGTACTGCACGAAGGCCTTCGACATATAGATGTAGCCGTCGCGCTCGTTGTCGGTGCCCCAGCTGTTCTTGACGATGTACCACTCCTTGCCGTTCTGGTCCTTGGCGATGCCGGTGATGTGCATGCCGTGGTCGTCCGTGGTGGTGTAATTGTCGAAGGCCTCCTGCCGCATCTCCGGCGTGATCGTCGGCTCGGGCTTCGGCCCGTTGAACAGGTCGGCCTTCTCCTCCTTGCTCATGTCGCTGTAATCCTTCTCGGCCACGTAGGCGATGCCGTTCTTCCAGCTGAAGGTCTTCTCGCTGACGTCCCCTCCCCAGGCCACGGTGTGACCGTTCTGCAGGGCATTGTCGATGATGGTCGTGATATCGGCCATCGGCACGTTCCAGGCCAGTTGGAAGGCCCAGTTGTCCGGCACCATCATCATGGTCTTCTGGTAGTAGGGTTGATCGGTCTCGGACACGAACTCGATGAGGTCATCGGGGTCCACACGCACCACTTCCTTGGCGAAGGACTTGGGGTCATAGGTCTTGCCGTTGTACTGGAACGTGGCGGGCACCTCGCCCAGATAGGTGTCGAGCACGCGGCTGACGGCCGTGCTCCAGACCGGCGTGAGCTTGCCATGGTTCGGGGCGCTGATCACCGCGTCGAGCATGCCCTTGATCATCGCCTGCATCTCACCGAACTGGTTCTTCTCCGTGCCGTAGTTCAGGCCCATATAGACGTCCTCGGGCATGGTGCCGTACTTGGCGTACATGTCGGCCACGTCGTGGGGTTCGCCACCGTCGCCCCAGCTCACCGCGCCGTGCATGCGCACGAAGTTCTCGGCCTTGTCCTCGTAGGACTTGCGGGCGATGTACATCTTGGAAAGATGGATGGAGGGGCCTCCCGCCTTGATCATCTCCGACTCCAGGAAGGAACCGCTGCTGTAGCTCCAACAGGTGCCCGAACTGGCCTGGTCCTCCACCGGCGTGGCGTCAGCCTGGACCACCGTGGTGAACTGGAACGCCTTCTCAGCGCTGTCGCTCTTGTTCTGGGCCACCTTGCCAATGAGGTCCGGTTGCGCTGCGAGCGACAGGGTGCAGATACAAGCGGCCAAAAGGAGGGTCTTGCGGAACATGCTGTGCTTCTCTTTGATGATGACGGAGCCCACATACCGGACACCGAAGGGGGCGCAAAATACGGTTCGATGCGATGCCCCCGTCCCGGACCCCGGTCGCGGCTGTCGGGCTAAATTCGCGTCCCTTTTCGCAGACCCTTGTCCGAACAGCGCGCACATCCCTACCGCGTCGATCCCGACCGCTTGGCGGGAGCCGCGGACGAGCCGCTGTTCCGCGCCGTGGCCGAAGAGGCCCGTGTCCATGGCATCCCGGCCTTTGCCATCGGTGGTTATGTCCGTGACCGACTGATCGACCGCCCCTGCAAGGACATCGACTTCGTGGTGGAGGGCGACGGCATCGCCTTCGCACAAGCGGTAGCCAGGCGGCTCAATGCAGGGCAGGTGCACGTGTTCAAGAACTTCGGCACGGCGATGTTCCGCTGGCAGGATATGGACATCGAGTTCGTGGGGGCCCGTCGGGAGAGCTACCGCCGCGACAGCCGAAAGCCGCAGGTGGAGCCGGGCACCATCCGCGACGACCAGGAGCGTCGGGACTTCACGATCAACGCCTTGGCGATCAGCTTGGAGCCCGGCAGCGTGGGTGCCCTGGTGGACCCCTTCGGCGGCCTGCTCGACCTGGGCCAGGGCATCATCCGCACGCCGCTCGACCCCGACACCACGTTCAGCGACGATCCCCTGCGCATGCTGCGGGCGGTCCGCTTTGCCACCCAGCTCGGCTTCACGATCGATCCCATCTGTTTCTCGTCGATCAAGCGCAATGCGGCCCGGCTCGAGATCATCAGTGCCGAGCGCATCCACACCGAGTTGAACAAGATCATCGCGGCGCCCAAGCCCAGCATCGGCTTCATCCTGCTGCTGGAGAGCGGCCTCCTGGAGCATTTCCTGCCCGAAATGATCGAGCTGCTCGGTGCGGAGGAGAAGGACGGCATCGGCCACAAGGACAACTTCTACCACACCATCCAGGTGCTGGACAACGTGGCCGGGCAGAGCGACGACCTCTGGCTGCGTTGGGCCGCGATCCTGCATGACATCGCCAAGCCACGCACCAAGCGGTTCGAGGCCGGCCACGGCTGGACCTTCCATGGGCACGAGGACAAGGGCGCGCGCATGGTACCCGGCATCTTCCGCCGCCTGAAACTGCCGCTGGACAACAAGATGCGCAAGGTGCAGAACCTCGTGGCGCTGCACCTGCGCCCCATCGCGCTCACCAAGGAGGAGGTCTCTGACAGCGCGATCCGCCGCCTGCTGTTCGACGCCGGCGATGACCTCGAGGCGTTGATGGTGCTCTGCAAGGCCGACATCACCAGCAAGAACGAGAAGAAGAAGAAGCGCTACCTCAGCAACTACGAACTGGTGATGCGGAAGCTGGCGGAGGTCGAGGAGAAGGACCGCATCCGCAATTTCCAGCCACCGGTCACCGGGGAGGACATCATGGCCGCGTTCGGCATTCCGCCCAGCCGTCCGATCGGCGACATCAAGACGACGATCAAGGAAGCGATCCTCGACGGCCGCATCCGCAACGACCGCGCGCAGGCCTGGGAGCTGATGAAAGAGGAGGGCGCGAAGCTGGGCTTGGAGCTGAAGCCGGGCTTCGAGGTGCCGCCGCCGGATCGCTGATCAGGGCAGTTGTTCCAGCCTTTCGTCGGTGGGCACCGCACCACCGATCGCCTGCAGGAGACGGTCACGGTCGTTGCCTGCGCCCGCATAGCGCACATTGCCATCAAGGTTCGCGTCCTCTGCATGGTAGCCGAGCAGAACGGCCGTGGGCACCATCCCGCCGATCCGGAGCAGAATGGGATCGCGGTCATTGTCGGCACCTGCATAGCGGAGATGGTCATCCCGCAGCGTGTTGCCACACCAGAGGAGTGCATGGCCATCCCGGAGCCGGCGTGCCTCCATGCCGTACACTGGCGTGAGGGGGTCGGAAAGGTCCAGCGGAACGGCCACTGAAGAGAGACCGACCGACGCGCTCATGACACCCAGGTGGTTCCGATGCCGCACGGCGATCCTGTATTCTCCGGCACCAGCCTGAAAGGTGGGGATGCCTCCGTTCGGGTCCACGATGTCCCCATCGCTTTGCACCAGCGCATTGGCGGTAGCGATCACCTGTGCGCCTGTCATGGCATCCCTCAATTCCAAAAAGACCCAATCCACAATGGCATCTTCACCGGTCGCGCTCAGCAGGGCGGCATCGAGCATTTCGCCTGCACCCCCGCTCACCTGCACGAACCCGGCGGCCGAGTTGGGTTCCATGAGCGGCACCAGGCCCAGGGCACGGAGATCATCGTGCATGCGATGCAGGGTGGCATCATATGGTCCATCCAGCAGTGCCCGGAGTTGAACAGCGATCACGGGTGGGGGGCAACCGCCCGATCCGCTCTGTGCGGTGATCCGGGGGGAGCTGGCCAATGAATCGGCAAAGCCATCCCCCGCATCCGTGTCGCCCAGCAGTTGACGGCGCAACCAGAGCAGTGTCATGTCCTGGGCGGCATCCTGCTGTTGGGCGCGTGTCAATTGACCCGGACCTCCGCAGGTGGCCTCACCGAGACTGCAGTTGAAATTGTTGTTCGCGAAATAGCAATGTCCGCCGCCCGTAATGCTGACATAGGCCTTGCATCCCGAGGCCAGGGCAGCGTACATGGGCAATTGATTATCGTTGGGCGGCGCCACGCAATCGGAGCTTCCGTTCATCACCAGCGTAGGTATGGTCACGGTCGCGGCCGCCGCGATGGCCGAGGGGTTCGTTTCAGCCGCAGCATAGGTCACCATGGTCGTGATCGTGGGGTCACTGGCCGCCGCCAGGAACGAAGCGCCCCCGCCCATGCTATGTCCCATCACGGCCGAGGTACCAGCTACATGCCCGAAGTAGGGTGAGGCGATCGCAGCCCCTTCCTGCTGCATGGCATGGATCACGAATGCCAGGTCCAACCCCAGGTCCTCATGGTCAGGGAGGATACCGGTCTCTGTGTTCGGCAGCACCAATATGAAACCTTGAGGCACGTATGCCTGCCACAAGTTCGCATAGGCCGACGTCGTCATCACGAACCCATGCCCGAAGGCCAGGACGGGGAAGGCTCCGGAAGCGAACGGTGCATTCGCGCCTGCGCTCTGTGCCGGATAGTGGACATCACAGGGGATGCTCCGCCCGCCTCTTGCGGGGTCGGTGAACGTGATGCTTCGTGAACCGATGGCAAATGGTTGCGACCAGACGAGCAATGGCGTTAGGAACAAGGTCGGCATAAGTGCGCTTCGTAGATCCATGACCAGCGACTGTTGGTTCCCCTCAGGAACATCCGACATGGTCCGCAGGTTCACCCCATCAAGGTCGAATGTAGCTTTGTTCCCCTTCATCATGCGCATCTACCGCTTCCGGGTCCTGGTGGACCATCCCAACGAAGCCTTCCGCGACATCGAGGTGGGTTCGGAACAGAACTTCCTCGACCTGCACCACGCGATCAAGCAGGCTTTCGGCTTTGCGGGCGAAGAGATGGCCAGCTTCTATGTGAGCGATGAGGAATGGGGCAAGGGTCCGGAGATCCCGCTGGCCGACCTCGGCTTCGGGGAGGAGCCCGAAACGCCGCCCGCATTGATGGAGGACGTGTTCATCAGCGATCACATCCGAAGCACCAAACAGCGTTTCATCTATGTGTACGACTTCCTGTACATGTGGCTGTTCATGGTGGAGCTGATCGGCGCTTTCGATCCGGAGGAGAAGGCCACCTATCCCCGCGTGGTGCTGGCCATGGGCGCATCACCTGATGAGCACAGCAAGGAGATCGACCTCTCCGAAGGGATCCTGGAGGAAGAGGACCCGTATGCATCAGAGGAGGTCTACGATCCCGACGAAGGCCTCGGCGACGAGGATGGCCACCCGGATGATGATCACGGGAGCATTGACGATCTGGGGGAGGAGTACCATTGAAAGTGGAAACTGGAAACTGGAAAGCAGGGAACGATCGATCGCGGTCCCTGTAAGGGTTTCGCTCGGTAGGCCCGGCGAAGCGCTGTGGCGGTCGTCCGCCCGTTGATCACTTCAAGCCGAGGTCGGCGATCGGTATAGTAGGTTGGCGCTTTCGAAGAACGACCACCCACCACAAATGCCCCGCACGGTCATCGTCATCGGCGGCCCGACGGCATCGGGCAAATCCGCCCTCGCGGTGGAACTGGCCGAGCACTTCGGCACGGAGGTGATCGGCGCGGACGCGCGGCAGTTCTATCGTGACCTGCCCATCGGCACGGGCCAGCCAACGGACGAGGAGCGCCGGGGTGTCCACCACCATTTCATCGGACATCTTGACCTGGACCAGGACATGTCCGCAGCGACATACGCCCGTGAGGCGATCCCGGTGCTGCATGATCTGCTCGATCGGCATGGCCGCGCGATCGTCGTGGGCGGAAGCGGATTGTACATCGATGCCCTCCTGTTCGAATTGGATCCCCTGCCGCCCGCCCAGCCCAAGCTGCGTGCCGAGTTGCAGGCGCTATGGAAGAAGGAGGGCCTGCGACCGCTCCAGCAGGAACTGGCCCATCTTGACCCCAAGACCTGGCGTTCGATCGACCGGAACAACCCGCACCGTCTGATCCGTGCGATCGAGATCTGTCGAACGACCGGCAAACCGGTCAGCGCCCAGCGCACCGGCCGACGCCCGCGACCGGACCTGCATCCCATCTTCATCGCACTGGACCTGCCTCGGATGGACCTGTACGCCCGGATCGATGCGCGCGTGGACGCCATGATCGCGTCCGGCCTGGAGGAGGAGGCGCGACACGCCCTACCCCATCGCGATCGCAACGCCTTGAACACCGTTGGCTACAAGGAACTCTTCGCGCACTTCGATGGCAGGATGGACCGGGGAACCACCATTGGGCTGATCAAGCAGCACACGCGCAACTATGCCAGGCGACAATCGACCTGGCTCCGTCGTGATGTCCACTGGCATTGGGTGAACGCCGACGACCTGGACCGGGTGATCGCCATGATCGAAGCGAACGAGTGGGGCCCATCCGCCTGACCGTATACCCCGATCATGGTATGGTTTCGCCGGAAGGTGCCGGATAGCTTTGCCGCTTTCGTACCGAGCTGATGCGCAATACCCTGTCCTTGCTGGCACCTTTCGCGATGCTGGCCGCCTGCAATTCACCGCAGTTCCACAGCGGGGATCCCCTGCGCGAGCAGGTGGTCAATGTCTACAGCCACCGCCACTACGAGTCCGATCAGCAGATCTTCGATGCCTTCACCAAGAAGACGGGCATCCACGTGAACCTGGTGATGGCGGACGATGACGAGATCCTCACCCGCATGCAACAGGAGGGCGCCAACAGCCCCTGCGACCTGCTGATGACGGCGGATGCGGGCCGCCTCGGCCTGGCCAAGGTGCGCGACCTGCTCCAACCCATCCGCGACAGCCTGCTCGAGGCGGTGATCCCCGCCCACCTGCGTGACCCGGATGGCAATTGGTTCGGGCTCACCATGCGCGCCCGCGTCTTCGCCTATGACAAACGGACCGTCGATCCCTCGCACCTGCGCACCTATGCGGACCTGACGAAGCCTGAATGGAAAGGCCAGGTGCTCGTGCGCACCTCCGAACACGTCTACAACCAAAGCCTGCTCGCGGCGATGATCGCACATGAAGGCCCCGACAGCGCGCTCGTTTGGGCCAGTGGCATCGTGGCCAATCTCGCGCGCGAGCCCAAGGGCAGCGACACCGACCAACTGCTGGCGATCGGCGAAGGCATCGGATCGGTGGCGATCGTCAATTCGTACTACATCGGCAAGCTGATGAAGAACACCGACCCGGCGCGCGACCAGGCCCGGGCGGTCATCGGTGTGGCGTTCCCCGACCTGGACGGACATGGCACCCATGTGAACATCAGTGGGGCCGGTGTGGCCCGCTACGCCAAGCACAAGGCCGAGGCCATCGCCCTGTTGGAATACCTGGTGAGCGACAGTGCCCAGGCGCTTTTCGCCGAAGGCAACGAGGAATATCCCGTCAGGGCCGATGTGCCCATCGCCAGGGAATTGGCGGCTTTCGGCACATTGACGCCCGACACCCTCAACCTGCAGGCGTTGGCCACCTACAATGCGGAGGCGGTCAAGCTCTTCGACGCCTCCGGTTGGCATTGATGGCTGCGTGCAACGACCTGCGACCCGGAACCCCTTCCGACGGCCCCGGCGGCTGTTCACGGTGATCTCGCTGCTCGCCCTCGCCCTGGCCGCACCGTTGCTCGTGGTGCTCACCGCACCGCTGCACGCTCGCGCTCCGGAATGGGAACACGTGCGCGAAGCCATCCTCCCCGATCACTTCGCCGGCACGCTCGAACTGTTGGGCGGTGTGATCGTGATCGCCCTGGTCCTGGCAGTGCCCAGCGCCTGGTTGGTCGCCACGTGCGACTTCCCGCTGCGCCGCATGATGCGCTGGGCCCTGGTGATGCCACTGGCACTGCCGACCTACATCAGCGCTTTCACCTATGCCGCGCTGCTCGGTCCCACCGGGCCGGTCAGCAACTGGCTGGCGGACCACGCGGGGTTCCGGCCGGATATCGTGGACATGCAGGGACTCTGGTTCGTCCTGGCGCTCGTCCTCTTCCCATACATCTATCTGCCCGCGCGCGCGGCGTTCGCCTCCGGCATGAGCGGTCAACTGGAGGCCGCGCGCATGCTCGGTGCACCCGCATTGTCGCGCTTCCGTCGCATCGCCCTTCCGCTCGCACGACCGGCCATCGCTGGAGGAGCGCTGCTTGTGGCCATGGAAACGCTCAACGACTATGGTGCGGTGAAATACTACGGTGTGCGCACGCTCACCACCGGCATCTTCCGCAGCTGGGCCGGACTCTACGATCTGGGCAGTGCCCTGCGGCTCAGCGTCGTGCTCGTCGGTCTTGTGGCCCTTTTGCTATGGATCGAACGTCGGGCGCGGCGCGGCGCGCGGCAGGAGACCGATCAAGTGCCCGTGGCCCGTATTCGATTGAGCGGTTGGCGGGCGGCAGCGGCCACGGGCTGGTGTCTGCTGGTGTTCGGATCCGCCGCCATGCTTCCCATCGGGAGCATCTTGGACGACGTATGGGAGACCTGCGATGGCACCATGCACGGCGACGTACCCCACGCCCTCTGGAACACCTCGGTCGTGGCTGGTGCAGCGGGCCTGGTCACCCTGGTGATCGCTGTGCTGTTCACCTTCCGGGAGCGTTACGGGCGCCGCAGTGATCCGGCCATCCGCCTCGCCGACCTCGGTTATGTGATCCCCGGCGCAGTGATCGCCATCGGGGTGATGTCGTTGGCCGGCTTCATCGATCGAAGGCAATGGCTGGATACCGCGCTGATCGGCAGCATGGGTGTGCTGGTCTATGCCTTCAGCGTCCGATTCCTGGCGGTCGGCAAGCAGCCTTTGCAGGGAGCCTTGCGCCAGCAAAGCACATCGCTCGACGAGGCCGCCCGCATGCTCGGCGCCTCACCCTGGCGTTCATTCCGTCGGGTCAACCTGCCACTGCTGGGCCCGGCACTGATCGCCGCCGCCATGCTGGTGGCCATTGACGTGATCAAGGAACTGCCGCTTACGCTCATTTTGCGGCCGTTCAACTTCGACACGCTGAGCACCAAAGCTTACGAACTCGCCCGCATCGAACAGTTGCGCGAAGCCTCCTGGCCCTCCCTCATGATCGTGATCTGCGGCCTGGTGCCCGTGTTGCTGCTTGAGCAGGTGCTGGAAAAGAGAACAAGAACGCCGGGGGTCAGATGAAGGCCCACTCCTCAACGACCAGCAGGATGGAGCGAGGTCGCCTTTCCTACTGCTGCATGCCGCTGTTGGTGGTGTAGTGCGCCACGCCGTTGTCGTCCACCAGCACCATCGGCGCCACCATGCCATCCTGCACGGGACTGGTCCAGATCACCTGGCCGGTGGTGGCATTGCGCGCTTCCAGGCTCCGGGGCGACGTGGCCTGGTGGATCAGGAGTACGTTGTTCGCGGCCAGGCAATAGTCGGCCGCAGCGCTCAGGCCCGTGGTCTCAATGTTCCAAATGACCGTACCCGTCGTTGCGTCCAGGCAGTGGAACCACCCTGGTGCGGAGGTGCTTCCGCCCACGTAGAGTTTGCCATCGTAGAGGTAGGGGTCGTTGCCACCTGCGCCACTGACGATCGCCATGGACCAGATGTCCGCTCCCGTGCTCATGTCCAGGGCGTGCAATTCGCTGCAGGCCTGCACGTACACGATGCCATTGCCGGCGGTGGGGCAGCGCCACAGGTCCAGGCAATCATCGATGCTGGTCTGCCACAACAAAGTGCCATCGTTCGCATCCAGCGCGTAGAACTCCTGGTCGTCGCTGCCGAAGAAGACCTTGCCATCCGCCACACAGGGCGAGGTGTTCACGTCCGAGGGCGTGGCGTATTCCCACAGCAGTGTTCCGGTGGTCTTGTCCAGCGCCACGATCCCGGGGTCCGCCGTGCCCTTGCCGCAGTAGAGCACATTGCCCATGACAGTGGGGTTGGAATAGAGCCCCGCGCCGGCACTGTAGGTCCACACACTTGAACCGTCGCTGGCATTGCGTGCCCGGATCGTGCCGCTTTGGGTAGCGAAAAAGAGCATGCCGTCCGCTGTTGCCGGACTGTTCCCATCAGAGTCGAAACCGGTCCATACCTGGCTGCCATCGAAGGCGTTGGCGGCATACTGCAGGCCGCTCAGGTTGCGGAACACGATCAGGTTGTTCGCGAAGATCGGCGACACCTCATCCTCCATGGCACCCACGTCCCACGACCAGATGCGGCTGCCGTCCACAGCATCCAGACAATGGAAGCCTGAATCGACACCCGCCACATAGACCCTCCCGTTCACGGAGGCCGCACCGCCGCCGAAAACGAGTGGTGCAGACAACACATTCACCTGGGAGTTGAACTGCACCACGGGCCCCTGCACGGTTATATACTGGTCGAGGTCCCAACCGACGAGCTGGGCATCGGTGTTCCACAATGCATCGTCCAATGCATAATAGAACGCGTTGAAATCCCCCTGGTCGTTGAAGAAGATGGGCTCGGTGAAATAGCTGCCATAGTTCAGGTATACATACCCATTGGTCACCGGCTGGCCGTTCCCGTCCACCGCAGAGCCATGCACGGCCCCACGCGGGCCGCAAAGCGCATCCATCTGAAGATCCTGGACCTCGCCATTGCCATCCACAAGACCGATCGTACCGATCAGCAATTGCTCATCCGATCCGGGCGCGAAGGCGTAGAGCTCCGCATTGCCATAGCAGGGCAGCGATACGTTCAAATACCCCGTGGACGAGGTCAACCGGGTATCCCACGGTCCCTGCACGACTCCCGAATTGTACACGACCTGCACCGGCAGGTAGGCATAGGGCTCACCGCTGCAGCTGACCCGGACGTTGTAGGTCGTATAGCAGACGAAGTCGTCGCAGTTCCATAGCGAGAAATGGGCGACATCCCCCACGTAGCTGGCACCCTGGAGTTGCGCGCTGCCCTCTTCCTGCCAATGGCCCGCGGCCTCATCGAAATACCAAAAGGGGATGGTCTGTGGCGCCGCACCCTGGGAGGCGGTGGGAACGGGTATTGTCAACTGCGCTGTGCTGCCATCGGCCAGTTGCAGCACATTACCACCCCCATCCTCCAGAACGACATGCCCCATCCCGTAAGAGATCAGAACACCCGCATCGCCGTTCGTGTCAGTGCCTTCCATGCCCGGGAAGGGCGTCACGCCCGTGATGCTCGTCGGGTCGATGTAGGTCGCATACACATGCACCGTTCCCTGGTACCCGTCGGCGATGCTGTTGGCGGGTATCGATACCGCGAGTCCTTCAGCGGTACTGGCCTGACCGCCCGAAGTGGCCGAAAAGGACCCGATCTCCACCTTGGGAAGCAGCTTCACACGAACGGAGACATCCTCCGCACCGATCACCTGGAAGTTCCGACCACCATTGAAATAGCCGTTCGCCCGCACCCGCACGAAGTTGGACCCCTCCTGAACCGGCACATCGCGGAGACGGAAAACACCCCTGCTGTCCGTTGTGGTCGACAGGCCATTGCATTCCACAGAGGCCGAGGCCAGGAAAGCACCACCGGGACCGATCACCGACCCCTGCACATCCACCAGGTGGTCGGACGAGGAGATCAGAGTGGTCGGATCGGGATCATGGGGATCCTTCTTGCATGATGTAAAAAGAAATGCCGCGGACGCGACGAGCATCCAAATTGTCCTGAACTGCATGGGGCGCAAGGTATTGGATATGGACCCAGGGGTCCAGTTCCTTATCGGACGGACGCCCGTGATGTGAACAGATAACGGCAATACAGCTGTTCCCATCGTCGCCGGAGGCACCGTGCTCGAGCGAGCAGAAGATCCCATAGCTTTGAGTATGGGCATCCCGGGATGCCAGCCCCCCCCGCAAAACAGAACTCCCACTGGACGATGGAACGCTTCATCAAAATGCTGATCTCTGTGCTGATCGTCCTTCCGGGGCCGGCCCCGGCCCAAACGATCGCCGATGGGTCCTTTGAATTGGCCGGAGCGGCATTGGGCAATGGCAGCTCGTTCACACAATACCCGACCTTCATGGGGGGATGGGCAAGTGTGAACACCGATGGGGAGTGCTTTGGTTCAGGCAGCGCCCTGGATGGGAACTGGTTCGCGGACCTCCTGCAGAACGGTACCGGCAACCCGGACCAATTCTGGGATGAGAACGGCTATGCGGGCTTTGGGAACTATGACCGCATCGTCACGGTGATCTCCGACCTCAACCCGAATTCCACCTACCGGATCATCTTCCATGAATCGAACCAACTGGACCGCTTCGGGTACATGGGTGATCGGACATTGGTCCAGCTGCAAAGTGTCCAAACCAATGATGCGAGCGAATACCTGTTCGATACACCGCTCACCTCCACTTGGCGACCGGATACGATCCTCTTCAGCACCGACCCGTTCACCACCTCTGCCTATCTCCTCTTCTCGCCGCTCGGAACCATCAATGCCTGCGTATCCCTCGACCATATCACGATCACTGGGACCGACCCGAACACGATCGCATCGGCGCCGGACATCGGTCGTCCCTTGGTCTATCCCAACCCCGCCGCCGATGTCGTGACCATCGAGGATGGCCGCGGATTGCGAAGGATCGAGGTCCATGATGACCTGGGGCGCGTGGTCCTTACAGCGGACGGTCTGGATTCCGACATGCATCGCCTGGTATTGGGCGCATTGGAAGTGGGCATTTATGAGCTGACCATCTTCGAGGGCAATGGTCGGCGCGTGCGGTCCAGGTTGATCAGGAACTAAGCACTGGTCCCGGCGCCCCGGTCGGTCGTCTCCAGCGCAGGACCTACCTCATCGCCCAGTGGGCCCGCTTTCACCGGCCCCCACCGCCATGCGAGGTTCAGCGGAACGAGACCCGGTCAATGCTGTAGCGCCCGCTCCCGGTGAAGAAAAGGGTGAGGAAAGCGCAGAGGTACAGTATCGGCAGTTCACGCTCTCCGAAGGTCTGACCGGACTTCACCACGAACACGATCACGCCCATTCCGATCAGCAGCGGGATCACCGCCGCCCGGGTCCATAGACCCAGCACGACGAGGACCGCGCAGAAGAACTCCGCGAACACGATCAGTGCGAGCGAAACAGGCGCGCTGATCCCAAGGGGGTCGCTGAACTTGTCCATCCGGTCGGCGAATCCGGACAATTTGGGCCATCCGTGCTGGATGACCATGGTCCCCCCCATGCTCAGCCGCAGGAGCAAGAGACCAAGGTCGCCGGCCATAGCGCGTGAATTGAAGATCATGAACAAGCGGCTTCGGGCACGAACATACTGGCCTGTCATGTAAGGCACATCCCGTATGGGGGGCATCTTTCCACCGGGGAACGTTGATGGCAACCTTCTCCTTCTTCGGTGCGTTCAAGGACCCGCCATGCGGCGGATCCTTTTCATTGCGGTGCTCGCCCTGATATCGGGCGCGATGGTTGCACAGGACGAAGTGGCCTACATGCGCGATGGGCTGAGCGCCGTTCGCGCCGAGGACCATGAGAGGGCGATCGAGGCGCTGACCAAGGCCATCGCGGTCGACCCTGGTGAGGCGCGTGCGTGGCTCTATCGCGGATTGAGCCGCGATGCCACAGGCGATCGCGTGGGCGCCATGCATGACCTGGACCGGGCCGTGGCGCTCGCCCCCGGTGATGCCAATATCCTGTTACGACGGGGTGAACTGGCCATCACGAACAGCGCCTTCGACAAGGCCATGGACGATCTTCAACACGTGATCGACCTCGACCCCGACAATCCGATCGCCCTTCACGCCCGGTTCGACATCGGTCAGGCCTACGTGGCACAGGGGCGATACGAAGAGGCATTCGCTGTCTACAACGCCCTGGTGGCCCGCTCCCCGAACGATGCCAAGGCCCTGTGCGACCGCGGTATCACCTTGGGACATCTGGACCGGAACGAAGAGGCGGTGGCCGATCTGGGTCGGGCCATCGACCTGGACCCGGAACTGGTGATGGCCTATACCAGCCGTGCCATCGCGCTGATCGCCTTGGGCAGGAAGGCGGAAGCCTGCCCCGACCTGCAAAAAGCCTACGACATGGGCGATCCGAGCGTCGCCGAGCTGCTCGTGATCTATTGCTTTTAGAATGCCGTTCCGACCACCTCTCCTCCGTGGGGTGGTCGATCCGTGCCGGGGCCACTTGGTTGGCCCCGGTCCACGTTCATCCCATCCCCTACCTTTGCCGCCCCTCTGCCCACCATTCGTAGGGTGGCTCAGGCATGACCATGAAGATCGAAGTGACCCTGCCCGACGGAAGTGTCCGGCAGTACGAAGAAGGCGCCACCGCAATGGACGTGGCGCGCAGCATCAGTGAAGGACTTGCCCGCAATGTGCTCTCCGCCAAGGTGAACGGCGAAGTGCGCGACGCGGAACGTCCACTGCCAGGCAAGTGCGAATTGCAATTGCTCACCTGGAACGATCCGGAGGGCAGGTCCACGATGTGGCACTCTTCGGCCCACCTGATGGCCGAGGCATTGGAGGCGCTCTATCCAGGGATCAAGTTCGGGATCGGGCCGCCGATCGAGCACGGGTTCTACTATGATGTGGACCTGGGCGACCGCGTGATCACCGACAAGGACTTTCCCGCCATCGAGGCCAAGATGAAGGAATTGGCCGCGAAGAAGAGTGCCTATGTGCGCTCGGAAGTGCCGAAAGCCGAGGCGATCGAATACTTCTCGGAGAAAGGCGACGAATACAAGCTGGAGCTGATCGAGGGGTTGCAGGATGGTGAGATCACCTTCTATCAGCAGGGCGATTTCGTGGACCTCTGCCGCGGACCGCACATCCCCGACACCTCCTATATCAAAGCGGTCAAGGTATTGAGCATTGCCGGAGCTTACTGGCGGGGCGATGAGAACCGCAAGCAGCTCACCCGCGTCTACGGGATCACCTACCCCAAACAAAAGGAGCTCGACGCATTCCTGGCGATGATCGAGGAGGCCAGGAAGCGTGACCATCGCAAGCTGGGCAGGGAGCTGGACCTGTTCACCTTCAGCGAAAAGGTGGGAGCCGGTCTCCCGCTTTGGCTGCCCAAAGGGGCTGCACTTCGCGAACGACTGATCAACTTCATGAAGGCCGCCCAGGAAAAGGACGGCTACGAACAGGTGGTCACCCCGCACATCGGGGGCAGGCAGCTCTATGTGACCAGCGGACACTGGGAGAAGTACGGCAAGGACAGCTTCCGACCGATCACGACACCGCACGATGGCGAGGAGTTCCTGCTCAAGCCGATGAACTGCCCGCACCACTGTGAGATCTATGCCAGCCGTCCGCGCAGCTACAAGGACCTCCCCCTGCGATTGGCAGAATTCGGTACCGTATATCGTTACGAACAGAGCGGTGAGCTCCATGGCCTGACCCGCGTGCGCGGGTTCACGCAGGACGACGCCCACCTCTTCTGCCGACCGGACCAGGTCAAGGACGAATTCATCAAGGTCATTGACCTGGTACTCAAGGTGATAAAGGCACTTGATCTGGGGGATTTCGAGGCGCAGATCAGCCTGCGGGACAAAGTGGACAGGAGCAAATACATCGGCAGCGAGTCCAATTGGGAGAAGGCCGAACAGGCGATCATCGATGCGGCGAAGGAGAAAGGCCTGCCTACCGTGGTGGAATACGGCGAAGCGGCATTTTACGGACCGAAGCTCGATTTCATGATCAAGGACGCCCTTGGTCGGAAATGGCAGCTGGGCACCATCCAGGTCGACTACAACCTGCCCGAACGTTTCGAACTGGAATACGTGGGCAGTGACAACCTAAAGCACCGGCCGGTGATGATCCACCGCGCCCCATTCGGTTCGCTGGAACGCTTCGTGGCCGTGCTGATCGAGCATCACGCGGGACGCTTCCCCCTGTGGCTCACTCCCGAACAGGCCATCTTGCTGCCGATCAGCGACAAATACCTCGATGCCTGCTTGGATATCGCTCGATCGCTGAAAGATTCCGATATTCGCGCCTCCGTTGACGAACGGAACGAGAAGATCGGCCGAAAGATCCGCGATGCGGAGCTTGCCCGCATCCCGTTCATGCTCATCATCGGGGAAAAAGAGGCCGAACAGGGCACCGTATCCGTCCGGGAGCATGGCCAGGGCGACCTGGGTCCCATGTCCCCACAAGCGTTCGCCGATCTGGTGAACGAACGGGTCAAGGTGCAACTGGGCGGCCTTTGAACGAACAGGTAGAACAAAAAGGCTAGTACACACCGAGTGGCAGGACCCCCATTCAGAAGATCAGGCGGCGGTCGCCGTCCGTACCGTGGACGCGTCCAGAAGGAAGATCCACACCGCATCAACATGAACATCCGTGGAGTGAACGAAGTACGCGTAGTGGGCGAGAACGTTTCCACGGGCGTCTATCCGTTCATGGAGGCGCTGCGATTGGCGGAGGAACGTGGATTGGACCTGGTGGAGATCAGCCCGACCGCGGTGCCTCCCGTGTGCCGTATCGTGGACTACAAGAAGTTCCTCTACGACCTGAAGAAGAAACAGAAGGAACTGAAGGCCAAGCAGACCACCGCCGAACTGAAGGAGATCCGCTTCGGTCCCAACACAGATGAGCACGACCTCAACTTCAAGCTCAACCATGCGCGGAAGTTCCTCACGGAGGGCCACAAGGTGAAGGCCTTCGTGTTCTTCCGGGGTCGGACCATCGTGTTCAAGGAACGGGGTGAGATCCTGCTTTTGAAGTTCGCCCAATCCCTGGAGGACCTTGGCGTGGTGGAATCCATGCCCAAGCTCGAAGGCAAGCGCATGATCATGATCCTGGTGCCCAAGAAAAAGAAGTAGGCCCAGCAACCGAGAATCGTAGGACGTACAAACCGAAGAGGCCATGCCGAAGATGAAGACCAAGTCCGGAGCGAAGAAACGCTTCAAGCTTACGGGCACTGGAAAGGTGAAGCGCCAGCATGCTTACCACAACCACATCCTCACCAAGAAGCACAAGAAGCGCAAGCGCAACCTGGCCAAGCCAGGGCTTGTGCATACGAGCGACGAGAAGAACGTGCTCGATCTGCTGAAATAACACACCCAAACGCTCCGGGTGGAATAGGTAGCGTTCACCAGGACGCAGCGCACCCAAGTGCCGCCGATGTGCGGACGCCTGCGCCCGAAGACCAACGACAATGCCCCGCAGTACCAACAAAGTCGCCAGCCGCGCACGCCGCAAGAAGGTCCTGAAGCTCGCCAAAGGCAGCTTCGGACGTCGGAAGAACGTATTGACCGTAGCCAAGAACAGCGTGGAGAAAGGCCTCTCCCATGCCTATGATGGCCGCCGGCTCAAGAAACGTGATTTCCGCGCACTCTGGATCCAGCGCATCAATGCGGCGGCCCGCGTGAACGGCATGAGCTACAGCGCGCTCATGAACGGCCTGAAGAAGGCCAACATCGCGCTGGACCGCAAAGCGCTCGCTGAGATCGCCTATGCCGATCCCGAGGCTTTCAAGGCCATTGTGGCCAAGGTGAAGTAGACCTGACATTGTTCAAGGGAAGGGGGACCAACGCGGTCCCCCTTTTTCCATTGTTCCCCCAGTCACAGGCATCTCCGGGTGCCACCCATCCGTCTATTGGGAAAGGGCGGAGCATGGTCGTTCCACGAAGCGCACTGCACAGTAGGATGTGCCCAGATAGTCGTCCATTCAACGTTTCCGTTCCTTCCGGTCATCTATTTTTTCTCCTCTGATCAACCCTTCGTGCCATGAGAACCGCGGTACGTTCCCTCCTTCCCCTCACCTTCGCCACGCTCCTGATCATGGATGCAGATGCGCAGAACATCGGCATCAACGTCACCGGCGCCGCTCCCAACACAAGCGCCCTGCTCGACGTCGACGCCACCGGTCTGGCGGCCAACAACAAGAAGGGGCTGCTCATTCCACGGATGACCTCTGCGGAGCGAACGAGCATCCCCGCACCGGCCACGGGCCTCCTGGTATACGACACCACGACGAACACCTTCTGGTACTTCGATGGCACCCAATGGGTTCAATTGGGCAACGCCAGCAATGATTGGACGATCCTGGGCAACGGCAATACCAACGCCGCCACCAACTTCCTGGGTACGACGAACAATGTGGACCTGGTGATCAGTACGGCGAACATGCCGCGGATGCGCGTGATGGGCGCCACAGGTCGCGTGGGCATCGGAACCGCGGCTCCCAGCACCATTCTGGAGGCCTCCAGCGGCGTAGCGGATGCGATCTATGGGCATAGCACCAACGTGGGCGGCTACCTGGGGCGCGAGACCAACATCACGTTCGGCAATCCGGTGCAGACCCTTCTTGGCGCCGGGGTCTATGCGAACAACCCCGCCGCCGGTTATACCTCGATCTATGCCCAATCCACCGGTTCGGCCACGGTCGCTGCGTCCATCACGTATTCCAACGTGTGGATCGGGCAATACACCTATGTGGACAACGCGTCGTCCGCGTTCAATTCGTCCGCGAGCTACAATCAATTGAACGTGACGAATTCGGCCTTGGGCGGATTTCAGATGGCACTTCGGGGCTACATGAACCGGGGGAACACGGCCGGGAACCCCGGATACAGCATCGGCACCCAAGGCCTGGCGTATTCGGCGAACCAGGACGCCATTGGTGTGTACGGATTTGCCCTCAGCAACGCCTCGATCCGCATGGGCGGCTACTTCGAAGGGGACAACTTCGCCGGCAATACCACCTACGGGTACGCCTACGTGGGGGGCACCACGAACGGCGCCACGGTGAACAAGATCATTGGTCTGGGCAATGTGTCGGAGATCGTGCCGTCGGCCGACCATGGCCGCATCAAGCTCACCTGTCCGGAATCGCCCGAATACTGGTACCAGGATTACGGGACCGTGGAGATGGTGAACGGCCATGCACATGTGGACCTGGACCCCATTCTCAAGGACATCATCGTGGTGGACCCCCAGAACCCCTTGCGCGTGTTCTGCACGCCCGTGGACATGCCGCAGTTCAACGGCACGACGGTAATGAACAGGACCGCGACCGGATTCGACATCGTGGAACTCAATGGCGGTGATCATAGCGGCCCGATCGACTACCAGATCGTGGCGAAGCCGAAGACCAACTTCGGCGAAGGGCGCTTCCCGCAGGCACCGGGACCGGCGTGGCTGAAACCCGAGTTCGAACCGGCCGCGGCCAGGGCCGACAACCAGCCCACGGACCGCGAGATCTTCACGTGGCCGCCGGACTGGCAGGTATACGGCTACGATGTCGATGCCGTGACGCCGATCGGCGGCATGGTGCCCGCCGGACCGCACAAGGGCATGTTCAAGGTCGCAGCGGGTGTTTTCTCCGACCATATCCCCGCAACGGCACCAAAGGAATAGTTCAACGGACCCCGGCCCCCGGTGGCATCGCCTCAGCAGGTCGTACGAAGCGCAACTTCCCGGCTGCATCCTCGGCCATCAGCACCATGCCCTGGCTCTCCACGCCGCGCATCTTCCGCGGTGCAAGGTTGGCCACCAGCACCACCTGCTGGCCGGCGAGCTCCTCCGGCGCGAAGTGTTCGGCGATCCCGCTGACCACCGTACGCGGTGCCGCTTCGCCCATGTCCACCAGGAGCTTCAGCAATTTGTCCGCCTTCGGCACGCGTTCGGCAGACACGATCGTGCCGACCCTCAGGTCCAGTTTGGCGAAGTCGTCGAATTCGATGGTGGGCTTGATGGTCACGGCGGCGGAAGCGCTGGCGGTCGAAGGTTTTTCGTTGTTGTCCTGCATAGTGGCCATCAGGCGGTCGATCTCGGGTTGGATCTCGGCATCGGTGATCGGCTTGAAGAGGTGCTCCGGCCGGCCCAGCTCCCGGCCCGGACCGATCAGGTCGGTACGAAATGCGTTCTCCCAGTCCAGTTCACCGATGCCCAGCATGCGGCGCAGTTTGGCGGCCGTGAACGGAAGGAAGGGCTCCAGGACGACGCTCAGGACCGCGGCGACGTTCAATCCGTTCAGCAGCACGGTGGCCGTACGGTCGGGGTCGCTCTTTTGCAATTTCCAAGGCTCGGTATCGGTGAGGTACTTGTTGCCCGCACGCGCCACGTTCATGGCTGCGCTAAGCGCTTCACGGAACCGGAAATCGTCAACATGTTCGACCATGGCCTCCAGCTCAGCGTGGATGCTGCTCCACAGTGAGACGTCCTGTTGGGTGCCCGTACCGGCCTTGGGCGCCTGTCGATCGTAGAATTTCTCGCAGAGCACGAACACACGCTGTACGAAGTTGCCGAGGATCGCCACCAGTTCGTTGTTGTTCTTCTCCTGGAAGTCCTTCCAGGTGAACTCACTGTCGCGGAACTCCGGTAGGATGGTGGTGAGGCAATAGCGGAGCTCGTCCTGGCGCTCCGGCCACCGTTCGAGGTATTCGTGGATCCACACGGCCCAGTTGCGGCTGGTGCTCAGCTTGCGGCCCTCCAGATTGAGGAACTCGTTCGCCGGAACGTTCTGGGGAAGCTGGAATCCACCGTGGAGCTCGAGCAGCATCGGGAAGATGATGCAATGGAACACGATGTTGTCCTTGCCGATGAAATGCACGAGGCGCGTGTCGTCGGCCTTCCACCATGGCTCCCAGTCCTGGCCGTTGTCCACCGCCCACTGTTTGGTGGCACTGATGTAGCCGATAGGTGCGTCGAGCCAGACGTAGAGCACTTTGCCCTTCGCGTCAGGCAACGGCACGGGTACGCCCCAATCGAGGTCGCGTGTCATGGCGCGCGGGCGAAGACCCTCCTTCAGCCAACTGTTGCACTGTCCGAGCACCTGGGGTTTCCACTCCTTCGGATCGTGCTGCCGCACCCCGTGGCGCATCCCCGTGTTGATCCATTCCTCCATCATCGCCTGGTGGCGGTCCATTGGCAGGTACCAATGTTTGGTGGGGCGCCGGATCGGCGTGGTTCCGCTCAATGTGCTCTTCGGGTCGATCAGTTCGCTCGGACTGAGCGCGCTGCCACAGTTCTCGCACTGATCGCCATAGGCTTTGTCATTCCCGCAGTTCGGACAGGTGCCGATGATATAGCGATCCGCCAGGAACTGGCCGGCCTTCTCATCGAAGTACTGCTCCTCTTCCTTCTCGATGAAGACGCCCTTTCGCTGCAACTCAAGGAAGAATTCCTGCGACGTGCGCTTGTGGAGGTCGCTGCTGGTGCGATGGTAGATGTCGAAGCGGATCCCAAGTCCCACGAACGCATCCCGCAGCATCGCATGGTACTTGTCCACCACGGCCTGCGGTGTCGTACCCTCTTTCAATGCCTTGATGGTGATGGCCGCACCATGTTCATCACTGCCGCAAACGAAAAGCACGTCCTTGCCCCGCTGGCGCAGGTTGCGCACGTAGATGTCGGCAGGCAGGTAAGCGCCCGCGACATGTCCCAGGTGCAGGGGGCCGTTCGCATAGGGCAATGCGGCGGTGACGGTATGACGCTTCGGCTCGATCAAGTTCGGCGGATGGATCGGCGAAGTTATCAAGGTGCCACGGCCTGCGATCTTTGGATCCGACAGGATGTGGAACGCGCTCTGTTCGCCAAATTGCGGATGCGTTCATCCCACCTTACATGCATCACGACATCAAGGCATACAATGCCCAACAGCTCCCGACCGACGCGGCGATCTGTGATACCCTGGCCGACGAGATCGACCACCACCTTCCTGATGCCGAAGGCAGGATCTGGCACCGCCACCCGGTCTGGTTCCTCGCTGGGAACCCGATCGTGGGGTACAGCAAATTGAAGGATGGGGTGCGGCTTCTCTTCTGGAGCGGTCGTTCGTTCGAAGAAGAACGGTTCAGGGAGGAGGGCGGCTTCATGGCCGCGGAGATCCGATATGAGCATCCGGAACAGATCGACAAGGTGGACCTTGCGCGCTGGCTGGACAAGGCCCGCCGGATCCAATGGGACTACAGGAACATTGTGAAAAGAAAGGGCCGTCTGGAACGGTTGAAGTAGGCACAGGAACGTGGGGGATACCATCCGAGGGATCCACGCCAATGTCGCGCCTGGCATGCAGCGAGGTCACACCTTCGCCCTTTGTACTGAACTTTCGGTCCCATGTCCGAACGCACCCCCCCTCCTCTCCGCGCAGGAAGCACGATCGCCATCATTCCGACCGCGCGAGCCGTCCGTAAGGATGAGATCCACGATGGTATCGCCCTGGCGGAAAGTTGGGGGTTGAACGTTCGGCTCGGCGCGGGGGTCGGACGCAAGGACTTCCAACAGGCGGGCACGGTCGATGAGCGCCTCGCCGACCTTCAGGCCGCCATGGATGACCCGGAGATCGGCGCGATCTGGTGCGCACGAGGTGGCTACGGTACGGTCCACCTCCTGGAGCGGCTGGACCTGCGCGGTTTCCGCATGCATCCAAAGTGGGTCGTGGGATTCAGTGACGTCACCGCACTGCATGAGCTGCTCCAGAGCGAGAGTATCGCCTCCCTGCACGCCCAGATGCCTTTTGCGATCGCGAACAAGACGAAAGCATGCAAGGGATCCCTACGTGATGCCCTGTTCGGCAGCCCACAGGCGATCACATGGGGCCGTCCGGCATCAGGCCCCTGGTGTGCAGGGTTCGCGGAGAGCACGGTCGTGGGTGGCAACCTGAGCGTGCTCCATAGCTTGCGCGGTACACCCTACGATCTCGACATCACCGGAAAGATCCTCTTCCTGGAGGACCTCGATGAACTTCGGTACCATGTGGACCGAATGGTCCAGAACATCCGCCTCGGCGGCTGGTTCAGGCAGGCCGCCGGTCTGTTGATCGGTGGAATGACGGACATGCGCGACAAGGATCCCGCTGACCCCTTTGGTCGGGATGCGCTGGCCATCATTGCGGATGCCTTGGACGGCCCCGCCATCCCCGTGGCCTGCGGCATGCCGGTCGGCCATATCGCCGACAACAGGGCCCTGGTCCTGGGCCGAACCGCAAAGCTCAACATCACGACAAACGACGCGATGCTGCGCTTTGTGCATGACCGTCCTTGAACCATCCCGAAGAAAGGTCGGGATGGCACGGGCTCAGTTCCTCTCGAACTTGTTGAACCCGGCAGGTATTTCGAACAGCGCAGATCTCTGGGTACCCTTGGTCACCTTGGTCACCTCCAGGCGACTGACCTCGGCCCCGTCCATCTTTTCCTCGATCCCGATCATGGGGAACACGCCCTCTGCGTTGGGGATCTCGAGGAAGAAGACCGCTTGTTCGTCCTTGCGGTTGAGCGTTTCCAGCAGGGGAACAAAGAAATCGAACGCATCCTGGGCCACCCAGTAGGTGAGCATGCGATCCTCCTTACTGCTGCGGACCACCCATTTGTCGCACTTGTATCCCGCGATATCCTTCATCTCCCCTGATTTCTGCACCTGTGTCTCCACGTCCTTCGGCAGACGCATATTGGGCACATCCATGTAAAGTTTGCGCTCGGGGCTCAATGCGACCACGGTCTTGTCATGGGTGTCCACCAGCATGATGCCTTGAACATCCCCTCGCGCACTGATCTCTTCGATGCGCACGTGATCACCCTTGACGTAGTACTTGTAGGTGGTGACCACCGGACCGGTGGTCTTGGTGAATTCGATCACCCCTTCGAAGGATTGCGACCAGGCCGCACAGGCACCGGCGAGCATGAAGGTGGCGGCGAGGAAAGTGCGCTGAAAGATCATCATGGTCTTGGCGTTACCGCGGACAAGGGTGAAAGTTCCCCAATTTTAGCCCGTTCAACGTACGGCCGGCGGCGAGGTTACGCACGATCGGTGTTTCAAAATGGCCGAACATCTACGGATAGGACAACTTGGGGAGCAAGCAGCGTGCCGTTTCCTGGAGCAGGCGGGATATACCATCCTGGCCAGGAACTGGCGACATGGACGCGATGAGCTCGATATCGTGGCACGCCAAGGTGATACCGTGGTCATGGTGGAGGTGAAAACGCGCAGCGACGATCGGGTGGCGGCACCGGAAGAAGCAGTGGACAAGGCCAAACAAGACCGATTGATCCGGGCCGCCGAGGCCTTTATCGAACAACAGAGCGAGGAGGACCTCCAGGTCCGGTTCGACGTGGTGACCGTCCTGTTCCAAAATGGAGGAACGCGGATCCGTCACATCCCCGAGGCATTCTACCCCACGAACGATGACCGATAACCGCCGCCATCGCGGTCGCCCGCACCGCATCAAGAGAACGACCCGGGATGGTCGCCATGGGGATCCTGCGAACAAGAGCCGCAGCCGATCACCCGAACGGTCTCCCGGTCCAGCAACACCCCGGTCGGAAGAGCGTGCCCGGACAGGGGACCCTGCGGACGGATCGGTGCGCCTGAACCGGTACCTGGCACAGAGTGGTGTTTGCAGCCGGCGCGAGGCCGATGAACTGATCCAGGCGGGAGCGGTGACCGTGAACGGCCGGGTGGTGACCGAATTGGGCACCAAGGTGGCACCCGGCGATGCCGTGGTCTACGGAGGGCAACGCCTGAACATGGAGCGGAAGCGTTATGTGCTGCTGAACAAGCCCAAGGATTTCATCACCACGACGGATGATCCGCGCGACCGCCGCACGGTGATGAACCTGGTCGCCCATGCCTGCAAGGAGCGGATCTACCCGGTCGGCAGACTGGACAGGAACACCACCGGGGTGTTGCTGCTCACGAACGATGGTGAACTGGCCAAGAAGCTCACCCATCCCAGGCATGGCGTGGAGAAGCTCTATCATGTATTCCTGAACAGGTCGGTGACCAAGACCGATCTGCAACAACTGATCGAGGGCGTGGAACTCGATGACGGGCCGGCGCATGTGGACGAAGCGAGCCACGTAGGCGACGACCGCAAGCAGGTGGGGGTGCGGCTCCACTCCGGAAGGAACCGGATCGTAAGGCGCCTCTTTGAGGCCTTGGGCTACGAGGTTGTGAAGCTGGACCGGGTGATCTTCGCCGGTCTCACCAAGAAGGACCTCCCCCGCGGAAAATGGCGGCACCTGACCGAAAAGGAGATCAATCTCCTGCGAAGAGTGCGGTGATCACCGCAGGAGCCGATGCGCGAGCCCACCGGACCCGGTGTGCATCGCCACTGCATATACTCCGGGTACCAGGTCCATCGGTCCACCGTCGAAGCGCGATCCGTTGATCGACCCGTTCCAGATGGTCCGGCCCATTGCATCGATCAAAAGGATGGTCCCCTCCACGGGACGTTCCATCCGGATGTGCAGCCCTGTCGCGTCGGCGGAGGCGGACCAATTCACGATCGGTGCGGCATGAATACCCGCCGTGGGGCCCCAGATGGACGTCACCCATTCCGGATGATCGATGTACGGGTTCCTGTTCTCCTGGAGTGCGTAAACGGCGTTGTTCCTGTCCTGTTCCTTGGTACTGACCGGATCATCCTGGTCCCATTGCAGGAGCATTGATCCGGCCCATGGGGCCAGATCACCGCCTTGCAGCATCGGGCTGCTCCAACTACCGACCAGGTCCATATACCGGGTCATCATGTAGAAATAGGTCCGGGCCAGATCGCCCTTGAAATCGTCGATCGGTTCACACACTGTCCCATTGTAGCCCGGAAATGTGCACAGACCCACCTTGGTGCCGTTCTCACTGGTCCAATCCGCGCTGCCCACCTCACCGTAGGGCAGATTGCCGCGATGTTGGTTCACCCAAGCGTCGGTCGGAAAGATGTGGTGCAGGTCCGTATCCATCGGCGGGGCATCATTGAACCAGCTTTTCGGGAACGTATGCTCCCGGTTGTAGCAATCACCCTCACCGCTGTAATTGCCACATTGGTCGGTCACGAAGGTGAACAGGTAGGGCGGCGTGCTCCCGGGCAGGTCGCTGTATATGTCCCAGACATGGCCGTCAGGTCGTACATCCGTGCTCTGGAAGGCTGTCCAGAGGGAGGCGTTGGATTGAACGACATGTCCGTCGATGATATCGTGCAAGGCCTGTCGGAGCGCAGGACCGGTCAATCCCTGCGCACTGTCATAATAGCCCGGGGGAGGTTGACCGACGGAATGCCCGCAGGCCGAGCAGATCCATAGGACCGGTAGGAGGTATCGCAGGTGCATGGGCCAAAAATAGCCCGCTCGATGCGGCGGCATGAACGAGAGATTCTTGATCCAGTGGAGCAGAGGAGATTCGAACTCCCGACCTCCGCATTGCGAACGCGGCGCTCTAGCCAGCTGAGCTACTGCCCCGAAGGGAGGCGAATTTCGTAGATCTTCCGCTCATCACATACGGCAACCTTGCCCGGGGTGCTCCGTAGAAAGCCTCCAAACGCCCCAGACCATGTTGCGTCAGATGCTCCTGACCCTTGTGCTTCCTGTTAGCAGTATGCTCTTCGCGCAGGAGGACCTTGCCGTGATGACACCCATGCACCGAACGGAAGCACCTCGTCCGACCGTTGAGGTGTTCGAGGACCCGGCCACTGAAATGGTACGGATCGTGACCCCGGAGGACAGTTACCTGATCGAACTGATCGATGATCAGGGGCTGCTGGTCAGTTCCGGTCCGGTGAAGGGTGCCGAGCGGATCGACCTGAAGGACATCCCCCCGGGCCGGTACACCGTTCATGTAAGGACCTTCAGTGGTAGCGCCTACTGCCCGTTGCTGGTACCGGAGCGCTGAGCGTCCTTCCTCTTCTCGAACAATTTGATGTAAGCGCCTTTCTTCTGAAGGCGTTGAAGTCCTTGTGCGGCAAGTTCGTAATCGGGGCGGATGACCAGAGCCACCTGATAATCCGCCGCGGCGCTGTCCAGCGAGCCGAGCCGTTCCATGGCGACCCCACGGTTGTACCAAGCCTGGTAGTAATTGGTCTCGAGATCGAGGGCCTTGCTGAAGTCGTGCACGGCCTTGCGCGGATCGCCCAGATGTTCCATATGGACCCATCCTGAATTGTACCAGGCCAGCGCATTATCGGGATCAAGGGTCTTGATCCGATCGTAGCAATCCAAGGCCAGGCTGTCCATTCCGTTCTCCTGGGCGAACATGCCCTTGTTGTACAGCGCCTCCACGCTGTTCGGCCTGAGCGCGATCGCCGTGTTGTAATACTGCAACGCGAGCGGATCGTGCTTTCGGGCTGAAAGCAGACCCAATTGGACGAACGCGGAATAGAACCCGGGGTCCTGCTCCACTGCTGTCCGCAGGCTGGAAATGGCACGCGTGGTATCGCCCGTCTCCATGTAGATCCATCCCTTCTGAAAGTAACCCTGAGCGGCGTTCGGGTCGATCCTCAGCCCGTCATTGACCAGGTCCATGGCCTGCCGGTAGTTGCGCAGGACGAGCTGGATCTCGGCCGATCGGAAACGGGCATCCGCGGAATTGGGATCAAGCGCCATGGCCCTACGGAACTGCTGTTCGGCCTGTTCGACCATGGTCCGCTCGTAGAAGATGTCACCCAGGCCGATCCGGTAGGACGCATTGGTACTGTCCAGGGTCACGGCGCGCATCCAGTCGTTCGTGGCCTGTCGCACGCTGTCCACCGACCGGTACAGCGCAGCGCGTTGCACGTACAACGCGGCATCGTCCGGTGCATCCACGATCCGGGCCTCGATCTGCTGGAGCTGCTCGGGGAAACTGTCGATCCCGGTGCCCCGGACCATGTCATGGGCGGAGTATGGGCGACCGCGACCGCAGGCGAGCAGACCTGAGGCGAGCAGGATCAGTAATGAGAAGCGCATGGACATGGGAAGGGCCCCTCCCGAAGAAGGGGCCCCTAAGGTAGACCTGCAGGTCCACCGCCGGTTCAAGCAGTTTGAGGAGCGGTCGTTGCAAGACCTTCCTTGATCTTGCGTTCGAGCTCCTCGCAAAGCTCCGGGTTGTCATCCAAAAGTTGACGCACCATGTCGCGCCCCTGTCCCAGCTTGTTGTCCTCATAGGAGAACCAGGACCCGCTCTTCTTGATGATGCCCATTTCCACCCCCATGTCGATGATCTCTCCGGTCTTGCTGATGCCTTTGCCGAAGAGGATGTCGAACTCGGTCTTGCGGAACGGGGGTGCCACCTTGTTCTTGACGACCTTCACCTTGGTACGATTGCCAATGGCGTTCTCACCGTCCTTGATCTGGCTGGACCTGCGGATGTCCAGTCGGATGGTGGAGTAGAACTTCAAGGCGTTGCCACCGGTGGTGGTCTCGGGGTTGCCGAACATCACACCGATCTTTTCACGCAACTGGTTGATGAAGATGCAACAGCATCCGGTCTTACCGATGGTGCTGGTGAGCTTGCGCAGGGCCTTGCTCATCAGCCGGGCCTGCATACCGACAGCGCTGTCGCCCATCTCCCCTTCGATCTCGGCGCGCGGGGTGAGCGCAGCGACGGAATCGACCACAAGCAGGTCGATGGCCCCGGAGCGGATCAGGTTGTCGGCGATCTCCAGGGCCTGTTCACCATTATCCGGCTGGCTGATCAACAGGTTCTCGGTGTCCACGCCGAGGGATTCCGCATAGAACCGGTCGAAGGCGTGCTCCGCGTCGATGATCGCCGCGATGCCGCCTCGCTTCTGCACCTCGGCGATCGCATGGATGGCCAGGGTGGTCTTGCCGGAGGATTCCGGACCATAGATCTCGATGATCCGTCCCTTGGGATAGCCACCCACGCCCAAGGCGATGTCCAACCCGATCGAACCCGTTGGGATGACATCCACCTGTTCGATGGCATCATCCCCCAATTTCATGATGGCCCCCTTGCCGAAGGTCTTCTCCAGCTTGTCCATCGTGAGCTGAAGGGCCTTCAGCTTCTCCTTGTTGACTTCCGTGGCCATGGATGTTGGTTTTTGGTCCTTTTTGGTCATGATGTTGTTCTTCACACGTGTTCTTCCAGCACCTGATCGGTGTGCGCCTTGGCGGTCACCTCATTGATGATGCGCGCGATGCGCCCCCTTTCGTCGATCAGGAAGGTGGTGCGCAGCACACCCATGTATTCGCGCCCGAAGGCTTTTTTCGGACCCCATACCCCATAGGATCCGATGGTCCGCAGATCCTGGTCCGCGAGCAAACGGAACGGGAGCTTGAACCTGCGTATGAAATTGGTGTGCTTTCGCGGGCTGTCCGGGCTGACACCGAGCACCGCATAACCCGCTTTGCGCAACCGCGCATACCCGTCCCGAATAGCGCAAGCCTCCTCCGTGCAGGTCGGTGTATTGTCCTGAGGATAGAAGAACAGAACGAGCTTGCGACCTGCGTAGTCCTTCAGGGATACAGGAACACCGTCCTGGTCCACGCCATGGAGTTCCGGTGCTTTCCCGCCGACCTTGGGTCCTGCCATTCCGACCCGCTTGACGATTTATCCATCAATCAAGCGCCGAACAATTAAGCAATGCGTGCGTCGCTTTGCCAAAAAAGTCGGCAGAAAGTTTTCAACATGCTCTTTCGCGCGCATCCGTATGACCGGGCTCGCAGGATGATCCTGGACCAGGTCTTCGGCTACCTACAAACTCGCAATATCATCTGACCAACCGCCAAATTTCTTCGACGACGACTTGACACGCACCTACTGATCCTGTTTGTTTTGCTTCCACAACGCTTCGATCGACCCGGCGGCTACTTGGACGGAAACCACCGGAACGACGATGAAGTACAGAGCGGAAAGGAACTGGACGCCACAGGCGTTGCCTCCTACCATCCCCGGACGAACGCTGTCGGACCAATTGTTCGACGGTGAGTTGTGGTGCCTCGTGATCATCGGCACCCTGATCGTTCTCTTCCGATGAACATGAGGTCCCTGCCCGGGACCATCGATCCCATACCCATTCCAAGACCGATCCCATGGAACATTCAACGATCATGAAGAAGCTGGTCCGCGCCGTGATCGCGCTGACCCTGCTCGGTGCACCATTCGCCCCGATACCGGCCCATGCCGAAGGGGGCAATGGGCCCGACCCCGACCACGACGGCCTGGACCGTGGGGTCGAGGCCTTGCTCCATCGATACGATCACGAACTGCACTTCACGGAGAACAAGGGACAATTCTCCGGACCAGTGCTGTACCGGGCCGATCTGCCGATGGGCCAGGCCGTGGTCACGCCCGACGGCATGTACATCACCGCATTCGACCCCGCCTCGCTCCAGGAACTGCAACGCGAGGGCGTGGCCATGGAGGAGGATATTCGGGCCGGCCTTGCACCCCGTCCGGTGATCTGGCACAAGAAAGGCCATACCTGGCAATTGCATTTCATCGGGGCTTCCCCCGAAATGTACGCGGAGGGTCGCACGGCCCATGAGGGCGTGAACAACTACTTCCTGGGGGATCGGACCGCGACCGGTGCCCGCAGTTTCCAGGAAGTTTGGTACAAGGACACGTACAAGGGTGTTGATGTGCGGTACTACCCGGCCGAGGACGGCACCCTGGAATACGACATCATCTGCAGGCCCGGTAGCGATCCCGCCCAAGTGGCCATCGAGTTCAAGGGGATCGGGCGGCTGCGCACCACCGACAAGGGCGAATTGGTCATGGCCACCAGCCTTGGTGAAATGACCTACCCGGCACCGGTGGTCTACCAACAGGTGAACGGCAGGCAACGCATCGTCCATGCCGAATACGTGGTCGATGGAGAGAACATCCTTCGCTTTCGGTTGGGGGCCTACGACAGGAGCGCGCCTCTGGTGATCGACCCCATCGCCCTGCGCTGGGCCACTTGGATGAGCACGGCCTCGAACTCGGACAACCATGGGCACTGCATCTGGGTGGACCCTTCCGATGGTGCCATATATGTCGTTTCCCGGGTGAGCGGAGGCACGGACCAGATCACCCCGGGTGCCTTCGATGAGACCACCAACGGCAGCTATGACATGGTGGTGGGCAAATACCTGGAGCCAACGAACATCGGGGACAGTGGTACGCGGGTCTGGCAGACCTACATCGGTGGCAATGGCATCGAGAACCCTTACGCCATGGAACAGGGTGCCGATGGCAACCTCTACATCACCGGCTACACGGCCAGCACCAACTTCCCTTTGCTCGGTGGTCCGGTCTTTTCCGGCAGCAGCGTGGACCAGCAGTCCCAGTCCGGCGATGACATCTACGTCCTGAAGATCAACACGGCGGGCAACTCCATCAAATCGGCCGTGGTGGGAGGCAATGGCACGGACAACGCCTTCGATCTGCGCATTGCCACCAATGGCGATGTGATCATCTGCGGGAACACCACCAGCAGCAACCTGGCCACCAGCAACAGCGGCAGCGGGGCCACGAACAGCAATGCGGGCGGCAATGATGTGCTGCTCTTCCGCATCAACGGGGACCTCTCGGCGGTGCAATGGATGAAGAACTACGGCGGATCGAGCGACGACCTCGCCCAGATCATGCTCTATGATCCGGCCACCGGCAACATCCTCGTGGGCGGAAGGACCAGCAGCAGCAACTTTCCCACCCTGAACCCGCGTCAATCCACCCGCGGCGGCAGTGAGGCCGGCTTCCTGCAGCGCCTGGCCGGTGATGGCAGCACGGTGTGGTCCTCGTATTTCCAATCGGCCAGCGGGGATGCCCTTGCGATCCTCTGCATGTCGATGAACACCACCGGTGACGCATTCTACTTCGGTGGCATCACCTCCGGCGCGGCTTCCAGCAACATCTCCTCCACCGGTGTCTATGACAATACCTACAACGGTGGTAGCAACGACCTCTTCGTGGCCCGCATGGACCTGGACCAGAATTTCCTCGGAGGCACATACATCGGCGGTTCGCTCAATGAAGTGAACATGATGGGCCTGAACACCGACCTGAACAATGACGTGTATGTGTTCGGCTATACCAACAGCACGAACTTCCCCGTGAGCTCTTCGCCCGATGTTCCCCTGCAGTCCACCAACCAGGGCGGGAACGACAAGGTGTTCTTCAAATTGAAGGACGACCTGTCCGACCTGCTCTTCAGCACCTACTACGGTGGCTCCCAGGATGACTACGACCCGGTGGGTGAACGCGGGATCAAGTTCAGCAACTGCCGGATCTACACCATCGTGACCTCGGAATCCAACAATGTCCCCCTCACCCAGGGTGCATTGAACACCACGAAGAACAGTTCCTCCAGCATCTACGAACCGGGTATCGTGGTGTGGGCCAATCCGCCCGATCTCCTGGGCAATACGATCAGCTACTCCGGCACGGCCATTTGCGCGGGCAGCACGCCGGGCGACATCCAGGGTTCGTTGCCGAACTACGTGCTTCCGACCATCGTGCGGAACAACGTGGCCTCCACCTACCCCACCCTGGGATCGGCCGCGACCTACCAATGGCAGATCAGCACGGATAGCTTGAACTGGACCGACATACCTGGTGCAACGAGCCAGGACCTGAGCGGCAGCACGATCGGTCCGATCTTCGAAACGACCTACATCCGGCGGATCATCGGCGGAGATGCCTGCATCCTGGCAGGTGCCGCCGATCAGGTGGTCACGGTGCGTATCATGAGCGTCACGGGCACCGTGACCAACGTGACCTGCAACGGCGACGGGGATGGCAGCATCATGGCCATGGCCGATGGCTCCGCCCCCTTCACCTACCAGTGGAGCGACAACCAGACCGGCCAAACGGCCACCGGGCTGGTGCCGGGTACGTATAGCGTCACAGTGACCGATGCCAACCAGTGCAGCGCAAGCAACACCTTCAACGTGAGCCAGCCCGATGCACTGAGCGGCCTGTTCAACGTGACGAACGCCACTTGCGCCAACCAGGATGGCAGCATCACGGTCATCCCCTCGGGAGGAACAACACCCTACACCTATCTGTGGAACACGGGTTCCACCGGCGCCATGATCAATGGCCTTGGTGCCGGACCGTACGACGTGACGATCACAGATGCGCACCAATGCATGCTGAACCTTCAGACCCAGGTGGGTGCGACCGGACTACCCAATGTGAACGCCGGCATGGACGGGGTGATCGACTGCAACAGTGGTCCGGAGATCATGCTCAACGGCTCCTCTTCGACGCCTGGAGCGACCTTTTCCTGGAGCGGTCCCGGGATAGTGAACGGTGGTGGTACCCCGACCCCCACGGTGAACAGCGGCGGGACCTATACGTTGACCGTCACGGACCCGCAGACCCAATGCCAGAACAGCGATGTGGCCGAGGTATCGGTGAACACCACGCCACCGGGTGCATCGGCCGGTGCCGACCTTGACCTGGACTGCAACACGACATCCGGTGATCTGAACGGCACGAGCCCAACGCAGGGGGTGGGTTTCGGTTGGACCGGACCGAACGGTCTCAACAGCACCGATGCCACGATCAACGTGTCCGATGCAGGTACCTACCTGCTTACCGTGACCGATCCGAACAACGGCTGCACGAGCACCGATGAGGCGGAAGTGAACGTGGATAACTCGCTGCCGGGCGCACAGGCCTCCGGCGGTACCATCACCTGCACCAACGCCTGCGTGACCCTGATGGGCTCGGGCAACGGCGCCTTCAGCTGGAGCGGGCCGGGCAACTTCACCAGTGATCAGCAGGACCCCACCGTCTGCACCGCCGGCACCTACACCCTGACGGTCACCGGTACCAACGGCTGCACCAGCACCGCCACCGCCGTGGTGGATGAGGACACCGACCTGCCGGGCGCACAGGCCTCCGGCGGCACGATCACCTGCAACAACGCCTGTGTCACCCTGATGGGCTCGGGCAACGGCGCCTTCAGCTGGAGCGGGCCGGGCAACTTCACCAGTGATCAGCAGGATCCCACCGTCTGCACCGCCGGCACCTACACCCTGACGGTCACCGGCACCAACGGCTGCACCAGCACCGCCACCGCCGTGGTGGATGAGGACACCGACCTGCCGGGCGCACAGGCCTCCGGCGGTACCATCACCTGCAACAACGCCTGTGTCACCCTGATGGGTTCGGGCAACGGCGCCTTCAGCTGGAGCGGGCCGGGCAACTTCTCCAGTGATCAGCAGGACCCCACGGTCTGCACCGCCGGTACCTACACCCTGACGGTCACCGGCACCAACGGCTGCACCAGCACCGCCACCGCCGTGGTGGATGCCGATGTCGACCTGCCGGGCGCACAGGCCTCCGGCGGCACGATCACCTGCACCAACGCCTGCGTGACCCTGATGGGCTCGGGCAATGGCGCCTTCAGCTGGAGCGGGCCGGGCAACTTCTCCAGTGACGAGCAGGACCCCACGGTCTGCACCGCCGGTACCTACACCCTGACGGTCACCGGTACCAACGGCTGCACCAGCACCGCCACCGCCGTGGTGGATGAGGACACCGACCTGCCGGGCGCACAGGCCTCCGGCGGCACGATCACCTGCAACAACGCCTGTGTCACCCTGATGGGCTCGGGCAACGGCGCCTTCAGCTGGAGCGGGCCGGGCAACTTCACCAGTGATCAGCAGGATCCCACCGTCTGCACCGCCGGCACCTACACCCTGACGGTCACCGGCACCAACGGCTGCACCAGCACCGCCACCGCCGTGGTGGATGAGGACACCGACCTGCCGGGCGCACAGGCCTCCGGCGGTACCATCACCTGCAACAACGCCTGTGTCACCCTGATGGGTTCGGGCAACGGCGCCTTCAGCTGGAGCGGGCCGGGCAACTTCTCCAGTGATCAGCAGGACCCCACGGTCTGCACCGCCGGTACCTACACCCTGACGGTCACCGGCACCAACGGCTGCACCAGCACCGCCACCGCCGTGGTGGATGCCGATGTCGACCTGCCGGGCGCACAGGCCTCCGGCGGCACGATCACCTGCACCAACGCCTGCGTGACCCTGATGGGCTCGGGCAATGGCGCCTTCAGCTGGAGCGGGCCGGGCAACTTCTCCAGTGACGAGCAGGACCCCACGGTCTGCACCGCCGGTACCTACACCCTGACGGTCACCGGTACCAACGGCTGCACCAGCACCGCCACCGCCGTGGTGGATGAGGACACCGACCTGCCGGGCGCACAGGCCTCCGGCGGCACGATCACCTGCAACAACGCCTGTGTCACCCTGATGGGCTCGGGCAACGGCGCCTTCAGCTGGAGCGGGCCGGGCAACTTCACCAGTGATCAGCAGGATCCCACCGTCTGCACCGCCGGCACCTACACCCTGACGGTCACCGGCACCAACGGCTGCACCAGCACCGCCACCGCCGTGGTGGATGAGGACACCGACCTGCCGGGCGCACAGGCCTCCGGCGGTACCATCACCTGCAACAACGCCTGTGTCACCCTGATGGGTTCGGGCAACGGCGCCTTCAGCTGGAGCGGGCCGGGCAACTTCTCCAGTGATCAGCAGGACCCCACGGTCTGCACCGCCGGTACCTACACCCTGACGGTCACCGGCACCAACGGCTGCACCAGCACCGCCACCGCCGTGGTGGATGCCGATGTCGACCTGCCGGGCGCACAGGCCTCCGGCGGCACGATCACCTGCACCAACGCCTGCGTGACCCTGATGGGCTCGGGCAATGGCGCCTTCAGCTGGAGCGGGCCGGGCAACTTCTCCAGTGACGAGCAGGACCCCACGGTCTGCACCGCCGGTACCTACACCCTGACGGTCACCGGTACCAACGGCTGCACCAGCACCGCCACCGCCGTGGTGGATGAGGACACCGACCTGCCGGGCGCACAGGCCTCCGGCGGCACGATCACCTGCAACAACGCCTGTGTCACCCTGATGGGCTCGGGCAACGGCGCCTTCAGCTGGAGCGGGCCGGGCAACTTCACCAGTGATCAGCAGGATCCCACCGTCTGCACCGCCGGCACCTACACCCTGACGGTCACCGGCACCAACGGCTGCACCAGCACCGCCACCGCCGTGGTGGATGAGGACACCGACCTGCCGGGCGCACAGGCCTCCGGCGGTACCATCACCTGCAACAACGCCTGTGTCACCCTGATGGGTTCGGGCAACGGCGCCTTCAGCTGGAGCGGGCCGGGCAACTTCTCCAGTGATCAGCAGGACCCCACGGTCTGCACCGCCGGTACCTACACCCTGACGGTCACCGGCACCAACGGCTGCACCAGCACCGCCACCGCCGTGGTGGATGCCGATGTCGACCTGCCGGGCGCACAGGCCTCCGGCGGCACGATCACCTGCACCAACGCCTGCGTGACCCTGATGGGCTCGGGCAATGGCGCCTTCAGCTGGAGCGGGCCGGGCAACTTCTCCAGTGACGAGCAGGACCCCACGGTCTGCACCGCCGGTACCTACACCCTGACGGTCACCGGTACCAACGGCTGCACCAGCACCGCCACCGCCGTGGTGGATGAGGACACCGACCTGCCGGGCGCACAGGCCTCCGGCGGCACGATCACCTGCAACAACGCCTGTGTCACCCTGATGGGCTCGGGCAACGGCGCCTTCAGCTGGAGCGGGCCGGGCAACTTCACCAGTGATCAGCAGGATCCCACCGTCTGCACCGCCGGCACCTACACCCTGACGGTCACCGGCACCAACGGCTGCACCAGCACCGCCACCGCCGTGGTGGATGAGGACACCGACCTGCCGGGCGCACAGGCCTCCGGCGGTACCATCACCTGCAACAACGCCTGTGTCACCCTGATGGGTTCGGGCAACGGCGCCTTCAGCTGGAGCGGGCCGGGCAACTTCTCCAGTGATCAGCAGGACCCCACGGTCTGCACCGCCGGTACCTACACCCTGACGGTCACCGGCACCAACGGCTGCACCAGCACCGCCACCGCCGTGGTGGATGCCGATGTCGACCTGCCGGGCGCACAGGCCTCCGGCGGCACGATCACCTGCACCAACGCCTGCGTGACCCTGATGGGCTCGGGCAATGGCGCCTTCAGCTGGAGCGGGCCGGGCAACTTCTCCAGTGACGAGCAGGACCCCACGGTCTGCACCGCCGGTACCTACACCCTGACGGTCACCGGTACCAACGGCTGCACCAGCACCGCCACCGCCGTGGTGGATGAGGACACCGACCTGCCGGGCGCACAGGCCTCCGGCGGCACGATCACCTGCAACAACGCCTGTGTCACCCTGATGGGCTCGGGCAACGGCGCCTTCAGCTGGAGCGGGCCGGGCAACTTCACCAGTGATCAGCAGGATCCCACCGTCTGCACCGCCGGCACCTACACCCTGACGGTCACCGGCACCAACGGCTGCACCAGCACCGCCACCGCCGTGGTGGATGAGGACACCGACCTGCCGGGCGCACAGGCCTCCGGCGGCACGATCACCTGCAACAACGCCTGTGTCACCCTGATGGGCTCGGGCAACGGCGCCTTCAGCTGGAGCGGGCCGGGCAACTTCTCCAGTGATCAGCAGGATCCCACCGTCTGCACCGCCGGCACCTACACCCTGACGGTCACCGGCACCAACGGCTGCACCAGCACCGCCACCGCCGTGGTGGATGCCGATGTCGACCTGCCGGGCGCACAGGCCTCCGGCGGCACGATCACCTGCACCAACGCCTGCGTGACCCTGATGGGCTCGGGCAATGGCGCCTACAGCTGGAGCGGGCCGGGCAACTTCTCCAGTGACGAGCAGGATCCCACCGTCTGCACCGCCGGCACCTACACCCTGACGGTCACCGGCACCAACGGCTGCACCAGCACCGCCACCGCCGTGGTGGAGGAGGATGTGAACGTACCGGACGTGTCCGCAGTGGGTGGCTTATTGGATTGCGACCTTGGCACATTCCAACTGATGGGGATCTCGGACCAGACCGCAGCGACCTACACATGGACCGGACCGAACGGATTCTTCAGCAACCTGCAGGATCCCGTGGTCAGCGATACGGGAACCTACGTCCTGACGGTAACGGCGGAGAACGGATGCAGTTCCATGACGACCGCCCATATCGGAAGCGACTGTGAGAAGAAATGTCCGCCGATGATCATTTCCTGCGGACCGGATGTTACGGTCGAATGCGGGACGAACCTCGGTGTGATCGAGATCGGGTATCCGGAATTCCGCAAGGACCCTGATTGCCCCGAGGTGCAGATCGACTGGTCGGACGAATGGGTCGGATCGTGCCCGTACACGTTGATCCGCACATGGACGGCGACCGATGGTCTCGGCAACGTGGAGACCTGCGTACAGACCATCACGGTGGTCGACAACACGCCACCCACCATCATCGGGGTACCCGCGGATGTGACGGTCTCCTGTGGCGCGGTGCCTGACGGAGCAGCGCTCTGGGCGGAGGACAACTGCAAAGACGAGGTCTGGACCGTTGTTCCGGAGGATATGGTGATCCCTGGCGACTGTGCAGGGTCCTACACGATCCAGCGCACATGGACGGCCACGGACGATTGTGGGAACACCACCTCGCAGACCCAGGTGATCCATGTTGTGGACAACGAACCACCCGTGTTCGACTGTGATCCGTCCGAAGTGACCGTGATGTGCGGGGACAAGCTGCCCAAGCCTGGGAAGTGCGCCGCCACGGACAATTGCGGGGGCGCCGTGGACCTGAACGTCGTTGAGGACAAGACGGAGGCCGACCCGAACGGCAATTGGGACGTGACCTGGACCTGGACGGCCACCGACGATTGCGGCAACGCCAGTCAGCTGGTACAGGTCGTGCATGTGATCTGCGAGAAGAAGGATCCCAAGAAGATGGGCCTGTTGATCGCCGACCCCGATCCGTTCCTGTTCGACACGGAGATCCGTTTCGTGCCTGAGCTGAGCGGTGCTGCTTCGCTCGATATCCTCGATCCGATGGGCCGTCCCGTGGGTCGCTTCTTCCAGGGACCGGTGGCGGCCGGACAGGAGTATCGCGTCCACTTCGACCCGCAAAACAACCTGGTGGGGGTCTTCCTCGTGAAGCTCCGGATCGGTGATCGCGACATGCTGATGCGCATCGTTCGGACCCATTGATCCCACTTCCGAACGATCACTGCGAGGGCCGCCCGTGTGCGGCCCTCGCCCTTTCCGGCGGTCCGAGCGCGGTACCTTCGCAGCAATGGAAAGCGAAGCCCCGCTCGCCGAGCGCATGCGTCCGCGCACCTTGGAGGACGTGGTCGGGCAGGACCATTTGATCGGGCCCGCTGGCGTGCTGCGCAAGGCCCTGGCCTCGGGCGTCCTGCCAAGCATGATCCTTTGGGGGCCGCCTGGAGTGGGGAAGACCACCCTTGCCCGACTGGTCGCCGAGCGATTGGGGCGACCGTTCTTCACCCTCAGCGCGATCAGCTCGGGCGTGAAGGACGTGCGGGAGGTGATCGACAAGGCTGGAGGCCAGGGTCTTTTCTCCCGTAGCGCGATCCTCTTCATCGACGAGATCCACCGATTCAGCAAGGCACAACAGGACAGCCTGTTGGGGGCGGTGGAAAAGGGTACGATCACCTTGATCGGAGCGACCACGGAGAATCCCGGTTTCGAGGTGATCGGAGCGCTCCTGTCGCGATGCCAGGTCTATGTCCTGAAGCCGCTCGATGCCGACCAATTGCTGGCCCTGCTGCATCGCGCCATGGAAGAGGACGAGCTGCTGAAAAGCAAGCATATCACGATCCAGGAGACCACTGCTTTGCTGCGCGCTTCCGGAGGTGATGCCCGTCGGCTCTTGAACACCTTCGCGCTCTGTGTCCAGGCCACACCGGGGACAGCGGTGACCATCACCGATGCGCTGGTGCGGGAGGTGGTGCAGGGACCTGCGGCGCGTTATGACAAGCAGGGTGATCAGCACTACGACATCATTTCCGCCTTCATCAAGAGCATCCGGGGCAGCGATCCGCAGGCGGCCGTCTATTGGCTCGCAAGGATGGTGGCGGGCGGCGAGGACCCGAAGTTCATCGCACGACGCATGGTGATCCTGGCGAGCGAGGACATCGGCAATGCCGACCCCAATGCGCTGCTGTTGGCCACCACCACGATGCAGGCGGTACAGATGATCGGCTGGCCGGAGGGACGGATCGTCCTCAGCCAATGCGCGGTCCATCTGGCCTGCGCCCCGAAGAGCAACAGCAGCTATCTCGCCATCGATGCGGCCCTTGCGGAGGTGGAGCGTAGCGGGGACCTTCCCGTCCCGCTCCATTTGCGCAATGCGCCCACCAACTTGATGAAGGACCTGGGCCATGGCGCAGGGTACGCATACAGCCATGAAGGGGAAGATCACTTCATCCCACAGGAATACCTGCCCGAGGCGATCAGCGGCACGGTGTTCTACCGGCCGGCTGCGAACCGGAGGGAGCTTGCATCCAAGGAAGTGCTGAGGAAGCGATGGGGCGACAAGTACCCGCTCGGTGGGGAGTGACCCGGGCGCCCTGCCCTAGGAAACGCGTTCCGATTCCAGGAAACTGCGGTGCATGTCGTAGATGATCCCCAAGCTGACCATCAGGCCCCCCACGGCCTGTTCCACGATCTGCCAGATGGCATCCACCGCGATGTGCATCATGTCGTTGCTGATGGTGAACGACACGCCGAACACGTAAACGATCAGATAGACCACGAAACCGATGATGGCGCCCACCAGCATGCTCGTGAACGGAAAGGCCTTGCGCAGATCGATCCATTGATGAAGGATCGCCTGATGGACGGCCAGGGTGATCCCCAGACCGATGATGAAATAGACCAGTCCGGCCAGGGTGAAATAGAACCCCATCGGGACCTGGAGTTCCTGAAGGTCGTTGAGCGCGAGACCGTGCCAGACATAGGAAAGTCCGAACATCACGACCGCTGAGAGCAGCCAGGGGACCAGGAAGCCACGTCTCCAAAGCATCAGTTCATCTTGCCAGGTCGGTCCATCCGTGCGTTCGATCGATCCGCTGAAGGGGCTTGGCTAAATTACACCCCCACATGAAGAACGGTCGCGCATGGTCCGGGGTTGCCTTCCTTCCGCTGCCGATCTGCGTTCTGTTGCTCGGATGCCGCAAGGAACCGGCGCGACCACAGTGGGACATCGATGTGCTGGCGCCGTTGGTCACCACCTCCTTCACGATCGGCGATGTGCTGGGGGACACACTGCTGGAGATCGGTGAAGACGGTTCCTTGACCCTGCTCTACCGAACGGAGCTGTTCGGGCTTCGCCTGGACACCCTGCTGGACCTCCCGGACACCTCGTTCTACTACCGGTTCGGGCTTCCCGTGCCCGGCCCGCTGGACCTGAATGCCGGGACCACCTTCTTCTCGAACGACGAGACCACGGAGCTCGGACTCGACGAAGCCCAGCTTCGCTATCTCGACGTGCGTGAAGGCACGGTGGATTTTGACATGATCAGCATGGTGGCCAGCCCGACGATCGGCACGTTCGGCATCTCCAGTGCCACGCTCAACGGCCAGCCGTTCAGCCTGCAGCGCCAGATCCCCGCCGGATCACCCGGCGCCCCTGCCAGTTCGAGCGCGTCCAGCGACCTCTCCGGCTATCATTTCGACCTGCGCGGGCCGCAATTGAACACGGTGAACACCCTGACCACTTCGATCGATTTTCGCCTCGACCCCGACGGGAACGGTGCCACCCTGACCGATCAGGACAGCGTGATCGCCGTCGCCCATTACCATGGCGTCGTACCCCAATACGCGGAGGGGTTTTTCGGGTCACCGGGATACAGCGTGGGGCCGGATACGAGCCGGATCGACCTTTTCGAGGAGGTGATCGCCGGGCTGCTCGACCTCGATCAAGTGACCGCCACCATCACGGTGACCAACGGGATCGGCGTCGACGCGCGTATCGTGCTGCACGATTTCACCGCGGCGAACACCCGCACCGGTGGGTCGCTGGCCCTGCAGAACCCCGTCGTGGGAGGGGCGATCAATCTCGACCGCGCCATCGACCTGAACGGTTCGTTCCAACCCACGGTCCATGAGATCGTGTTGGACAACGGGAACAGCAACATCGATCAACTGGTCGAGCTGTTGCCGGACAGACTGGCCTATACCCTCGACCTGCTGGTGAACCCGCTCGGTGACATCAGCAATGGACATGATTTCCTCTATCACGAGAGCGAATTGCACGTGGACCTTGATGTGGAGATCCCGCTGCGGCTCATCGCGACCGACCTGACATTGGAGAGCATCGTGACCCCCGACCTGCCCGGATCGTCCGAGGCCCATGGTCTGCAACACGGGACACTGCACCTGTTCGCGACCAATGGATTCCCATTTGACGCGACGATCCTGATGGACGTGATCGACGCGGATGCCAACGTGGTCGCCTCCATCCCCGTGGACGGGACCGTCGCGGCGGGCCACCTCGGGACCGATGGGCTGGTGGACATGCGCACGGACGCGCACCTGCGGGCCGAACTGACGGACGCACAGGTCGATCTGCTGTACGCGAACACCCGTCTCCGCCTGCGCACGATCTTCAACACCAGCGACCAATCCCAGCACCTTCAGCTGCTGGATTCCTACCAGCTCGACCTGCAGATCACCACGGCGGCGAACTATATCGTGAACGGGGATGACTAGGGCGGTGATCGCGTGCCTTGCCCTGTTCATGGCCATGCATGTGCGGGCACAGTTGTTCCCGGTGCATGACACCACTGCACACGGACAGGTCTTCTTCGAGGGCGCGTATTTGGTGGACGCCAACAGTGTGTACAATGAAATGCTCGCCGGCCTGACCGGGGGCGGCTTTCTGGACCGCGAGCTGCGCCAGCGCAGCAGCGATGCGCTGCGTCCGGTGAACCGGCTTGGACAAGAACTGGTGCTGCGCATGGGAGCCCTCATCGGCGACAGCCTTTTCCACCGCCCGGGGTTGCAGGCGATGATCACCGTAACGCATCAGGAACTGTTCGGTGTTCGATTCACTCCCGACGCCTACGATCTGGCCTTCTTCGGCAATGCGGACTATGGTGAACGCACCGCGGACCTCGGTGGCTCGGCGTATCTGCAACAACGGTTCCAGACGCTGGGCCTGGGCCTGCATTGGTCGGGTTCCGGCAGCTGGCTGCAACTCGAGTTCGTCAAAGGCCAACAAATGGCCGGGGCCGACCTGGAGGAAGCCACCCTGTTCACCGCCGCCGACGGGCGTTCCCTGGATGCGATGGTCCGCGGCACCTATCAGTTCAGCGACACCAGCGGCTCGCAAGGGCTCGAAGCCTTCCATGGGGCCGGCATCGCCCTCTCGTACCAATGGCTCTGGCGTTCCGACCGGGCGCGCTGGAACAGGGGGCAGACCTTCCGCTTCCGGGTGGACGATATCGGCGTGATCTGGTGGAACAAGCGCAGCAGGCTGGTCGAAAAGGACAGCACGTACGACTACCAGGGCATCCAGGTGGACAATATCTTCGACCTGGGCGACGTGGCCATCGGCTCGGAGGCGGTGCAGGACACGCTGGGACTTCGCGGTGAACAACGATCCTTCAGCACGCTTGTCGGCTATCGTGTGGGCGTGGGCTATCGGGTCGATCTGCAAGGAGGATGGGCGGCAGCAATGGACCTTGTACAAAGGGCGTTGCCGGGCTACGTGCCCCTGATCGCATTGCTTGCCGACAAGCGCATTGGAAAGGCGCTCCAGGTCGGACTGAGCGGTCAGTACGGCGGTTTCGGCGGGCTTCGTCTGGGCTTTCATCTGGATCTCATGGTCGGAAGGTCCTTCCGCCTGCAGCTGGGGACCTCGAACCTACTGGGCCCCTTGTCGCCCAGGGGCCGCGGCACATCGGGCTACCTGAACACCGCGGTCCTCTTCTGAAGTGCCTGAACTTCGCCGCGCGATGCGCATCGATATCCTCACCGCCCTGCCCTCCTTGCTGGAAAGCTATTTCAATGACAGCATCCTGCTGCGTGCCCGGAAGAAGGGGCTCGCTGAGGTCCATCTCCATGACCTGCGCGATTGGAGCACCGACAGGCATCGACGGATCGACGACTATGCCTTCGGAGGCGGCGCCGGCATGGTGCTGATGGTGGAACCGGTCCATCGCGCCATAGCGCAGCTGAGGGCCGAACGTCGGTATGATGAGGTGATCTACATGAGCCCGGACGGTGAACTCCTCGACCAACCGATGGCCAACCGACTCAGTGCACATTCTGATCTGATCATTCTGGCCGGACATTACAAAGGAGTTGATGAAAGAATACGCGAACACCTGATCACCAGAGAGATATCCATTGGCGATTATGTCCTGAGCGGCGGTGAGCTGCCTGCTGCGGTGCTGAGCGATGCGTTGATCCGCCTGATCCCGGGCGTGCTGAACGACGAGACCTCGGCGCTGAGCGATTCGTTCCAGGATGGGCTGCTTGCACCGCCCGTTTACACCCGCCCTTCGGAATACAACGGCTGGCAGGTTCCCGAGGTGCTCCAGAGCGGCCATGCGGCCCGGATCGCGGAATGGCGTCAGCAGCAGTCCATTGAACGCACCCGTCGGCGGCGGCCAGGGCTGTTGGAAGGACCATGAAAAGCAGGTCGCCGGGGCAGAGATCGTAACTTCTCCGTAATATTGCGGCCCGAAAAATGCCGGGCACAGCCCGTTCAAGCCCACCGCCATGGACAAGATCAAACAGCTCGAAAAGGAATATACCCCTGCGAAGGAGCACCCCACGTTCAAGGCGGGGGACACGGTCACCGTCCATTACCGGATCACGGAGGGGAACAAGGAGCGCATCCAGCAGTTCCAGGGAGTGGTGATCCAGCGCAAGGGTGCCGGCACCACGGCCACCTTCACGGTGCGAAAGATGAGCAACAACGTGGGCGTCGAGCGGATCTTCCCGATCTCCAGCCCCTTCATCGAGAAGATCGACGTGAACAAGGTCGGCGCGGTGCGTCGGGCCAAGATCTACTACCTGCGCCAGCGCCGTGGCAAACGCGCACGGATCCAGGAGAAGCGCCAGTCGATCACCGAGGGCTGACCTCCCTTGACCATATCAGCAAGGCCCCGTGACCCGGGGCCTTTCGCTTTTTCCATCCGGCCCACAGCAACGAACGAACAAGCATCCATCCAACCCGTTCCCCACATGGGAACAAAACCCGAACGATCATGGACAAGCTCGGATCCCTCTCGGACAAAGCCCTTCACCTGCTGACCACCCATGGCCCAAGGGCCCTTCTGGCCATTGCCGTGCTCCTCATCGGCCTGTGGGTCGTGGGCCTGATCACCCGCTCCTTCGTGCGTGTGCTGAAAAAGCGCGCGGTGGACCCCTCCCTGATCCCCTTCCTGAAGGGAATGACCAACATCCTGCTGAAAGTGATGCTGGTGATCAGTGTCATCCAGATGGTGGGTGTCGAGACCACCTCTTTCATCGCCGTGCTCGGGGCCGCCGGCTTCGCCGTGGGCATGGCCCTGAGCGGCACGCTCCAGAACTTTGCTGGCGGGGTGATGATCCTGGTCTTCAAGCCGTTCAAGGTGGGCGACTTCATCGAGGCACAGGGGCACATGGGCACCGTGAAGGCCATCCAGATCTTCAATACGGTGCTGACCACCCCGGACAACAAGACCGTGATCCTGCCCAATTCCCCAGTGAGCACCAGTGCCCTGGTGAACTTCAGCACCGAGGCCACGCGCCGGGTGGACCTCACCTTCGGTATCGGCTATGGCGACGACATCGACAAGGCCCGGGGTGTGCTGGAGGCCATCATCAGCGCCGATCAGCGCGTGCTGAAGGACCCCGCCCCCTTCATCGCGGTGTCCGAACTGGCCGACAGCTCTGTCAATTTCGCCGTGCGGCTCTGGGTCAAAAGCGCGGACTACTGGGGGGTCCATTTCGATACGACCGAGCAGGTGAAGAAGCGCTTTGACGCCGAGAAGATCAGCATTCCCTTCCCACAGATGGACGTGCACACCTCCGCCGCATAAGGCCCCGGCACCTTACTTTTCGGCATGGGCCTTTCCGACGGATGGACCTGGCTTCGTGACCACGGGTTGGACCGCGCCGTAACACTGGTCCTCGTGCTGGTGGGGGTCCTGCTGCTGGTGCGGCTCCTGCGCGCCACGCTGTTCCGCCGCATCCGGGACAACAGCGCACGCTACCATGCCAACAAGGCGGCGTCCTTCGCGGCCTGGGTGCTGATCGTGCTGCTGGGCATCGGCATCTTCAGCGACCGCCTCTCCGGCCTCAGCGTTGCGCTGGGCGTTGCGGGCGCGGGCATCGCCTTCGCGCTGCAGGAGGTGATCGCCAGCGTGGCCGGATGGATGGCCGTGCTCTTCGGCGGATTCTACAGCACCGGCGACCGCGTGCAGCTCGGCGGCATCAAGGGCGATGTGATCGACATCGGCGTGCTACGGACCACCGTGATGGAGCTGGGCCAATGGGTGGACGGGGATCTGTACAACGGTCGTATCGTCCGCATCGCCAACAGTTTCGTCTTCAAGGAGCCCGTCTTCAACTATTCGGCGGATTTCCCCTTCGTCTGGGATGAGCTGAAGCTGCCGATCCAGTTCACTGCCGATCCCGCCGAGGTGAAGGCGCTGCTGCTGGCCGCCGCGGAGGACATCGTCGGGCATTACGCGCGACGGGCAAGGGAGGAATGGGCCGTGATGGTGCGCAAGTACCTGATCGAGGACGCCAGCACCGACCCCCTGGTCAGTCTGGTGGCCACGGACAACTGGGTGCAGTATGTGCTGCGCTATACCGTGGACCTCCGACTGCGACGCAGCACCCAGAGTGCTTTGTTCGAACGCATCCTGAAGGATATCGCCGCCACCGAAGGCCGGATCAAGTTCGCTTCCAGCACCGTGCAGCTTGCCCCAGGTTCGGTGGTGAAGGTGGAGGAATGAGGTCCCTGGGCCTTCGCCCCACACTTCTACCGCCTAACCGCCACCAGACCGTACAGCAGCGGGAACTGCGCCGACGTCACCCGCGAGACCCTGCCACCGATCCCGGTGCGCACGAACAGCCGTGTCAGTCCCTGCACGAACAAAGCGGCCATCCTTCCGATCACCGGCAATTTCACGACGGTCTTGGCGAACACGTCGGCCAGCACTTCCGGTGCACCGCCCATGGCTTGCAGCGCGATCACCTCGAAGCCCGCGTCCTCCGCCATCGTGCGCAGGGCATACTTGGTGTAGCGGAAGTAGTCATACGGTTCTTCGTGCAACCAATAGTAGAACGGCACGTTCATGAGCAGTTTCCCGCCAGGCCGCAGGATGCGCGCCATCTCGCGCCAGAGCAACGCCGGGTCCTTGATGTGTTCCAGCACGTCCGAAAGGATGATCGTATCGAACTCCCCGGGCTGGAACGGCAGGGGGGCGTTCAGGTCCACCGTGGCGTCCAGGAATTCGTTCCTGTGCGCTGAATGCTCCCAATCCACACAGATGTTCTCCGCGATGAACGGGGCATAGGTCCCGTACAGGGGGACCTTTCCGCAACCCAGGTCGATCAACCGACCCCGTGCGTGGAGGGGAAGCATCGCGTCATAGAACCCGGCCACGAGGTCCGCCGTGAGTCGGGATTGGACCCCGACCTGGGCCTGGTCCCTGGAGCCGCGCAACCGGCCCTTGTGGCGCTCGTACTTGCTGCTCTTCCAGTTCTCCTTGTTGCGCATGGGTCCGGAACACGGCCTGGCGTTGGATGGGACGGCGGGCCTCCGCCCATCCTTCGAGCCGCATGGTTGCAATGCGCGGCAAGATAGATCGGCCATGGATGGCGTATCGTTCGGTCCATCGGACCTGTTCACGCCATGCACGTCCACCGGCGCCCGGGACCCGCGATGTGAGCACACACGGGTTGGTCCCTCACCCCCTTTCCACGAAGAACAGCTCCCGCTGCCCCTTCCCTTTGAGGTCGACCATGCCACGAGGGGTGATCCTCAGTCCCTGATCGGACAGTCTGCGGCGGGCGGCGGCCGTGATGGTGAGCCGCATCGGTTCCGAAGCCGCCTCCACCCGCGCGGCGATGTTCACGTCGTCGCCGAAGATGTCATATTGGTACCGGCTCTCTCCCACCACGCCGGCGATCACCGATCCCGAATGCACGCCGATGCGTACTTCCCAGGCGGGGCCCGTTCCTTTCACCAAGCCACGCATGTGGGCGATCATGTCCAATGCCGCACCCACGGCGCGATCCGCATGGTCCGCGATGTGGTGGTCGAGGCCCACGACGCCCACATAGGCGTCACCGATGGTCTTCAGGCGGCGTCCGCCGTGCTCCTCCATGATCGCATCGAAGGCGCTGAACATCGCGGACAGGCCGTCGAGCAGCTCCTCCTTGGCGATCTGTTCGGTGATCCGCGTGAAGCCCACGAGGTCGCAGAAGAGCAGGCTCAATTCCTGCACGTGCTCCGGCTTGCAGGTGCCCGTGCGCATCAGCTCCTGGATCACCCGCGGCGGCAGGAAGTTGCTCAGCAGGCTCCGGGTGCGTTTGCGCTCCTGGACCAGTTCCAACTGCGTGCGGACGCGTGCGGTGAAGATCACCGGCTCGAAGGGCTTGGCGATGTAGTCCGCCGCACCCATTTCGAAGCCTCTGGCCTCGTCCGACGGGTCGTTCAGGGAGGTGAGGAAGATCACCGGGATGTCCCGGGTGTGGGCATCGTCCTTCAAGCGCCGGCATACCTCGTACCCGTCCATGCCGGGCATCATGACATCCAGCAGGATCAGATCGGGCTGGGGCAGGGCCGCGGCCAGCTCCAGGGCCTTCGCGCCGCTCTTGGCCACTTTCACGCGGTAGGCGTCACCGAGCAGCTCCACCATGGCGGTGAGGCTCTCGGGGGAATCATCCACGATCAGGACCGTCCGTTCGCCCGGGCTGAAGATGCGGTCGCCGACGCTCATGCCAGCAGTGATCGAAGGATCTGATCGGCCTGATCGAACTCCCACTCCTCGGCCAGGGCCAGGGCCTGTTGGACCCGTTCACGAACGGCCGCGTCCGATCCGTCGAGATGCATTTCGCGCAGGGCCTTCACTGCGGATGCATCCTGTTTGCGCAGCAATTCGAGGACCTCCGCGATGGCCTCCGGGTCGAGCGCGTTGTTCGCCGGTGCAGCGGGTGTTGCTTTTCCCGCGATGCTGAGATGCGTTCGGACCGCGGCGAGGATCCGTTCGGCAAGTGGACCGATCCGTTCGATGGTCCCTGCGATCCGTTCGTCGCTCATTTCCTGTGCGGGATCCCGCACCAGGACCTCCAGCGTTTTGGCGAGGGCGTGAAGCTCCATGGCACCCAGATTGCCCGCCGAGCCGGCCAGGGTATGCGCTGTGGTCCGCAGGGCCTCCCGGTCGCGCGACTTCCAGAGGGACCGGAAGCGCTCGCCGAGATCGCTCCACTCCTTCACGAACGCCTGCAGGAGCCGATCGTAGGCCTCGGGCTTGCCGGCCACCCGGGCCAGCCCGGCACGCGTGTCCAGTCCGTCGATCTCGAGCGGCACGGGTTCTTCAGCGGTGGTCGTAGTGCTCATTACGGCCTGCAACTGTGCCTCGTCCGCGCCGCAGAGCCATTGCATCAGGCTCTTGTACAGCACCACCGGATCGATGGGCTTGGTCAGGTGGTCGTTCATGCCGGCGGCCAGGCTCTTCTCCCGTTCCCCCTTCATCGCGTGGGCGGTCATGGCCAGCACGGGCACCTCGGCTCCCGACGGCAACTTGCGCAAGGCCCGGGTGGCGCTCAGACCGTCCATCACCGGCATCTGGATGTCCATCAGCACGCCATCATAGCGGCGTTCGGCGAACCGGTCCAGCGCCTCCTGGCCGTTCGCGGCGTGGTCCACCTCGATGCCCGCGTCCTTCAACAGTTCGGAGGCCACCTGGTGGTTGATCTCGTTGTCCTCCACCAGCAGCACGTGCCTGCCGGAGAGCATGCGCCGCACCAGGTCCATGTTCATCTGCTCCTTCGTGCGGCTGCGCACGCCTTCCATGTCGAACTTGAAGATCACGTTGAGCGTGTCGTAGAGCAGCGATGGCGCGATGGGCTTCACGAGGTAGCCGTCGATCTGCCCTTCCTGCGCGGCGCTGCGCACCTCTTCCAGACCGTAGGCCGTCACCATCAATACCGTCGGTGCGTCGCTGCGGTAGCGCTGCTTGATCATGCGCGCGGCGTCGAGCCCGTTCAATCCGGGCATCTTCCAATCCATCACGATCAGTGCGAAGGGATCGTCCTGCTCGAGGCTGCGCTGGACCTCCTCCACGGCCGCATCACCGGACCCCACCTGGGTCACGTCGAAGCCCATGTTGGTCAGCATCTCGCCCTGCACGGTGAGCGCGGTGCTGGAATCGTCGACCAGCAGCGCCCGGGTGCGGGAGAAGAAGGGAAGGTGGAACGCGTGCGGACCGTGCTCGCCTTTCAGGGCCTGCTCCACAGTGAACCGGAAGCGGCTGCCTTTGCCCGCTTCGCTCTCCACCGCGATGCGGCCGCCCATCATGCGCACGATGCGGTCGCAGATGGTGAGCCCCAGCCCGGTGCCACCGTACTTGCGCGTGTGGGAGACGTCGGCCTGGCTGAAGGGATCGAAGAGCCCCGCCAGTTGTTCCGGGCTCATGCCAATGCCCTGGTCGGTGATCTCGCAGGTGAGGGCGCCGCGCCGCTGGTCGATCGCCTGGAACCCGATGGTGAGCACCACCTCGCCCTTCTGGGTGAACTTCACGGCATTGTCCAGCAGGTTGATCAGCACCTGCTTCAGGCGCAGCTCATCGCCCACGAGCTTCTCGGGCAGGTCCGCCGAACGCCGGATGATGAACTCCACGTCGTTCTTCTTCGCCAGGCGGGCATTCACGATGTCCACGATGCCGTCCAGCATGTCCTGCGTGGCGTAGACGGTCGTTTCCAGTTCGAGCTTGCCCGCCTCGATCTTGGAGAAGTCGAGCAGGTCGTTGATGATGCGCAGCAGCGAGCGCGACGAGCGGTCGATCTTCTGGATGTAGTCGCGCTGGCGTTCGGTCAGGTTGGTGCGCGAGGCCAGGAAGGTCAGGCCGATGATGCCGTTCATCGGCGTGCGGATCTCGTGGCTGATGTTGGCGAGGAAATCGCCCTTGGCCTTGTTGGCGGCCTCGGCCAGGTCGCGCAGCCGCTCGATCTGGGCCGCGTGTTCCTCCAGTTCCTGGTGACGCTTCCGCAGCTTGTCCATCTGCGCCCCACCGAACGCGGCGAACAGGCCGAGGAAGAGCGGAGCGGTATCGATGATCCACAGCAGTACCGATCCGCGTTGCACCGCCGCGTAGCCGGACCAGCCCAGCGGCAGGCCCTGGTTCGCGCATTCGATCAGCGTGGCGACCAGCGGGAAGCACAGGCCGAACAGCGCGCCGAACAGCGCGTAGTTCCACACCTCCAGCTGGAACGGACGGATCGCCCGGCCGAAGGCGCTGTGGAACGCACCTTGACCACCCGTTCGATGGGAAGGCTGCGGACCGTGGGAAGAGCCCGCCGCCGTGGTCGCCTGCTCCGGCATCGTGAGGAAGAAGCCCGACAAGATAGGACGGGCGAAGGAGGTGGGATCGGGTGGTTCCGCAGGGTCGCCTATGGCAGACCCTGCGGGGGATGGAGACTATTCAGGCACAAGTGGCCGCCAGGCTCCGCGTAGCTCCGCCTGCCGAACACTTGCGCCAGTTAGGGGGATGGAAGTCACTCACAACGATGCTCCGCATTGAAGAATCTCAGCCCAAGCTCTGGGTGCCTCTCGCGCATGAGCCTTATCAAGTTCGATAGCTGGACGGAGGTGTAGTCTTGCTCGCCGGGCATGCTGAACAGGCCGCGGTCGGGCTCCGAGGTCGACAGGTCAAGGACGTAGGTCTCCTGCCCTGTTCTCGACCGCGCAACTATATGGACCATCGAGCAAGTAAGCCTCGGCGGATAGTCTGTTGGTTCCAGAGTCGTCAGGACGTGCATTAGGCTGCTGCGAAGCGTTGAATCGCAAGGAATCCCCGCGCCATGGTTCTTCAGCCTCAGTTCAACACGGTCAGCATCGGCAAATGCTCGAACAATCGCTTGCCTTGAGTCCTTCAATTCAGTGCTGATTCCTATCGCGATCCACACGATGACGAGGGAGATGGTCAATAAGCCAATAACCTTCCACTTCATCGCCTGATCGGGTCACTGCATCAAGCCATGCATGCCTTACAGTATAGAGGACATCACCCCACCAACTCCTTGTTCCGGTTCGGGATATCCTCCTTGCTGAAGGGCACCTGTTCGTCCTGCTCCTTCAGCTTCAGCACGAGCTCGAGGGCATCGGGCACCACGTCGCTGCAGAGCACCACGAAGGCCCCCTTGGGCGCGGTGCCGATGGCGTGGCGGATGGCCTCTTCCTCCTTCTTCATCACGGTGAACTTCTTGGCGGGGTCCACCTCCTGGATGCCCTTCACCAGCAGGGCGATGATCTCGTCGTCGCTCTTGCCGCGCAGGTTGCGGTCCTGGCGGATGATGATCTCGTCGAACATGCGCGCGCTGAGACGGCCGAGGTTCACGGTGTCCTCGTCGCGGCGGTCGCCCACGCCGGCGATCACACCGATCTTGGGCGTGTCCGGCACCTTGCTGATGAACCGGCCGAGCGCCTCGAAGCCGTGCGGGTTGTGGGCGTAGTCCACCACCACCTGGAAGTTGCGGAACTGGAACAGGTTGAGGCGGCCGGGCGTCTGTGCCGGTGAGGGCACGAAGGTGCCCAGGGCCTGGCGGAGCTCCTCGACCTTCACCCCCCGGATGTAAGCCGCGAGCACGGCCGGCAGGATGTTCTGGATGTTGAAGACCGCCTTGCCGCCGTAGGTCAATGGCACGTTCACGGCCTTCTCGATCCGCAGCTTCCATTCGCCCTTGCTGATGGTGATGAAGCCGTTCTCGTACACCGCGGCGAGGCCGCCGAGCTTGCAGTGCTGCCGGATCAGGCGGTTGTTCTCGTCCAGGCTGAACAGGGCCACCTTCCCCTCCACGTTCTTGCGCATGGCCATCACGAGCTCGTCGTCGGCGTTGAGGATCACGTGGCCGTCGGCGCGCACGCTGCGCGGCACCACGCTCTTCACGTGCGCCAGTTCGTCGATGGTGTTGATGTCGCGCAGACCGAGGTGGTCCGCCGCGACGTTGGTGACGATGCCGACATCGCAATACGAGAAGCCGAGACCCGAGCGGAGGATGCCGCCGCGGGCGGTCTCCAGCACGGCCATGTTCACCAGTGGATCCTTCAGTACGAACTGCGCGCTGGCCGGTCCGGTGCAATCGCCCTTCATCAGCAGGCGGTTCATGATGTAGACGCCGTCGCTGCAGGTCATGCCCACCTTGAAGCCCACGTTCCGCATGATGTGGGCGATGAGGCGCGTGGTGGTGGTCTTGCCGTTCGTGCCCGTCACCGCGATGATGGGGATGCGGCTGGGGCTGCCCGGCGGGAAGAGCATGTCCACCACGGGTTCCGCCACGTTGCGGCCCAGGCCCTCGGTGGGATCCAGGTGCATGCGGAAGCCGGGCGCGGCGTTCACCTCGAGCACCGCGCCTCCGGTCTCGTGCAGCGGCTTCGTGATGTCGTCGGTCATCACGTCGATGCCGCAGATGTCGAGATCGATGATGCGGCTGATGCGCTCGGCGAGGAAGACGTTGTACGGATGGACGATCTCGGTGACGTCCGTGGCGGTGCCGCCGGTACTGAGGTTGGCCGTGGCCTTCAGGTACACCACCTCCCCTTGCGCCGGAACGCTCTCGGGCGTGAGCCCACTGCGTGCGAGCAGCCCCAGCGTGGGCGGGTCGATGTCGATCTGCGTGAGGACCTTCTCGTGGCCATAGCCGCGGCGCGGGTCCTTGTTCACCTCATCCACCAATTCCTGGATGGTGTGCCTGCCATCCCCGGTGACGCAGGCGGGCGTACGTTTCGCGGCGGCCACGAACTTGTGGTCGATCACCAGCAGCCGGTGGTCCAGCCCGGTGATGAAGCGTTCGACGATCACGCTGCGGCTGATCTCCCTGGCCTTGGCCAACGCGGCTTTGGCCTCCTCCTCGGTCTTCACACCGATGGTGGCACCCCTTCCGTGGTTGCCGCCGATGGGCTTGATCACGCAGGGGTAGCCCACGCGCTCCAGCGCTTCCACCAGACCTTCCTCCGTGCGCACCACGCGACCGCGCGGCACGGGGATCTCGTAGCTCTCCAGCAGGTCCTTGGTCTCCTCCTTGTCGCAGGCGATCTCCACCCCGATGTTGCTGGTGCGGCTGGTAACGGTGGCCCGGATCCGCTTTTGATGCACGCCATGGCCCAGTTGGACGAGCGAATGCTTGTTGAGCCGGATCCACGGGATGTCGCGTTTCTCGGCCTCCTCCACGATGCTGCCAGTGCTGGGTCCCAGGCGGGTCTCCTCGCGCAACTCGCGCATCGCCCGGATATCGCCCTCCAGATCGTAGATCTCGCCGTTGATCAGTGCCTCCGCGATCTGCACCGCGGCCTTGGCGGCATAGAGACCCACCTTTTCCTCATAATAGCTGAAGACCACGTTGTACACGCCGTGCTCTCCGGTTCCGCGCGTGCGTCCGAAGCCCGTGTCCATGCCGGCCAGCGTCTGGATCTCCAGTGCGATGTGCTCGATCACATGACCCATCCAGGTGCCCCGCTCCACGCGTTCGAAGAAGCCGCCCTCGTGTCCTTCGCTGCAGCGGTGCGTGTAGAGCGACGGCAGCAGGTCCTTCATGCGGTCGAAGAACCCGGGGATCTTGTCGGTGGGCCGATCCTCCAGTTCGCCGATGTCGAGCCGCATCACGATCAGGTGGGGCCGTTTCACCGACCAGTAGTTGGGGCCGCGCAAGGCCCGCAGGTCCATTATCCGCATGGGTAAGAGGTTTCGGAACGAGGGGAAGATATGCCAGTGGCCGTGTTCAACAAAACTTCAGGCGGAGATGACGTTCAGGGAACAGGCGTCTATTTTCGCGGTGGTCGCGAGTGGAGTGCAGAGTGGCGAGTGATGAGTGGGGATGGGCGACCGGGGGGCGGGGGCAGACCGAACAGCATGACACCAAAGGGCAAGCTCATCGCCATCGGCGGGAACGAGGACAAGGGTGGCGAAGCGGATGGCGGTCACCGCGACCGGGTGTTCCGCAACGACTTCATCGAGGACGGCATCCTGCGCCGGGTGGTCAACGAGATCGGCGGGAGCGACAAGCGCCTGGCGGTGATCACCAGCGCGAGCAGCATTCCGCGCGAGGTGGGACGCAACTACATCGAGGCCTTCGGCAAGCTGGGCCTGGCGCACATCGACCACCTGGACATCCGCGACCGCAAGGACGTGAACGAGGCCATGGTGGAGCGCATGCTGCAGGCGGATGGCGTGATGATCAGTGGCGGCAACCAGCTGCGATTGACCAGCATCTTCGGAGGTACCCGCTTCCTGGACGAACTGTCGCGCCGCTACCAGGAGGAGGAGGGCTTCGTGATCGCCGGGACCAGTGCGGGCGCCATGTGCATGAGCAACACCATGATCTACCAGGGCCACAGCAGCACCGGGCTCTTCAAGGGCGAGGTGAAGATGACCACGGGCCTGGCGTTCATCGGCAGCGTGATCATCGATTCACACTTCGTGGCCCGGGGCCGGTTCAGCCGATTGACGCAGGCCGTGGCGGCCAACCCCACGTGCATCGGCGTGGGGCTGGGCGAGGACACCGGTGTGGTGATCTCCGGCGGGGACCACATGGAGACCATCGGCAGCGGCCAGGTGATCATCTTCGACGGCCACGAACTACGGCACACCAACATCGCCGACATCGAGGAGGGTGCACCGATCAGCATCGAGCACATGATCATGCACATCATCTCGCGGGGCTATCGCTACAGCCTGAAAAAGCGCATGTTCGAGGCCCCGGTGACGGTGGAACGCGACTGAAGGCCCCCTCTGCCGGAAAGTCGCCCGGGTTGACGATCTTCGGGGCCGGATCCCGGTCCCATGTGGCGCGCTCTCCCTATTCTTCTGCTCCTGGCCTGCGGCACCAAGCCCGATACCCAACAGGCCCCAACGCAAGACGATCCATGCGCCAAGAACAACATCCTGAAGCATGTCCGGACTTCCATCGGTGACCATCTGCTGAAGCCGGACGGCGCCACCTACGACCTGGTGGCCGAGGTGGACGTGAATGGCGAGTTCCACGTGGCCGGGCTGGTGAACGCCCGCAACGCGAACGACAGTCTGATCAGCCAGAACGTGAGCTATCGTGTGTCCTGCGGGGCACAGGGACCGAATGTGCTGGACGCCTTCATCGGCGAATACGACCTGCTGGTGACCCCGGAACGGCGGCATCTTGCCCAGCAACGCCTGGACAGCCTGATGAGCCTGATCCACAACGAACCTGCCGTAAGCGCCGGCCTGCGGGACGAGCGCCTGCGTGCACTCGAGTACTACCGGCGCATCGCCCGCCAGCCGGATGCGCGTGGCGCAGGTATCCTGCGTTAGCCCGTCATTGGGCCGGATGCAGCCCGAGGTCCCGATGCTCGAGCACCGAGCCGCTGTCGTTGCGGAACCCGTTCTCCAGACCCGCCTGCACCAGATGCATCTGGATGCTCAACGGCCGTGTCTCCACCGCATCGAAATGCCGGACCATGTCGCGGCCGTAGTCCATCAGTCCCGTCAGGAAGTACATCGCGATATCGAACCCGAGGAAGGCGTACTGTCCGGGTTCGGTATGATAGCGTTCCTGAAAGGCCTGAATGAAGCGTTGCACGCTGGGGTCGTTCCGATCGATGAAGTACCCCGCGGGCACATGGACGTCCAATTTGCTCAGGTCCACGATGTCCAGCGTGCCCATCTCGTTCCAACTGGCCAGGCCGAACAGCTTGATGTGGTATTTGCCGACGAGCGGGACCAAACGCGTGATCAGACCGGCCACGAACTCCACGTCCTCACTGGGCGCCAGAAGGATGTTCTCGCGTAAGGGATCGAGCAGGCCGGTCAGGTCGTTCAATCCGCGCCGATCGGGGTGCGCCACCAGGACCGAATCGCGCAACCGGTCCGGCCGCGAGGCCAGCGTGGTGCGCAGGATCCGCGCCGTCAGGTCCTGCAGTTCGCGGTCGCCGAAGATGTCGGGGCGGAGCAGGATGATGTTCTGTCCGGCATAGCGCGAAGCGGCGAACCGCGCCAGCTGCTGCACCTGGTCGCTGCGACTGGGGATGGCCTTCACCACCTCCGGATGACCAAGGATCACGCGGTTGCTTTGCGGTGCGGGCACCACGATGGGCACGCCGTGCACCCTGTTGGCGAGCTGCTCCACGGCCGCCCGATGGAACGGACCGATGTAGAGGTCCATATCGCTGAGCTCCGGCTGCCGCAGCACCGGCGCCCAGGTGCGGGCATCCTCACCCGTGTCGTAGAGGTACACGTCCGCGTTAAGGCCCTGTCCCTGGAGACTGTCCAGCACCATCTGTACCCCGGCCTGGAACTGTGCGGCGATGTTGGTCAGTTCGTACAGTCCCTTCCTGTTGGGGTCCGCGGCGGTCAGGCTGTCGTTGCGGTCGAGCGCGAACGGCAGCAACAGGCCCACCTTGTAGCGCGTGCCGGGCAGGGCCTGCACCTCCGCATGCTCCTCCTCCACCGGCGGCGGGCGAGGCAGGCGGATCATCTGGCCGGCCTTCAGACCGTCAGGCAGTCCGCCGTTGGCATCGCGGATCGCATCGGGCTCCACCCCTGCGGCCTTGGCCAGGGAGTAGAGCGTTTCCCCGGGCTGCACCACGTGCAGGTCATGGGTCGCATCGCCGGCGGGCCGGATGTATGCCGCGTCGGGCGTGCTCACCTTGGCCACGGGAATGATGATCAGCGCACCGACCTTCAGGCCCTGTGTCAGCTCGGGGTTGCGCTCGATCAGGTCGGTGACCTCCAGACCATACTGCCGCGCAATGCCGTAGAGCGTTTCCTTCCGTTGCACCTCGTGGGCCAGTTCGCCCTCATAGAGCGCCGGTGCCGTGCGGGCCTCCTTCCTCACGACGGCATCCATCGGGATCAGCAGTTCCTGACCGATGCTCAGCCCTTGTGATGCCAGCGGATTGGCCTTGATGATGGCCTCGATCGGCACGGCGTAGTGCTTGCTCAGCGCGTACAGCGTCTGGCCCTGCAGCACCTGATGCACGGTGTACCTTTTCCCGTCGATCGTACGCAGTTCCTGGGCCCCGGCTTGCAGGAACACGAGCAACAGGGTCAGGAGCAACAGCAGGCGCGCGCGCATCATTCCCATTCGATGGTGGCGGGCGGTTTGCTGCTGATGTCGTACACCACGCGGTTCACGCCCTTCACCTGGTTGATGATCGCGGTCGAGATCCGTGCCAGGAATTCGTGGGGCAGGTGGCACCAGTCGGCGGTCATGCCATCGGTGCTGGTGACGGCACGCAACGCAACGGCCTTCTCGTAGGTGCGTTCATCGCCCATCACGCCAACGCTCTGCACGGGCAGCAGGATGGCCCCCGCCTGCCAGACCTCGTCGTACAGCCCGGCCTCGCGCAGGCCGCCGATCCAGAGATGGTCCACCTCCTGCAAAAGGGCCACCTTCTCCGGGGTCACCTCGCCGAGGATCCGGATCGCCAGCCCTGGGCCGGGGAACGGATGGCGGCCCAGGATCCCGGGGTCGAGCCCGAGTTCCCGACCCACGCGGCGCACCTCATCCTTGAAAAGCGTGCGCAGGGGTTCGACCACCTGCAGCTTCATCCGGTCCGGCAATCCGCCGACGTTGTGATGGCTCTTGATGGTGGCGCTCGGTCCGTTGACGCTCACGCTCTCGATGACGTCGGGGTAGATGGTGCCCTGCGCGAGCCACTTCACGTCCTTGATGCGGTGCGCCTCCGCATCGAACACCTCGACGAAGGTGCGCCCGATGGCCTTGCGCTTCGCCTCCGGATCCTCCTGGCCGCGCAACGCGCCGAAGAAACGATCCCGGGCATCCACGCCGGTGATGTTGAGCCCCATGTGCCGGTAGCTTTCGAGCACATCGGTGAACTCGTTCTTCCGAAGCAGGCCGTTGTCGACGAAGATGCAATGGAGCCGGTCGCCGATCGCCCGGTGCAGCAACAGGGCGGCCACCGAACTGTCCACACCACCGCTCAGCGCCAGCACGACCTGGTCGTTCCCCAGTTGCTGGCGCAGCTCCTCCACGGTGCTTTCGGCGAAGCCTTTCGGTGTCCAGTCGCCGGAACAGCCACAGACCCCAAGCACGAAATTGCCGAGCAGCCGCAGCCCGTCGGTGGTGTGGTACACCTCCGGATGGAACTGCACGGCGAACGTGGGACCGTCCTTGAGGCGATAGGCGGCCACAGGCACCGCATGGGTGCTGGCCATCACTTCCATGGACCCGGCCGCGGAGACGATGCTGTCGCCGTGGCTCATCCAGACCTGGGTGCCGGCATGGATCCCCGTGAACAGCGGATCGCTGACGTGGATGTTGTCCAGATAGGCCCGGCCGTACTCGCGCACCCGGGTGCGTTCCACCTGGGCACCCGCGCGTTTCGCCAGCAGCTGGGCACCGTAGCACACGGCCAGCACCGGCACCCGGCCGAGCAATCCGGTCAGATCGGTGTCCGGCGCACCGGGATCGTGCACGCTGAACGGGCTTCCGCTCAGGATCACCCCCTTCAATGCGGGATCGTTCCGATGTTCTTCCGCCTTGCTGAAAGGGTGTATCTCGCAATACACGTTCAACTCCCGGACGCGTCGGGCGATCAGCTGGGTGTACTGGCTGCCGTGGTCCAGGATCAGGATCTTCTCGTGCAAGTGTGCGGATATGGAGGTGATGAAGAAAGCGCAAAAGTACCCCGTGCACGGCTATGGTCCATTGGCGGGTGATCGTGGATGGATCGTGGATAACTCCTCCCCTTTTTGCGCTGACCCTCAGGCGTTCCCAGCGTCAACAATGCAGAGGAGCTTGCGGTCGGACACGAGTCCTGGTCCCGTGCAGGAAAGGCCTGATGCGCTTCACCTCCGGTTAACGTGAGCGGTGCTGGAATTGGCGATCTTTGCAACGTGATGGAACGGATCATTTTTCGCCGGTCGATCCCACGGGTCGGAACACTCCTTGGCATGCTGTTGCTGGGGACCCTTGGGGCATGGGGTCAGGCGATCAACATCAGTCCGCTGGCCATCACCTGTCTGGAGGGCAGTGGCGCGCAGAGCTTCACGTTCAGTTGGGGCGGCGTTCCCGTGCCCACATCGGGCAACCTGGTCATCTCGGTCTCCGTGAACGCGGGGACCACCGAGGGGAATTCACCGAACGACTATTTCATGCAATTCCCGACCGGGCAGCCGTTCGGGGCCACCATCACCATCCCACTGACGGCCGGCGCCACCGTACCCACGTTGTTGCAGAGCCTCCGGGTACTGCCGCAGAACGACGGCCTCGTGGATGGCGACAACATCATCACTTTCACCATCATCTCGGTCCCGCCCGGCATGTCCATCGGTGCCAGTTCATCGGCCACGTTGACCATCGTGGACGTGAACGGACCCACCACCGTGCTGGACCAGGGCGACCTGGCGATCGTGGGCGTGAACGCGAACAACTATGCATGTAGCACGTACGTGGGAGAGGATGAGATCAGCTTCTTCTGCTTCCAGGACATCACGCCGAACACCCAACTGATCATCACGGACAACGGCTTCGAGCGCGTGAACGCCGGACAGTGGGGGAACAGCGAGGGTACGGTACGCATGACCCGGACCGGGACCACCATTCCAGCGGGTACCGTCATCACATTCCATTTGCGGAACACGCTCGGCACGGGAAACGTGGTCGGTATTTCACCGGATGCCCTTTGGAGTTGCGCGAACCTTGGGCTGAACCCGGTGAACCTGAACAATGGGGGAGATCAGCTCTTTTTCATGCAGGGTGGAGTTTGGAACAATGGCACCACGAGCCCCACGGCACTTCACAATGCCACTTATTCGGGAACAGTGCTGTACGGCTTCAGCACGAACGGGCAGTTCCTAAGCTTTGGCAACAGCACTCAACAAAGCGGTCTTCCAACAAGTATGGAGTGCTTCAGCATGGCGCCCACCAGCGCGACGGACTACACCAAGTACACCGGACCGATCACCGGCACCACCAAGCGCGGCTGGCTGATCCGCATCGATGACCCCACGGATTGGACGACCTACGCCAGTTGCTCCGCATACAGCAGCGGCGCACCGGACTGGACCGCCGCGCCGGTGCTGCCCATCACCCTGAACACCTTCGTCCCCGGACTGTGGACCGGTTACAAGACGACCGATTGGTTCGACTGCAGGAACTGGGATGATGCCAAAGTGCCGGTGGCCGCCACGAACGTCCTGATCGACCAGACGGCGATCCGCAGTTGCGTGGTGACCGGAGCCACCGCCGCCACCTGCTTCGACCTGAGCGTCCAGAGCGATGGGGCATCCCGCTTCCTCTACATCGACAACGGCATGTTGAACGCCGGTGGCGATATGCTGGTGCAGCGCACGGCCGGCAGCGGCGCGTTCGGGGCACAGCTCCAGAATACTTCGACCCTGACGGTGGCCGGATCCGTGACGATCCAAGGGACGGCACCGGGTCTTCAGGATGCCTACCTCCGCGATGAATACACCACTTCGACCATCGACGTGAACGGCGACATCACGGTCGAACCGGGCGGCTTCCTGGACCTGAGCGGCGGTGGTCTGAGCGGCGGCACGCTCTACCTGGCCGGGGACTTCAACAACAACGCGGGCGAGGCCGACTTCGATGATGCGAACAGCACCGTGGTGCTGGACGGCAATGGGGCGCAGACCATCAATGGACCGTCCTTCACGGACCGGTTCGGCGTGCTGCGCGTGAACAAGTCGGCGAACGATGTGTTCGTCACCGATGGGTTCATTGTGCGCAAGACCCTGGACCTGCAGCAGGGGCGGGTGATGAACAGTGCACTGGTCAGCCTGCTGGACAACGCCACCGCGATCAACTACAGCGACGCCAGCTTCGTGAACGGGCAGTTGGAGAAGATCGGCAACGACAACTTCGTTTTCCCGGTCGGCAAGGGAAACAAGCTGCGGACGATCGCGATCAGCGGCCTGACGGCCACCGCGACGGACGCGTTCACCGCCGCGTATTTCGATATGGACCCCCAATCGGTGTACGGGAACACCCTGGACCCCACGCTCGACCATATCAGCAGCTGTGAATATTGGATCCTGGACCAAAGCGCCGGCACCCCCAACGCCTACGTGACATTGAGCTGGGATACACCGTCCAGCTGCGGGGTCACCCTCCTGCCCGACCTGCGCGTGGCGCGGTACGATGGATCGGTATGGCGCGACCGCGGCAACGGCGGCACGACGGGCAACACCACCGCCGGCACCATCATCACCGCCGCCCAGCAGAACGCGTTCAGCCCCTGGACCCTCGCCAGCGTCAGCGGTGCGGAGAACCCCCTGCCGATCGAACTGCTCTATTTCCGGGCCACACCCGGTGATCACGTCGTCGCGCTGGACTGGGCCACGGCCACGGAACGCAACAACGAGCGGTTCATCGTGGAGCGCAGCGCGGACGCCAGTTCGTTCCAGCCGATCGGCGAGGTGCCCGGCGCGATCAACAGCCAGGAGATGCGCACTTACGGGCTCACCGATGACGGACCATTGCCGGGGTTCAGCTACTACCGGCTGGCGCAACGCGACCTGGACGGCACCACCACACGCAGCGATGTGGTCAGTGTATACATGCACGCCGCCACCAACGGCACGGTCATCGTGGTGGCCGATGGGCAGCTCCAGGCCGACCATCACCTGACCGGGTCCGGCAGCTGGCAGCTGTACGATACCGTCGGTCGGATCGTGCGCCAGGGTGCCCTGGATGGCACCGGTCGCACGGTGGTCGGCATCGCCGATCTGCCTGCCGGGGCCTACACCTTCCGCGCGGAGGATGCCAGTGGCTTGGAAAGCGGGCGCTTCATCCGCTGACCTTTTCCCCGAACGACAGCACCGTGAACCGCTTTTCCAGCGGATCCAGTGCATCAAGGAGCCCGTCGAGCAGTCCGACCCCGTGATCGGCGACGGCGGTGAGCAGCCCCTCCCGCCGCTCGCGCAGGCCCCCGCCGGGAAAGAGCAGTGCATGGATCCGTTCGAGCCGTGCGATGTTCACCGCCTCCCTGCGTTTGGCCGCGCGTAGAAGGCGTTCCTCCAGATGGTCCAGGCGCTTGTTCATGCGCGCCTGCTCTCCCTTTGCGGAGGCTTCCAGCGTGGGGTCGACCCCGGCGGAACGCGCGACGATCCCCTGGAACACGGCGCCGATCCGTTCACGCTCCGCTGCCAGGGAAGTGTCCACTGACGCATGCGTCCTTGCCCATTCCGCACCCAACTGGTCGACCGGCATGAACAGGTCCTCGATGTGCAATCCGAGTTGGGCGAGCTTCGCGCTCTCCTCCGCTTCGAGCAGCAATGCCGAGGTCCGCAGGGCCACCACGGGCATCGGCACCTGCAACGCCTGGAAGGTCCAGCGCAGCTGCATCCAGTAGGCCACTTCGCCGCCGCCACCCACGTAGGCGACATTCGGCAGGATGGTCTCCTGATAGAGCGGCCGCAGCAACACGTTGGGGGAGAAGTCCTGTGGAGCGCGTTCCACCTCCGCCAGCAGTTCCTCCGAGGAAAAGCCCGGCCCTCCATCCAGGACGTGGTACCCTGCGTCATCCACGCTCACCCGGCTCCTGTGCCCGGGCCTCAGGTGAAAGAGGTTCACCGGACGTGCATGGGCCTGGCCTCCATATCCCTTCGGCAACTTCTCATCCGCATACCGCACGGTGCGTTCCACCACCTGGTTCAGCAATTCCTCCCGCATCACGGGCGCGAAAAGGCGCTTGAGCGCGGGGTCATCACCATCGATCACCACCAGTCCCAGGCGACCGAACAATCCATGCAGGAAGCGCCGCGTGGCCTGGGCGAGCGTGTGTTCGGGCCGATAAGCCTCCTGCAGCAGAACGCGGAGCGTGTCGGCACCGGGTCCCATGCCCAGCAGATCGGAGGCTTTCCGGACCGCACCCGCGATGCCCACGAGCGGCATGCGACCCACCGCCCCCCCAGCAGTGGCGGTCCAATGCACGCGCTCGTTGCGGAGGAACACGTGGTCCACCTCGGGCAGATCATGGTCCTCGGAGGCCATCCAGAACACCGGCACCACGGGCCGGTCCTGGCGATCGAACTGCCGGGCGAGGCGGATCGCGTTCAGGACCTTGTACAACACGTAGCGGGGGCCGCCGAACAGACAGAGTTGATGGCCCGTGGTGATGGTGAGCGCCCGGGGATCGCGGAAACGATCGAGCGAGGCACGCACGGCGGGATGCATCTCCGGTCCTGCATATTGCCCCTCCAATGCCCTGGACACGATCGTGCGAACACCCGGATCGAAGGTCCGGGCATCCACCGCGGCGGCAATGCCCACTTCACTGAACGGGAAGGTCGAGAACGGTGCCATTGCGGGATCACCGGACAGATGGTCCAGCACGATCGGCTTGGACCGACCGGTGGCGGCATAGGGGACCGTGTTTCGTTCCATGGGCGGCCAAAGGTAGATGGGGCCTGGGAGGGAAGTTGGAGGTCCAGATCAGGTGGAAGTGGGGCGCTGGACAGGCCACGCCAACGGATCGGACTAAATTCCGCGTCCCAAATCCGGTCCGATGCATTTCCCCCGTCCGCTGGCCCTGGCGTTGTGCCTTTCCTCCGGTGCCCTTTGCGCGCAGGACACCATCCACGTCCAGACGCTCAATTTCGATTCCATCACCGCCCGACGCGGTACCTGGCTATTTCCGGACACGACGCACCAGTTCCGCAAGGTGCTGATGCACCAGACGCTGAAATGCGATGCGCAGACCACCCAGGACCAGTACGCCTGCGGCGAATGGGACTACCTGACGTACATGTTCGTGTACGATCACACAGGCGCACTGGACAGCACAGCCCAGGAGCATGCCCATTTCCTGGTGGGCACCGCGTCGCCGGACAGCGTGGAGATGACCTATGTGATGCCGATCGACCTGCGGCAGCGTGAGGTGGTGACCCGCACGATCACTGGGACCCAGACCGAGACGGCCCATGCCATCGGCCTGAACAATGCCACGGACGGCCAGACCTTCGGCGCGACCCAGGGTCCTGCGCGATCGCAGTTCGCCTTCACCGCCGCCGAGCTGAACGCATCGGGCCTGAACGCGGGCGCACCGATCGAACGCCTGCGTTTCGCGGTGACCAACAATGGCGGGATGGTGGACCGGTTGACCGTGCGCATGAAGCTCGGGTCGTTCACCAACGTGAGCGCGTTCGACAACAGTGGTCTGGCCACGGTGTTCGACCATGCGCATGACCTGATCCCGGGCACCAACACCCTCGACCTGACCTCCCCCTTCACCTGGGACGGCAGCTCCGATCTTTTGGTGGAGGTGGCCATGGAAAAGCAGATGCAATGGGGCGGAGCGGAGCTGGCCGCCACCGACATGGCCAATGGCATGGTGATCCGGGACCTCGGCGTGGACGGCTACCTGGAGATGAACAACGACTTCATCGGCGTGGCACCCAACGGGCTTGCGACCCTCAGTGATCAGGTGACGATCACCTTCTGGGCCTACGGCGACGCCAGCATTCCGGTGAACACCACGATGCTCGAGGCGGTCGACGCCAGCAACAACAGGATCCTGAACATCCATCTGCCCTGGAGCGATGGCAGCGTGTATTGGGACGCTGGCAATGATGGCGGCGGCTACGACCGGATCAACAAGGCGGCACAGACCGCGGAGGTGGAGGGCCAGTGGAACCATTGGGCCTTCGTAAAGAACACCAACACCGGCCAGATGAAGATCTATCTGAACGGCACGCTCTGGCAAAGCGGCACGGGCAAGACGAAACCGATGAGCGGGATCGTGAAATTCCGCATCGGCTCCGGCCGGAACGGCGAGTACCCCTACCCCGGCCTGATCGACGAGTTCAATGTGTTCGGGACCGAGGTGAGCGCCGCCACGATCGCGGCCTGGTCCGACAGGCGTGTCGACAACACACATCCGAACGCACCGGACCTGCTCTATTCGTACCATTTCGATGAGCTGCCGACGGACTTCACCTTGGAGAACAGCGCGGTCCCCTCCCTCCCGGCGTGGCCGATGGGCACGGTGAAGCGCGGCTATCGCCACGCCACCGCGTTGGGTGCTTCACCCATCAGCTCGACCATCCGGCCCGATCTCACCTTCGTGCAGGGCACCTATACCGACCAGCTCGATACCTTGATCGTGACGGACCCGGACGTGCAGGCGTATCTCTCCAAGGAGGACTATCAGGTCGTGGGCAATGCCGCCGAGCCGGTGGACACAGCGTTCGCCTGGTCGGCGGGGTACACCCATACCTACGACCCGTCCGGCGCGGCGATCGACAGTTCACTGAGCACCGGTGTGGTATTCCACAACGACACACTGCATTACTACGGCCTCCCTTTCGAGGTGATCGACAAGTACGAGATCGGACGGTACATCACGCCCTACGGGATCCAATTGAGCCTCGGCCCGAACGGTTTCACCTGGACCTACGACGTGACGGACTATCAATATCTGCTGCACGACAGCGTGGACCTCAGCGCCGGCAATCAGCAGGAGCTGATCGACCTGGACTTCGAGATGATCGAGGGCACGCCACCGCGCCCAGTGGTGCGACATCAACGCCCCTGGGGTGCAGAGGCAAGCTATTCGTTCGCCTCCCTGGACGACGACACGAAGCTTCCTCCTCTGGACATCGCCGTTGATCCGGCGGCCACCCAGTGGGAACTCCGCACACGCCTGACCGGGCATGGCGATCAGACCAGCAACCCGAACGTCCAGGGGTGTTGTGAGTTCCACGACAACACGCATTACTGGTACGCGAACGGATCACAGATCGACGACTGGCACATCTGGCTGACCAACGAATGCGCCCTGAACCCGGTCTATCCGCAGGGGGGCACCTGGCTCTATGCCCGCGAAGGCTGGTGTCCGGGCGATGTGGTCCGCGACCATTGGACCGACGTTACGCCCTACGTGAGCAATGGCATGGTGAACCTCGATTACCGGATCTCCCCTGTTCCGGCGAACAATCCCGGGATGGGCGGCGGCAATTACGTCACCAACGTGGACCTGTTCGAATATGGCCCCGCCGCGCATGCGCTCGACGCCGAGATCTACAACGTGGTCCGTCCGTCGGATGTGGGCTACCAGGCACGTGTGAATCCGATGTGCTTCGATCCCGTGGTGGTGCTGCGCAACGCCGGTGGTACGGACCTCACCAGCGCCACCTTCACCTACGGGATCAGCGGGGGGCCACAGCAGACCTACACCTGGACGGGGGACCTGAAGCACATGGCCACCGCCGAGGTCACCCTGCCGATCCCGGACGGATCGTTCTGGCTGGGCGATGCGGACCAACTCTTCACAGTGATCGTGTCCGCACCCAATGGCGGCGCCGATGAATATGCGGACAATGACAGCTACACTACGCACTTCGAACTGCCCGTGACCTACACGGACAACTTCATCGTGTACTTCAAGACCAACAACCGGGCATACGAGAACACGTTGACCATCCGCGATGTATATGGCAATGCCGTGTACAGCCGCAGCGCACTGGACAACAACACGACCTATGCCGACACCCTGTCCCTGTTCGACGGCTGCTACGAGTTCGAGGTGACGGACAGCGGCAATGACGGGTTCAGCTATTGGGCCGACCCGGGGCAGGGGTCGGGCTTCCTGCGGTTCAAACGGCTGACCGGGAGCACGCTGAAAAGCTTCCAGACCGAGTTCGGCCGCGATCTGAAATGGGCCTTCACACTGAACGGGTTCGTGGGCATTGAAGAGGCGGCCCCGACCGCCACGATGGGCCTGGTCCCCAACCCCACCACCGGGTCGTGCGTCCTGTCCACCACCGGCATCCAGGGCCCGGCCACGTTGCAGGTGATCGACGTGGAAGGACGGATGCTGCTGCAACACCCCGTTGAGATGCACGGCGAGGACCGGACCGAGCTGGATCTGGGTGGCATGGCGAACGGGCTCTACACCATCCGGTTGATCGGAGAGCGGGACAGGATGTGGACGCGTGTCCAGGTGGTACACTGATCGGCACATCCGCGAAGAAATGACGACCAAGGGCCCACCGGACGAGAGGATCGGCTCGTTCCGCGCATTCTACCCGTACTATCTCTCCGAACATCGGGACCGGGTGACCCGGGTGCTGCATTTCATCGGCACCGGCCTCATCCCGTTCTGGGTCGCTCTGGCAATTTTCGACCGGAATGCCTGGTGGCTCCTGGGCGTGCCGGCCGCCGGATACGGTCTGGCCTGGATCGGCCATTTCTTCTTCGCGCACAACAAGCCCGCCACCTTCCGGTATCCGCTCTGGAGCCTCGCTTCCGACTTCGTCCTGTTCTTCGAGTTGATCACCGGCCGCCGGAAATTCAGCGGAGAGCAGGAGTGACATCCGTTTCGCATCCTCGTCCAACGACCGCCAAGACCTCCATCCGATGCCTATCCGCATGACGCCCGACGAGGGCAACGACGCGAATTCCCGTCCATCGCGACCCCTTCGACGTTCCGGCGGGGGCACGGGCATGGCGGGAGGCTCCTCGCTGATCCCGCTGTTGCTGGGTTTCCTGATCAAACGGCCCAAATTGTTGCTCGTGGTCGTGATCGGCTTTGGGCTCTTCTATTTCCTGGGCGGCATGAAGAGCTGCAGCCAGGGCGGCGGAGGGGATATGATCGCGCAGCTTGCCGCCTTCACCACCGGCGCCAATTTCGACCCTGCGCTCTACGACAGCGTGGCGGTCTATGAACCGCTGGCCGACAACGTGCATCATCCGCTGCCGGAACGGGTCTCATTGGAACAGTTCGCCCCGACCGCGGGCGACCAGGGCCAGCAGGGCAGTTGCGTAGCCTGGGCCAGCGCCTACGCCGCGCGCACCATCGTGCAGGCCGAGGCCACCAAGGAAGATCCCGACCGCGTGCGCTTCAGCCCCAGCTTCCTCTACAACCAGATCAAGATCCCGAACAGCGGTTGCCAGGGCAGCTATATCGAACGCGCGATGCAGGCCATGCACAACGGCGGAGTGCTCCCCTTCAGCCGCTTCGCCTATGACGACCGCAGTTGCACCCATCTGCCGAACAGCGACGAACGGCAGCAGGCCCTGCCCTACCGCATCAAGGGCTTCCAACGCCTCACGCAGGGCGACACCCAGGAGGACGCGGTCGACATGGTGGCGATGAAGCAGCAGTTGGCCCAGGGCTCACCCTGTGTGATCGGCATGATGGTGGGCGGGTCCTTCATGCAGGACATGGAGGGGCGCGAGAAGTGGGAGCCGACGCAGACGGACTATCGGATGCCGGGGTTCGGCGGCCACGCCATGTGCGTGATCGGTTATGATGATTACAAGTTCGGCAATGAGGGGGGCTTCCTCCTGCAGAACAGCTGGACCCCGGCGTGGGGCAGCAATGGCCGGGCCTGGGTGCGCTACAGCGACTTCGCCCACTTCTGCAAGGAGTCCTACGCGGTCTACCCGCAGGGTGAGGGAGTGGATGTCAAGCCGGACCGCTTCGACATCCGGTTCGGCCTGGTCGAGGTGGATGCCAAGGGACGGACCTCCGGATCGCACATCGCCCTTCGGCGGTCCGGCGATCGCCTCTTTCGGACGGTCAGCCCCGTCGCCAAGGGATCGCGTTTCAAGATCGAGGTGACGAACAACAGCGAATGCTACATCTACCTGTTCGGCCAGGAATCGGATGGCAGCGACTATGTGCTTTTCCCTTACACGCCGAAGCATTCCCCCTATTGCGGCATCACGGGTACGCGCGTGTTCCCACATGACCAGAGCCTGACGGCCGATACCATCGGAACGCGGGATGTGATGGCCATCGTCGTGTTCGACCAGCCGATCGACTTCAACAAGATCAACACGGAGTTGAACGCTTCAGGGGCGCAAGGGCTGGAGGTCCGGTTGTCCGACGTGTTGGACAATGAACTGGTCCCCGCCGATCGGGTGGACTATCGCGAAGGCGATACCTTCGGTGCGTCTTGTTCACTTGCACCCGGACAGAACGCCATCGCCATGGTCATCGAGATCGACAAACGCTGATCAACAGGACCGCATCGATCTTTACCACATGAAACGCTGGCTGCTCATACTCATCGTCCTGCTGGGGGTCGCCCAGTTCATTCGCCCGGATACCTCGGTTCCCGCCTACGATCCGGCGCAGGACCTGCTGGCGATGACCAAGCCCTCCACCCAGGTGGAACAACTCGTGCGCGCGGCCTGTTACGACTGCCACAGCTACGAAAGTGAATACCCGTGGTACGACCGGATCACCCCCGTGAACTGGTGGGTGCACCACCACGTCGAGGAGGCACGCCATCATGGAAATCTGAGCATCTGGGGGACGCTGGCACAGAAGCGCAAGGACCACTTTCTCAAGGACGCACCGGACGAGATCGGCGAAGGGGACATGCCGTTGCCCGCCTATACCTGGATGCATCCAAAGGCGCGTTTGACCGACGCCCAACGGAAGGTGCTGATCGATTTCTTCAGCGGCCTGCGCGGTCCCGACGCCGCGGACCGCGACCAAGCCGATTAGGCACCGCGGTCCGCATCCGGCAGGGGATCGTGCATCTTTGACCATGCATTCGTTCCACCTTGCCGGCCTTCTTCTTCTTCGATCCCTGCTTGCACCCGCCTTTGTAAGCGCACAGGATGCCGCGGAGATCGTGACGAAGAGCGAGGACCACCTGCGCGGGAAGACCTCACGGGCCGATATGACCATTTCCATCGTGCGGCCCAAGTGGAGCCGCGAGATGGCCATGAAGACCTGGAGCAAGGGCGACGATCTGTTCATGATCCTGGTCACCTCTCCGGCCAAGGACGCGGGCACGGCCTTCCTCAAGCGCGGCAAGGACCTCTGGAACTGGGTGCCCGCGGTGGAACGCAATGTGAAGCTGCCGCCCAGCATGATGTCGCAGAACTGGATGGGCACCGATTTCACCAACGACGACCTGGTGCGCGAGGCCAACGTGAAGAACGACTATGACCACCGCATCGAGGGCGAGGAGGACCAGCAGGGCCGCAAGTGCTGGAAGATCCGCATGACGCCGCACGAGGATGCCGGCGTGGTCTGGGACCACGTGCTGGTCTGGATCGATCAGCAGGACTATCTGCAGCTGCGCTCGGAATTCTACGACGAGGACGGTGCGCTGGTGAACACCATGGTGAACTCCGACATAAGGACCATGGGCGGGCGCACGATCCCCGCGAAAATGGAAATGACGCCCGCCGACAAGCCGGGTCACAAGACCGTGATCACCTATACCGATCTGGAATACGACGTGCCGATCACGGACGACTTTTTCACGGTCCAGCAGATGCGCAACGTGAAGTGAACATGTACCTGCTGCTCGCCTGGCGGGACCTCTGGCGCAACAAGCGCCGCACGCTGATCACCCTCGCGGCCATCTTCTTCGCCGTGCTGCTCTCCTGCATCATGCGATCCGCGCAGATGGGCGCCTACGACAACATGATCCGCAACAGCGTGGGGCATTTCGTGGGCTACGTGCAGGTGCATCAGGCCGGATACTGGGATGATCGCACCCTGGACAATGCCTTCCCCTCCAGCGACAGCCTGCTGCGTGCCGTACGCGCCGTGGAGGGTGTCACCGATGTGGCCGAACGGCTCGAGTCCTTCGCCCTGGCGGCCTCGCGCGATCAGACCAACGGTGCCCTGGTGGTCGGCTTCGACCCCGCGCACGAACCGGCGATCCGGAACACGGCGGACCGCGTCGCGCAAGGTGCGCGCCTGGAGACCATCGACGAGCAAGCCGCCCTGCTGGGCAAGGACCTCGCCGACCGTCTGGGGCTCGGTGTGAGCGACAGCGTGGTGCTGCTCGGCTCGGGCTACCACGGCAGTTTCGCGGCGGGCAAGTACCGCGTGAAGGGCCTGATCGATCTGGGGTCGCCGGACCTGAACAAGCGCGCCGTCTTCCTGCCGCTGGGGACCGCACGCCAGCTGTACGGTGCGGACGATCTCGCGACCGCGCTGGTCATCGGCACCGACCGGCCCGGTGACGCGACCGCCATCGCCGATGCGATCCGCCGGGGAACGGACGGCCATCGGTGGGAGGTGATGGATTGGAAACAACTGGTGCCCGAGCTCGTGCAGTTCATCGAAGTGGACAACTCCTTCGCCCTCATCACCCTGGCCATCCTCTACATCGTGATCGCCTTCGGGATCTTCGGCACCTTGCTGATGATGTACACCGAGCGCATCCACGAGTTCGGCGTGATGACCGCCGTGGGCATGGGCCGTGGTCGGCTGGCGACGGTGTTCGTTCTGGGATCGGCCATCATGGCCCTGCTGGGGGCCCTGCTCGGCGGGCTCACCGCCATGCCCGTGGTGATGTACTTCCAGGCCAACCCGATCCGCTTCACCGGCGAACTGGCCCAGGTCTACGAGACCTACGGTTTCGAGCCCATCATCCCGTTCATGAACGACCCCTGGATCTTCGCCGCCCAGGCCGCGATCGTGCTCGGCATCACGCTTTTCCTCGGCCTCTACCCCACCCTCAAGATCCTCCGCCTGGTGCCGATCCGGGCCCTGCGCGCCTGAACAATGGTCCCCCTGATCGCCTGGCGGAACGTGTGGAGGAACCGGTTGCGGAGCCTGCTGGTGGCGCTGTCGATCGCCGTGGGGCTTTGGGGAGGCACCTTCTTCATGGCCGTATCGTGGGGCATGTATGCCCACCAGCTCGATACCGTGATCAACGACCAGGTGTCGCACATCCAGGTGCACGCGCCCCGTTTCCGCGATGACGATGATGGGCGTTATGGGATCCCCGAAGCCGACATGCTCCTGGACAGCATCCGCACCGACCTGCGGGTGAAGGCGGCCACTGAAAGGATCGTGCTGCCCGGCGTGATGGTGCAGAGCACGGCCAACAGCGCGGGAGTCAGCGTGCTCGGGATCGACCCGGAGGACGAGGAGAAGGTGACCGGTCTCCATGACCGGCTGACCGATGGCACCTACTTCACCGGCACCAAGAGCGCGCCGATGGTGATGGGCGCCAAGCTGGCCAAAAAGCTCAAGATCGACCTGCGCGGCCGCACGGTGATCAGCTTCCTGAATGCGCAGGACTCCCTGGTCGCGATGAGCTTCCGCGTGGTGGGTCTCTACCACAGCGGCAACAGCGCCCTGGAGGAGGGCACCGTCTACGTGCGTCGCGAGGACCTCGCCCGGCAGATGCACCTGGGCACCCCGGCCAATGAGATCGCCGTGCTGCTGACCGATGAAAAGGATCTTGATGCTGTGCAACGGAAAATGCAGGCGATACGGCCCGACATGCGCGTGGAGAGCTGGAAGGAGCTGTCGCCGGAACTGCGCCTGGTGGTCGACTCCTTCAGCCAGTATACCTACATCTTCATCGGCATCATCCTGCTGGCGCTGATGTTCGGCATCGTGAACACCATGCTGATGGCTGTGCTCGAACGCACGCGCGAGCTCGGCATGCTGATGGCCATCGGCATGGAGCGCCGCCGCGTGTTCGCCATGGTGATGTGGGAGACCGTGTACATGGCCGTGATCGGCGCGCCACTGGGCATGCTGCTCGCCTGGGTCAGCATCCAGGTCGTCGGGCGCACGGGCATCGATCTCACGGCGTTCGCGGCAGGCCTGTCCTCCTACGGCTTCGACGCGGTGATCCATCCGGCGCTCGCCGCCAACTTCTACCTGGAGATCGCCGGACTGGGCATCGCCGCCGCGATCCTTTCCGCCATTTACCCCGCCTGGAAGGCCGTGCGCATGCGGCCGACCGAGGCCCTACGCAAGATCTGATGGAGACACCCGTGATCGAGACACGCGGCCTCACCCGCACCTACGACGCCGATACCGTGCCCGTGCACGCCGTGAACGGTATCGACCTGCGTGTGGAGAAGGGCGAGTTCACCGCGATCATCGGCCCGAGCGGCTGTGGCAAGACCACCCTGATGAACATGATCGGCGGACTGGACGAGCCCACCGCCGGTCACGTGCTGATCGATGGCGAGGACATCGGCCACAAGAGCGCCAACGCCATGATCGCCTACAGGCTCCACCACATCGGCTTCGTGTTCCAGGCCTACAACCTGATCCCCGTCCTCACCGCACTGGAGAACGTCTCCTTCGTGATGCTGCTCCAGGGCGTGAAGAAAAGGGAACGCCAGCAACGTGCACAGGAACTGCTCGCGTCCGTCGGCTTGATGGACAAGCTGGACAAGCGCCCCAACGAGCTGAGCGGGGGACAGCAGCAGCGGGTGGCGGTAGCACGTGCCCTGGCCTCGCGTCCGCGCTTCGTGCTGGCCGATGAGCCGACCGCGAACCTCGACTCCCATTCCACGCACGACCTGATCGACCTGATGGCCGAACTCAACCGGAAGGACAACATGACCTTCCTTTTCGCCACGCACGACCAGCGTGTGATCGACCGCGCCCGTCGTGTGGTGACCCTGGAGGACGGGCGCATCGTGAAGGACGAAAAGCGGGGATGATGCGGTCGCTCGTGGTGATGCTGGCGATCACGAGCTTCACGGCGCGCGGCCAGGACACCACGGCGTTCAAGCCGGCGCTCCATTTCAACGGCTACGTGAAGGGCATGCCCAGCGTCAGTTGGTCGCCCCTGCTGAACACGACCGCGGTCTCCGGCCTGCTGCACAACCGGTTGAACTTCCACGCGGACCTTCTGCCTGGGCTGCGGGCCGGCGTGGAATTCCGCGACCGTGTCTTCGTCGGCGACCAGGTGCGCGACGACCCCACCCTGGCACACGGTCTGGAAATGGACCCTGGTCTGGTGGACATGAGCTGGGTGTGGCTGAAGGAAGATGCCTTCGTGGGCCACACCATCATCGACCGGGCCTGGCTCGAATACGAGCGCGGTCATTTCGTCGCACGCGCCGGCCGCCAGCGGATCAACTGGGGCCTCGACCTGGTGTGGAACCCGAACGACATCTTCAACGCGTTCAACTACCTCGATTTCGATTACGAGGAACGCCCTGGTTCCGACGCGATCAGCCTACGCTATTTCACAGGCGTCTCCGGGCAGGTCGAACTTGCCGTGAAGGCCGACAGCAGTGACCAGCGCGTTGCCGCGGGGATGTACCGGTTCCACGTCGGCAGCTACGATCTGCAGGTGATCGGCGGTCAATACCGCGACGATGCGGCCGTTGGAGCAGGCTGGGCCGGGAACCTCGGCGGCAGCGGGTTGAAGGGCGAAACGACGGTCTTCATCCCGACCGCTCAGGACACTACGGATGATGCCAGCGTCTCCTTCACCTCCACCATCGACCATTCCTTCCGCAATGGGCTCTACTTGATCGTGAGCGGCCTCTACAACAACAACGGCGCCGCCACACCGGCTGAGGTCAGTGGCAATGATGTCATCGCGCGACAGGTCTCCCCGAAGAACCTCATGCCGTTCCGGTTCACGGGCATGGTCAGCGTGAACTATGCCTTCAACCCGATCATCTCCGGCAGCCTGGCCGTGCTGGGATCGCCCGGTCCGAACGCGTTGATCCTCTTCCCCAGCCTGTTGGTGAGCCTGGCCAACAACTGGCAGCTCGATGTCTTCTACCAAGGCTACTGGCAGGAGGTGCCCACGCTCGGCTTCAAGGGGATCGGGGACGCGGGGTATGTAAGGGTGAAGTGGAGCTTCTAGAGCACCTCCCCCACCAACTCGTGCTCCCGCGCATCGGTGATCCGGACCTCTGCAAAGTCCCCGATGCGCAGATAATTCCCTTCGATCGGGACCAGCACCTCGTTGTCCACCTCAGGTGAATCGTGCTCCGTCCGGGCGATGTAGTGGCCCGCCTCGGCCTTGTCCACCAGCACTTTGAAGACTTTCCCGACCTTCTGCCGGTTCAGGTCCGCGCTGATGCCGCCCTGCAGTTCCATGATCTCCTGGGCACGCTGCTCCTTCAGCCCGGCCGGCACATCGTCGTCCATGGTGAAGGCGTGGGTATCCTCCTCGTGGCTGTAGGTGAAGCAGCCGAGGCGGTCGAAACGCATCCGCTCGATCCAACGCAGGTTGTCCGCATGGTCCGTGTCGGTCTCCCCGGGGAATCCGGCGATCAGCGTGGTGCGGATGGCGATGCCCGGCACCTTGTCGCGGATGGTAGCGACCAGCGCTTCCGTCTTCTCCTGCGTGATGCCCCGGCGCATGCGCGTGAGCATCGCCGTGCTGCCGTGCTGCAGTGGCATGTCCAGGTAGTTGCAGATGTTCGAGCGTTCCTGCATCACATCGAGGATGTCCATCGGGAAGCCACTGGGGAAGGCGTAGTGCAGGCGGATCCAGTCGATGCCCTCCACGTCGCTCAAGCGGGCCAACAGGTCGCTCAGGTTCCGCTTCTTGTACAGGTCCAGGCCATAGTAGGTCAGGTCCTGCGCGATCAGGATCAGCTCCTTCACCCCTTGCGCGGCCAGTGATCGCGCCTGGGCTTCCAACTGCTCGATCGGCGTGCTGACGTGCTTCCCCCGCATCAACGGGATCGCGCAGAAGGAGCATTTCCGGTCGCAGCCCTCGCTGATCTTGAAGTAGGCGAAATGGGCGGGTGTGGTCAGCAACCGCTCGCCGACCAGTTCATGTTTGTAGTCCGCCTTGAGGGTCTTGAGCAGGCGCGGCAGGTCACGCGTGCCGAACCAGGCGTCGACCTGGGGGATGCCCTCCTTGAGTTCGGGGGCGTAGCGCTGGCTGAGACAGCCGGTGACATAGACCTTGTCCACTTCCCCCCGCTCTTTTGCCCCGGCCCAGGCCAGAATGGTATCGATGCTCTCCTGCTTGGCGTTCTCGATGAAGCCGCAGGTGTTGATCACCACCACGTTGTGGTCGTCATGCGGCGCTTCGTGGTCCACGGCGATGCCGTTGGCCTTCAATTGGGCCATCAGCACCTCGCTGTCAAAGGTGTTCTTCGAACAGCCCAGGGTGACGACATTGACCTTGGTGGGCTTGCGGCTGCGGGCCTTCACGTCAGTCGGGTTTGAAGAGCGCGTCCACGAACGCGTGTTTGTCAAAGACGCGCAGGTCGTCCATGCCTTCACCGACACCGAGATATTTGATGGGTACCTGGAATTGATCGCTGATACCGATGGCCACGCCACCCTTCGCCGTGCCGTCGATCTTGGTCAGGGCAAGCGCGGTCACGTCGGTGGCCTTGGTGAACTGCCTTGCCTGTTCGATGGCGTTCTGGCCCGTGCTGGCATCGAGCACCAGGAGCACCTCGTGGGGCGCTTCCGGGACCACTTTCCGCATCACGTTCCGCACCTTGGTCAGTTCGTTCATCAGGTTCACCTTGTTGTGCAGGCGACCCGCGGTGTCGATGATCGCCACGTCCAGGCCTTTGGCCTTGGCGCTTTCAATGGTGTCGAACGCCACCGCCGCCGGGTCGGCGTTCATGCCCTGGCTCACCAGAGGCACGCCCACGCGTTCGCTCCAGATCCTCAACTGGTCCACGGCCGCGGCGCGAAAAGTATCGGCCGCACCAAGCACCACGTTGCGCCCCTCCAGCTTCAGGGCATGGGCCAATTTGCCGATGGTGGTGGTCTTGCCCACCCCGTTCACACCCACCACCATGATCACGTAGGGTTTGATCGACGGGTCCATCGGGGCGGGGTCCTTCATCAGGACGGCGATCTCCTCCCGGAGCAGGGCGTTCAGTTGGTCGGTCCCCAGGTACTTGTCCCGCGCCACCCGGGCCTGGATCCGTTGGATGATCTTCAGCGTGGTGTCCACCCCGACATCGCTGGCGATGAGCACTTCCTCCAGTTCGTCCAACACCGTGTCATCCACGGTGCTGCGCCCGGCCACGGCATGGGCCAGCTTGGCGAACAGGCCCTTGCGGGACCGTTCCAGGCCCTGTTCGAGCTTGGCGGCATTTGCCTCGGTGGCCTTCTTGTCGCGCGAAAAGAGTCCGAACATCGGTCCTCAACAGGGTCAGGAAGCACGGAAGGCCCCTGCTTCACAGAGGCCTTCCGATGGTTTTCCTCGACGTGATTATTTCTTGTCGGCCAGGAACTTGTCCACGTCCTCGGCGGGCAGGACCTGCTCCACGAACTGGTACCCACCGGTCTTGTCGGAGCGTACCATCTTGATCACCTTGGTGAACACTTTGGCGTCGGCCTTCTTCAGCGATGCAACGGTCTTCTTGGCCATGGTCCCGTAGGATTACTTGATCTCCTTGTGAATGGTCATTTTCCGGAGGATCGGGTTGTACTTCTTCAGTTCCAACCGTTCGGTGGTGTTCTTCCGGTTCTTGGTGGTGATGTAGCGGCTGGTGCCGGGCTGCCCCGAGGTCTTATGCTCCGTGCACTCGAGGATCACCTGGACGCGGTTCCCTTTCTTGGCCATGGGTCAGCGGATGTTCGTCGTTGGTTCAGGCGGTGAGGTATCCCTTGGCCTTTGCGCGCTTGAGGGCCTCGCCGATGCCGATCTTGTTGATGGTGCGCATCCCGGCGGCGCTCACCCGCAGGGTGACCCATTTGTTCTCCTCCGGGAGGAAGTACCGCTTGTCCTGCAGGTTCGGCTCGAACTTGCGCTTGGTCTTGATGTTCGAGTGCGACACCCGGTTGCCGGTGACGACCTTCTTACCCGTGATCTGACAGACCTTGGACATGACACTTCACATTTCGGGCTGCAAAGGTAGGACAAAGTTCCGATGTTCCACATGCCTGCACACCCACACACATACGGGGTCGGTTCAAAGCTCATCGCCTTCCTGCGGGACCGGTGCCTGCTTCCAAGCCTCTTCACCGCGGAGCAGTGCCAGACGGAGCATGTTCAACGCGGCCAGGGCGCTCCGCTTGATCACCAGGTCACGGGTCCCCGGGAAGAAGCCCTTCACGGAGCGAACGCCACCGGGACCTGCCACGGCCATCCACACCGTTCCGACCGGTTTCTCAGCCGTTCCCCCATCGGGGCCCGCCACCCCGCTCAACGCGATGCTCCAATCGGTATGCAGCGCTTGTCGCACGCCAGCGGCCATCTTCTCCACCACCGGGCGGCTCACCGCCCCGTTCAGCTCCAACATGTCGCTCGGGATGCCCAGCTCCTCCATCTTCACCGCGTTGGCATAGCTGACCACACCGCCCGTGTAATAGGCCGAACTCCCTGGGACCGAGGTGATCAGATGGCTCACATACCCCCCGGTGCAGCTCTCGGCCAGCGCCAGCGTCTGACCTTTCCCCTTCAAGGCCAGCCCGACCACCTGCTCCAATCGGTCCTCGCCCTCCCCGAAGATCAACTCCGGAACGAGCCGGTACAACGCCTCGGCCTGGCGATCGACCCGACCGCGCGTGGCCACGGGGTCCTGCTCGGCATAGGCGGAGAGGCGGAGCTTGACGATGCCCGGGCTTGGCAGGTAGGCCAGTTTGATCCGGTCGGCCACCAGGCCGGTCTCCCAGGCCGCGATGCGTTCGGCCAGGTGGCTTTCGCCCAGGCCGGTGGTCAGCAGGGTGCGGTGGATGATGGTGGGTGGCCGGAACCGTTCGCGCAGCCGCGGAAGGACCTCCTGCCGCATCATTGCCTTCATCTCGTAGGGCACACCGGGCATGCTCACGAAAACACGCTCCCCCTTCGCGAACCACATCCCGCTGGCCGTGCCCCGTTCGTTGGGGACCACTTCGCACGCCTCCGGCAGGTCGGCCTGGGCGCGGTTGCTTTCCAGCGGGTCCCGGCCAAGTTGCTCAAAGAAGGCCACGATGCGCGCCTCGATGTCCGGATGCCGCACCAGTCGGGTGTCGAAATACGTGCAGAGCGTGTGCTTGGTGATGTCATCCTTGGTCGGTCCCAGCCCCCCGGTGATCAGAATGATATCCGATGCGGTATCGTCCAGGGCCGAAGTGATGGCCGCAGCATCGTCCGCGATCGTCTGCACCCGCTTTGTGCGGATGCCGATGCTGCTCAATTCCGCCCCGATCCACCCCGCATTGGTGTTGATCGTCTGCCCGATCAGCAGTTCATCGCCGATGCTGATCAGTTCCGCGGTGATCTCACGGGTGCTCATGGGCAGCAAAGGTCGCTGTTCTCTAGATCGGCGTGCCTATCGGATCGTTCGGCGATCGGTCGACCCACTGGGTCGACACCGCAGGTGAGGTGAACAGGCCACCGTTGTTCACCCGTGCATCGTCGCTTCCCTCCCGTACCGCTCCATCATCCCCGCCTCGTGTTCCAGCCAGTCCTTCCAACGCCGGTCCACATCCACGCGGCCGCCGTACTTGCGGGCGAAACCGAGGAACGTGGTGTAATGGTCCGCTTCGCTGGCCATCAGGTCGCGGTAGAAGGCGCGCAGGTCCTCGTCCCCGACCCTTTCGCTCAATAGCTTGAAGCGCTCGCAGCTGCGGGCCTCGATCATCGCGGCGAAGAGCAGGCGGTCCACCAGGCGCTCCTCGCGGCTCCCCTCCTTCCGCATGAATTGCACGAGTTCGTTCACATAGCTGTCCTTGCGTTCAGGACCCAGGGTGAAGCCGCGGGCCTTGATCTTCTCCAGCACCAGACCGAAATGGGCCATCTCCTCCTGCGCGATGCGTGTGAGCGCCTCCACCAGCTCGCTCAGCTCGCTGTGCTTCACGATCAGGCTGATGGCGTTGCTGGCCGCCTTCTGCTCGCACCAGGCGTGGTCCGTGAGCACTTCGCTCAGGTCGCTGTTCACCAGGGCCGTCCATCGGGGATCGGTGGGAAGTCGGAGGCCGAGCATGGGGAGTTCGATAGCTGAAAGGTGAAAGTTGAAAGCTGAAAGGTGAAAGCTGAAACCTGAAGGTTGGAGGCCGATGCAAAGTTGCGCGTATCGTCGGAAGTGATCGATACATCGCACGCCCACCGGGGACGGGGACCCGGACGGGAGGGTTACTTTCGGAGGACCAACTTCCACTGCCATGATCGGATACCGCCTCCCGCACGTCCTGGTCTGCCTGGCCATCCCCTTCTTCCTGCCCGCCCAGCCCACGTGGTACTGGCAGAACCCGCGTCCGTCGGGCAACATCCTGTTGGGCGTGGCCTTCGGGGATCCGACCCATGGGGTGGCCGTGGGTGAATACGGCACGGTGACCCGAACGAGCGACGCCGGTCAGCATTGGAGCCCACCGGTGACGGTCCACCCCCGCCACCTCAATTCCATCTGTGCCCTTGGCCCCGCCACCTATGTGGCCGCAGGGGACACCGGCACGATCCTGCGATCGGACGACGGCGGCCTGACCTGGACCGATCATTCCTTTGCCACAACGAGCCGCATCGCCAGCGTTGACTTTTCCGATGCCAACAACGGCATTGCGGTCGGCTGGTCGGGCATGGTGTTGCGATCCACCGATGGCGGGGTCACCTGGAACGCCATCAACAGTGGCACGACCGGCTACCTCTACGGGGTCCATTTCTCCTCCGCCCTGGTGGGCACCATCGTGGGCGACCTCGGCCCGAACGCGCTCATCCTGCGGACCACGGACGGGGGCGCGACCTGGGACCCGCAAACGGTCACCGCCGGCCAGCTTCGGGCCGTCGACTTCTTCGACGATGACAACGGTTTCGCCGTGGGGAACTCCGGCACCATCGTGAAGACCAACGACGGCGGGAACACGTGGACCACCCTCAGCACTTCCATCACCAATCACCTCTACACCGTGCAGATGCTGGACCCGGGACACATCTGGATCGCGGGAAGCTTCAGCTCCAGCTTCAGCTCGGACGATGGCGGCGCCACCTGGACCACGCATGCCGCCCTTTCCGGGGCCACCACCTGGGCCCTGCATTTCTTCTCGAACGCCGAGGGCCTGCTCATCGGCGGCACGCAGGGCACCGAACAGAAGATGTACCGCACCGCGGATGGTGGCGACAACTGGGATGAACTGACCAGCGACGTCACCGGGGCCGTCGAGTCCATTCGCGGACTGCATTTCATTGACAACGACCTGGGCGTGGCCTGCGGGTTCAACGGCACCCTGCTCCGCACGGAGGATGCCGGAAAGAACTGGGAACTCCTCCCCTCCGGGACCACGAACAACCTGGTGAGCGTGCACTTCCCGGACGCCACCCACGGCACGGTCGTGGGTTGGGTGGGAACGATCCTGCATTCCACCGATGCCGGGGCCACCTGGACCCAGCAGACCAGTGGCACCACGGAAGTGCTCTACGATGTGTTCTTCACCGATGCGAACACCGGTTGGGCCGCGGGCCATACCGGCACCTTGGTACACACCACCGACGGCGGTGCGAACTGGACGATCGAGAACTCGGGCGTCACCAACCAGCTCTTCTCCATCGCGTTCCTGGACGCCAACACCGGGATCATCGCCGGGTCCAACGTCATCCTGCGCACGACCGATGCCGGCGTGACCTGGACCCCGATGGTCATTTCCGGCGAATTGCGCGAGGTCACGGTGATCGATCCCGATCATGCCATCATCGTCGGTTGGAATGGCGTGATCTACATGACCGACGACGGGGGTGCGACCTGGAGCGACCATTCCCTGGCGGTGAACAGGAACTTCCAGGCCGTGGCCGTTCGCGGAGCCGATACCATCACCGTGGTGGGCGAAAGCTGTGTGATGTTCCATTCGTTCGACGGGGGATCGACCTGGCAGCGGCAGTACGACATCTCCAATGAGATCCTACTCGCAGCGCAGTACGCCGCGAACGGGAACATCTGGGCCACGGGCGACAAGGGCGTGATCCTCAGCAGCGTATCCCCGGACGAAGTGACCGGCATCGCGGAACAGCCGGTGCCGAACGATCAGGGGCTCCAGCTGACCATCACTCCGAACCCCTTCGGGCCGAGCACCGCGATCCGCTACACCGTACCTACCGCAGGCCCCGCCGAATTGGTGATCGTCGACCAGATGGGGCGGATCGTGCGCAAGCTCGTGGCTGGATCGCTCCGCAGCGGGGAGCACAGCCTGACATGGGATGGTCGAAGCGACAATGGTGAGCGGCTACGCCCGGGGGTATATTTCGTCTCGCTACGCTCCGGGGCCGAGCAGCAGGGCACGCAGGTGGTGCTGATGGATCTTTGATCCGCGTTAACGTTAGTAACGAAAGCAAACGGTTACTTCATGGGTATTTCCCGCTCCTTCAATAACTTTTCCGTTGACCCAACGGTTGGGATAACAACAACGGTAGTGGCGTCTATCCCATAGTTAGCGGCAACCATTTGGCGACACTGCTACCTTGAATTTTTCTGCAAGAAATAGACAAAGTATAATGAGAGTATTAGCGACCATTTTATTTACTTCAATCTTCGGACTTTCATTCGGACAGAGTTTTACTTATCCGACAATTAAGCGATCGGCAAGTACAGCAAATGAATTTCTTCCTAACGGCTGGACAATATTAAAAACGGCATCAGGTGATTTGAATAATGATAGAATTGCGGACATGGTAGTTGTCTTACAGCATAAAGACAGCGTAACTTTTATAAAGCATGACCCTGACTTCAATCCAAATTACAATGATATTTTAACTTATCAGCCAAGAATATTAATTATTGCATTTTATGATTCCACGATAAAGAGTTATAAAAGGATAGAGCAAAGCAACTCTTTTATTCTATGTCATGATAATCCAAATGCAGAAGAGCCATTTGAATCTATAACTATTTCTAATGGCATCTTGAAAATACATTTCTTCTTTTTTATGAATTGCGGTGGATGGGGAATGTCAAACAATTATTACATGTTCCGTTATCAGGAGGATGAGTTCAAACTTATTGGTGCAGACTATAATTATCTGAATCGTGGTTCAGGAGAAACAGAAGACCGCAGTTACAATTTCTTGACGAAGAAAGTAAAGATTGTCATAGGAAATTCTTCTTCAGATAAACAGAAAACACTTTGGCGGACGTTTGACTCTAAGGAGCTAAAAACTTTTAAGACATTTGCTGAGCCACTAAGTTATGAAGTTGAAAAGGATTTTTATCTCTAAAACTCAGACCTACATAATTGAAGGCGGACAACTAACTTCGCATGAACAGTATGGCAGCCGCTAACAAGGGGTTTGCGATAGCGGGGGGTTCCGTGCTTCGCAGACACATTTGTGGTTAGTGGAAGTTCAGTTCTCCGAACAAAGTTTAGTGCTAAAACAACCCGCCATCACAAACCCCCGAACCGTTAGGCTTCATCACGCGCTAACAACGCGCTGCTCCCGAACCATTCCCGCGCTTCCTTGTTCCCTAAGAGGAAGTCCCCATGCGCAACCGCACCCTCCTCTTTCTCCTGCTCAACTTTGGCGCACTGGCGATCGGTGGGCTGTTCACCGGCCCGGGTGTCACCTCCGCCTGGTACCTCGGGTTGGCCAAGGCCCCATGGACGCCGCCGGGCTGGGTGTTTGGCGCAGCGTGGAGCACCCTCATGCTGTGCTTCGCCTTCTTCATGGCCCGCATCACGGCCGATGCGCGGCTGCGTCCGCGGATCTTGCTCCTCTTCGCCGCGCAATGGGTACTGAACGTGGCCTGGAACCCGGTGTTCTTTCAATGGCACCTGGTGCTCCCCGCCTTGGTCCTTATCGTGGCCTTGGAGGTGGTGGTCGCCCTGTTCCTGTTCCGGGTGCCGGCGCAGCCCCGGGTCTGGCGCCTGCTGGTGCTGCCCTATTTCCTCTGGCTGCTGATGGCCATCTCACTGAACGCGTACATCCTGGTGAAGAACTGATCGCATAGGCCGTTCCCCCTATTTTCGGAAGCACCTTCCACCTGCCCGCCCATGCGTCCCGTTCTTGCCGTGCTCGCCGCCACCGTGTGGATCAGCATCTCGGAATTCGTGCGCAACGAGCTGCTGTTCAAGGGCTATTGGGTGGACCACTTCGCCGGTCTCGGCCTGACCTTCCCCGACGCACCGGTCAACGGCGCGCTATGGGGCGTGTGGTCGCTGCTGTTCGCGCTGTTCATCTTCCTGCTGGCCCGGAAGTTCTCCCTGGCGGCCACCACCGGCATCGCCTGGCTGGCGGGCTTCGTGCTGATGTGGGTCGCGCTCGGCAACCTCGGCGTGCTGCCGTTCGGGCTGCTGGTGTTCGCCGTGCCGCTCAGCCTGTTGGAAGCCTTCCTGGCCGCGTGGATCGTAAAGGCACTGGATCGGTCCCGCCCATAAAAAGCAGGGGGCCGCGAGCAGCCCCCTGCTGCTTGGAACTTCTGAATGGATCAGCGCTCGGCGATCCTACCGGAGCCTTCTTCCTGATCGCCATCGCGACGGCCATCTTCGGTGGCGCGGGTATCGCGCCGGGCGCCGCCGCCATCGCCAGGGTGCTTTACTTCATTTTCCTGGTGCGCCTCCTGCTTTCCCTCATCCGCGACCTGTTCCTTCCCCGCCGGGGGGCGTGATGGGGACCCCTCCGCGCCACGCAGGCCGATGAGGAACGTGGTGCCTTCGCCGGACCGGCTCTTCACCGAGACCGAAGCCCCGTGCGCATCCAGGATGTTGCGCGACTCGGCGAGCCCGAGGCCCATGCCATCGGACCTGCCGCTGAAGAAGGGCTGGAAGATGCGGTCCAGTTGGTCCTCGCTCATGCCATGGCCGTTGTCCGTGACCTCCACCACCACCCCTTCACCGGAGCGGCGCGCTGCCAGCAGCAGTTCGCCCCGCTCCTCCTCCATCGCCTCGATCGCGTTCACACAAAGGTTGACCAGGGCGATCGTCAGCGTATGGACGTCCATCGCCACGGGGGGCAGGTCATCCTCGATGGCGAGCGTCCACTTCATGGACAGCAAACGGCAGCGGTCCCTTACCTGGGCGATGACCTCATCGAGGACGGGCCGGACATCGCCGGGCTCGAGCGTGATCGTCAAAGGGCGCGAGGATTGCAAAAGCTGCGTCACGTGCTGGTCGATGCGTTCCGCATTGCGCCTCAGGATGCTCATATAGACCTCGGCCCGATCGCGCGCTTCCGGGGACAGGTCCTCCCCCAATTGGTCCAGCGCGAGGTGGATGTTCGTCAGCGGGTTCCGGACCTCGTGGGCGAGCACCCGCGCGAACCGGCCGATCCCGGCAAGGCGCTGGTCGCGGGTGGCGCGGGCCTCCAATTCGCGGCGCTCCGTCATGTCGCGGAAGGTGACCACCAATCCATCCAGGAGCCGGACGGCACCGATCTCGAACCAATGGGCGCCCTGGCCCAGGTCGAGCTCCATGCCGGAGGTACCGGAGGCCTCGCCCTCCACCACGCGTGCCCAGAGGTCGAACAGACCGTTGTGGTACATCGCGGGCAGCAGCTCGCTCATGCGCATGCCGGCGAGGTCCTCCTTCGGTCTGCCGAAGTTGCGCCCGGCCGCGGCATTGGCGAGGATCACCTTCATGTCGGTGATCGCCCCATCGCTTCCGCGCAGGCACCGCAGGGACAGGATCCCGTTGTGCGTGGCATCCACCACGCGTTGCAGCTGACGTTCGGCGAGTTCGCGGGTCCGCGCCTCCTTGTCCCGTTGCCTGCCCATGGCCTGCTCGGCCTCGCGCGCCCGCTTCACCCTTTGGAGCGTTTGCAGGATGCGGATGAACAGGATGGCCAGCCCGAGCAGGGCCAGGGCACCAAAAGCAAAGAAGGTCTGCGGGGTGAACCGCGCCAGGGAGCGTTCCTTGTCCGACCGGCGGGCAAGCCCGATGCTGCTCTGGGACTGCACCACCACGCAGGCGGATTGCAGGTGGGCCATGAACCGACGTTCGTCCTCCAGTGCGTCGGGATCGGGAGCGACCTGGGAGTTCTTGGCCGACACCATCCCGTCCAGGTGGTCCATCAGGGCCTTGTGGCGTCGGCGGACGAGCACGATCCATTTGTCCTTGCTGCTGTCGGGCAATTGCTGCTCCAGCGTGGCCAGATCACGGGTCGCCTCGTTCCGCGCGCGGTGGTACTCGGCGATGCGCGCGCTGTCGTCCTTGAGCAGGTAGGCCAGACAACTGCTCTCCGTCTCGTTCAGGTCGCTCATGTACCGCTCCACACGGTGCATCAATGCCCAGGAGCGTCGGATGGCGTCGTTCTGCCGCTCGTACTCGCTGAGACTGTGGTAGGCGGTGAAGAGCAGGGAGACGAGCACGGCCAGCCCACCCAGGGCGAGCAGCACGGTGATGGCCAGCTCCCACCCCATGCGCGGGTCGCGGCGTTCGTTGCGCGGCTTCCCGGTCATGGGGGATCAGATGTCGATGCCGAAGGCCTTGAGCTTGTTGTAGAGCGTCTTGCGGTCGATCCGGAGCATGGCTGCCGTACGCGTCTTGTTGTAGCCGTTCTGCTGCAGCGCGTTCAGGATGGCCTGCCGCTCCGCGCGTTGGCTCACATCACGCAGATCACCGTTGGCGGATGGTTCCTCCCTGGTCGATCCGCCGGCCATGATCTCCGCCGGAAGGTGCTTCAGGCCGATGGCGTCATCGCCGCTCAACAGCACCGCCCGCTTGATCACGTTGTTCAATTCCCGCAGATTGCCGGGCCAGTTGTGGCGCATCATCGCCTCAGCGGCCTCCGGAAGGATGGACCGGGGAGAACGCCCCAACCGCTCACAGGCCAGTTGCAGGAAGTGCTCGGCATAGTGCAGGATGTCCTCGCTCCGAGCGCGCAGGGGCAGCAGCTCGATGCTGAACTCGTTCAATCGGTGGAAGAGGTCCTCGCGGAAATTGGCAACGCGGCCCGGGCCCAGTTCCTCGTTGGTCGCGGCAATGATGCGCACATCCACCGGGATGTCCTTGTTGTCCCCGATGCGACGCACCACCCGTTCCTGCAGGACGCGCAACAGCTTCATCTGGTTCTCGGGCGAAAGGTTCCCGACCTCGTCCAGGAACAGGGTACCGCCATCGGCCTGTTTGAAGCAGCCCACCTTGTCCATGACCGCACCGGTGAACGCCCCCTTGACGTGGCCGAAGAGCTCGCTCCCGGCCAGGTCGCCCGGGATGGCGCCGCAGTCCACCGCCACGAACGGACCATCCGAGCGCTTGCTATGGCGATGGATCTCGCGGGCGACGAACTCCTTGCCCGTGCCGGTCTCCCCGGTGATCAGGACGCTCAGGTCGGTGGGTGCGACCAGCCGGATGTGTTCGGCGATGCGCCTGGCGAAAGCACCGGTCCCGTGCACGAAGGTGCGTGCGTTGACGACCTCCGTTCGTTCGCTGGCATCCCCGTTGGATCGCTTTTCCGTTCCGGCCGTGTCCTTGGGCACCGACGGGTCCCTTTGCAGGGCCTCTTCGATCCGGACGGCGATATCGTCCGGATACAGGGGCTTCACCACGTAGTCATGCGCACCGCGCCGCATCAGGTCCACGGCAATGCGCACATCGCTGTAACCGGTGATCACGATGACCGGGGCATCCGGGGCCAGTTGGCGGAAATGCCCAAGCATTTCGAAGCTGTCACCATCCGGGAGGCGATGGTCACAGAGGATCAGGTCGAACCGTTGGTCGCGGAGCAGGTCCAGTGCGCGCGCTTTGCGCCCGGCCGTGTCCACAGCGTAGCCTCTCTTCTTCAGGAAACGCTCCATCAGGAGGCAGAGGTCGGTGTCGTCATCGACCAACAGGATCTTCGGTCCGGAGGAGGTCTCGCTCATGAGCGGGGTTCGGAATGAGCGGGTCCGTGGGCGAGCCCGATCGCCTCCAAGATAGCCTCCCTGCCCAGAGGCTTCGCCAGGAAACTGTCCGCCCCGGCGGACATTGCGCTGTCCGATTCACCATTGATGGCACTGATGGCGACCACGCGCATGCCGGGTCGCTGCCGGCGCACCTTCCGGATGAACGCGGTGCCGCGCCCGTCCGGCAGGTCGATATCCACCACGGCGCCGTCGAAGTCGTGTCCGGTGAACTCCCGGTCGGCCTCGGCCAAGGAATGCGCCATCGTGCACGCGCAACCCGCGCGCTCCAGGATCGCTTTCAACAATAGGCAGATGTCCGGTTCATCGTCAACGAGCAGGACGGTCATATCCCTGTGTGCTTCTTCGCGTTGGGCTTGGTGGTCCTTGCGAAGGTCGGCTTTTGCGAAATGGTCGGATCGATGCATCGGTACTGTTCTTCATGGCCCGAAGTGGATCGGTCCACGCCACCGGATCCCAAATGCCGTTCCGACGGAGCGACCCGATCGGGGACAGGCGCATCTGCATGCAACGATGTTCCGATCACCTTGGATGACGGGAAGCGGCACGGGGAACGGATCCCCCGATCCGGGGAATGCGCTCCCGGTGCAACAAGTGATCGGCTACCTTCGGGGACCAACCCCGGCCCCATGAAGCGATCGGTACTCCTCCTCCCCTTTCTTCTTCCCGCCCTCGTGAACGCCCAACTGACCATTACGGACAGCCTGAGCATTCCGGACCTGGCCACCCTGTTGGAGGGCTTGAACATCTCCATCGTGAACGTGCAGGTGAACTGCGCACCAGGTGCCCACGGAGAGTTCTCCGGGACATCGGAGATCCCCATCGCGCACGGATTGGTGCTCTCCACCGGGCTGGTGGACAGCGTGGCGGGCCCCAACAACAACGGGGGCACGTCCACCTTCCTCAACACGCCCGGCGACCCCGACCTGGGCATGTTGGTGCAACTGCCCACCTACGATGCCTGCGTGCTGGAATTCGACTGCGTACCGTACGGCGATACGCTGCTCTTCAACTTCGCCTTCGGTAGCGAGGAGTACCAGGAATTCGTGAATTCCGGCTTCAACGATGTGTTCGCCATCTGGCTAACCGGCCCGGGATACCCGACCCCGACCAACGTGGCCACGATACCCGGGGGCACGCCCGTGAGCATCAACAACGTGAACGGCACGACCAACAGCGGCTACTACGTGGACAACGAGAACCCGCCGGGGCAGTACTGCTCGCTGGACGGGTTCACGCAGAACCTGACCGCGTTCGCCGTCGTGACGCCCGGGGCCACCTATCATTTCAAGGTGGCCGTGGCCGACGTGAGCGATGGCATCTTCGACAGCGCGGTGATGCTGGAGGCCTTCAGCTTCCGCAGTGTGTCCGGCACCACCGGCATTTCCGCCAACTCCAACGCCGGGTTGATCGCTTCGATGCGGGACGGTCGGCTCGTGCTTCAATTGCAGCAAGGAAATGCGGCCACCGCACTGCGGATCATGGACGCGATGGGCAGGGAAGTGCAATGTTCCTCCCTGGATGGCCTGGTCACCGAGGTGGACCTGTCCGCACTTCCTCCTGGATCGTACATCGCAGAAGCCTCCGAAAACGACAGGGTCTGGACGGCGCGTTTCGTGAAATAGCCCTCCGCTCCGGCTTCCTACATTAGGGGACATGCGCATCCCCGTGGTCCTTCTCCTGTCGTTCCTGTCCCCGATCGGTCGTGCCCAATCGCCCGACCGCGCCATCGATCTGGTGGATCCCTTCGTGGGTACGGGAGGCCATGGGCACACCTTTCCCGGGGCATGTGTGCCGAACGGTCTGGTGCAACTGAGCCCGGACACCCGGACGGACGGGTACCGTGACTGGGACGGCTGTGGGGGCTACCACTACAGCGACAGCCTGATCTATGGCTTCAGCCACACCCACCTGAGCGGCACCGGTGTGGCCGATCTGTGCGACGTATTGGTGATGCCCATGAGCGGGGGGTATTCGTTCGACCCATCGGAATACCGTTCCCATTTCGCGCATGCGAACGAAGTCGCGCACACTGGGTACTACAGCGTATATCTCGACGGCCCACAGGCGGACGTCGAGCTCACGGCCACCGCACGCGTGGGCATGCATCGGTATACGTTCCGAAGTGGAGAGGACGCCTTCCTGGTCCTCGACCTACGCCACCGCGACAAGCTGCTGGCCTGTTCCATCCAGGCCAGCGGAGCACAGGAGGTGGTGGGCGAACGGCGCAGCAGTTCGTGGGCGGACGATCAGCACCTGTTCTTCTGCATCCGGTTCGACCATCCCGTTCTGGAACACAATGGCGACGCGGAAAAGGCGGCGTTCTCCTTTGGTCCGATCGCATCGCTGCAGGTCAAAGTGGGCATCTCCGCTGTGAGCATCGAAGGGGCACGCGCCAACCTGGAGGCGGAGATCCCCGGATGGGACTTCGACAAGGTGCGCGAACAGGCGGAGGAGGCGTGGAACGCCAAATTGGGGAAGATCGAGATACAAGGCGGCACGCCGGAGCAACAGCGCATCTTCTACACCGCACTTTACCACTGTTACGTGGTGCCCTACGTATTCAATGACGTGGACGGGAACTACCGGGGGATGGACGGAGCGGTGCATCACGCGGACCACAACGTCTACACGGTCTTCAGTCTGTGGGACACCTTCCGCGCGCTGCATCCGCTGATGACCATCCTGGAGCCGGAGATGACCAACGACTTCATCCGCACATTCCTCCTGCAGTATCAGCAGGGTGGCAAGCTGCCGGTATGGGAGCTCTGGGGCAACGAGACCAACTGCATGATCGGCTACCACAGCGTGCCCGTGATCGCCGACGCCTACATGAAGGGCATTCGCGGCTACGATGCCGACCTCGCCCTGCGGGCCATGGTGGCGAGCGCGATGCAGGACGATCCCTGCCTGGAGGCCTATCGCGCCAGGGGCTACATCAGCAGCACGGATTGCAGCGAGAGCGTGAGCAAGACACTGGAATATGCCTACGACGATTGGTGCATCGCGCGCATGGCCCGGGCGATGGGGCGCGACAGCCTGGCCAACGCGTTCCAACTGCGCGCACACAACTGGCAGAACCTCTTCGACCCCACGGTCCGGTTCTTCCAGGCCCGCCAGAACGGTGGGTTCATCCATCCCTTCGATCCCTACGAGGTGAACTTCCATTTCACCGAGGCCAACGCGTGGCAGTACAGCCTGTTCGTTCCCCAGGACATCCAGGGCCTGGCCGCGTTGCTCGGCGGGCGGGACAGCCTGGGCAGCCGGCTCGATGCGCTCTTCACCGCACATACGAACACGACCGGGCGTGATCAGTCGGATATCTCCGGACTTATCGGGCAGTACGCGCATGGCAACGAACCCAGTCACCACATGGCCTATCTCTATAGCGATGCCGGCAGACCGGCGGACACGCGTCGAATGGCCCGGCGGATCATGGAGGAGTTGTATCACGACGCGCCCGACGGCCTCGCCGGCAATGAGGACTGTGGCCAGATGAGCGCCTGGTATGTGCTCAGCGCGATGGGGTTCTATCCGGTGACACCGGCCAGCGACCGCTATGTGCTCGGCTATCCGCTCTTCGACGAGGTGCGCATCCACGTGAACGACAGTACGACCTTCGGCATCCAGGTGGATGCAGCGAACGGACCCGATGGACGAAACCTGCTGCGTCGCTCACCAGGGTTCCAGGTGCCGGACCACATCACGCACGCGGACATCCTGTCCGGGCATCTGATCCATTTTACCTCCGACCACGCACCGTACCCTCAGCGGATCGCCTTGACCGCCGCGGAGGAGGACTACTACCAGGGAGCTTCGGCACCATACATCCAGGCTGATGCCATGACCTTTCAGGACACGGTCCACGTGCATATCGGCGCGGCCATGGGCAGCGGTCCCTGGCACTATGTGCTCAACGACGATCGTGGGGACCACCGCCGGAAGTACGATGGACCTTTCACGATCGACCACAGTTGCACGGTCGCCGTTGAGAACCCCGCTGGCGAAGGTGCCCCGGTCGTTGCGCACTTCGCGAAGCGTTCCGATCAACGGCGGATCACGCTGGAAAGCACCTATGCCCCGCAATATGCCGCCGGAGGTGACCAGGCCCTGGTGGACGGTCTGCGCGGCGGCCGGGACTTTCGCACCGGCCGGTGGCAGGGCTACCAAGGCCAGGACGTCCTGGCCAGTGTGGACCTTGGGCGGGTCGAGACCGTCGATAGCATCGGGCTGGGAATGCTGCAGGACATGGGCAGCTGGATCTGGTTCCCGGAACAGGTCGACATCGCATGGAGCACCAATGGGCGCAATTGGAGCAGCCGCAAGCTCCGGCCCAATGTGGATCGCCGTTCGGACGGAGGCATGACCCTGGACCTTTGGACCGGTCCGTTGCGCAAGCACGCGCGCTACATCAAGATCATGGCCAAGAATGCCGGACCCTGCCCGGATTGGCACCCGGGTGCGGGCGGTTCGAGTTGGATCTTCCTGGATGAGGTACTGATCGCAACGGCGGACTGATCGGCGCTCCGGGCCGCATCGGACCTGGGAAAGGAAGAGCCCCGCCGAGGCGGGGCTCTTCGCAAGCATGGGAGAAATGTCAACGGATCAGCTGGACCTGTCGGGTGCTGGTCCGGTCCGATGTGACCAGTTGGATGAAATAGTTGCCGGCCTGCAGACCGCTCAGATCGATCATGACACGGTGACCCGCCTGCGGATAACCCTGCGCCAGCACCACACGACCGCTCAGGTCGAATACCCGCACCTGCAGGTCCGATGCGGCACCTTGCGGCAGCTCGGCATAGAGCGTGCCATTGGTGGGGTTCGGATACAGACCAAATCCCTGGGCATCGATCCCATCGATACCCACCAGACCACAACCCACATCCCAACGCATCTCATCCGGGGCCTGCCCGCCCTGGCACGAACCCGAACCATCGGACTGGACCCGCAGGGTCAGCGCGTTGTCGGCATTGGATGAACTGATGGCGAACCCGGATAGATTGCCCCCGAGGTTGCCATTGAACAGGACGGCCGCATAATCGTCCAATCCGTTGTAGACCACGATCTTGTCGTTCACCAGCAGGCTTCCCTGGGTGAAGCTGATGGTGAGTGGCAGTCCACCTGTGGATTGGTACACGAACCAGGCATCGTCATCGTCAGTGTAGCAGTAGGTGTACGGCGTCGGGCCGCAATCCTGCATCACACAGCTGTCGGACAATTGGACCAATTCCGGACTGAACGTCCGGCAAAGACTGTTGTCGCCGTTGAACACCCCGACCGATGCCATGGTATCCACGGGGAAAGGTCCGATCAGATGCTGGCCCACGCCGAGGCCATAGGTCGTGTCCGCATGATAGATATCCACCAGGTCCACGGTCGCCGCATCGCCGGTGCTCGTTACATCCACCTCAATGGAATATTCCCTGTGGATGCAATCCGGAACAAGGGTGTATTCGGCCTCAGGCACGGTGCAATCCAGGCACCCGACGGTCCAGTTCCAGGTCCATGCGGTATTGGTGGAACAGCTTACCGAACCGTCCGATGACATCTTCATATAGATGTTCGGTCCCGTGCTGATCGCCAGCACACCGGACAGGTCCTCTGTCCCACCGACGTGGTCGTACAGGACCGGGGCCTGGTCGTTCATCCCATCGTAAATGGTCAAATGGTCGAACGTGGCGCTCTCGATCATACCGGACGAGAACAGGACCGCCACCGGATTGCTTCCGGTCGATTGATAGGCCCACTCGTGGAGATCGTTGTTCCCATAGCAGTACGTCTCGTTCAGTTCGGCACCGCCACATTGCACCAGCACGGGGCACAGGTCGTTCACCAGCGGTCCTGAGGAGATGTTGCAAAGTGAATTGGAACTGTTCACAAGGGTGACCTCCACCGGCACATTGATCGGCAGCGGGCCTACGGTATAGGAACCCGGGGCGGTGGCCACGAGGGCCGGTGCACCGCCATTGTTCGTGATGTCCAGGTCCGTGTCCGAGCCCAGCACGGAGATATCGACCTGAATGGACCATTGTTGGTTCACGCAGTCGTCCACCACCGTGAACGTGGCCTGTGGCGGTACGCAATCCAGGCAGCCCACCTCCCAGTTCCAGGTCCAGGCCGTATTCGTGGAACAGCTCACGGAACCGTCCGAGGACATCTCCATGTACATGTCCAGCGCGGTACCAACAACGATGAGGCCCGTGAGATCCTCCGTGCCCCCATTGTGTTGATAGAGGATGGGGGCCGTATTGTCGGGCCCATCATAGATGGTGAGGTGGTCGAACACCGAGCTTTCGATCATGCCCGAACTGAACACCATGGCCAAGGGGTAGGTCCCCGAGGATTGATAGTGCCAGAAATGGAAGTCGTTGTTGGTATAGCAGTATGTCTGTGCCAATGGGGGGTTCCCACAGGTGATGATCGTCGGGCAGGCGCCGGTCGATTCCACCCCGATGAAATTGAGGTTGCAGGCGGGATCGCTCGAATGCGCCACGACGAAATCAACGACATCGCCAACGGGGAAGGGGCCGAGATCATAGGTGCCAATGCCCAGGTTGGTCAACGAGCCACTGGATCCGAACGCCGTGTTGTAGTTGATATCCACGTCCGTGGCATCACCCAGGCTCGTGACGTTCACCGTGATGGTGAAGTTGTTGTTGACGCAATCGTCCGTTACGGTATAGCTCGCGGTTGGGGGTGTGCAGTTCAAGAACAATTGCACGGTCGTCGTCTCGCAATTCACGTTCGTCCCGCAGTTCGCATCCACGTTCCAATGCGAGAACAGGTCGCCGTTCGTCGCTGCGGTCACGGTGACGGGAGAGAACCCCTGTCCGATGACCGCACCATCATAGGTGTCCTGATGAACGGTGATGTAGCCGCCCGAGCTCAAGGTGAATTGGTAGGCCGCTCCCGCGTTGATATTGGTGACCTCGGAATACTCCTCCTCGAAACTGCAGGTGGAGATGGTCGTGAGGAGGCCCCCCGGATCGGGCGTGACCGCCCCGGCGGGGTATTGGGCGGTATTCGTGCATTGGGCCGTGCCATCCAGGGATAGGCCGATGAGGCCGACCGTGGCGAGCAGACCGTAGGGTCGAAGTGCTTTCATGCTTCGAAAATTGCGCGGTTGAGGTGCCGAAAGGTAGGTATTGCCGAGGCACGATGGGGCCACACCCTTCCAACCTACCAACCCGGGTTGTTGAAAAGCCGGTTCATTTCGGAACGAGCGCTGGATGGCCGCTCCGATCGGATGGTCGCAGGTCGCGCTCCACCTGGTACATCGCGGCTTTCCACCGCCCGTTCACGTCGATGACGCTCCAACTGGGACCTGGCCAACAGTCGTTGAGCTGCCAGAACAAGGTGCCCATGCACCGCGGGGCTGCTGCGCGATGGGACATGATCGCCATGTGCAGGGCCATCGCTTGTACTTTCTGGCTCGCTTCGATGAAGCCTTGGAGGGTCCGGGGAACAGGTCCCAACTCCCGTTCAATGGCATCCCGGATCGGGCGATCCGTGCGGTAGCTGCGTTGACGGTGTTCCAGCACCGGGGATCCCGGGAACAGGTCCTGGGGGGACAGGTATTCGGCAAGTGTGGCACTGTCCGGATAGGATTGGAACCCGTACTCACTGACGAAACGCCCCACGTTGCTCCCATAGGACCTGAACGTCGAATCCGCATGCCATACCCCCCAATAGTGAAGATCACCATTGCGGAGCCCCGCTGCGTTGCCCCAGTTGCTCAAGGGTGACGAGGGGATGTAGGATGTGCCATCCAACTCTCCGATCCATTGTGGTATCTCATGCTCGAACAGGGCGAGATAGCTGGCGCGCAACCGGATGGAATCCCTGGGTGAATAGCCATAGGTCCGCTGCCAGCCCCAATTCTTCCAGGCCACATCGAGTTCATTGTTCCCGCACCACAATGCAAGACAGGCATGATCGCGGATGCGGCGTACCTGTTCACGCACCTCGGCTTCCACATTGGCCGTGAACGCGGGGTCATCGGGCACGAGATCGGCGAACATCAGGTCCTGCCAGACCAGGATCCCGGCCGTGTCGCAGGCATCGAGAAATGCATCCGGCGGGTACACGCCTCCTGCCCAGACCCGCACCATGTTGAAATGGGCCCGCTGCATGTCCTTCACCAACCGCACCCAGGCCTGATCTCCCGCACGCGGCAGGAGCATGTCCGGCGGTAAAAGGTTGGCACCTTGCATGAACAAGGGATGGCCATTGACCATGAAAGTGAAGGCATTCCCGATGCTGTCCGCTTCTTGATCGAGCTGGATCGACCGCAACCCGATGCGCTTCACCCTGCGATCGAGGACCGCGCCCGCCTTCCACACCTCGATATCGAGGGGGTATAGCACCTGGTCCCCCGAACCGTTCGGCCACCAGCGCTGGGGATCCTTCACGGCAAAGGTCAGTTCAGCGACACCCGTGCGATCGGGAACCGACCGTTCCATGTCCCCATCGAGCGATGCGGCCACCAGGATGCCTTCCCGCGCTCCGGCAATGGTGATGCGGCAAACAACCTGGAACACATCCCCACGGTCGGTCTGTTCCACGCGCACCTCAGCGACACGGGCCTGGTCCCATGCCTCCAGCGCCACTGGCTTCCATATGCCGCATGTGACCAAGGGAGGACAGAGATCCCATCCGAACTGAAAAGCGGCCTTCCGAACGTAGGGCGCCACCTTGACCTGCCCCGTCTCATTGTCCGAAGGCAATTGGATCCCGAAGGCCCTTTCTCGGTCACGACCGATCTTCAATGGTGATCGGAAACGTACTTCCAAAGTGTCCGGACCGCTCTTCAAATAAGGGCGAACCTCGAACCGCCAGGAGCGGAACATGTTGTCCGCATGACCCAGATAGGCCCCATTCAAGAAGATATCCGCATAGGTATCCAAACCATTGAACAAAAGATCGATATGATCCATTCCAAGTATCTGAGCATCAACGTAAAATACATTTTCATATATCCAATCTTTTTCAGCAACCCATTGGATGCTGTCAATGTTGTCCCCGACAAAGGGATCCGGGATGCGTCCCGACCGCATCAGGTCCTGTTGGACGGTGCCAGGGACTCGGGCAGGAAGCCAATCATCCATTCCGACCTGGGTGAGGACCCAACCACTGTCCAAGGAGGTGCGGATGACCTGGGCGCTGGTCGCTTGGAGCAGCACCAAGGAACAACCGATGGCCCCGGCGCGCATCATCGGAGCCCGGCCTTGTCCAATGCTTCGAGGACCCGATCGATCTTGGCGCGGTCCGGAGATCGTTCGGGCCCCACCCCCTCGGCATCACTTGACAATGCCACTTCATGGACCCTTTGAACAGCAGGCATGCGCGCCGAGAAATGCACTTCCTCCACACCTGTCCGTTCCACGATACGAACGACGTTGTCAGGACCAATACCACCGGCCGCAGCGATACGCAGGCCGTCCGCTTTTTTGACCAGCTCGGCGATCATGGCGACACCCTCCGCTGCCCGGTCCCTGCCTCCGGACGTCAGGATCCGGCGCATGCCTGCATCCTGGCAGTATATCAAGGCTCGGTGCAGGTCCCTGGACCGATCGATGGCACGATGAAAGGTCAACTCATGGTCCGGGTGGGCGGCACGCAGACCCTCCAGGACGACCCGATCGGGCAAACCGTCCGCGTCCAAGGCACCAACGACCAGTCCATGCATCCTGGGCAATGCCGCGAATGCATGGGCATCAAGCCGCAGAATGGCCAATTCGTGCCGGTCGTAGAGGAAGTCCCCTGGCCTGGGTCGGACCAACAGCCGCAGAGGGACTTCGACCACGCGGCCCACCTCCACGGTCAGGCCCATGCTCGGGGTGATGCCTCCGCACTCGGCCCAACTGCAAAGCTCCACCCGATCGGCGCCGGCCAAGCAGGCGGTTCGGGCCTCCCCTACACTGGTGACGCAGACCTCCACCTGGACCCGCATGCTCCAAACCTACGGCACGGGACCGCTTGACGATCTTTTGTTGGTAAGGAGGAGGGTCCGATCGCCGGACCAAGGCCCTTCCCCCCGATATTCACACCTGAAATCCGACCCCTATGTCCGTGACCCCCACCAAGATCGCCGCAGCGCACAAGGAATTGCGCCGCGAGCATGGAGGCCTCCAGAACGACTATTTCGGATTGGTCTTCCTTGAGGAGGAATACCACGTGAGCCGCGACCAGGCCATCCAGCAGGTTGCCTTTGGTGACCAGGACAGCGGCATCGACGGCTTCCACCTCGACAAGCGAAGTGTGCTCCTCTTCATATTCAAGTATGGCAGGAACCAGGACATGTTCCGGGACAGCTACCAAATGCTGCTGGGCGGCGGCGTGGAACAGCTCTTTGGCGATGGACCAGCGCAGGACCCGCTGTTGAAGCGGCTTCGGAACAAGCTGCAGGCCGACAAGAACGCCGTGGACAAGGTGGTGTTCCAATTCGTGTTCCTGGGTGATCCGGAGGAGGCCGAGCGAAGCACGGTGCTGGACAAACTGCGGGAGGACCTGGAGAACAAGCAATATCTGATCAATCACTTCTTCGGCGGACGTCCCGTGACCATGGTGGTGCAATACCGCAGTGTCACCGGTCGTACGAGCGAGGCACATGAGCACCGCACCCGCCAGTTCGAATTGGAGCTGGGCAACGTGCTGGACGCCACCGGTCCGAGCGGCGAGAACATGCACGTAGGCTTCATGCGGCTGTGGGACCTGTACCAGATGCACAAGGCCATGGGCGACCGTTTCTTCGAGCGGAACATCCGCTATGGCATGCCGGAGAACAGCCCTGCCAACCAGGCCATGGACAAGGCGTTCAAGCAGATCCTGGTGGACGGTGCATTGGACGCCTCGCGCTTCCTTTTCGATCACAATGGCGTCACCTTCAGTTGCGAACGCTTCGCCCCAACACTGACCGGCAAGGTGCAGATCTTGGAGCCCCGTCTGCTGAACGGCGCGCAGACCATCGCCACCATCAGCCGCTTCCTCGCACGGTACGATGGCCATGCCGACATCAATCGGATCAAGGACCGGCTCAAGCGCATCCGTGTCATGGCGCGTGTGGTGAGCGACGCGACCGACGAATTCGTGGTGGGTGTCACCATCAACAACAACCGCCAAACGCCGATACAACCCTGGAACCTGCGGGCGAACGACATGATCCAATTGCAGCTGCAGGACCGGTTCCGCACGCTGGGGATCTTCTACGAGCGGCAGGAACGCAGCTTCGAAGCCCACACCCCCGAGGAACTGGAGGAGCTCGGCATCGTGGAGAACAAGGCGATCGGCCTGCTCAAGCTGGCCCAGACCTTCCTGGCCAGCGAAGGTGAGATCGACAAGATGCGCAGCATGCGCACTGCCTTCCAGGAAGACCGCATCTATGAGATGATGTTCAGTGCCTCACGGCTCAACGCCGATCCGCGCCACATCGTATTGTGCTACAAGGTGCAGGAACGACTGGGACGGATCACGCGTGAGATCGTGGAACGCGGCGTGCACAAATATGCCTTCCTGCCCAAGGCGCGCTTGCTGCTCTTTGCCCTGATGTGCCAGGCGATCCTGAACGACCCCGACCTGGAACGGTGGGCCGAGGACCACGGCACGGACATGGTGGTGAGCGCGGACTATGCACGCATGTTGTACGACAGGGCCAGTGCCAAGTGCCGCCCGGTGATCAGTGAATTGATCGCCCTGCCGCAATATGCCCCCAAGGTGGCCGAGGAGCGCTTCGACTTCCTGCGGACCCATGCCGCATGGAAACACGCCATGACGATCGCGAATGAACGGCACGGCTGGGGGATGAAGCGGCTGCGTTGACGGAACTGCCGAAGGGGTCCGGCCTGGTCCAAGGGACCCGGAACGATCATACTTCTATCTTCGGGGGCCTCGTGCTTCATGCTCGGCACGATGCTTGGTCCGACCCTTGCCTCAACCGTACATCATGCGCCATTCGAACCTGTTCCTCACCACGCTCCTCGCACCTCTGGTCCTTTGTTCTGCCAATATCCCGGCACAGGACACACCGGCTTGGATCAGCTCCACCGGTGGCACGATAAACTGGCTCCGCACCACATCAGCGGGTGCCTTGGTGGCTTGCAATGCCGATGGGCTGATCGGTCTGGACCCTGAAAGCGGCAAGATCGCATGGACCATACACGAGCTTGCTGGTGCATCGGAGACGGGGTATGAAGAGGTCGCGAACACACCCTTCATCACCATTGTCCCTGCCAACGGCCCGGACCAACTGTTCATCGTGGAACCATTCAGTGGGACGGTGCTGTTCAATAGTATGAGCGCGGGCATCAACAGTATCGTGAGCAAATATTTCCTCTACGCGAACGATGCGATCGTGCTTGTCGGCCGGAACAGCGCCGCAAAACCTGTCATGGTCTGCGTGGACATGACAACGGGAAGCGTGCGCTGGACGAAGGACAGTGGCTTTAGTCGGCTGTCCGCATGTACCAGCGCAGGTCCTGATGCGATGCTGGTCGGCACGCTCTTTTACGCGTACAAGTTGGATGCACGATCGGGCGATGTGCTTTGGAGAAGGTGTCCGGATCCCAAGTTCGGGTCCATGACAAGTTTGTTCTCTGCATTGGACGAGAATGGAGTGAAATTGGCCCCCGACATGGAACCTCAGGCGGTTTTTGTTACGACCGAACACGCTCCCGACCTCTGTTTCATGGCCATGCAGACCACGAAAAAGACACAAAGAACGGACGGTCAGGGCAAGACCTCCATGGAGACCACATATAGCACCTTTGTGAACGCATTCCGGATCACTGATGGGAGCTATGCCTGGGAAAAGCCGCTTCAATTCAACAATCGGTCAGGGACCATCATCCCTCTTTCCCGTGGCCTTCTCGTAGGTGCCGCTGACCGTGGCACGATCGATATGTTGGACTACACGACCGGTAACGGCCTATGGGGCAAGAACGGAAGGGGCATCAATGTGAAGGGTCCACTGAGCGGTGCCGTGGAGATCGGAGCGACCACACTGCTGAACAGCGGTGACAAGAATGCGATGACGATACTGGTCGACGCATCAGGTGAAGACCTGTGGAAGAAGCCCGTGAAGTTGGCTGGCTCGATGCGACGCGTCATCCTGCGCAAAGGGTCCGTCCTGATCAGCACAACGGAAGAGGCCGATCTGATCGGCCTGACGACCGGAGAAAGCCTTATTGACGGTCCATTCGAGGGAGGGGATGGCTTGGTCGCACAAAAGGACGGCGATACCTATCTGTTCAACACCAGGACCGGCCTGCTCTATGCGATGTCCTCTGGAACGAACGCTGTCAATGCGCTGTCTTCCGCTCCGCTGGAGTTCGAGGGCAAGGAGAAGCCGACGGACCTGGAGCTTACCGATGCTGGGTACGTGATCGGTTCCGACCAGAACCTGGCACTGATCGGCAAGGATGGGGCCGTGAAGTTCAAGAAGTACGTTCCTGCGGTGCGTGAGCCCGGCCTCACCCGTGCACTGAAATATGCGAGCGCTGTCCGGGCTGCCTACTATACGGCCGCGTTCGGGTACACTTCCGCAGCCTTCGGTTCCGTGAGCCAGAACATCCAGGTCACTGACGCGAGCAGCGCTGCTGCACGGGACGTGACCGGCGCAGTAAGCGAGGTCTATGGCGATGCGGCAAAGACGGGCATGGACGCCACCAAACGTTTCCTACAGGAGGCCAATGCCCGTTTCAAGGCCACGGCCAGCACGAGCGACGTGCAATTCATGTTGACCGATCTGGGCAAGCGACAATATGCGCTGAAGGCCGTAAGTAAAAAGGATGGCAGCGAACTGGCCACGATACCGGTCGGAAAGGACAAGACCCCACAATACGAAGTGGATGGCTTCACGAATACGGTGTATCTGACCGATGGTGCTGAAGTGAAAGCGTTCCACGTGAAGTAGAATGCCGTCCATCCCGGACGTGGACCGTTGCTGTGTGGGCCATTGCTGCGCGGTCCGCGCAGTCCCATCTTTCGGAAAAGTCCGACGATGGACGTTGAACGCCGCCTTCGCCTGCTCTCCCTTCTGCATTACGTCTATGGTGTGTTCATCAGCCTCGCGGGCACGGCACTGCTCGTGGTGGTGCTAATCGGGGTTTTCATGCACTCCGATCTGATGGCCGATGAAGCCGGCAGCGACATGCCCCGCTGGTTGGGTGCGGGCATGCAGGTATTCGGTTGGGCGGTCTTCCTGCTGGTGGAAACGGTGGGTGTGCTGAACATCATCAGTGGCAGCCTTCTTTCACGGCGACGGGGCCGCACGTTCTCCATTGCCGTGGCCATCCTGGACTGTTTCAACATACCGCTCGGGCTTCTGATGGGGATCTTCACACTGGTGACCTTGTTCGACCGGCGAACAGAGGATGCCTATGGCCTGACCGCGGCGGCGCGCTGAACCGGATCATTCCGGATGCTCCCGACCAAAGGCCTTGGTCGCCATGCGATATTGTTCCTCCTCCGCGGCGATCACCTTCCTGAGGCTGTCACTGACCTCCTTCTCCTCGAGGCGATCGAGATCGGGCTGACCAGCGTTCACCCAGGCCGTGTACCAAAAACTGCCGAGGGTGATGATGGCGGCGTTCATCCGTCGCTCCACCATGCCATCCATTGCGTCCTCATAGGCCTTCGTGTATTCCCGGGAATACGTCCGAGCGGTGCCCCGTCCCCGGTCCTCAAATCCATATTGCTTGTCGTCCGGCCAATCCGCGTCCAAGGCCCTTTCGATCGCCAGCACCGAATCCACCTCAGCGTGACTGTCGCGCACCGCGGCCCAGGCTGCCTCCAGCGGACGATCGATGTATCGCGCCCGACCCACCATGTGGTCATATGCTTCAGCGGAAAGCTCGGGTATCCGCGACTCCCAGAACGCATGGATGCCCACCTGGCCTGTCATCTGGCCGTTGTAGTTCTCCGTGGTGTGGAGCGGCACGTGTGCATCGGCCACATAGTGCCCAAGGTCCGCGGCATAGCGCAGGATGCGATCAACATTGCCGCGCTTGAACGCGTTCACCAGGCGATCGTGCTCCAGCACAATGTACCAGGGCACGATGCCGTAAGCGTCCAACGTGTCCTCGCTGAATTTCTGAACAGCCAGGTCCCATCGTTCGGGCATCACGGCGAAGGGATCGTCCCCCGCCTTGGCATAGTGATCGATATCGATGTAATGCCGTGGCGCTTCGGCAGGGTCGGAGTAGCGTCTGCGGTCGGGATCCACCGCATGATCGGAGATCCAGTCGATATGCCGTTTGAAGAAGGGGAACATCTCCGGAGGCAGTGTATAACAGGCCATGCGGTTGATGCGCTTGTGCCCGTAGAATCCCCAGGCACCCGCATCCTGGAGCGTGGTCAATGGCCAGAGCAGGAGAAGCACCAGCAGCACCACCGGACCGATCCAGCGCCGTTCCTTCATGGAACAAGTAGTGGTGTTCGCATCGGCACCAAGCTGCCTTCCTCCATGATCGGGATCACGTCCGTCAGGTCGGAGGAGAGGCAGTATTTGGCATCGGCCAAGAGCTGCAGTTGTTCGATCCGTCGCCGGCGAGGAGCAGCCTTCAGGATGCCCAGGAAGTTCTTTTTTGCGGCCATGAAGAGGTAACGCGCTGCGATACTGCTGTCCTCCTCCAGGCCGAACTTGCCCGTCTCCAGTAGTCGGTCCATCACCGCACCCGCGAACGTGCTATCCTCCAGGTTGAACTTGCCACGCCATCCTGCGCAGAGCAGCAGGATGTTCTCGTCCTGTGCGGCGAGCCAGTCACTGAGTGCGGTCAGGTTCAGGAAGGAACCGATGACGAGCTTCCTGGCATTCTTGGCCAGGTCGATGGTGCGTGTGCCGTTCGTGGTGGTCATGACGATGGTCTTGCCCCGCACATCGCCATCGCGATAGGCCAGAGGTGAATTGCCATACTGGAAGCCGTCCACGATCTCGCCGTTCCGCTCGGCGGCTGCGATGTATCCCTCCCGACCCATATAGGCTTGCGCCTCCTCCACCGTGGCGACCGGAATAATGCGTTCCGCACCGTGGGCAAAGGCCGTTACCATGGCCGAGGTGGCACGCAGGATGTCGATCACCACCACGACACCCATGTCCTGGGCATAAAGCGGGTATTGGTCGGGCAGGAAACAGACCTCGACCCGGAACTTGTAATCGGTGCGCTTGGGGCGCGGGCTCATGCCTTGGTTTTCAGGAAAGGTAGCGCAACCACGCGGGCCCGAAGGGCTTTGCCCCGCACATCCACGAAAATTTCATTGTCCGGCGACGCGAAAGCAGTTGGCACATAACCCATACCGATCGCCTTCTGCAGGCTTGGGCTCATCGTGCCGCTCGTGACCACGCCGATCGGGTCCCCCTTCGCATCGACAATGGGATAGCCGTGGCGTGGGATACCCCGATCCAGGAGCTCGAAGCCAACGAGCTTGCGGTCGGTACCCTTCTCTTTCTGGGCCTTCAGGGCCGGAGAATTCACGAAGTCCTTGGTGAACTTGGTGATCCAGCCCAGTCCTGCTTCGATCGGCGAGGTGGAATCGTCGATGTCGTTCCCATACAGGCAGAATCCCATCTCCAATCGGAGGGTATCACGTGCCGCCAATCCGCACGGTTTGATGCCATGGACCGCGCCGGCCGCCATGATCGCGTTCCAGGCCCTTTCCGCCAATGGGTTCGGCATGTAGATCTCATAGCCACCCGCACCCGTATATCCTGTCGTGCTGATCAGCACCAGCCCTACACCCTCCATCTCGGCATACATGGCCGTGTAGTAAGGCATGGCACCGATATCCTCCCGGAAGAACCCCTTCAGCGTGGCCGTCGCCATCGGTCCCTGCACGGCAAGCAGCGACATGCGATCGCTGATGTTCTCCAGTTGCGCGTCGAAGGTGTTGTTGGCTTTGATCCAATCCCAGTCCTTTTCGATATTGGAGGCGTTGACGACGAGCACATAGTGGTGATCATCGCCGTGCTCCATCCGATAGACCAGCAGGTCGTCAACGATGCCACCCTGGGCGTTGGGCAGACAGCTGTATTGGACCTTTCCGACGGTCAGCTTCGACGCATCGTTGCTGGTGACCTTCTGGATGAGGTCCAGCGCTCCGGGACCCCGCACGATGAACTCCCCCATGTGGCTCACGTCGAAGATGCCGACGGCGCCGCGGACCGTGAGGTGCTCGTCGTTCACACCGGAATATTGCACGGGCATCAGATAACCGGCAAATGGCACCATCTTGGCCCCGAGGGTCTCATGCACGTGACAGAGGGCCGTCTTTTTCATTTCGCTCATGATCGGCGTTCTAGGATCTCATTGAAGAGTTGCACATAGCGATCGCGCCATGCGTGAACGGAGTATCTTCTTTCCACCGTGTCACGGGCCGCGGTGCCCAGGCGGAGGCGAAGTTCGGCATCCCCGATCAGCCGTCCCATCTTCTCCACCCAATCCTCGATGGGCCCGGCCAGAAAACCATTCACGCCATCCGCGATGATCTCGGTGTTCACGCCCACCGGCGACATCACTGCCGGGATTCCCAGCGCCATGTACTGCAATCCCTTCAGACCGCATTTCCCCCGCGCCCAGTCATCGTCCGGCAATGGCATGATCCCGATGTCCATGGCGCCAAGGTCCTTCAGTTCGGTCTCCTTCCGCCATGGCAACCCTTGTACTCCGAGGTCCGGTTCACGATAGCCACCATCCCCCACTACCCGGATGGCGATCCGATCGCCGAAACGTTCCTTCAGGACACGAAGGGCGGGTATGGCGTACTGGAAATGCTGGATCGTGGTGAGACTTCCGCTCCATCCGATCACCACGGGTCCTTGTTCCTTTTTCGGGACGGGCAGGTATTCCTCGGTATCGATCGTGGTCGGCACGATCTCCACATGGGCATTGGAACGTGAGGCATACGCGGCCAGATAGGCGTTGCCGGCGAATACCAGGTCTGCCATGCGGATGAGGCCCGCGGTCTTGCCGGCGCCCTTGAGCCAGGCCCAACGCCGGTTGGCCGCGCTGACGTTCGGCAACCAGATCGCATCATCGAAATCGAAGACCAGCTTCGCCCTGGAGGTCCGGAAGGCCTGCTCATAGCGCGTGGAGCGGGTCATGAGGGCTTCCCGAAAGATGAAGATGATGTCGAACGCGTTCATCCGTTTCACATCGTTCGCACGTACGGCATGACTGCGACGAACGAACCGGGCCTTTTCCAAATGATGTCCGCGCTGATAAAGGACACTGTCATCCTCCGGGCTCACCAGGTAGCTCAGCTCGCATTGGAACCCGTTGCGTTCCAAATGGCTGAAATACTGCTCGAACCGGAATCGTTGTCCCGGTGCGCGTCCGGGCCGATGGCTCGCGATGAACAGGATGCGCGACATGGAAAGGTGCGCGAAAATAGGGCTCACTTCCGCCGGCCAAGGGCATGCCAGTAGGGCGGGTCCGGAGAGATCACGATGTCCTCCAGACCGGCCTGTTCCATCATGTCCCTCACCTGTTCCTTCGTGAAGCGCTGTTCCAGCGGCGTGCCGAAACGGTCCAAAGCATCGTTGCGGAGCACCGTCATGCTCTTGTCATGATAGAACCCAAGCGGCAGGCGATGCCACCAACCCGCCCCCAGGGCCTTGGCCGCTCGTGCAAGGGTCCGCAGCGGCAGATAGATGCCGTATGCGATCGCATCGCATACGGATCGCTTCACCACCCCGGGCAGGCTGGAAATGACGCGGCGGAAGGCGTCACTCGTCCGGAACAGGGCACGATAGAGCGCACCGCGTCCGTCCAGTGCGTAATAGAGATAGAGCAGCAGATGCCCCCCGGGCCTCAATTTGGTCGTGAGCCGCGCCACGGCGCCGGCCGTATCGGGCACATGATGCAGCACACCCAGGCAGATGATCAGGTCGAAGGTGCCATCGGCAAAGGGAACGGTATCGACATCGGCCCGGACCCAGCGAACGTTCTCGAGGTCGGCATGTACGCGCGCCGCGTGGAACACCGCCTCGCTGGGATCGACCGCATCCACATGTCCCACCCGGGAGCTCAGATAACGTGTCCAGCGCCCGCTGCCGCAACCCAGGTCAAGCGCCGCCACATCCGGTCCGAGGAGCTGTGGCGGTACGATATCGAAATACTGGTCGCCAGCGCGTTGGATCTCTGCGGGATCGAACGTGCTGAACTTCCTCCATTCCTCGCCGAATGCGGATATCGTGCGGTCATCCCGGTGGGTGGTCCCTGACGCGAAGAGGAGGACCTCACGTGGGCCGACGTGACGCACATCCGTTGCGTGGCGCGCCAATGCGGGCACCCTCCTCATTCCTGATCGCTCCAGAATGGTGGCAGCCTGTCCGTGATCTCGATCTCCCCGAACGCCCTGCTCTGCCGGGCCCCGGTGCGCTTCGCCCAATCGGCCATGCGTCGCAGGCCGTCCTGGAGGGAGGTCGTCGTCCCACCTCCGAGGACACGGTATGCCTTGCTGTGATCGCTCCAGGCATGCTTCACTTCGTTGCGTGCCTCGAGGTGGAGCACCTCACCCTCCATGTCCATCGCATCCATCACCGCCCGCGCGAGGATGTTGACGGAATACGGGCTGTCCGCACCGATGTTGAACACCTCACCGTAAGCCGCAGGGACGTCGACACTGCGGGCGATCATCGGCGTGATGTCACCCACATAGCTGAAGGCGCGTTGTTGTTCCCCATCCCCGAACACGCTCAACGGTCGTCCCTGCATGAGCTGGTTCATGAAGATGCCCACCACGTTGCGATAGCGGTCCCCGATATTCTGGTATTCGCCATAGACATTGTGGGGACGGAAGATCACGTGGTCCAGACCGAACATGTGGCGTGCGGCACGCAGGTCCATCTCCACGGCCAGTTTCGCGACGCCGTACGGATCCTCCGGTCTGGGGGCCATATCCTCGTGCATGGGAGGGTCCAGCGCACCATACACCGCTATGCTGCTGGTGAACACGAAACATTTCACACCGTACCGCACTGACGCATTGATGAGGTTGATACTGCCGATCAGGTTGTTCTCGTAGTTGAACCGCCGGATGAAATGGCTCAGACCCTCGGCGGCATAGGCCGCCAGATGGTACACGTAGGTGAACCCGTGTTCCTTGAAGAGCCTTTCCACCAGCGGGCCGTCGTTGATGGACCCTTGGATGAACGTGGCTCGGGGATCGACCTGGTCAGCGAACCCACCGCTGAGGTCGTCGAGCACCACGACCGAGTGACCGAGGGCCAGGAGATCCTTGACGAGGTGAGCGCCGATGAAACCGGCCCCTCCAGTGACGAGCGATATGGGCATGACCTGCTTCGATGGTGGGCGAAGATGCAAAAAAGACGAGCCGGGGTCCCGCCGGATGCCGCGGACGGGCATCGCTACTTTCGTGCCCGGCCATGGGCACACGCACCTTCCCGCGTTGGGCGATACCGCTGATCGACCTGGGCTTTTGCCTGGTGGCGCTCGCGGCCGCCTATGAACTGCGCTTCAACTTCAGCGTGCCACGCCACGAGGTCTCGCTGCTGTTGCCTGCACTGCCGGTGTACATCGCCGTCAGGCTGATCTCCTTCCGGATCGCGGGCATCCAACGCGTGATGGTACGCCATACCAATACGGAGGACGCGAGGCGCATATTCCTCACTGTCCTGGCGGGTTCGGCTTTTCTGGCCCTGCTCAATGTCGGCAGATATCTTTTTCTGGACCATACCTATCTCCTCCCCTTCTCCATCCTGATCATCGACGCGATGGGCGCCTTGATCGCGATGATCGCGGCGCGGATCGCGTTCAAACTGTTGTACCTGCGCTCGCGCGGATCGGGCAAGGAAGAACAGCATGTGGTGATCTACGGAGCGGGTGAGGCCGGTCTGATCACCAAGCGCACGTTGGAACGCGAAGGATCGGCACGGTACCGGGTGGATGCGTTCGTGGACGATGATCCGAAAAAAGCGGGCAAACGATTGGAAGGCGCTCTTGTGCTTCCCACCACACAGCTCACCGAAAGATTGGCACGGGGGGACATCGCCCAGGTGATCATCGCCATCATGTCCCCGGACCCCGAAGCACGCCGTCAGGTGGTGGACGCCTGCGTGCTGGCGAAGGTCCCCGTGCTGAGCATCCCTCCGGTGAGCGATTGGATCAACGGTCAGCTCAGTTCCGGTCAGCTCCGACAGGTGCGCATCGAGGATCTGTTGGGCCGTGCGGAGATCCGGCTCGACGATGCCCAGCTCCAGGCGCGTTTTGCCGGCAGGCGGGTGTTGGTAACGGGTGCGGCGGGCAGCATCGGTGGTGAACTGGTGCGTCAGCTCATTGCCTTGGACGTCGGGAAGCTGTTCCTGGTGGACATCGCCGAGAGCCCGTTGTACGACCTGGAAATGGAGTTGGCGCAACATCATGAACGGCTGGAACCCATCATCGCGGACGTGCGCGACAGGGACCGCATGGAACAGGTGTTCGCAGCGCATGGGCCCGAGGTGGTGTTCCACGCGGCCGCATACAAGCATGTGCCATTGATGGAGGCCCAACCCCGGGAGGCGGTGCGTACCAACGTGGGCGGAACAAGCACGGTGACCGATCTTGCCGTGGAGCACGGTGTGGCCGAATTCGTGCTGATCAGCACGGACAAGGCCGTGAACCCCACGAGCGTGATGGGGGCCAGCAAGCGGATCGCCGAGCTGTATGTCGCCGCGCGAGCGGCCGACCCCGCGGTACGGACGCGGTTCGTGACCACCCGGTTCGGGAACGTCCTGGGGTCGAGCGGATCGGTGATCCCCCTTTTCCGACACCAGATCGCGGCGGGAGGACCCGTCACGGTCACCCACCCGGAGGTCACCCGCTTCTTCATGACCATTCCGGAAGCCTGCCGGCTGGTGATCGAAGCGGCCACCATGGGCCAGGGTGGCGAGATCTATGTGTTCGACATGGGACATCCAGTGCGCATCGCGGACCTGGCCGAGCGCATGATCCGGCTGAGCGGTCGGGAACCACATCGGGAGATCGTGATCGCCTACACCGGTCTGCGCCCAGGAGAGAAGCTGTACGAGGAACTTCTGGCCGCCCAGGAGAACACGCGGCCCACACATCATCCGCGCATCCTCATCGGACAGGTCCGCGCACCCGATGCCGCCGCCCCCGTGGAGATCCAGGCACTGGTCGCCGCAGCCACCACGGAGGGTCCCGCGGACATCGTGGCGCGCATGAAGCGGCTGGTACCCGAATACCACAGTCGCAATTCGGTGTATGCTAACTTGGACGCCCCTTCTGGAACTGGTGAAGAAGCCGGTGGTGCGGAAGCGGAAGATCGGCAATGACCCGCGACAAGAACCTGGAGATCGCCCGATTGCAGCAGGAGATCGAGGCGCACATCGGCATCGGCCAGGGAGGCCTGGTGTACAATTTCGAGACCGGTGCCAACGGTAAGGAGAAGCTGTTCCTGATCACTGTGAACCCGCGGCACAACCAGAGCTTCCTGTTCCACGCGACGGAAGGGAGCGACAGGCTTGACGCGCTCCGCAACATGCTCGACTACGTCCGCACCTACAAGGAGCGGGACGGTTCCTACACCATCCAATGGAGCGTTCGCGGTGAGAACACCCTGCAGACCTCGTATTTCCGGGCGAAGAACGTGCTGGAGGCCCTGGACAAGTTGTTCTACGACCGCGACCCCAACTCGATCACCGTGTTCAGCGTGAACCTGAACCCGATCAGTTGATGGCAGGTCGCACGTGCACGCGGATCCAAGTGCGCTTCCCGGACATCGACATGGCCGGGCACGTGCGCAACGCCGTATACCTCACCTATTTCGAGACCGCGCGAATGGACCTCTTCAACGCGTTCGTTCCCAAGGACCACGATTGGTCGACCCAGGGCCTGGTCCTGGGTCGGAACGAAGTGGACTATCGGCGGCCGGTGCGCCTGCACGATCACGTGGAAGTGGAGACGTGGTGCGAGCGGATCGGTGACCGGAGCTTCGACCTGCGGTATGCCCTGTTCGTCGGCACCGGAGAGGCACGGACCTTGCATGCCGAGGGGCGCAGCGTGCTGGTCTGCTATGATCTGCGGACCGGGGGAACGATCCCGCTGCCACGAACGTGGCGCCTATCATTGGAAGAACGCATCGATCAAAAATGAGGACGACAACGCTACTGGCCACCGCGGCGATCATGATCAGCGGTTGCAGCAACAGCCAGGACCTGCAGAGCATCCTGAACACCGCCGGACAGGTGGTCAATGCCGGGGGCTCCAATGGAACGGGGCTTTCCAACGAGGAGGTGATCGCCGGTCTGAAACAGGCCCTGGAGGTCGGTACGCAACGCGCGGTGGACAAGGGTGGCACGGAAGGCGGGTTCTGGAACAACACCACCATCCGTATCCCCTTCCCACCCGAGGCCATCAAGGTGAAGAACACACTGATGGACCTGGGCATCAAGCAACCCGTTGAGGACTTTGAGCGGACCCTGAACAAGGCCGCGGAGACCGCGGTAACGGACGCCGTGCCCATTTTCGTGGACGCGATCACGCACATGAGCATCCAGGACGGCTTCAACATCCTGAAAGGGGACGGGCATGCGGCCACGGAGCTCCTTCGTCAGCGGACCTCGGAGGCGCTCGTCGCCACGTTCAAGCCCACGGTGGAACAGGCCACGAAGAAGGTGGCCCTGACGAGCTATTGGACCCCTGTGGCGAACGCGTACAACACGGCCACTCTGCTGACCGGAGGCCATGCGGTGGACCCGGACCTGAACGCCTACGTGACCAACAAGGCCATCGACGGGCTTTTCGCACTGCTCGCCGACGAGGAGCAGAAGATCCGCCAGGACCCCATGGCACGAACAACGGAACTGCTCCAACGCGTCTTCGGAAAGATCGATTGAGATGGAGGCGAAGTCACTGACGGCACCCGGTCATCGGCTTGAGGACAGCGAGCTGGTGCTGAACGCCGACGGTTCGGTCTATCATCTCGCCCTTCACCCGGAGCAGATCGGCGATACCATCCTGGTAGCCGGCGATCCGGGCAGGATCGAGCGGATCAGTGCCCGGTTCGACCGGGTGGACCACCGCTCCACGAATCGGGAGTTCGTCGCGCATACGGGCACCCTGCGCGGCCATCGCCTCACCACGCTCAGCACCGGGATCGGGACCGACAACATCGACATCGTGCTCACCGAGCTGGACGTGCTGGCGAACATCGACATCCCGAACCGTACCCCGAGAGCCGTGCACCGGTCCTTGCGCATCGTGCGGCTGGGGACCTGTGGGTCCCTCCAACCCGACCTTCCGGTGGACGGTCGCGTGGTGAGCCGATACGGCCTGGGGATGGACAATGTCCTCCACTACTATGCATTCGAACAGGATACCGATGAACTGGAGATCCTTGAGCAGTTCATCCGCCATACGGCCTGGCCGACCGGACTTCCCGCACCTTATGTGGCCCCTGGGGACAAGGACCTCGTGGCCCTCCTGGGCGAAGGCAATCATGTGGGGATCACGGCCACGGCAGGCGGATTCTATGGTCCCCAAGGCAGACGTGTGCGACTGGCCCCGAGCGCTCCCGGGCTCAACGAAAGGCTCACCGGGTTCCGCCTGGGAAAGCAACGGGTACTGAACTACGAGATGGAGACCTCGGCACTCTATGGGCTGAGCGCACTGCTCGGGCATCAGGCCTGCACGGTATGCACCGTGGTCGCCAACCGGTTCACGCGTACCTTCAGCAAGGACCACCATGCCGCCGTGGACCGCATGATCGATGAGGTGCTGTTGCGGATCGCACCTTGACGGGGCGATCCATCAACAGGGGTCTGGTTGGAAATGACCGACCCCACGCCAGGGCGCGCGAAGGTGTGCTGCTATTTTCGCCCACGCCCCAGCTGCAATGAGCGCAACTGAGATCAAGGCACTGATCGATCTCATCGATGATCCCGACGAGGGGATCTACGCGCACGTCCGCACACGCATCGTCTCGCTCGGTGATCGGGCGGTCCCGGACCTGGAGCGCGCCTGGGAGCACCATGATCTGGGCGACCTGTTCCGGAACCGCATCGAGGACATCCTGCATACCATCCATCTGGATACGGTGCGCGATCGTCTGCGCGTTTGGGCGGCGGGAGGCGGCGAGGACCTGCTCGAAGGAGCATTGATCGTCAGCCGTTACAGATATCCTGAGCTCGACGAAAAACGCATCCGCGCCCGATTGAGCGCCATCCGACAGGACATCTGGCTGGAACTGAACGATCAGCTGACCGCCTTCGAAAAGGTGCGCGTGTTCAACCACATCTTCTTCCAGGTGCACGGATTCAAGGGGAACAAGCGCAACTACCACGCTCCACAGAACAGCTTCATCAACGAAGTTCTGGATGCGCGGAAGGGCAACCCGCTCTCCCTGGCCATCATCTACCAGATCATCGCCGAGGAACTGGACCTGCCCATGCGCGGCGTCAACCTGCCGAACCACTTCGTTCTCGCCTATCTGGAGGAGGACAGTGTGGGCGGAGGACAGGATGGTGGGCAGAACGTCCTCTTCTATGTGAACGCCTTCAGTCAGGGGGACATTCTTGGGAAACAGGAGATCGATGAGTTCCTGCAAAAGCTCGATCTGCCGAAACAGGACAGCTTCTACTCGCCCTGCTCGAACATCGACATCGTGCGGAGGCAGTTGAACAACCTGCAGCACAGCTATGAGAAGCTGGGCGATACCGAGCGGGCCGAGGACCTGCGCGGGTTGCGGGAATGCCTGGGCGTCGGAACGGGCTGAACCAGCATCACGCTCGAGCAATTGTGACGTGAGGGTGGCCGGACATGGAACGGCCGTTCGATGGCCGGACCCTCGCGCACCCTGCCTGGGTTCCTGATCTCCACAGCACCGACTATCTTTGAAGGTGTTGCATGTGACCAAAACCCTTAATGGAAATGAAGAGAACATTACTTTCTGCCGCGCTGCTCACAGCGGGCATCGCGGCGAACGCCCAGGTGATCATGGACGTGCAAGAGCCACCCGGCCTCCAAGGGAACTACACCGTGACCTGGGCCGGCACGGACTGGGGCATCGACATCACGGACCCGATCTACGCGGTGACCGATACGCTCGCCATTGTTGATGATGGGACCGCTTCGGACTCGCTCGGTTGCAATGCGCTGATCAACGGGGCCGAGATCGCGGGGAAGATCGCCGTTGTGTATCGTGGCACGTGCGAGTTCGGGACCAAAGCCCTCAATGCGCAGAACGCCGGCGCCGTGGGCGTGATCATCGTCAACAACCAGGGTGCTCCAATCGTACCGGGTGCCGGCGCCGATGGTAGTTCGGTGACCATACCGGTCGTCATGATCAGCACCGATGACGGGGCCCTATTGCATGATGAGATCGTTGCCGGCAATGTGGTGGCGTTCATCGGCAGCATCCAGGGATTGTACGGCGACGACATCGGGTTCTTCAAGAACAATGTCATCGTTCCCAGCTACACCGCCATCCCGAACGATGTGGCCCAGAACGGCAGTGAATTCAACTTCCCTTTGGGCCTCTGGCTCTTCAACTATGGGACCAACGACCAGGTGGGAGCGACCGTATCCGCTGTTGTCCGGCAAGGCGGTTCCACGCTTCTCACCATGACATCGGACCCGACGGACATACTGGCTGGCGACAGCGTATTCGTGGACCTGGGCACCATGTCGCTCTCCAGCTATGGGGGCAACTACGACCTGACCTACTCCTGCATGTTGAACGGGGTGCTCGATGAGTACTTGAGCAACGACTCGCTCGAGCTGGGCTTCTCCGTGGGATCCGTGATCGCCTATACGCCGATCGATGAGAACAGCGGGATCCCGACCGCCTCGGGCGGGGCGATCCCGACCGGCAATACGGAAGGGTTCACGCTTTGCAACTACTTCAATGACGCGAACGCAAGCCGTCTCGGGGTCACGGGCATGTACTTCTCCTTGAGCTCAGTGACCTCGGGAGATGATCTGACCGGCACCTTGGTGGAGATCGAATGCTTCGAGATCACGGATGCGTTCACCGGATTGAGCGACTTCCCGGCGGACCCGGTCCTGGACCCACTGCACACGGCGGAATACACATTCACCTCGGATGCACAGAACACCCAGGTCTTCGCTCCGTTCGACGAGGCGTTCCAATTGGATGACAACACGCCATACCTCTTCTGCGTCACCACCTTCGACGCCAACAATCGGATCGGATACAACGAACTGTTGAACTACACCTTGTATCAGGACAATACCGACCGTCTTGTGACGACGGTCCAGGACCCGACCGGGTTCTACGAAGGTGGGTTCGTCGGTGGAGGTGCGGGATCCATGGCCGTGCAGACCATTCCCGCCTCAACGATCGGCATTGCGGAGAACACTTCCGATCAGGAGGTGGTCCCCTACCCCAACCCCACGACCCGCTTGGTCCATATCCCGCTCAGTGGCAGGAACGGCAAGGCCACACTCTCGGTCAGCGACCTTTCCGGCCGCGTCGTGAAGGATGTGGAGGTGACGCTCAACAACGAACTGGTGATGGACATGGACGGCCTGTCCAATGGCACCTATCTTTTCCGTCTTGCTCAGGACGGCCGGTCGACCAGCTTCCGCGTTGTCGTAAGCAAGTGACAGGGACCGTATGAGGAATTCGAAGCGCCCCCGGGACCCGGGGGCGCTTCGAATTCTAATAACTGCGCAGGATCCGCACGATGGTCGCTCCGATGATACGCAGATCGCCCAGGATCGTCATGTGGTCCACGTAGTGCATATCTCGGCGCAGTTTGGCAGGCAGGATCTCCTCCCGGTACATCCTCTCGGGATCGTCAGAATGGGCGAGCAATTCGTTCTCATCGATGTACTCGAGGCTCGCTGGACCCGTCAATCCCGGCCGCACGCGCAGGACACGCCGTTGTTCATCCGTATACAGTTCCACATAGCGCGGCACTTCCGGACGCGGTCCGACCACGCTCATGTCTCCGATCAGGACGTTCCACAACTGGGGCAGTTCATCCAGTTTCGTGCGCCGCAAGAAGCGACCGACGGCAGTGATCCGTGGATCCTTGCTCCCGATGGTGATCTGTCCGGCCGCTTCGGAACCTGGCCGCATGCTTCGGAACTTGAACAATCGGAACTGCCGCCCATTCCGGCCCACCCGCCATTGGCCGAAGAACGCCCCACCCGGCGAGGTCATCAAGACAGCCAGTGCCAACAACAGGAACACGGGCCAGAGCAGACCGATGAGCACCAGCGCGAAGAGGATATCAAAAAGGCGTTTCAAGCAGCTCGGATGGTGATGTGATCGTTCATCGCGAAAGAACAACGGAACATCCGGGGACAGGCCGTCCGATCTATCCCATGATCTCGCTCATCGCTTCCATGGTGGCGGCGATCACTGCGGCCACCTGTTCATCCTTCAGATCGTAGTACACCGGCAGGCTGATCTCCCGCGCATAGTGCTGATAAGCATTGGGGAAGTCCTGAATGCGGTATCCCAGCCCCTGGTAATGGCTGAGCATCGGCAGCGGAATGAAATGAACGTTCACGCTCACCTGACGTTCGGCGATGGCGCGGATGACCGCGTCGCGTTGCTCTTCGGTCGCGTGTCGGGCACGCAGCATGTAGAGATGGAAGCTGCTGGTACGGTGTTCATCCATCATGATCGGCGTCAGCCAACGGGGATCCCCGGCGAATGCATCCTGGTAGCATGCCACGATCTTTCGACGACGGGGCAGTGTATCGGTGTCGTACCGTTCCAGTTCCACCAGGCCGATCGCCGCCTGGATGTCCGTCATGTTGCACTTGAAACCGGGAGCTGTCACGTCATAGCGCCAGGCACCCGGCCGGTTCTTGGCCAGGGCGTCCTTGCTCTGCCCGTGCAGGCTCATGGTATTGAACCATTGATAGATGGCTTCCACGTCGAACGCTCTGGGCAGATGGAAGGCCAGCGCGCCTCCTTCCGCGGTGGTCAGGTTCTTGACGGCATGGAAACTGAACCCGGTGATGTCCGCCTGGGTGCCGACAGGTCGATCATCGATCCGTGCACCGAACGAATGGGCCGCATCCGACAGCACCAAGGGGCGGCCCAGGGTCGACTGCGGTCCACCAGTTGCGGAGAACCTGGCGCGCGCCTCTTCCGCGATCCGCATGATCTCTTCCATATGGGCGGGCAATCCCCCGATGTCCACAGGAATGATGGCCTTGGTGCGTGGGGAAACGGCATGGCGTACCGCCTGGGGGTCGATGGTGAAGTCGTCCAGCACGTCCACCAGGACGAGCTTGGCGCCCACGTGCATCACGATGTTGGCGGTCGCACAATAGGTATAGGCGGGCACGATCACCTCGTCACCTGGTCCGACACCGAACCAGCGCAGTGCAAGCTCACAGGCGTTTGTCCAGCTGTTCAAGGCGATCACCCGATCCGCGCCGCAATAGGTGGCAAGCCGCTTCTCGAACTCCTTGGTCCGTGGACCGGTGGTGATCCAACCGCTCCGAAGCACGTCCTCCACGGCTTTCAGGGTGCGCGAATCGATGCGGGGTGGGCTGAAGGGGATCATGACGGTCGCAAAGTTCCGGAGCGGGCGGACATCAGACCCAGGAAAGCCGCAAAGAAGAGCACGCCCGCCTGGACCTCCAGCACCGATTCCACCAGGGCATTAACGATGAAGAGCACCATGAACAGGAGCAGCGGCATGTTGCGGAGCCGCCAGGCCCGAACGAGGGGAACGATCGCCAACAACAGGGTGAGGAGCATTCCGGCCCAGCCCAGCGCCACGCCACCCTGCAGGAACTGATCGTGGCTGTTGAGGTTCCTTTCAGCGGCAGCGCTTGCCCCCTTGGCCTCGTAGCAGGCCATGAGCGCATGTTTGATGTCACCCGTACCCGCACCGATAGGGGTACGGACCAATTGTTCAACACTGCATGTCCACGCGACCAGGCGGAGGTCGTTGCCATCCTCGGAGGTGTACAGGTCCGGGTCACCCACGGAAGCCCGATGCAAGGCGTGCCAACCGGCCAGGAGCCGCTCACGCACAGGCAGATCGGGCGCCGTTGCGAACGCGACCAGGAGCATGGCTGCGATCGCTGCGACCCCGATACGGACGCGAGGGCCCGCACGGCGCAGACCCAGCATCCCCAGGACCACGACCACGGCGACCAGACCCAGGACACCGCTCTTGCTGGCCAGCAGTACGATCCAGATGACCACCACGAGCATGACGCCCGCCACGGCCCCACGATATGTCGCTGTCCTGTCGGCGATGAGCCGATCGCCCCACCAGGCCAGCACCCACCCCGCATACCAGGCCGCGTAGCTCGGATGCAATTCATAGGAGAGCGTGCTCTGGCTGAAACAGGTGATCGTGCCCGATGCGAGATAGCATGCCCACGCTTTCCACAGGCCGGGGAGGATGGAGATCAGGACACCCGCCGTGAAGGCCACCATGCTATCACGCATGATCCCCGGGCGCACGGCCATGAGCCCGGCCGCCGCGATCGGCAACAGCACCATCCCCAGCTTGATCTGCAGGTCGAAAAGGCCGAACGCGACATCCTGGCTCCACGCCATCCCCAGCAGATGCAACAGATACCAGGCGACAACGGGCCAGAGCATTCGCAGATCGAAGGATGGTCGATGCAGCAGCGCGAGCCATGTGCAAAGAACGAGCGTGATCCCAAGCGGTATCGGTAACCAGGCCCCATCGATGGGCATCACGGCACAGACCAGCAACCAACCGAAGCGTGCCGCACGTTCCAGGAATATGGTCAGGTTGCTCGTCCGCATGGCCATGGACCGCCGTCAAATGGAACGATCCCCGCGGAAAAGGTAGCGGTACAGCCGGCCCAACGAGTGTCGATAGGCGCTTGCCCGGGGTTCCTGGCGGAAAAGCGACACCATCCCGAAGGCCAACGCACGGGACAGGGCATGTGCGCCGATCACCACGACCATGAACGCTGCGGAAATACGCGAAGCATGCTTCCTGCTGAACTTGATCCTGCTGATCAGCTGATTGGAGATCACACGGTCCAGGTTCCGTTTTGCGCTCTCACCTCCGACGTGCACGATCCCCGGGCCATGCAGATACCAGCAGGTACCGCCCCCCTCACGTATGCGCAGGCAAAGATCCGTGTCCTCCATCCAGAACATCTCCGGATCAAGTCCTCCGTATCGTTCGACCACATCCCGATGGAACAGCATGGCCGCTCCGGACAGCGCTTCCACTTCGAGATCGGCACCGAACAGGCCCATCGGATAGGCATGGCGCCGGAACAGGTGATGCATCAGGAACAGTTCCAGGAGCGCATCGAGCAGATCGGGCGCCCGCCAGGCGGACACCTGAACCCTGCCATCGCGTCCCCTCAAGGTGGTCCCCGAGATCACGGCACCGGTCCGTTGATGGGCGGCCGTCCATTGGTCCATACCTCCGGGCATGATCTCCGTATCGGGGTTCAACAGCAGCAGATGTTCCCCCCTGGCCCGCGACATGCCGAGGTTGTTGGCCGGTGAGAACCCGATGTTGCCCGGCGCCCGAATGAGGACGACATCGGGGAATTCCTGCTCCACCATCCCGGCGGATCCATCGGGCGAGGCATTGTCCACCACGATCACCTCACGGTACGGGGTCACCTCCCGAGCCACCGAAACAAGGCACGCGCGAAGCAGCTCACGCGTGTTGTAGCTCACGATGATGATGGAGAGCAGCGGCCTATCCATGGCCAAGCCGCATAGCGCCATCCGGACCTCCTCCAATATACTTCGCGAACCGGTCCTGATGTTGGCGCACGTACCGTGGATAGGACCCATCCAAGGGCACAAAGCGGTAATGGAGATCACGGCCGAAGATGTCCTCTCCCTTCGCGATGGCCGCCTCGATGCGTGCCGGGTCCTTGAAATCGCCGGAATTGTACTCCGTGTGCGCGAACGCCTCGATCTTCTCGATGATGCGCTCCACACCGCCGAGGTACGAGAAATGCCAGCCGCCATCGTGAATGAACTCCGGCGCCCATCCATAGCGCCTCCGTTCGTAGGCCAGGCGCAGGTGCCAGTACGCGCGGTTGGGCATTTTCGGATGGAAGTAGTTGGCCATCCACATGGAGAAGTCCCGATAGCGTTGAATGGGGCCATCGATCTCGGATGCGTTCACCATCACGGTCCCGTTCCAGGCATAGGTGCGCCGGTCATAGGTCGATGTGATGTTCTGGCAATTCAGGTAGTAGTAGAACATCCGCTGCCGGAAGATGCGAACACCCCTCCTGTTCATGGCCTCACGGACCTTTTCCGGACGCGGGATCTCGTCCACATCACTGATCATGACCACATCCGTCGGCCCCGTTTTGCGGAGACCCTCTGCGATGCTATTGCGCTGGTGCTTCTCAAATACCCAGGCATCGTTGTCGGCGTTCGCGGGATACCGGTCCACCACGACATGTTCGATCTTGTGGTGGAATGCCGAAAAACGGTGCTTGTTCTCGGCATAGTGCAGGGGTTTGGGCTTTCCCTGATGGGTTCGTGTGGCCTCAACGAGCACGAACCGGTCCACGACGTCGTCCAGTTCGTTCAGCCGGATCTCCAGCAAGTCCAGTTCGTTGAAGAAGGTGAAGCAGTCGTGGATCATGTGGATCGCCGGAAGGGCCGTGTGATCAGCCAGATCGGGAGCAGCAAGATGGCAAGAACGATCACGATGGTCAGGAAAGGGAAACGATCCTCCGGCAACAGGACGATACGGCCCCGACGAACGATCACGCCCTCCAGGAATGCATCCACGTACCGCAACAACACGGAGCACCGGGACCGGAACGAAAGACCATTTTGTGCCCACATCCGCTGCATCACCGGCAGGTAGTTGTTGCGCATACGGTGCCGGTCATGGCTCAGGCTAGCGCCATGCACCCGGACCCAGGCCCTGCATTTGGGGTCGTCCAGGAACTGGAATGTCGCACCCGCGGCCGCCATGCGGAACCAGAGGTCAAGGTCCTCCACATAGCGGAACCGCGCATCGAACAGGCCGGACCTTTCCAGGATGGCCGACCTGAAGAGCGTTGTCGCCGGACGGAAGATGTTGCCCTTGATCAGCCGGGCCATGAGGACCCTCCCGGAGCCGGTGATCTTCTCGTCCGGCCGGTAGCCATCTGCCGGAGCATCTCCCGGGCGTTCCCTGAAATGCGAAAAATCCGAGTAAACGACGGTCGTATCGGGGGATGCCTGCAGGGCCCGGACCTGACCTTCGAGCTTGTCCGGGTCGATCAGGTCGTCCGCATCAAGGAACTGGATGAACGTCCCTTTGGATGCGCGAAGTGCCTGGTTGCGCGCGGCGGCCACGCCAACGTTCCCGTCAAGCCGGATATACCTGAACCGCGCATCCGCCGCGACGAACGGTGCCACCACCTCCGACGTCCCGTCCGTGGATGCATCGTCCACGATAAGGCATTCCCATTCCTGGAACGTTTGTGCCCGGACGCATGCCAGCGTATCGGCGATGTATCGGCCATAATTGTGCGTGGCCGTGATCACGGATACCAGAACGGACCGGTTGCTGCTCATCGGCCGATGGAACGATTGAACGCCGCGTAGGCGTGGTATGCCATGAACCAGAATCGTGGTGCAAAACGCGCCTGGATCGCCTTGCGCTCCTTGGCCACGCGCTGCTTTTGCTCGGGGTGGGAGCTCAGTCCCTCCGTATCGAACGTGCTGATCACGATGTGGCTGCCCCGGACCCTGCTTCGCTCCTGCCAGAACGCCCACGCGAAAAAGGCATAGTCCGCCGCGATATGGTAACGGGTATCGTAGCCGCCTGCGCGCTCCAGCAATGCGCGCCGGATGAACTGTGCGGAATGGCCGACGACCTCTTTCATGAGCCAGGCGCTGTTCATGTGCACCGGATGGCGTTTCACCCGGTAGGTCCCGTTCCTGTTGGACAGCTGGGTGTCGCCGTACGCGATGTCCACGTCGTCGGTCATCAGATGCCTGGCGCGATCCAGCACATCATTCCCTGCGAACACGTCACCGGAATTGAGGAAAAGCACGAAGGGTGTGTCCGCCATGCGCCAACCCTTGTTCTGTGCATCATAGATGCCCTGGTCCGGTTCGGATACCCAGCGTTCGATGTGTTCGGCGTTCGCTTCAATGAGCTCCCGGCTACCGTCACTGCTGGCGCCATCTACCACGATGTGGGCCAGATCACGAAAGGTCTGCGCCTGCACACTTTGGATCGTGCGCTGCAAACCCTCGCGATCGTTGCGGCAAATGGTGATGATCGCCAGCTTTGCCATCATTTGACGTACAGCTCCAGATAGGCCTGCGCCACGGCGCGTCCGTCATAGCGCGAAGCGGCCTTCCCGGCGATGCGCTCATTGTTCCACGACCGATCGAGCGCTTCGTCGATGCCTGCACGCAGATCGTTCACGTCACGCGGCGCCACGAGGATACCGTTGTCCGGGTCGATCTGTTCGGGAATGCCGCCCACGCGGAAGGCCACAACCGGGGTGCCACAACAATGGGCCTCTGCGATGGTATTGGGCAGGTTCTCGGCCAGTGAAGGCAGCACGAACAGGTCCGCGGCGGCATAGTAGGCGGCGATCACCATCGGGTCCCGCAAATAGCCTGTTCGCAGGACCTCCAGCTCATCCGGCAGTTCCCGCCCGGGACCACCGATGCAGATGAGCCGGACCCGTTCATGTTCCAAGCCCCGTAGTGCCGGGATCAGCAGCTGCATCCCCTTGCGCGGACTGTCCACTTCCAGCGCATTGAACAGGACGACGCGGTCGGCATCCGACAGACCGAGCTTTGCCCGCGCACGATGCTTGTCCTGCGGGCGGAAAACGGCGGTGTCGATCCCGTTCGGGATCACCCTGCACGCCCGCCCGCGGAACATGGCGCTCGACATGGCGTGGTCGGCGAGCCATTGCGAGGGGGCCACAAGGGTCAACCGGTCCACGGGTATGGCGGTCACTGCGTCGTGCTTGTAACGCCAGTACCGTTGTGCCCGGCGGGGATCACGCAATTGTGGGGAAAGGTCAGGGCCATCGCGGAAGCTCAGGTCATCATCGGTATGGTGGCTGCCCGCGGTGAAGGGGTTCATGTCATGCAAGGTCCAGATGATGGGCTTGCTGCAACGACCGAAGAACCGCCGATGATCGATCATGCCGTAGCTCACCCAGTGCAGATGGACCACATCCGCCGCCTTCACCAGGGGATGGTCGAGTACGTCGAAAAATGCGTACGGCAGGGTGAAGATCTCGTGCGCCCCGCGTTCCCGGCGCAGGTTGCGGTTCCCAGGCGCATTGCTGCGGTCCTCGACCAAGCCAGCCACCTCCAAGGCACGACGCACCTTGTAGCGCACCTTGTTCATCAGCGGATCGCCACGCAGACCGAAGGGGTCGACCCGGTGGTGCCGGGGTATGTCCGTGCGTGTCCGGTTCAAGGTGAGCAGGTCGGACCCCACACCCAGCTCCAACAAGGCCAGGTGCAATTGGATCGCAGCGGTGGCGGCGCCCCCGACGTCACTGGTATTGAGGTGCACGACCCTCATCGGGGCAGGAAAGTACCCATCCGTTGCGCGAACTCCGGTCCGCTCCAGTCACGCACGAGGTGACGGGGGAACCGATGTCGTGGTGAACGGGCATGCACGGGACCGGGGTAGTTCGCGGCCGTGTGGAGGAACCCGGCGTTCGCAGCAATGAGTTCGGTCGTGGCATCAAAGTCGGCCCCGGTCCCGAAGGGATAGGAGAAATAGCGCACCTCCCGACCAAGCATGGCCTCCAGCTCCCGCTTCGACCCGACGATCTCGCGCCGTTGTTCTTCGGGATCCTGGCGGGCAAGGGATGGATGGCCCACGGAATGCGCACCGATCACCACGGAGGGTGAGTCGGCGAATGCGCTCAACTCCGCCCTTGTCATCGGAAGGTGGGTGTTCCTCGCCTCTGTGGAATGCACGGTCGATCGGAGGCCATCCAGAAGGGCATCCCTGTCATGTGAGGGGATCCGCCGCAGGGAGTCCAGCAACTCCTCATACACATGCTGGACCGCCCCGGCATCCCCGAGCGCCCGGGAGGACCTTGTACCTGCGACCTCCAGATCGATCGCGGCGGGCGGATCCTCGTTCAGCAGGAGCATGCGCTCCAGTTCATCCCACCAGAATTCACGTCCACTTTCAATATACCCGGAAGCGATATAGAAGAGCGCCTGCAGTCCATGCGTCTCCAAAATGGGCCGTGCGATCGTGTGATTGTCGGCATACCCATCGTCGAACGTGAGGAGTACCGACCTGCGCGGGAACCGTCTTTGATGGAGCAGGTGGTGCTCGAACTCCGCGACCGACAGCACACGATACCGCTCCTTCAGCACCTGAAGATGCGCGTCGAAATGGTCCGGTGTCACCGCCAATTGCTGGGGATCGGTCGGCAGTTCGATCACCCGATGGTACAGCAGAACCGCGCACGAACCGTGGCGCAACGCATTCCATGTATCGCGCAGCCGTTGAACTGTTGGGCGCAACACGTTGCGAATGCCGAACAAGGAACGAGGGATCGATCGATTCATGACGTCCGTTCGCCTGGAGGTCCTGTCGTGCCTTCGCGTCCCGCGCTCTTTTGCTTCGCATACCACTGCTTCAGCCATCGCGGCAAGGACCGCCAGATTCGTCCTTTCATCGAGGGATCGGACCCTCCCTCGAAGTGGAACCGGATGTATCGCGCCCATTGCACAATGGCCTCTTCCGACTCGATCAATGGCAGATGTTCCACGGCGATGGGCCCCTGCGCCAACTCCAATGTGGCGCTCGGGTCCGCACCCGTCTCATGGGTCGCACCGGCACCAAAACCGCGGTTCAACGCGAGTGGTGCGCATGGGAACACGTTCGATCCACCGTGCAGGACACAGGAAGCGGTCCACCTGATCGCCCAGCTATCGATCCGGCCCTTGATCTGTTCACGCAACATGCGCGAGAAGTACGACACGCGTCCGTCGGCATCCAGTGCTTGCAGGCGCCCGCGTTGCCGCAGTTCCCGATGGAGGACGGCGCCATCCGCCTCGAATAGGCGCCAGCTGCGTTCCCAGGTGGCCCAGGCCAGGCTGTCCGGATAGCGGATCAGGTACGTGGCACCAAGTGTCGAGGGGTCCACGTAATAGCTCCAACTGCCCACGGAAAAGACCTGCTCGTCCATTGCATAGGTGTCCAATGCCTCGTTCATGAAACGCAGGAAATGGGGCGACACCACGGCATCCTCCTCCACGACGATCACCCGGCCGTATTGCTCAACCACCCGGGTCACACCATCGATCACGGAACGCGCCAATCCCTTGTTCTCCGGAGCTTCCACCACCTCCACATCGGCAAACCCGCGAGCAGATCGGGCTACTTCACGGACCTGACGGACCGCGTCCCGATCAGCGTCCGTGGCGTTCGCCTTCGGACCGTCGCAGAAAATGATCAGGCGGCTGCCGGGCGCCAGGTCGTTGGCCGCCAATCCTTCCAACACACGTTCCAGCAGACGGGGCCTACGGTAAGCGAATACAACGATCGGAGCAAGGTCCATGGTGCTCATGCACTGGCGCAGGGGTCCGTGAAAAGATGGTCGATCATCCTGGACACGTTTGGGATCATGGATGCGCCGAGCACACGGAACGTTCGTCAGGAGATCGTGAAGTGATGGGCGGTGACGAATGCGCCTTGATCGCTCTCAGGTAGTCGGCCGGTCCCGAAGAAATCACCCGCTTCGACATGGAAGATCCCTGCATTGAAGATATAGTCCGCGATCTCCCCGTTGACACGTGAGAAGAGCGTGAAGCCATAGCTGCCTGGCGTGAGCGGGCATCGCGGCATGTGAACGGATACACGGGAACATCCCGTGGCATCCGGGAAGATCTCGCCCGTGGTCTCGTTGCTCAGGTGAAGGATGCGCTGACCATGGACATCATCGATACCCATGGCGAGATGGAGGTTCTTCAGTTTCCCCGGCTGCGCTATCAGATCGAACCGAAAGACCACGGCGGAACCTGTCTGCGCGGAGGCCAAAGGACCACCACGCTCATCCTCCAGGGAGAAATCGGTGAACCGGACCATGCCGTTCCCCTGCCTGTCAGGCCGGTCGGCGAGGTGGACCTCGGCGCCCTTCTCCGCGGAACGGAGGTATTCGGAGACCACCTCATGCGTTGCTCCCTTCATCACCAGGCGCCCATGGCTCAGGTACATCGCGCTCGTGCATAGGTTCTGAATGGCGGCCATGTTGTGACTGACGAACAGCACGGTGCGTCCGCCGGAGCTGACCTCCTTCATCTTGCCGATGCACTTGCGCTGGAATTCGGCGTCCCCCACGGCGAGCACTTCATCCACCACGAGGATCTCCGGTTCAAGGTGCGCGGCCACGGCGAAGGCCAATCGCACGTACATGCCGCTGGAATAGCGCTTCACCGGTGTGTCCAGGAAGCGCTCCACCTCCGCAAAATCGACGATCTCATCGAACTTGGCCGTGATCTCGAATCGGGACATGCCCAGGATCGCACCGTTCAAATAGATGTTCTCCCGGCCGCTCAATTCGGGGTGGAAGCCGGTGCCCACTTCGAGCAACGATGCCAGTCGACCGCGGATCTCCGCGCGACCTTCAGTGGGGTCCACAATGCGGCTCAGGACCTTCAACAGGGTGGACTTGCCGGCCCCGTTGCGCCCCACGATGCCGACCCGATCGCCCTCATCGATCGTGAAAGAGAGGTCCTTCAAGGCCCAGAATTCACGGGAGGAGCCACCGGTTGGCCGGCGTCCGATCAGGGAACGGGCCTTGATGCCGATCACATCACGCAGAGCCGTGTAGCGCTCCCGCTGCTGGTGGTGCAGGATGAACTTCTTGCCAAGACCCTCCGCCGTGATGATGGGCACGCTCATGTTTCAGATAGTATCCGCGAAACCCTTCTCCGTGCGTCGGAAGTACCGGATGCCGAGCCCAAGCAGGACCAGGGATGCGGCCACGGAAGTGATGAAGCCTGGCCAGTGGATCGGCAGATCCCCACCGAACAGGGCAAAACGGAACCCATCGATCACCGCCACCATCGGATTGCAGGCATAGAGGAATTTCATGGCCTCCGGAATGGCCGCGTTCCCGTAGATGTCCTGACTGCTGAACGCCACCGGGGTGACATAGACCCCGAATTGAATGATGAAAGGGACCACATACCGGAAATCGCGGTACTTCACGTTCAATGCGGCGATGAACAGACCGGCGCCCAATGCGGCCACCAAGGCCAGGAGCAGGAAGACCGGCATCAGCAATACTTCAGGACCTGGCAGATAGGCATGAAGAAGCATCAGGACCAGCAGGATCACCAGGGCGATCGCGAAATCGATCAGACTGACCAGCACCGTGCTCAATGGAAGCACCATCCGTGGAAAGAAGACCTTGGTGATCAGGTTGGTGTTCGTGATCAGCGAGCTTGCTGATCCATCGAAAGCCGACGCGAACAACTGCCAGGGCAGGGTCGCCGCCGCCACCAGCAGGATCCTCGGGATGCCTTTCGGTACCGTGGAACCGAACAACCAGCCGACGAACCACATGGCGCCCAGTGTGAGCAGCGGCCGGATCACGGCCCAGGAGACACCGATGGCCGTCTGCTTGTACCGGACCATCACATCGCGCCAGGCAAGGAAGCCCAACAAGCTCCGGAAGCGGAAGAGATCGCGCCAATAGCGTCCGCTGGTGGCCCCGGGGGCTATGATGATCGGATCACGCATCCGATCGGAAGCGATGATGGCCATGCCATGAGAGGAGGACCAGCGACGGAACATCAGGGGCGGGGAACAACTCCATGAGCGGTCGGCAAAGGTAGCAGTGGGCCGCTGGGCGCACCTATCGGGAGGAACGCTGATGCGCAAGGCCCGGATCACGTGCCAGGACCACGAGTTCCAGGACGCCGCGCAGGTATCCGATGCCGTAGGCCATGTGAAGGGTGACGAACGCCAGTACCACACCGGCCAGATCACCCGACCTTGGTGCCGCGCGCCAGGCGGAGACCAGGGCAGCGATGCCATAGACCGCGATCCCCAGGAGCAGCGCCCGTGCACCGAGCGGATGCAGGAGCGCCACTCCGGCCGATGTGACCAGGAACAACACCCAAAGCGCAGGCACCACCTGCCGAACGGTCGTGATCCGATGGTGCAGCCGATTCACGTACACCTTCCAATAGCCATATTGCGCATACTGTCGATAAAGACGTCGATAGCTGGCACGAACGTGGTACCTGCTGCGGACCCTGGGAGAGAGCAGGATCTTCCACCCGGCCCTGACCACCCTGTAGTTGAGCTCATCGTCCTGGTTGCGCGCGAGACGTTCGTCGAAGTAGCCGATCTGTTCGAACACATCCCGACGGTATGCGCCAAAGGCCACCGTATCCACCTCCCCCTCACGTTCTCCAGTACGAAAATGTGCGTTCCCTACGCCGAACGGATGGGCCATGGCCGCACCGATACGCCTGCTGGTGGCATCGCGGAACACGTTCTCGATCACACCGCCCACGCACCCCGCTTCTGGGTGCGACCCCAACATGGCCAGGTCCTCGCGAAAGAACCCGGGGTCCACTTCGGCATGGGCCCCCAGGATGATCCCGATCTCGTATCCGTCCGGCCGCAGACCCAGGTTCAGCGCATGGGGCGTGGTGCATTGCGGATTGTCGACCAGCTTGATCCACCGATGTTCGGCCAGGAACGGCGCGATCTCCGCGCGCGAACCATCGGTGCTCATGCCGTCACACACCCGGACCTCCAGGTCCATGTGCGATCGATCCGCATCGACAATGGACCGCAGGCAACGTCCGATATGACCGGCCTCATTGCGGCAGGGGATCACCACACGGACATGGACCGGACCGGTGTTCATCATCCGCGCAGGGCCATTTCCTCCAGAACACCCAGCATCCGGTCCACGCAACGGTCCCAGGCGAACCGTTCCTGGACCCATCGCCGACCTGCTTCCCCCAGACGGACCCGCTCTTCCGGATCGGTCACGAGCCTGAACAATCGCTCGGCCGCCTTCATGGGATCGCCTTGGGGTACGACATATCCGGTGACACCCTCCTCCACCACTTCCGGCAGGCCGCCGGCATCGCTGACCACCACGGGCAGCGCGCAGGCGGAAGCCTCGATCACGGCCACACCGAAGCTCTCCGCCCGACTGAGCGCCACAAAGACATGCATCCGACCAAGCTCCCCTGGAACTTCCGCATGCGGTGCGGCGCCGGCAAGGACCGTTCGGTCCTGCACCCCCAACGTGGTGACCAACCGTTCCAGTTCCTTTCTCTGGGGGCCATCACCCACGATCCGCAACCGGAGATCGGGCACTCCCTTCATGCGCACAAGATGGGCAAAGGCCCGGATGAGGCGGTCGACACCATAGGTCGGGGACAAGGTCTTCACGGTCCCGATCACGACCGGACCTTCTGCGGGCCGTGGATCAGGCTTGAATCGTTCCGGGTCCACACCGAACGGGACGACCGTGATCGGTCGCTCATACTTCAAAAGCCCCTGCACCCGCCTCGCCATGCTCGTGCTCGTGGACACGATGCGGTCCGCTGAACGAAGGTTCCGCAACAACCACCAACGATGAAGAGGTGTGCGGTCCGGGAATTCATGCACATCGCTCCCCCATACGTTCAGAACGACCGGTACATGGTGTATGCCCCGGCCCAGGGTCCCATACCCTGAAGCATAATGCACGTTGACCACATCCGGTCGGACCCGTTGCAGGAGATGGGCAAGCCTTACCCGGTTCAGGAGATACCCCAGCCCATGATGATGCGGCATTCGCACCAATGTGACACGACCATCCAGGCCGGGCGCACACGCATGTTGTGTGATCAGATGGACACGATGACCGCGCTCAACGAACGCATTCGCCCAGCGTACTGCATGCACCGAACTGGCCGCCGCAAGCAGCGCGATGGAAAGCCCGTTGGTCCGGGTGTGCATCTTGGGGGCGAAGATCGAGAATGTCCTTGGCGACCCATCCTATTGATCCGGCATTCATGATCTGGACTCAGGCTGCGTAACGAACGGTGTCTTTCTGGAACAGTGCGATGATGCGCTTGGGGTGTCGCTGGAGCGAGCGCAGGAAGCGCGATGTGAAAAGTTCAAGCTGACCCTTCTTGCGTGCTGGAGCGTGCTTGGTGACGGCATCCTTCAGCCTTGGCGCGTGCACGGATGGCCGGAAAATCCTCGTGCATCCACTTGCGCACCGCCTCGGGGCGCTGCTCGTAGGCCTTGCCTGGAGGCTTCTGTGGCGTGAAGCCCCAGCGCTCCAGATAGAGCCCCACACGACGTATGGCCAGCTTCCGGTCGTAGCGCCGCTCGATCGGCTCACGCACCGCAGGCCTGTTCCACAAAGCGTAAGGCATCTTCAATTGATCGGGCGTTCTCTCACGGAGCAGCCGTTGTGTCTCCTTCTCCTGCTCACTTGTCAGGATGCGCCCCTTGCCTATCGGGCGACCGGTCTTCCACACACGAATGGCCTTCCAGCCACCGGCCTTGTACCGTTGCCACGCTTCGTTCACCGTATTCCGGGACATGCCACAGAGTCCGGCCGTTCCCTTCAGACCCATGCCTTGGGGCCTGCACTGCTCCGCTTGCCCTCTAAGCTCATTGAGCGCGGGCATCGACAGCTTCCTGGAGTCGTTCTCGCGCATGCCACGGCAAGATCCACAGATCGTGCCGATCGTCCGTTATAGCGATGCAGGATCAATAGTGTGATGCCGTTCGACCCGGTGTGCGGCCGTTCGTCCGGATCGACCAGCGGGCCGTGCTTCCAGCGCCTAATTTCACGCCACAACCACGCATCAATGGGCTTCTTCCAATGGTACTGGTGGGCGGGTCTCGCGATCGTACTGATGATCGCGGAGATCTTCGTTCCGGGGTTCTTCCTGCTCTGTCTGGGTATCGGTTGCGCCGGTGGGGCGCTGACCGCAGCGCTCGGCTTTGGCGAGATCGTCCAGCTCTCCTTGTTCTCCCTTGTTTCCCTCATCGCATTCCTCACCATTCGGCCCGTGCTGATGAAACAGTTCTGGAAGGACGGCGGCATGCGCACCAACGTGGATGCCCTGGCCGGCCGTCACGCCAAGGTGAGCCAGGACTTCGATCCCGGTCTGCGCCTGGGCCGCGTGGCCATCGATGGTGACGATTGGCGGGCGGAATGCACCGTGGACCGCATGCTTCGCATCGGTGACGTGGTCGAGATCGTCCGCGTCGATAGCAACACATTGATCGTGAAACCCATAGAAACCGCATAGACCATGACCCCCGGTACCATCATCCTGATCCTGCTCGCGCTCCTTGTCGTATTCATCGTCGCCAAGGGCCTGCGGATCGTGCAGCAGAGCGAGGCCATGGTGATCGAACGCCTTGGCAAGTACCACAAGACGCTCCTGCCCGGCATCAACGTGATCATTCCCATCGTGGACAAGCCCCGCGAGATCATCTTTCGCTTCTCACGTGAGATGCCGGACGGCAACAAGTATGTGCAGTTCGTGAAGAAGGAGCGGATCGACCTGCGGGAGACGGTCTATGATTTCCCCAAGCAGAACGTGATCACGAAGGACAACGTGATGACCGAGATCAATGCGCTGCTCTATTTCCAGGTGGTCGATGCGGTCAAGGCGATCTATGAGATCGAGAACCTCCCGATGGCCATCGAGAAACTGACGCAGACCACGCTGCGGAACGTGATCGGTGAACTGGACCTCGACGAATGCCTCACCAGCCGGGACACCATCAATGCCAAATTGCGCACCATTCTCGACGAGGCGAGCAACAAGTGGGGCGTCAAGGTGAACCGCGTGGAACTGCAGGACATCAACCCACCACGCGACATCCGCGAGGCGATGGAGAAACAGATGCGTGCGGAGCGCGATCGTCGGGCACAGATCATTGACGCGGAAGGCAGCAAGCGGGCGGCCATCCTGAACGCTGAGGGCGTTCGCGACGCCGCGATCCACCAGGCCGAGGGACAAAAGCAAGCGCAGATCCTCGAGGCCGAAGGGGATGCCCAGGCCCGCATCCGGCGTGCACAGGGCGAGGCCGAGGCCATTCGCCTCGTCACCGAGGCCATCCAGGGGGCCAAGGCCGATCCTGCCAACTACCTCATCGCCATGAAATACCTCGAGACCCTGGAGAACATGGTGGGCCAGGGTTCCGGTGACCGCACGGTGTTCCTGCCCTATGAAGCGAGTGGTGTGCTGAGCAGTCTCGGGGGGATCAAGGAAATGCTGACGACGGCACAAGGAAGGTAGGGAACCGCCCATCGCCCGGAACGACCGTTCCATCGGTCCCAGCCACCGTTCGGTCATCCGAAGGTGCCGGGGCACCGGCCCTGCCCTTACCTTCGTAACGGGTTTTGGTTGGCACTGCGACCCACAGTGCAAAAAAGCGTTGTGATGGGACCAACGCGGGAGGCCGGAGCGTTCGTTCCGGCCTCTTTCTTTTCACCGGGACCCGACCGAGTGACCGGGAACCCTAACTTTGCACCGCCGCCGATCGTTGGAATGATCGGTATTCGCCCCACGCGCCCGCATTCGCTTCCCAGCGACCGTCCAGGCGCCATCCCCAGCGGATCATTGTACGCCGGAACGATCGAGCGGGCGATCCAGGCCTCGATATGGAACCGGAGGTTGCCGGCCCAATGACCTGCATCCCCCACATCCCCCGTCGCAGGGAATATCGCGACATTGCACATGAACGAACACATCACGTTCGACAAGCTGGGTCTGGTCCAGCCCCTGCTGAAGGCCCTGCATGAAGAGGGCTACGAGACCCCGACCCCCATTCAGGCCCAGGCCATACCGACCCTGTTACAGGGGCGCGACCTGCTCGGCTGCGCACAAACAGGCACCGGCAAGACCGCCGCCTTCGCACTGCCGATCCTGCAACGGCTGCATGACCACCCTTCCGCACCCGGTCGTCCTGCGATCCGCGTGCTCGTGTTGACACCGACACGTGAGCTGGCGATCCAGATCGACGAGAGTTTCGCCGCTTACGGTCGTCATCTCCGGCAGAAACATGTGGTGATCTTCGGTGGTGTGGGACAGAAGCCTCAGACCGATGCCCTGCAGCGCGGGGCGCACATCGTGGTGGCCACACCCGGCCGCCTGCTCGACCTGATCGGCCAGGGCTTCGTCGACCTGAAGCACCTGGACACCTTCGTGCTGGACGAGGCCGACCGCATGCTGGACATGGGATTCATCCATGATGTGCGCAAGGTGATCGCCCGGTTGCCGGCCCGACGACAGACCTTGTTGTTCAGCGCCACCATGCCACCCGAGATCGCCAAACTGGCGCAGACCATCCTGCACGACCCCGAGAAGGTGGAGGTCACTCCCGTGAGCAGCACTGCCGAGACCGTGGAGCAGGTCGTTCACTTCGTGGAAAAAGCGGACAAGAACAAATTGCTCGTGCACCTTCTCCAAGGTGACGCGATCCGCGAGGCCCTGGTGTTCACCCGGACCAAACATGGCGCGAACAAGGTGGCCAAGGTGCTGGTACAGAACGGCATCCAGGCCGAAGCGATCCATGGCAACAAGAGCCAGACCGCGCGTCAGACCGCCCTTCGCAATTTCAAGGCAGGCAGGACCCGGGTCCTCGTTGCCACCGACATCGCCGCAAGGGGTATCGATATCGACGGGCTCGGCCATGTGATCAACTTCGATCTGCCCAACGTGCCGGAGACCTATGTGCATCGCATCGGACGCACGGGGCGTGCGGGTGCCAGCGGGCGGGCCATCTCCTTCTGTGACAGTGAGGAGCGGGCCTATCTGCGCGATATCACCCGCTTGATCGGAAGCCAGGTACCTGTGGCGGGAGCCGTGGGACCGGCCCTGCCCGAACTGCAAAAAGGCCCTGCGCCCGATCAGGTCCGGCGGCACACCCAAAAAGGTCACGTTCCCAGGAACGGCAGGGACCAGGCGCAGCGAAAAGATCGCAGTCCAGGACGAACCAGGACCAAGAACAGATCGGAGCGCCCCCACCGAGGACCTGCGCAAGGCCAACGCGCGGAAAAGAACACGGGGCGCCCGACCGGACCCAGGCCGGACAGCGCGAATCCCAAGCACCCGCACCGGGGGGGAACGGGAACACGCACCCACGAGGATCGCCAACGGACCGATAAGGATGACCAGTCCCGTGCCCGGACGTACGACCGGATGATGCAGGAGCTCTTTGGAGAGCCGCTTCCCAGCCCCAAGGGCAACGGCGGTGTGGAACGATCCGATGGGAAACCGAAGCAACGGAAAGGAAGAGGCCGCGGACGGGGTCCGCGAAGGTGAGGTGGCGTCGGGCCTACCTTTGTCATATGCCCGAAGCGATCTCCTACGATACCTTATCCCAGGCCGTGAACGACCTGCAACGCCGGGGTTACGTTGATGAACTGGAACTGGCCGGAACGCACATTGCCTGTCGTGCGCGCGCCATCGAATTGGACCCGGATGCCTTCGTGATCGATGAGTTCCATCGGTTCGAAGGTGAGACCGACCCCTCGGACGAGAGCATCGTGTACGCGATCTCGGCCGGATCAGCCGGCATTCGCGGCATTCTGATCAACGCCTATGGTCCTTACGGCTCCGAAGTGACCCAGGCGATGGTGCGCAAACTGACCGTGCACCGCTGAGGATCACGCACGAACGGCTTCCACTGGCTTTGGGGGCGGGGGCACCTCGCTGGCGCGTCCGTCCCGCATTTCGCGCTGCAACTGCTTGCTGGTCTTCGTGCTCCCGTCATGGCTCCAACCCGGGGGGCCGAAGATGTACATCAGTTTCGCTCTCCAGGTGGGTGCCCGCTTGACATCTTGCCATATCTCCTGGAACTCGAAGAGATTGTGTTTCACCGGATCATAGCTGTCCGGGTCGTGCGAAATGCCATACTTGGCCTTCACACCGGGGATCGGTTCCTGCCAGGTGCCGTACAGTTGGTCCCAGATGGTGAGGATGCCACCATGGTTCCGATCAAGGTATTCCGTGTTGCTGCTGTGGTGGACCACATGGACATAGGGTGTGTTGAAGATCTTCTCGAACCACCCGAGAGAAGGGACCAGTTGCGAATGCAGGAAGAACTGATAGAACGAGTTCGCGACCATGCACGTCACGATCATGATCGGCTCAAAGCCCAGCAAAGGCATCCAAAGCCAGTAGACCGGTTTGAACAGGTTGATGAACCACCCGTTGCGGATGCTCACCGTCAGATTGAACTGACGCCCGGAATGATGCGGCAGATGCGCCGCCCATAGCAGCCGCACATTGTGCGCGATCCGGTGGTGCCAGTAGAAGTTGTGGTCATCGGCCAGGAAGGCGATCACCCAGACGTACCAGGCCCACCCCAGGGAACTGTAACCAAAATGCGCCTGTCGGAACGGTTCGGCCCAGTGGAAAAGGAACAGGTATACCGATACCTCGAACACACCGGTGACCACCTTCACGATCGTGGCACCAGCCCCCATGACGAACCCGGACAGGCTCTCCTTCAGGTCATAGAGGTCCTTGGCCTTGAGGTACTCGATCACGATCAGGAGCACGAATACCGGATACAGGTAGCGCAGGCCGATACCCTCGATGGGTATTTCCGGCAATTGGCGCTTCATCTCCAGCCAGGATTCTATCAGATCGAAGGACATGCGGTTCAAGGTCAGGGAACGTGCGGAGGACCATCGGGACCCCGGCGTTCTTGATGCTCGGCGAATGTAAGGCCCGAGCCCGTATGCGGACCTGACGAAGGTCGATCCGGCGGAGTATCATTGTGTCATGCGTCACCTCGCGCTCATTCCGCTTCTTGTGGTCTCCTCCCTGGTCGCTCAAGTCCCGGTCAACGGACCGATGCCCGGTCACATCGACTTCTTTGCCGCTCGGATCTGGCTGCAATGCCATCAACAATGCCGCGCCCGGTTGGATTACTGGCCCACGGACAGGCCGGACAGCATCCTGAGCTCCGAGGAACAGCAGAGCGACCCGGAGAAGGCGAATGCCATGACGTTCACACTGGACCGATTGCAACCCGGGACACGGTACGCCTACAAGGTCATGGTCGATGACAGGATGGTCGATCTGGACGGTCCGCTCGAATTCCGGACACGGACGCTATGGAAGTACCGCACCGATCCGCCCGACCTGGTCGTCGCCACCGGCTCCTGTGCCTATATCAACGAACCCGCCTACGACAGGCCGGGAAGACCGTACGGCGATGGGTACGCGATTTTCGACGCGATCGCCGACGCGAGGCCCGATCTCATGATCTGGCTGGGGGACAACATGTACCTCCGGGAGCCGGATTGGGGTACCTGGCAGGGTTACATGCACCGCTATACGCACCTGCGTTCACTGCCCGAACTGCAGAAGTTGCTGCGTTGTACCGAGCACTATGCGATCTGGGACGACCATGATTTCGGACCGAACGACGCCGATGCCACCTGGGTGCATGCACCCATGGCACGCGACGCGTTCGCCCTTTTCTGGCCGAACCCGACCTACGGAGCACCCGGGGTCCCTGGTATCACCACCATGTTGAGCGATGCGGACGTCGACCTCTTCCTGCTGGACGATCGCAGCTTTCGGGTGCCCGCTGAAATGGTGACCGCGAAGCCCACCATGCTCGGTCAGGCCCAGATCGACTGGCTCGTGCAGGCATTGAAATACAGTGATGCGACCTGGAAGGTGATCGCCTTGGGCAGCGAATTCCTCAGCACTGCGGCCGTTTTCGAGAACTATTCCACCTTCCCCGATGAAAGAGCCCAGCTCATTGACCGCATTGACAGGGAAGGGATACGTGGCGTGGTGTTCATCACCGGGGACAGGCATTTTTCCGAACTCTCCAAACTGGACCTGCCGGACGGAAGGTGGATCCTGGACCTCACCAGTTCCCCCCTCACCTCCGGCCCCTATCATGGGGATGAGCGGAACGCGCTCAGGGTACCCGGCACCTACTATGATCAGCGCAATTTCGCCTTGCTACGCTTTGCAGGACCGTCAGACGCGCGCAAGCTCACCATCGAGGCGCACGCCACGGATGGGAGCCTGGTCTGGTCACGAACGTTCGATGCGCCGGAATGAAGGATCAACCGCGCAACTTGTCCAAAGCCACGTTCACGGCGCCGGCCTCGACCTCCGATATCCGCTCCTCCAGTTCCTTGAGCAGGGGGCGGATGCGCCGATCCAGCCGTGCCAGCAGGTCCATGCCTGCTGGCGTGATGCTCACGTGGACCACGCGCCGGTCCTCCTCACAACGGTCCCGATGGACCAGGGCCCGGGCGATCAACTTGTCGGTCAGTCGGGTCGCGTTCGGTGAGCGCTCGATCATCCGGGCCTTCACCTGATGCATGCTCATCCGCTTGCCCCTCGCTCCACGCAGGATGCGCAGGATGTTGTATTGCTGCATGCTGATCCCATCCGGTGCAAGCGCATGCAGGTGTTGCGCCTTGAACCAGTTCGCCGTGAACAACACGTTGAGCAACGCCTTGTGTTGTTCACTCTCGAACCGACTAACGAGTTCGTCCTCGATGCGCGCCATGGGGCGAAAATAGGCCGGCGTGCGCTTCAGACTTCTTGAGGCGGAAAGACCGAACACCTACTTTTGCCCGACCACAATGGACCGGCCATGAATAGATCGATCCTCCTCCTGGTGATAGCCTTGGCCGCGTGTCGGAACACGGGGTCCCCGGATGCGGCCCAGAACGACCCGTCCGCTCCGAACAAGGTCGTTCCCACCCAGGAGCATGAAATGCCCTCCGACCCGTTCGCTCTACCCGAAGATGAATGGCGGAAGCCCGACGACCTGCTGACGACGATCCGTTCGGTTGCCGGACATACAGTTGGGAACGTCATGGCCGGCGACGGATATTATGCCTTTCAATTCGTAAAGGCCGGTGCACGCGTCATCGCCACTGACCCGGACCCGGCGAACATCGCCGCGATCGAGGCACGAAAAAAGGATTTGGGCATAGGGGACGATCGATTGGAGACCCGCCTGACGAACGGCACCGGGACGGGCCTCCGTTTCGCTGAGGTGGACGAGATGTTCACAAGCTATCCCTACATGCTCCTCGGCATGGACAAGGCATCGCGCGTGGCCTGGGTAAGGACGGCGCGTGAGGCCATCAAGCCCCCCCGTTTGGTGATCCTGGTCGATTTCATGGCGGGTGTCGTCACTCCGAAAGGCATCGGTACGCCCATGGACCAGCGGATCGAGGTGAACACGCTGATGGACGAACTGGGCGAAGCCGATTGTTCCGACGTGGGGGCCTACTCGAAGCCGCTCCCCTATCAGTTCATCATGCTGGCGCTGGACTACGAAGGGGACTAGTTGAGGCTTTCCCCCGTCGCACCAGGCCCCGTATCCGTATCCGCTCCCCGCTGTTCCGGGACCCCCTTGTACCCGAAGAACATGTTGGCCCAGATCGTCTTGCTGACCGCATAGAGCAACGGGCCGAGCAGGAACAGGCCCGCGAGCACGCTCCCGATCAGTAGTCCGGTGCTGGCTTCCTTCACAAGAACGGACACGGCAACATAGATCGTCACGAAAGTGGCCACTGCCAGCCCATATGCCACGTACATGGCCCCATAATAGAACCCGGGCTCCCGACTGAACGAACGATGGCAGACCGGGCATCGGGGCAGGACCTCACCGGCTGTGCGCAACGCATAAGGGTTCCTGTTCACGAAGAACTCCCCCTCATGGCAATGCGGACATTTGAACCGGATCATGCTGTACAGCTTCTGTCCCTTCTTCAACATGGGGTGCGAAGATCGGCAGCAGGGACGCAGAACGTGGTGATGTGGATCACATGGGTCGAATAGCAAGGAAGGAGGGTCACCCCTCCTTCCTCTGTGTACGGGTCCACCCGGACCTTATTCCCAGAAGGTGACCTTGAATTCGACGCGACGGTTCCGGGCCCGTCCGGTGGAGGTGGCATTGTCCGCCACCGGCATGGTCTCGCCGTGGCCGAAAGAGCGCAGCCGATCACCGCTGATGCCCTTGTCGACCAGGTACTGGCGGACCGATGCTGCGCGGTCCTCGCTGAGCTTCTGGTTCTTGGCTTCGTCCCCCTGGCTGTCAGTATGGCCGTGGATCTCGAGGTTGTATGCAGGATTTTCCTGCATCACCTTCATCACGTCGTCCAGGATGCCGTAGCTCGATTTCCGGATGACGGACTTGCCACTCTCGAACTGGATCCCTGTGAGGGCGCGTTCGAACAGCTTCTTCGTCTCCTCTTTCAGTTCCGGGCAGCCTTTCATGGCGGCCACGCCCGGTACGTCGGGGCAACGGTCAACGTTGTCGGTGATGCCATCCCCATCCCTGTCCGGGCAACCCTGCTTGTCCGCGGGTCCTGCGAGGTCCGGGCAGGCATCCATCTTGTCCGCGATACCATCCCCATCACGATCAGGGCATCCTTCCAAATTGGCCAAGCCGGCCTCATCGGGGCATTTGTCGTCCTTATCGGGGATGCCATCGCCATCGGTATCGGGCTCGGGATGAAGGGCCACGCTCACACCATCCAGATAGTAGTATGCGTGCTGGTTGTCCGCTCCCTCGACAATCCGCTCATTTTCCATTCCTGCAGTCGGGAACGCCCCGATGATCAAGTATTGCTCCGAGCCGTCCGCCGTGAACGAACCGCTCACCTCCGTCCAGTTCTGCTTGTCGGTCAGCATTTTGGTCGTGCTCACCTGCGGTCTTTCGTTGATGTAGTGGTTGTGCATGTAGGACAGGGCGGTCGGTGAGCAATATCCACCGATACCCGATACGGCCCGGTCGCTATTGCCCGAAAGCTTGACACGGAACGTGATGTCATACTGTTGTCCCGCAACGAGAGGCGTGCTCAGGGGTGTCTGCAGATACTCGGTGTATTGCTGGTAGGCCGGAAGGGTGGCATCCAATGTGGGATCCATGATATGCTTCCAGTTGGTCCGCTGATCGTCCTTGTAGGCAACGAACCCGGCATAATGCTCTCCATCGAAAGCGGTCGAGCTTCCAAGGTCGTTCTCCGGCACGCCCACGTAGCTGGCACCGGTGTTGAAGACGTCCACGGTCCCCTTGGTGGCGTTGGTCCAACCCATGCAGCGTTCCAACTGGTCCCACGTGGAAACCGGCTTGGAGAAGCTTTCGAACCCGGGGTTGGAGATCAGGTTGGGTCCGCTTTGAGCAAGGACCATGGCTCCGGGAACGAGCATCCCCAGAAGCGAAACATAGCGCACGTTCATTTGATGTGATTTGGGTCTTTGACGTCCGACCGGACCAAAGGTCACTGCGACCTCTGGCCGGAACGGTGACCCCGGTCATCAGTTCCCCGGAACGACCTCCTTCAAACTGATCCCATCCACGTAGTAGTAAGCATACTGATTGTCCTCATCCACCACGATCTTCTCGGTATTGAACCCGACGTATGGATACGTTCCCACGATCAGATAGGTCTCACCGCCATCTGCCTCGAACGTACCGCTGATCTTTACCCATTTCTCCTTGTCATCCAATATCTTATCATCATATACTTGACATTTTTCTTGAAGAAACCTGCGGTTCGAATAATGAAGCGCCAAGGGCGAACAATAGGCACCGATGGAAGAGACCGCCCGGTCGCTGTTCCCCGCCAAGGCGACATACATCGTCAACGCGTAGGTATGGCCCTCCTCGAGGGGGACTTTCAGCTCCGTTTGGAGATACTCCGCGTAAACGTTCCAAGCGGCGGACAGTTCCTGCCTACCCTCTTCATAAGGGTTGTAGGTGCCATCATCCTTCCATGCAAAGAATCCGGCGTAGTGTTCTCCCTCTTCGGGTTCCATATGGCCATAGTCATTGTCCGGAATGCCCACGCTCTTGGGAGAAGCCTCCTTGTCGAACACCTCCGACAGGCCGAGCGTGACATTGTCCCAGCCCGTGGCAAGCCGCACCTGGTCCCAGGTCTTTACCCGACCATCGATCTGCTCGAACCCTCCGTTGGGCACGAGTTCCATTCCCACCTGTGCCTGGGCTGCACCGGTCATGATGATCAACAGGGACAGGAGCGTCCAATGTCTCGCTCCCGTGTGGTCCGAATCATGTGGTTCGAGCAGGCTCATCGGTCCGAAGGTAAAGGTGTGTTGGAAGTGGATCAGGGCTTGAGCTTGTCGTGGAAGACCTTCCGGAACTTCTCCACTTTCGGTCTGATGACCAGAGTGCAGTAGGGCTTGTTCCCATTGAGCGCGTAATAGTCCTGATGGTAGCCCTCGGCGGGGTAAAAGGTCTTGAAGGGTGTGATCTCCGTCACGATCGGGGCTTCGAAAGCCCCAATGGAGTCCAACTTGGCCTTGTAGTGCTCCGCAAGTTGACGCTGTCGCTCATTGTGGTAGAATATCGCCGACCGGTATTGGGTACCCTCGTCAGCTCCCTGTCTGTTCAACGTGGTGGGGTCGTGCGTCTGCCAGAAGACCTCCAGAAGTTCATCGAATCCGATCGTATCCGGATCGTATACGATCTGGGCCACCTCGGCATGACCGGTACTTCCCGTACAGACCTCCTCATAGGACGGATCGGCCACGGTGCCTCCACTGAAGCCCGAAGTGACGGAACGTACACCCTTCAATTCCGAGAAAATGGCCTCCACGCACCAGAAGCACCCAGCACCGAACGTGGCCGTATCCAGTGATCCATGCACTTGCGAGTCCGATCGTTGGTCCATTTGAGGGGGGGAATGGTCTGTTCGGGGATCCGCACTGCCACAGGCCAGCAGGGCCATCAGTCCGAGCGACAAGGCAGGTCGGGGGAGCGGGATGTGGTCCATCTTCATGGCAAAGGAACGGAACGTTCGCTGCCCGCCGTTCGTGCATAAGCCATGCCAAGCTGAGCGCCTACTCCATCTGCCTTTTCAGCAATTCGCGTCCGATCCGTTCCACGACGCCCACCACCAGGGCATTCCCCATGATGAAGGCCCTCCACGCGTCGGGGACCCCCGCAGTATGGTCGTCCGGGAACATGTTCAGGCGTTCCAGTTCGACGGGGGTCAACCGCCGCAACCGCCCACTGTCGCCGCGTACCACATGCTTGAAGCGCGAGGGCGCCCTGCCACCCTCGCCGGTCACGATCGTCCGCGCCGGCCGGTCAAGTGGGTCCGGGAACGCCATGGCGCCTTCCGCATAATGGTAGGCGAATCCGTTCTGTTGATCGACCCGGGGCTCTTTCTTGGATCCCTTCAGATATTTCCAACGTGCGATCTCCGAGCGGCGCAGAAAGAAGGACGAAGGGACTTCCACGTCCGGCTGGAGGACATCGCCCAGTAGGACGCGTTTTCCCCGGTGCACAGGCCATACCTTCATGGTTTGGACCAAGCCTTCGACCATCAGACCGGCCGAGAGGAACGGGCGCCCTTCGTTCTTCTTATTGAAGGTGGTCGATGATCGGACCAGGTCCTCCTGCAGTCTGAGCTTGCGCAAGGTGCCCTGTTCCGGTCTGAACGGGAACGCTTTCCCGATAACACTGCCGTGCAATTTGGTCGACACATCCCCGGCGGCGGAGAGGGCGGCGAATTCAGGTGTGGTGCGGTGATAGCCCATCAGGAACACCCGCCGACGACGTTGTGGCATGCCGAAATCGGCTGCGTTGATCACGCGCCATTCCACGGCATAGCCCAGTGCCCAAAGCGAAGCGAGCATGACCGCCAGATCGCGTCCCCGCTGTGTTGCGGGAGATCCCAGCAGCCGATCCACGTTCTCCAACAGCAGGTATCCGGGTCGGATCCGGATGTCGCGCAGGATCCGATGGATCTGCCACCACAGCACACCCTTCTTACCCACCAACCCCTTGGAATTGGCCAATGTGCTCGCTACGGAATAGTCCTGACAAGGAAACCCGGCGACCAGAAGATCATGCTCGGGAATGACATCGATGGGCACGGTGCTGATGTCGACATTGTGATGCCCATCAGGTCCGAACCGGGACATGTAGATGTCGGATGCATGCTGTTTGCGGCGTCCAGGTTCCCATTGGTCGCTGAACACCACCTGATAGCTACCATGGCGTACGGCCTTCGACGCACGCTCCAGGCCGATGCGGAACCCACCTACGCCCGCGAACAATTCCACGACGCGCAAGGCGCCTGGGGATCCGGAACCATCGGTATGCCGGGGCATCGCGGGCCAAATATCGCCCAGGCGCCGATGCGGATCAAGTGGCCAGGCCATCCTCGATCAACAGACCGACCTTGATCGTCGAAAAGCAGTGCGGCCGAACGGGTCCCGGGACGAGGCAAGGGCGGCGGGATGGACCTACCCCATGAAAAAGCCCCTGTGATCGGGTCACAAGGGCTTCCATTGGGTCGGGGTGAGTGGATTCGAACCACCGGCCTCTACGTCCCGAACGTAGCGCTCTAACCGGGCTGAGCTACACCCCGAACGGAAATTGCTCCGAACAGCGGGCGGCAAAGATAGCAGGAGTTCGGACCGTTGTCAGGCGTCGAACTTGTAACCGATCCCCTTCACCGTACGGATCCGTTCCTCGCCGATCTTCTCCCGCAGTTTGCGGATGTGAACGTCGATCGTGCGGTCGCCCACATAGAGCTCATTCCCCCAGATGTGCGAATAGATCTCGTCCCGCTTATAGACCTTGCCGGGCTTGCTCATGAGCAACACCAAGAGCTCGAACTCCTTCTTCGGCAGTTGCAGTTCCTCCTCCCCCTTGTAGACCAACACCTTTTCAAGGTCCACACGAATGCCATTGGCCTCGAGCACCTGACCGTCGGCGCGGTCACCAGTGGTCCGTTTGAGCAAGGCCTTCACCTTGCTCACGAAGACCTTCGGCCGGACCGGCTTGGTGATGTAGTCATCGGCACCGGCATCAAACCCGGCGATCTGGGAGTAGTCCTCGCCCCGTGCCGTCAGGAACGTGATCAGGGTCTGTTTGAACTCAGGCTGGGCCCGCAGTTGATTGCAAACCTCCACACCGTCCATTCCCGGCATCATGATGTCCAACACGATGAGGTCCGGACGTTCGTTCCGGGCCACCTTCAATGCATCCTTGCCGTTCTGGGCGGTGGAAACGCGATAACCCTCACGCTCCAGATTGTACCGGAGAAGTTCGAGGATGTCGGCCTCGTCATCCACAAGAAGCACCTTGGGGGCCGTGTTCACTGCCATGGTCGCATCCATCCGGTCGGCTGCAAATGAAGGGCCGGGCGCTTTGCCCTGCGTTAATGCCCCGTCAAAATTAGGTTAAGGTGGCGGGGATGGCCACGCTTGTGGACGGCGCTCGCTGGCTATCTTCGCGCCGCCGAAGGTAGCATGGCGGAACAGCCGAAATACTGCTCACTCAGGCGGGAGTAGCTCAGTTGGTAGAGCATCAGCTTCCCAAGCTGAGGGTCGCGGGTTCGAGTCCCGTTTCCCGCTCAAAGCCCCGGCCCACCGGGGCTTTTTCCATCCGGGCCGCGCCACCGTGCCCAGGTACCGTTGCTCGGCCCATTGCACCGTTCCCCGATCCGTGCAATGGGTCGAGGCATCCCTACGGGGGGGCCTTGCGTCTTGTATGCAGAGCCTCAAGGACCATGTCCAGGACCTACAAGATCGCACTTATCCTCAAAAGCCGGAACAGCCTGCCGATCTACCGCGACCTGAGCCAGCTGAGCGACCGCGAGCTGGACCAGCAGGTGGTGGCCATGCTGCGCCGGATGCGGGTCAACGAGAGCAGCGTGATCGCCCGGATGGCATTGCGACGGCCGACCTTCGGTCTGAATTGATCGGAGGGTCGCCTCAAGCCCCCGGACCAACGACCGCCCGATACGGGGGCGTCCGTCTATATTTGCAGCGACCGGTCGTCATGAACGGTCCCCTTTGAAAGCGGAACCATGTCCGAACACATCGACGGTCATTTTCCTGACGAGGCCGAACAGAACGAGATCGGTGGACCAGTGCTCTTCGCGCTGATCATCCTGGCATTTATCGTCCTGATCATCTGGGCGGCAAGCTGAACATCGGTTCAGCGGTCCAGGTATTCGTCCCTGCGCACCAAGAGGAACCAGTTCTCGCCGAGTTCCTGGTAGCCGTGCTCGAAACAGAATACGTAGGTATTGCCCACGCGCGTGGTGTGCGTGTGCGTATGGTACATGAAGTTGTACCCGCGCTCCGCCAATTTCTCCCGATGGACCTTCCGGGTACCCGATTCACCCGTGTTCAGTTCGCTAAGGATCCGCCGGTTCCGCTTGAGGATATTCACGACGTTGCGCACGAAGTTGATCGGCGCATTGTTGGCGTGATAGTGGTACAGATTGCGACAGGCATCCGAGCAAAAACGCTTGTCGGTCCTTCCAACGATGCGCTCGCCACATTGCAGACAATTCCTCTCCTCCAGCTTCGACATGGTCCGAAAATACTCTCCGGACGAATGAGAATTAAACCGTCCATTCCTCTCCGGTGCGGAAGACGGTACCCTTGAACAAGGCCACGGTCCGATCGCCCGCGTCGGCCACGCGCACGTGGTAGGTGGCAAAGCGCTTTCCCAGGCTCACTTCAGCTGTCGTTGCCGTGAGCACATCACCTGCGTTGACACGCCGGGTATGGGTGATGGATGTTTCGACACTGACGGCCTGGATCCCGTGCGCATTGGACGCAAAGGCCAACGCACTGTCCGCCAGGGCATAGCAGATCCCACCATGCGCGATGGCAAAGCCATTGAGCATCTCCTCCCGCACGCGCATCCGGAGGACGCACGCACCGGGTGCTACCTGCACGCGTTCGATCCCGAGCCAGATGCTGAAGGGATCGTGCGTGTACATGCGGTCCACCACGCGTTCCGCCCGTTCCTGTGCATCCATGGCCCGAAATTAGGCGCCGTGCGCGCTCCGGACGCGGGGCGGCGGCTTGCGCAGGAAAATGCAACTTCGCGCCCCATCCCTTTCCGATATGGACGCCTACCTCATCGATGCCATCCGAACACCGATCGGATCATTTGCCGGCAGCCTCGCCGCGGTCCGTGCCGATGACCTGGCCGCTCACGTGATCGCGGGCCTGATGGCCCGTCACCCCGATCTTGACCCGACCGCCATCGACGATGTGATCATGGGGTGTGCGAACCAGGCCGGGGAGGACAACCGCAACGTGGCCCGCATGGCCTTGCTGCTGGCGGAACTGCCCCACACCGTGCCCGGGGAGACCGTGAACCGGCTTTGCGCCTCCGGCATGAGCGCCGTGGTACAGGCGGGCCGGGCGATCGTCGCCGGACATGGGGACCTGTTCATCGCTGGTGGCGTGGAACATATGACCCGGGGGCCCTGGGTGATGAGCAAAACAAGTACACCATATGGCCGGGATGCCCAGCTCTACGACAGCAGCTTCGGCTGGCGCTTCATCAACCCCAGAATGAAGGCGCGCTATGGGACCGATGGAATGGGAGAGACAGCGGAGAACCTGTTGGACCAACATGCGATCTCGCGTGCGGAGCAGGACCGGTTCGCGCTCTGGAGCCAACAGAAGGCCGCGACCGCCCAGCAGAACGGGCGGCTCGATCGGGAGATCCTGGCGGTGCCGGTCCCGCAGCGCAAGGGAGACCCGGTCCTTTTCGCGAAGGATGAGTTCATCAAACCCGCCACGACCCTGGAGGTCCTGGGCAAACTGCGTCCGGCATTCCGCAAGGATGGCAGCGTGACCGCTGGGAATTCCAGCGGGCTGAACGACGGGGCCGCGGCGGCCCTGATCGCCAGCACCAAGGCGGTCGAACGCTTCGGGCTTCGCCCCCTGGCACGGATCGTGAGCAGTGCCGTGGCCGGTGTCGAGCCGCGCACCATGGGCATCGGTCCGGTGCCGGCCACGCACAAAGCGCTCGAACGCGCCGGACTGCGGTTGGAGGACATGGACATCATCGAGTTGAACGAGGCCTTCGCCGCACAGGCCCTGAGCTGCACCCGGGCGTTGAACATCGCGGACGATGATCCCCGCATCAATCCCAACGGCGGGGCCATCGCCCTGGGGCATCCCTTGGGAATGAGCGGCACGCGCCTGTTGCAGACAGCGGCCATCGAACTACAGGAACGAAAGGCCCGGTACGCCCTTTGCACCATGTGCATCGGCGTGGGCCAAGGCTACGCCACCATCCTTGAACGCGCTTGAAAGACCCTTGATATGAACCTTACCTTCATCCCTTCGTTCGTCATGCCCGTGCGGGTCCCATCATTCCAGGAACGTTCCCTCATCCTGGTCGCGACGTTGACGATGTCGCAGGCGTTCCCTCTCCATGGCCTGGCACAGCAACGTGATGCGCGTGTCAAGGTCGAGGCCGACCGCGGCTCGCGACCGGACGAGGAACATCGCGTGATCGCCATGGTCCGCGGCGACGCCACCTCGATCGTCGGCCTGCGCGTGCCTGCCACGGCCATCGTGCTTGGCGGGACCCCTCAGAAAGGCATGGATTGGAGCCTGGTGACCTGGAGCAGGGAAAAGATGGAACGCTCCAAACAGGACCTGCCCAGGATGATCTATGGCATCGGCCCGGTCTGCGTGGAGACGATCTTCAAGTTCCGCGGTCAGAACTACCTGTTGGGGTCCAAGGTCCTTGATGATGAACAGGTGGTGCAGTTGATCGCGCAGCCGTTCGACCCCCACAGCCTGGTGACGAAGGGAGGCATTGAACTCGCGAAGGTGCCCCTCGATCGGTTCGGAGGCACGAAACCCGCCCATGGCGCGGCCATCGGCATGTGCGCTGATGTGTCCGCCGACAGCAGCCAACTGTGCATTCATGCTGCTCCTGAACTGACATCACGCGGCGGTGCGGCCTACCTCACCATGGTCTTCGACAAGGAACTGCATCTGCATTGGAGCGGGGTGCTGGCAAAGGACCAGGACATGGCCTCCGCCGAGCTGCTGCAGGACCTCTATGACCAGCAGTCCGCGCACTGGTACTTGTTCCGTACCCATGACGCAAAGGACACGAAGGATGCTGACGGCCCTGGCATGGGCATCAAGTTGGTACGCCTGGACAGTACGGGCCAGCAGATGATCGACCTGGAACTTCCCGGCGCGGCCTATGCCCAGGACGCCCGCATGGCGCTGCGCAAGGACGGCAAACTGGTACTCGGTGGCATCTGGGCGGAGAAGAAGATGCGCGGCGACCGCTCGAAAGGGATGTTCATCACCTCCCTGGCCGGCACGACAATGGAATGGGGTGCCTTCAAGATGACCGAGTACGAGAAGAAGACCATCAATGAGCAGCAGGAACTCCAGCGCGACATGGTCGTGGAAGACCTGTTGTTGATGGACGATGGAGGCACCGCCTTGTTCACCGATGAGCACAAACTGCGCACCACGCAAAGCAGCAACTTCGCGAACAAGCAGATCACGCGCGAGAGCTACATCACGGGGGACATGCATGTTCTGCGTAGCGGCCGGTCGGGCGAGAAGATCTGGTACACCGTTATCCCACGCAGCCTGAGCCTGGACAGCCCTCACGCCGGTGAACCCTTCGCCATCGCAAAGGGTGACCAGCTCTTCGTCTTGATGAACGATGCGGAGGACAATGAGGAACTGAGAAAGCACAAGGAGGAGATCCCGGTGATCGAAAAGGGAGGCGAGGCCATGATCTTCGAGTTCAAGGAGGACGGTGATGCCCGGGGCAAGGTGGTCTTGGACGACCGGGGCCAGGGTTACTTCCTTCCTGGATCACGCTGGATGCTCGGCCCCGGCGAGATCGGTCTGCTGGGCTCGCGCGACCTCGGGGGGCAGGAGACCTTTGCCGTCCGCGTATTCACCGAGAGCGGACGTTGATCATTCGACCCACGAGCTGCCATGATCGAGACCGAACGCATCAATAACTACATCGCCGAACAGGACGAATGGAAGCGGAGGCTCATGGTACGCCTTCGGCAATTGATCCACCAGGTGGACCCGGCGATCGACGAGACCTGGCGCTGGAACGGCCCTCATTTCGACAAGAACGGGATCATGCTGGGCATGTCGGCCCACAAGACCTGTGTCAGTGTCTGGTTCCACAAAGGGTCCCTGTTGAAGGACCCCAGAAGATTGTTCGAGCCCTTGGATAAGGATGAGGAGAAAGGGATGCGGGTATACAAGCTGAAGGAAGGCGTCACGATCGATGAAAAGGGCTTCTCCGAAATGGTGAAGGCGGCGGTGAAACTGAACGAGGAAGGTGTGAAACTGACCGAGGCCAAACCACCCCGCAAGGCACTGGTGCTGCCCCCGGAGCTCGAGGCCGTGCTGCGGAAGGACGACCAGGCCCAGGACCATTGGGACCGGTTCACCTACACGAAGAAGAAGGACTACATCGAGTGGATCACCGACGCCAAACGGGACGAGACCCGCAAGCGACGGATCGCCCAGGCGTTCCAGTTGATCCGCGACGGCCTTGGGCTCAACGAACGCTACGAGAAGCACTAGGGGCCACATCATGGGGACTCCAAGCAAAAGGGCCGTCCCGGGGGGGCGGCCCTTCTCTCTTGTTCAGGATATGACCTATTCGCCCTTCTTCTGATGACGGGCGTAGCGCTTCTTGAACTTGTCCACGCGTCCAGCGGTATCCACGAGCATCATCTTGCCGGTGTAGAAGGGGTGCGAGGTCTGGCTGATATCCAGCTTCACGAGCGGATATTCGTTGCCGTCCTCCCACTGGATCGTCTCCTTCGTGGAGGCACAACTGCGCCCGATGAACATGTAATCGTTGGACATGTCCTTGAACACCACCAGGCGGTAGTTCTCGGGATGGATGCCTTGCTTCATGGCCTGCTGCTTTGGGGATCGGACCCTGTTCGGGTCTTGGGGGCGCAAATTTAACGCGACTTCCGGATCCAGCCAAGCCCCGGACCGTGCAATGATCCTCCAGCAAGGCCGTATTGAAGCGGGCGACCCATCTTTGCAGCCTTTGACCCAGCTCAAGCATATCCTGCCTTTCCTCGCAGTGGCCGTAGTATCCGGCGGCTGCAGGAAGGAGTTGCAGTTCACCGAGGACCGGGTGCAACTGGAGTTCAGCCAGGATACCGTGGCGTTCGACACGGTATTCACCACATTGTCCACCTCGGTGACCAAGCGCTTCACCGTGCGCAACCCCAACGACCAGGCGGTGAAGGTGCACGTGGAACTGCAAGGTGGCGCCCCCTCCCCTTTTCGCATCAACGTGGACGGGGGCAGCGGAACCTCGTTCGATGACGTGGAGATCTACGGGAAGGACAGCATCTTCGTCTTCGTGGAGGTGCTGCCGGGCGCCGGGAACGTGAACACCCCTTTCGTCGTGGAGGACCACATCCTCTTCAATACCAATGGCAACGTGCAAAGCGTGCTGCTGACCGCCTGGGGGCAGGATGCGCTCTTTTATCCGAACGAGAACGACACGCTCTGGCATGTGAACGGATATCCTCCTTTCAGCTATATCGCCGGAGGCCCCGACCCCAATGGGAACCAGATCTGTGAAACGGTGCATTGGACCAACGAAAAGCCCATTGTCCTGCTCAACTATGCCGTGGTCGATTCCTGCTGCCAGCTGATCATCGACCCGGGCACGCGGATCTACGTGCATGGCGGGGGCGGACTGTGGGTGTACAAATACGGCCAGATCATCGCCGAAGGCACGCAGGAGGAGCACATCATGTTCCAGAGCGACCGACTCGAGCCGGCCTATGCGGACCTGCCGGGACAATGGGACCGCATCTGGATCAACGAAGGGAACACCGGGATCGACCAGCGTTTCGACCATGTGGACATCAGGAACGCCCTGATCGGGATCCAGTGCGAAACGTTCCCGCTGGACCCGACGGCGCCGACCAGTGAAGCGGTCCTGCAGTTGAACAACGTGAGCATCCGGAACTGCTCCGCGGCGGGCATCCTGAGCCACAACTACCGGGTCACCAGCACCAACCTCCTGGTCGCCAATTGCGGGCAGTACGCGATCGCGCTGACCGGGGGGGGGCAGTATCGCTTCGACCACACCACCGTAGCGAACTACTGGGGATACGATGTCCGCCAAACGCCCTCCTTCGCGATCACGAACGCCTATGACGACATCACCGGCACCACGCAGATCCGCGAGATCCTGACCAGCACCTTCACGAACGCCATCATCTACGGGGCCAACACGAAGGAATTCCAACTGGAACTGGACAACGGCGCACCCACCGACCTGACGTTCGACCACTTCCTCGTCCGCACGGACGAACCCACGAACGACAGTGCCCTTTTCCCGGACCAGGGCAGCATCTGGCGCAATCAGGACCCGGCATTCGTATCGAGCGATGGGGACTATCACCTCACGGCGAACTCCGTCGCGCGCAACAAGGCCACGGCACCCACGATCGAGGCCATCCTTGACCTGGACGGCGTGGACCGCACGAGCGATGGGCAGTACGATCTGGGCTGCTACGAATACGTGCCCTGAAGCCCGATCAGGAAGGCCAGTGTGTCCACCCCATCAGCATAACTCTCCGGGCCCGGATATTGAGCCTGTCCGAACGGCACATGACCATGCCCCACACGGCATTGGACCTTGTCCGTCAGGGCACTGAGCATCATCCGGACCTCGGCAGCGTCGTCATACCGTTCATAGAACAGCGTCCCCACCGGGCTCGCCAGGGAACGATCCTCCTTCAGGAGCAGGAACCCATTCTCCAGGAAGACGTACCCTTCCAACAACCAGAGTGCGCGGTGGTAGTCGTGGTTGTTCGCGTACTTGGCGTGCTGGATGACCTCGTTCCACGGGTAGATCGCCTTGAAGAACCGATCGAGGGCGAAGTCGCGTGGCACGTAAAGCTTGGCGACATTGCGGCAACCCAGGCCGAAATAGCGGAAGATGTCCTCGCCCAGTGCGGTCAGCTCGGCATCGGTCTCGGTCCCGTCCAGCACGGCCACGCTGACCCGGTTGCGGCGCACGATGCGCGGGACATCGGCAAAATAGTGATGGAAGTAACGCGCGGTGTTGTCGCTCCCCGTGGCGATCAGGGCGTCCACCTTGCCCAGCTTGTCCCGTACGATCTCCACCCGCTCCTGCACTTCCGGCGAGAACACGGACCAGACCCGCAGCAATGCCTGACTTAGCCCAGCGTCCTGCGCCGAGCATTTCACAAGCGCCCGATGGCCGCTCAGCAGCACGCACAACAGGTCATGGAACCCGACGAAAGGCACATTGCCCGCCATCACCACGCCCACCGTACGCGGCATGGCAGGTCCATCTGCCAAATCTGGATAGCCCCCCAGCCATTTGCCGATGCGTTCCTGCTGGAGCATGCAGGCCAATGCACCGAGTGCATGGCGCACTTCGGGTTCGCTGAACCACCCGTTCCGGGCATGGGCCTCGCGGACCGCCCGATCGAAGTCGTTGTATTCCGCCTCCACCAGACCGCTCGAATGACCGGGCCATGACCGGCCTTCCGCCACGCGACCCAACAATACCCCGAGTTGGGCCGCCCCGGTCCGGAACCGGTGCAACTCCTCGACGCGTTCCGCATCCTGTCCTGTTCGCACGTTGAGCACGGACTATCTTTACCGCCGCTTTGAGCGACGCGCAAAAGTAGACCCTGACGCATGGCGATCATCATCACCGACGAGTGCATCAATTGCGGAGCCTGTGAGCCCGAATGCCCGAACAACGCGATCTACGAGGGCGGGATGGAGTGGCGCTTGAGCGATGGCACCAGCCTGCATGGCCCGCAGACCACACCCACCGGCAATTCCTATGACGCGGACGCTGCGCGATCCCCGGTGGCCATGGACGTGTACTACATCGTGCCGGACAAATGCACCGAATGCACCGGGTTTCACGACGAACCCCAATGCGCCGCCGTCTGCCCGGTCGATTGCTGCGTGGACGATCCCGACCATCGCGAATCGAAGGAGCAGTTGATGGCGAAGAAGGAGTTCATGCATCTGTAGTCCGAGGTCGGGGATCCGGGCGCCCAGGCCGGTGGTCCCTGGTACTTTTGATCTCCATGCAGCGTTGCTCTTCCATGCGTCATCTGGTCCTGCTCGTGGCATGGTTCCCCTTAGGCAGTTGGGCACAGGGCAACCTGGGTGCCGATGGTGGCATCGCGCGGTGCATGGCGCAGGCGAACGCACTCGCATCCGCGACAAATGACCCGACGCGGGACAGCATCGACCTGCTCCTGAAGCAGGCCGTGCGGGACGTGCTCGAGCAGGATGATGCCATGGACTTCTCGTTCGACGGTGTCCCGATCGGTGTGCTCGAGCCACCGGACCGGGCCTTTCGTCTTCTCACCTGGAACGTTCCAAGGGAGGACGGCAGCCATCGGTTCGAGGGCTTGCTGCTGGTGAACGACCGGAAGGGACCTCATCTGATCGAACTGCAGGACCGGACAGCGGAGATCGCCGCGCCGGAAGGCCAGGAACTGGGACCGGACAGGTGGTACGGGGCGATCTATTATGCCGTGGTGCCGGAAAAACGAAGCGGGAAGACCTATTACACCCTGCTCGGCTGGAAGGGATACAGCAGGGTGGAGAACCAAAAAGTGATCGACGTGCTGCGGTTCCGAGGGGATGCGCCGCGTTTCGGTGCACCCTTGTTCGCTGAAGGCAGGGTGAAAAAGCAGAGACGGGTGTTCGCCTATTCGTTCCAGGCCAGCATGAGCCTGCGCTATGACCCCGACGCGCAGCGGATCGTGTTCGACCACCTGAGCCCGATGCGAGCCGATATGGAGGGCCAACCCGCCTTTTACGGTCCGGACCTGAGCTATGATGCCTACATCTGGGAGAAGGGGATGTGGACCTACCAGCGCGACGTGGACGCCAAGGGGGATGCGGGCGACAGGCGCCCCTGGAACGCACCACCCAAAGGCGGTCGGCAGCGTTGATGGCCGGTTCCCCGTCGCGAAGGACCCTACCTTTGCCGGCCGCAACAAGAACCCTGCTCATGCAAGCCGCCACGAAGAAGAAGGTACACAACTACAGCGCAGGTCCCTGTGTCCTGCCTCAGGAGGTATTCGAGCAAGCCGCGCAGGGCGTGCTCGACCTCGACGGGTCCGGCCTTTCCATCCTGGAGATCAGCCACCGCAGCAAGCCGTTCGAGGCAGTGATGGACAAGGCCCAAGCCCTTGTGAAGGAGCTTCTCGACGTGCCGGAAGGTTACTCGGTGCTCTTTCTGCAGGGTGGCGCCAGCCTGGGTTTCCACATGACCGCCCTCAACTTCCTACGGCCCAACGGCAAGGCGGCCTACGCGAACACCGGTGAGTGGGCAGGGCGCGCCATCAAGGACGCACAGCTCGAAGGTACCGTGGAAGTGGTGGCCAGCAGCGAGGACAAGAACTTCAGCTATATCCCGAAAGGGTTCATCATCCCGTCCGACGCGGACTACTTCCACTTCACCAGCAACAACACCATTTTCGGCACCCAGTTCAAGGCATTCCCGAAGAGCCCCGTGCCGATGGTATGCGACATGAGCAGCGACATCTTCAGCAGGCCGGTGAACGTGGGGGACTTCGCGATGATCTACGCCGGTGCGCAGAAGAACATGGGGCCGGCCGGCACCACGGTCTACATCGTGCGCAATGATGCACTGGGCAGGACCGGCCGCAAGCTGAGCAAGATCCTCGACCTGAAGAACCATGCGGACAAGGGCAGCATGTACAACACGCCCCCGGTCTTCGCGGTCTATGTGAGCATGCTCACGCTCGACTGGATGAAACGGATGGGCGGCGTGGCGGAGATGGAGCAGCGCAACAACGCCAAAGCGGAACTGCTCTATGGCGCGGTGGACCGCCTGCCGCTGTTCAAGGGCACCACGGCCGTGGAGGACCGCTCGCCCATGAACGCCACGTTCGTGCTGGAGGACAGCACTCTGGAACCTTCCTTCGACGCCATGTGGAAGGAGGCCGGGATCAATGGTCTGCGTGGGCATCGGAGCGTGGGCGGTTATCGGGCCAGCATGTACAACGCCCTTCCCATCGAAAGCGTCCAGGTGCTCGTGAACGTGATGGAGCAATTCGCCAAAAAGCACGGTTGATCATGCGGATCCACGCCAACGATGGCATCTCGGCCAACGGCAAGGAGGGCCTGGAAAAGGCCGGTTTCAATGTCTCAACGAACAGCGTTCCACAAGCGGAACTGATCGCCTACCTGAACGAGGAGAAGGCGGATGTGTTGTTGGTCCGCAGCGCCACCAAGGTGCCCAAGGAATTGATCGACGCGTGTCCACGCATTCGTCTGATCGGGCGTGGTGGCGTGGGCTTGGACAACATCGACGTGGCCCATGCCAGGAGCAAGGGGGTCCTTGTGATCAACACACCCGGTGCCTCGTCGATCTCCGTGGCGGAAATGGTGCTGGCCCACCTGAGCGGCCTGATGCGCGGTCTGCACCAGAGCAACCGCCTGATGCCTGCGACCGGTGCGACAGGGTTCAAGGAACTCAAGAAGCGCTTCGGGAAGGGGCGCGAACTGCGCGGCAGCACGCTCGGGATCATCGGGTTTGGACGCATCGGCCAATGGACCGCGCGCTATGCGATTGGATGCGGCATGGAAGTGATCTATACGGACCACACCTGCACCATCGGATCCATCGAGGTGACCCTGGGAGGCGCATCAGTGGCGATCCCGGTCGAGCGGGTGACCATGGAGGAGCTCCTTGCACGCGCGGACGCCATCAGCATCCATGTTCCCAAGCAGCCGGATGGGGCACCTGTGCTCGGTGCGGCCGAACTGGTGAAGGTCAGGCCGGGCACCTTTATCGTGAACACGGCGCGTGGGGGCAGCGTGGACGAGGATGCCCTGTTGGCCGCACTATCGGACGGCCGTGTCGCCGGTGCCGCGTTGGATGTATTCGTGGGCGAGCCCGAACCCCGCGCCGACCTGCTGGCCGCGGAGGGCCTGTCCCTCAGTCCGCACATCGGTGCGGCCACGGTGGAGGCCCAGGCACGCATCGGCGATGAGCTGGCCGAGCAGATCATCGCCTGGAGCAAGGCCAGCGTCTCGCAGGGATGATCACCATACGTCCGTTCCGGGCCTGGCGCCCCGCACCCGACAAGGCGCACCTGGTCGGGTCCCGGAGCTTTGTGAGCTACACGGACGAGCAATTGCGGGAAAAGCTCGCCGGCAATCCTTTCAGCTTCCTGCATGTGATCCATCCGGACCTCGATGCGCCTCCGCCAGCGGACCGTCAGGAGCGGTTCCATCGGGTACGGATGCGGTTCAAGGCGTTCTGCGACGAGGGCATCCTGCTCCGCGATGAAGCGCCATGCATCTATCTCTACGAGCAATGGTCCCGGGGGGAGATCTCGCGGGGGATCATCGCCGCCATAAGTATCGCGGATTACTGTGAAGGGCGTGTGAAGGTGCATGAACAGACCCTGACCGCCCGCGAAGAGCTTTTCGCGGAATACCTGGAGGCCACGGCCATCAATGCGGAACCCGTGCTCCTGGCCACCCCGGAAGGACATGCCTGGGAGGCGCTGCTGGACCCCTGGCTCGCCTTGCGGCCCGACTTCGATTTCAGCACCGCCGATCGGGTGAGGCATCGGCTGTGGGCGATCGCGGATGCACGTGTGCGTGAGGAACTGCAGCGTGCATTCGCCGGTATGCCCGCCATCTACATCGCGGACGGGCATCACCGCATGGCCAGCAGCGCACGTCTGTGCAGTGAACACCACGCCAAGGACGTGGACCCCGTTGCCTGGTGCCTGGCCTTCATCGTGCCGCGCTCGCACCTTCGGATCGTCAACTATGACCGTGCGATCACAACGCTGAACGGCCTGGACGAGATGTCCTTTTTGAAAGCACTCCAGAAGGTCGGCCCGTTGGTCCCCTTGCAGGCACCCTGGTCCTCGCCGGGCCATGTGGCCGTGCGGACCTCGGGCGGTTGGCACCAGTTGGACCTGTCCGCATCAAGGGCCGGGTCCGACCCTGCCAGCGCCCTGGATGCCGCGATGCTCAGTGCATTCGTGCTCAAACCCATCCTGGGCATAACCGATCTCCGCACGGACCCGCACGTGCTGTTCGTCCCCGGCACACATGGCGTCGGGGAATTGGAGCAACTGGTCGACGGCGACAGGGCCAAGGTCGCATTCCATCTCCACCCGGTGAGCTTCGAGGACCTCAAGGCGGTATCGGACAGCGGCGGATGCATGCCACCGAAAAGCACCTACATCGAGCCCAAGTTGCGCAGCGGGCTCACCATCTACTCGCTCGAGGACGTGTGAGCCGGTCGGCCCTGCAGGCAGCGGCTACCTTTGCCGGGCATGGACCGTGAAGCGCTGGCTCAACGTTATGGGATGGTGAAGGCGAATATTCCCGAAGGTGTGTTGCTTGTCGCCGTGAGCAAGACCCGGACCGTCGAGGAGGTCCGGGCCTTGTACGATCTCGGACACCGCGACTTCGGTGAGAACTATCCCCAGGAGCTGCGGGAAAAGCAGGCCGTCCTGCCAGCGGACATCCGTTGGCATTTCATCGGGCATCTGCAGACCAACAAGGTGAAATACATCGCGCCCTTCGTGCATCTCATCCACAGCGTGGACAGCACGCGGTTGATGGACGAGGTGGAAAAGCGTGCGGCCCGGAACGGACACACGATCGACGTGCTGCTGCAGGTCCATATCGCCCGTGAGGACACCAAGCACGGGTTCTCCTGGGACGAATTGGATGCGCTGGTGGCGCAATGGGACCGCACCCGTTGGCCGCACGTGCGTGTGCGCGGCCTCATGGGCATGTCCAGTCTTATCGAGGACCGGAGCGGGATCGCGACCGAGATGGAACAACTCGCCACCAGGTTCCACGCGCTCCAGAAAGCGGGTCCCTTCTGCCAGGAATTCGATACCCTCTCCATGGGCATGAGCGGGGATGCCGACCTGGCGGTGAACCTTGGCAGCAACCTGGTCCGGATCGGCACGGCGATATTCGGGGAAAGGGTCGGATAGGTTTTCAACCAAAGCACGGCAGAACAGGCAACCCCGGTCGTCCGGAGCGTCTTCCTGGTGTAGCTTTCTTCCTCTTCAGCCCCGAGACCATGACCAGGACATTCGCTCTTTGCTCCCTGCTGCTCCTGCTCGTCTGTTCCTTGCATGCTCAGCGCACCGTCGAGGTCGGTGTTTCCTCCGGCGTCACGCACTACTATGGCGACCTCGGCAATGTGGACGGTCCCGTGCAATGGAACAGCATGCGACCGGGCATGGCGATCACCGTGCGTGATTTCCTGAACAACAAGAAGCGCTACGTGACAAGGGCGCTGAACGTGGAGAGCCGTTTCAGTTGGCTGCGCATCGGGTACAATGAGGTGGAGCCGGTGATGGGTCACCAAGGTCTTGATCTTCCCCATTGGAAACGCGGGCTCAATTTCCGCAATGACCTTTTTGGCGTGAGCACGCACCTGGTCCTGAACGCCTATCGGGAGCCCTATCAACCCCTGTTCAAGCAGAAGTTCTTCGCCTACTTCTACATCGGTGTCGGCATCTTCTATGGACGTCCGAAGGCCGATCTGTTCCACGGGGCGCAGCGCTTGAGCAATGCCTACCACTATTGGGAGGATGGCACGATCCGCAATGCTCCGGAAGGCACACCCGAAGCGCAGATCATCGACCAGGACGGTACCTATGAGACGGACCTGTACAGCTGGGTCACCGAAGGCAGTACGGCCGCCGGTGAGGGCAGCACCCTGGAACGCACCTCACCCTGGCATGTCGCCATCCCGCTCGGCATGGGCATCCGATACATGGTCACGCGGAAGATCTCCCTGGGCATGGAGTTCAGTTATCTGGCCTTCTTCACGGACAAACTGGATGACGTGAGCGACCGCTATGCCACCTACGATGAGCTGGCCGAGACCTATCCCGATGACCTGGAGCGTCAATTGCTGGCACGCTACATCAGCGACCCGACCGGGTTCGGAACGGACGGGACCACGGGGTATCGCACCAGTCCGCGCGGCAATCCGGAATTGCCCGATGCGCTCAGCTATCTCAGCCTGGAGATCAGTTACAAGTTCAAAAGGCGCCCCGGCCGACGCAGCTTCGTGAGCCTCTGAGCATTTCGTTCCTCCAGTTCGCTGACAAAGGGCGATCTTGGCGGGATGATCGCCCTCGGTCCCATCTCGGACCCCACCTATGTCGGACCGGAACGAAAAGGCCGCCTGGCCCGGTATTTCCTGGGGCTGATCCGTGACGAGCGCGATCTGCCCTTCATCCGGCTGACCCTTTGGATCACGTTCACCCTGGTGCCCCTGGGCATCCTGCTGTACATGCCGTTCGTGCGCGGATGGTGGTGGGCACTGCTGGCCATCGCCTATCAGTACCTGAACAACATCGTGTACAAGGGCCCCTTCGGGCTGATGCTCCATTGCACCAGCCACCGCAAGCTCTTCCGCAAGGAGTACGACTTCCTGAACCACTACATCCCCTGGGTGCTGGCCCCCTTCTTCGGGCATTCACCGGAGACCTACTACGCCCACCACATCGGCATGCACCACGCGGAGAACAACCTGGAGGACGATGACAGCACGACCATGCCGTACCAGAGGGACTCACTGCGTGGCTTTGCGCATTATTTCGGCCGCTTCCTGTTCGCCGGGATCTACCACCTCGCCGCCTATTTCTTCATGAAGAAGCGCAAACGGCTCCTGTACCGCAGCGTTCGCGGCGAGCTGCTCTTCATCGCGTTCTGCACGGGCATGTGCTTCGTGGACTGGGCGGCCACGGTGGTGGTCTTCATCATTCCCTTCGTGCTGTTCCGCCTTGTGGCGATGATGGGCAATTGGGCACAGCACGCCTTCCTGCACGAGACCGACCCGGCGAACAGCTACTGGAACAGCATCACCTGCATCAACACGCCTTACAATCACAAATGCTGGAACGATGGCTACCACATCAGCCACCACATCCGGCCGGCCATGCATTGGACCGAACATCCCACCTATTTCCAAAAGACCCTGGACGACTATATCCAACACGATGCCATCGTTTTCGATGGCATCCATTTCCTGCATGTCTTCGTCTATCTCATGCGTAAGCGGTACGACCTGTTGGCCCGCCACTTCGTGGACTTGTCCGGCAAAGGCCGCTCGGAGGAGGAAGTGATCCACATGCTGAAGGACCGCACACGCCCACTGCCTTTCCCTGTCCGGGAGAACGTGGTCCGCGCCGCCTGAGGGTCGGTACCTTTGCGCCATGCCCACCAAGGTGAAAATGGACGAGGTGTTCGCGCGCCTGCTGAGCACGGACGACCGCGTGGTCCTGGACGCGCTCACCATCATCCAGGCCCAGGGTGATGCCCGGGCCATCCCGCCGATGCTGCATGTGCTGGCAGGGGACCCCGACCACAAGGTGCGGCAGAAGATCGAGGCGATGTTGTATGAGATCAAGGTGCCTGAAGCGGTGCCCGCGTTGATCGAAGCCTTGGGGGATCCCGGCCTGAGAAGCATCCGCCGAACGGTGATCGCGGCGTTCTGGAACGCGGGGCTGGACGTGAGGGAACACCTCGAACTGCTGGTCTCCTGTGCCATCGAAGGGGACGCAGCCGAGTGCCTGGAGTGCCATACCGTGATCACCGATCAGGAGGTTTGGCCTGAAAAGGACGCACGTCGGGCGATGCATGCCGTCCTTGAGGCGGTCAAGACGGAGACGGACAGCTACAAAGCCTCGCTCCTGCGCGATATCGCCGATGCGCTCGCCCATAGGCCGGGTGAGCGGTGAACCTTCGCACGACGCGCTTGCGGACCACCTCCATTATCCGCACCTTTCGATACTTATCCGGAACGTCATGAGAACGACCATCCTACCCCTCCTGCTGACCATGATGCTCTCCACGGGTACACAGGCGCAGTCCTTGCTGGCCCAGGCCAAACCGGACGGATCGGACCTATGGGGCTACATCAATGAAAAAGGAGAACAGGTCATCGCACCCGCCTTCAAGAGCTGTTTCCGCTTCACGGAAAGCGGTTACGCCGCGGTAAGCGATCCCAATACGAAGGAGGACTACTTCATCAACGCCAGGGGGGAACGGCTCAAGACGGAGATCAACGGGTTCGAACACATGAGCGGCCTTGGTGGTGGCGACCAGCAGGGCTTCCATTTCGGCCTGGCGGCGGTGAAAATGGGCAAGAAATGGGGTTTCATGAACATCTCCGGAAAGTTGACGATACCGGCCAAATACGACAAGGTGGATGCCTTCGAAGGGCCGTTCACCACTGTCGGGATCGGCAAGCAATTGTTCGTCCTGGGTACGGACGGTCAGGAGGCGGCGGTGAAAGATCCGACCGTGGTGGACGTCCGAAGCTTCCATGAAGGTCTTGCTCCGTTCAAGACCAGCGGGAAGATGATGGGGTTCATGGACGGCCAACAGAACACGGTGATCCCCGCTCAGTTCAAGACCGTGGGGTATTTCAGCGATGGGCTTGCCTGGGCCAAGAACGCGAGCGATGCCGTCGGATTCATCAACAAGAAGGGCGAATGGGTGATCCCGGCGAAGTACGATGCCGCCGGCGACATGGACCCGGAAAGCGGCATGGCGCGTGTCAAGAGCGGCGATATGTGGATGTACGTGGACAGGTCGGGCAAGGAAATGAGCGTGGCGGCCACCAGCTATGGTCAGTTCAGTGAAGGCCTTTGCGATGGAAAACAAGGGGATGTCGCGGGATTCTTCGACAAGACCGGTCATTGGGTGATCGAACCCAAGTTCGAGGCGGTACGTGACTTCAAGAACGGTCTGGCCGCCGCACGCCAGGGAGGTATGTGGGGGTTCATCGACAAGACCGGCAAGTGGGTGATCGAACCCCGATACGATGCCGTGAAGGACTTCGCGCGCACCGCTCCGTAACGGGGCTCACTTGACGCCCTGCACCACCCAACCTTCCGGGTCCAAGGCCGCGTACGTAAGCCCCTGCCCCAACGCATGGCGGTAATTGATCCACGGCATTTCCCCTTGCCACTGCTGCTCCAGCGATAGGGGTTGCACCACCACGAGCCCGCCGCTCTGAAAGTCCTCCACCACGCCATACCACAATTCCCTGACCGGCACGTCCGGACAGAGGTCGCGGAACGCGGCACCCATGCCATGTGTGTAGACCAGCTGCGGATGTCGCATTTGGATGCGACCCGCCAGTTCACGCTCCAGCTGGGCCTGACGCACGAAGGGCCGGACCGCGCGCATGGAAAGGGCCAGTTGCCCCATCACCACGATCAGGGTGATCGCCCACCTCACGCGCGCCCCGACCAGTCGCGCCCACGCACGACCGAACGCTGGGAAGAAGAGGACCGCGACAAAGGGCTGCGCCATGAGGAGCACGCGATCGTTCTGATAGGGCATGCCGCCGATGAACAGCAGATAGCCGAGCATCGGCCAGAGGGCCAGGCGCGCTTCCGGGGTGTTCAGGTCCTTTCGACGCGCGAAGGGCAACAGCACGATGCCCAACGGGATGAAGCCGGGATGCACGGCCACTTTGAGGAGGTAGAGGACATTGGGCAGCGCATAACGCAGGAGACCATCGTCCGAGCGATGCACCCTTTCGAACAAGGCCAGCAGGGACCAGTCGCCGAGGAGCGGACGCAACGGAGCGATGTGCATCCGGGGCCAGAACGACCAGGCCGCTGCGAACAGGGCCGACACGGCCATGACCAGCGTGAGGACCAGGCGCCGTTTTCCCGGGTCCTGGATGCGCAGGATCAGGACCCCGGCGACCAGGGCACACAGCATCGGGGCCGTGGCCAACCGAACGGTCAGGGCCAGGGCAGCGACCAGGAGCGACAGGACCAGCCAACGATCCGCGCCGCCGGCGATCCAATGAAGGCAGCAGACATAGGCACCGAACACGAGCGCGATCCCCGGCAGATCGCTCATCACTGTCAAGGCATAACGGAGCAGGAAGGGTGCCGATGCGGTCATGGTCAGGACCAAGGCGATGGACGCACCCCTGTCCCACCGCGCCCTTCGAACAAGGTGGATCATCAGTCCCGCCAAAAGCAGCAGGGAACATGCGGAGATCGCCCTGAGCCCGATCAGCGTACTACCGAGCAGCCCCCCGAGCAGTACACCCGCAATGGGATAGCCGTGCGGGTGCTCCACCATCGCCGGGCGCGCACCCCCGCCATGCATCCAGGTCGCGTATCCTTGGGCGATCAAGTGGTAGTCATGGGCATCCTGGCCGTTCAGGCCCTGATAGCCTTGCCAGCTCACCCAGCTCCATGCCAACACGATGGGGAACGTGCAGGGGATGAGCGACCGCCAGAAGCGATGAGTGTCCAGGGCCACGGGATGAAGGTAGGCGAGCTCAGACCGATCGGGCCGGAGCTCCGGCCCGTAGAGCCACGCCTTTGAGCCGGGGGACGTTCCAAGCCGCTCCTCCCCTTCCCGTGCCGTTCATGGATCGCCCCTCAGGGTCGCTGGGCACCCCGGTATCTTCGTGGCGCATGATCGAGCTGCGCGGCATCCGCAAGTCGTATCGCATGGGCAGCAATGTGCTGCAGGTGCTCAAGGGGATCGACCTGCACGTGGGAAAAGGCGAACTGGTGAGCATCATGGGCTCCAGCGGGTCCGGCAAGAGCACGCTGTTGAACATCATCGGGATATTGGATGCTTTCGACAGTGGGGAATACCTGCTGGACAGCATGCCGATCCGGAACCAGAGCGAGACCGAGAGCGCCAGGCTCCGGAGCAAGTACATCGGATTCGTCTTCCAGAGCTTCAATCTGATCTCCTTCAAGAACGCACTGGAGAACGTGGCCCTTCCCCTCTACTATCAGGGCGTTCGTCGAAGCAGGCGGAACGAACTGGCGATGGAAATGCTGGAGCGCGTGGGCCTGAAGGAATGGGCGCGCCACATGCCCAATGAGATGAGCGGCGGTCAGAAGCAACGCGTGGCGATCGCCCGCGCCCTGATCAGCAGCCCGAAGATCATCCTGGCCGACGAACCGACCGGTGCGCTCGACAGCACCACCAGTCACGACGTGATGGACCTGCTGCTCCGGGTGAACCACGACATGGGACTGACCGTGGTGATCGTGACGCATGAGCACGACATTGCCGCGATGACCCATCGGGTGATCCGGCTGAAGGACGGGCGGATCGAGGATGCGCACATGGACCCAGCCACGCTCACAGCCGATGTTCGATAGCGAGACCTGGAGCGAGATCTTCGAGAGCATCAGCAAGAACATGCTGCGCACGGTGCTCACCGGATTCGCCGTGTTCTGGGGCATCTTCATGCTCGTCATCCTCCTGGGCGCGGGCGAGGGACTTCGCAACGGTTTCGCCTACAATTTCAGGAACACCGCCACCAACAGCATCGAGATCTGGGGGGGTGAAACGAGCAAGCCATGGAACGGCCTACCGGCCGACCGGGACATCCAACTGGACGAGAACGACGTGGATGCGTTGCGCAATGGCATCCCCGGACTCGAGCACATCACGGGCAGTTACCGGGTATGGCGCGGCAACAGCCAGCTGCAGCACAACATGAACTACGGCAGCTACAACATCAATGGCGTGGTGCCGGAACAACAGGTCCTGGAAAGCCAGTCGATCCTGCGTGGTCGGTTCATCAACGAGGTGGACGAGAACCAGGTGCGGAAGGTGATCGTGATCGCCGAGGATGCCCAGAAGGAACTGTTCAAGGAGGAGGACCCCATGGACCAATGGGTGAACGTGAACGGCGTTCCCTTTCAGGTGGTGGGTATCTACAAGTTCGAATCCGGCGGTCACGGCATGATGCAGCGCAGCCCCGTGTACATCCCGCTGAGCGCCGCGCAACGCGTCTTCAATGCACAACGCGACGTGGACAAGGTCATGTTCAGCTTCGCTGACGCCAGCGTGCTAGGGGCCAAGATGGCCCAGGACCGCGCCGTTCGGATCCTGGCCCGTCGGCACAACTTCGACCCGACCGACGAGCGGGCGCTCTGGCTGAACAACAACGTGGAGAACGTGGACACGTTCAACAATGTGTTCAACGGCATCACCGCCTTCCTCTGGTTCGTCGGCATCGGCAGCCTCATTGCGGGTATCGTCGGCATCGGCAACATCATGTTGATCGTCGTGAAGGACAGGACACGGGAGATCGGTGTTCGAAAGGCGCTCGGGGCCACTCCGGCCAGTGTGATCGGCCAGATCCTTCTCGAGGCCCTTTTCGTCACGGCCATGTTCGGATACCTGGGTCTGGCCCTGGGTGTGGGTCTCCTCGAAGGGATCGCCAATGCGATACCTGGCAGTGAGTTCTTCCGCGATCCCACGATCGACATCGGCGTGGCGGTGAAGGCCCTGCTCGCGCTGATCATGGCAGGTGCACTGGCGGGCTACTTCCCGGCACGACGGGCGGCGGCGATCCGGCCGATCGAAGCATTGCGGGACGAGTGATCTCGAATGAGCGGTCGATGGTGTGCGATCGATGGGAATGGAGGAACGCGGGAGAAGGAACGAGGAGGCCGGTGACAATGGACCTTGGAAGGAATGAAGGACGGAACGAACGATGTTCGATAGCGATCGTTGGAGCGAGATCTGGAACACGCTGAGCCGGAACAAGCTCCGCAGCTTCCTCACCATGTTCGGTGTGGGATGGGGCATCTTCATGCTCGTGGTGATGCTGGGCATGGGCAACGGGCTCAGCAATGCCGTTCTGAGCGGTTTCGAGGGGTTCGCCACGAACAGCTGCTTCATCTGGACCATGCCCACCACGAAACCGTTCGCGGGGTTCCAGCGCGGTCGCCGTTTCAACTTCGACAACGACGATATCCGGCTCATCCGCGAGAACGTCCCCGGCATCCAGATCTGCTCGCCCCAGCTGCAGCTCGGTGGCTGGCGCGGGGGCAACAACGTGAGCTACGGCAGCAAGACCGCCGCGTTCTCGATCTACGGGTGTGAACCGCAGGTGCTGGAGGTGGAAGGTGTTCGCGTCACCAACGGTCGATTCCTCAACACGCAGGACCTTCTGGAAGAGCGAAAGACGTGCGTGATCGGCAAACAGGTGGTCACCCGGTTGTTCGAGCATGAGGACCCCATGGGCAAGTACCTCCGGATCAACGGGGTCTACTTCCAGGTGGTGGGCATCACGGAGAAGAAGAACGGTGTGCGCATGGGCGATGATGCGGAGGCCAAGATCTACGTGCCGTTCACCACGTTCCAGAAGGCCTTCAACAGCCTGAACATCGTGCACTGGTTCACCATAGTGGGCGACCCCGGCGAGGATGTCGCAAATATCGAGAAGGACATCAAGGCATTGATGGCGCGCAAGCACAAGGTGGACCCATCGGACGACAACGCGTTCGGTAGCTGGAACATGCAGGAATTCTACCAGCGCATGTCGGGGCTCTTCACGGCGATCGCAGGGATCAGCTGGTTCGTCGGCATCTTCAGTCTGATCGCGGGCGTGATCGGCATCGGCAACATCATGTTGGTGAGCATCAAGGAGCGCACCAAGGAGATCGGCATCCGCCGCAGCATCGGCGCCACCCCCGCCAATATCACCGGCCAGATCGTGCTGGAGGCACTGACGCTCATCTTCATCGCCGGATATGTGGGCCTGATCGCCGCCGTCGGTGTGCTGGAGGCCGTGAACACCTTCATGGGCAGCTCGGATTTCTTCCAGGACCCCGGCGTCGACCTGAACGTCGCCTTGATCGCCTTCGCCATCCTCATTGCCAGTGGCGTGCTTGCCGGGCTGCTTCCAGCTCGGCGCGCACTGGCCATCAAGGCCGTTGACGCACTCAGGGCCGAGTGAAACGCACACATTCACGGACCATGATCATCCATCCATGAAAAAGATCCTCCGCTACCTTCTCTTCATCGCCTTGGGCGCCCTGTTCATCTGGGTGATGTACTTCCTATATCAGAAGAACGCCACCCACCCGGACGAATTCACCGTCGAGCACGCGAAACGGACCGATATCGTCAAGAAGACCGTGGCCAACGGCAGCATCGTACCCCGCAAGGAGGTGGCGATCAAACCCGTGGTCAGTGGCATCATCCGGGAACTGTACGTGGACGCCGGCGACGAGGTGAAGGATGGTGACCCGATCGCCAAGATCCAGATCGTACCGGACATGCGCACCCTCAGCCAGGCCGAGCAACGCGTGAACGCATCGCAGATCGACCTGCAAAATGCGCAGCAGAACTACGACCGGAACAAGCCGCTCTTCGACAAGGGCGTGATCGCCGCGTCCGAGATGCAGACCTATGAGGTGGCATTGAGCACGGCGGAACAGGCCCTGGATGCCGCCCGGGAGGACCTGCAGGTGGTGCGCGATGGCGTGAGCCGCACCAGCACCGGCAACACCATCGTGCGGAGCACGATCACCGGCATGGTGCTGGATGTGCCCGTGAAAGAGGGGAACAGTGTGATCGAGCGCAACAACTTCAATGAAGGCACCACCATCGCCAGCGTGGCGGACATGACCGACCTGATCTTCCAGGGCAAGGTGGACGAAAGCGAAGTGGGCAAGGTGGAGATGGGCATGCCGGTGGTGCTGACCGTCGGGGCCATCGAGGACACCAAATGGAATGCGGACCTGGAATACATCGCCCCGAAGGGTGTGGAGGACAATGGAGCGATCCAGTTCGAGATCCGCGCTGCCGTGAACCTGAAGGACGGCCAGGAACTGCGCAGCGGCTACAGCGCGAACGCGGACATCGAGCTGGAACGCCGGGACAGCGTGCTGAGCGTTCCGGAAAGCATCGTCACGTTCAACGACAAGGGTGACAGTGCCTTCGTGGACGTGAAGGACGGTGAGGGATGGAAGAAGACCTACGTTCACACGGGTCTGAGCGACGGCATCAACATCGAGGTGCTTGATGGCATCACTGCCGACGAGGACCTGAAGGGGGCGAAGAAGAGCCAGGAGGAGGACGGTCCGGCCCACGGTGGGATGTAGGTCCCGCGCCGGAACCTCATCACAACCGGACGCCGGCAACGAGCACGTCGTCCACGCTGGCGCGATCCTGCTGCCACAGCTCGAGCGCACCCAGCAGACGGATGCGTTGTTGTGGTGCAGGAAGTGAGGTGACGGAGGTGATCAGTCCCTTGAACCGCCCCTTGCCGAACTTCTTGTCCTCCGGTCCACCGAATTGGTCGGCAAAGCCATCGGAGAAGAGATAGAGCATGTCACCCGGTCGATAGACGGTGACGGTGGCACTGAATCGAGGCAGGTCTTCCGTGGCGTGCAGGCCGACCGGCATGCGATCGGCCGGCAGCTCGATCAGCGCCCCGTCGCGTACCAGGTATCCCGGATTGAACGCCCCGGCGAAAGTGATCGTGGATGCCTCCGGATCGATGGCACAGAGGGCGATATCCATCCCATCACGTGATGCCTGTCCACCGCGTTGTTTCAAGGTGGCGATCACCTCCTCCCGGAGATGGCCAAGGATGGTCGCGGGTTCGCGGATGCCGTCATCCACCACCACCTTGTTCAGCAGGGCATGGGCGAGCATGCTCATCAGGGCGCCCGGCACGCCATGGCCGGTGCAATCGGCGACCGCCAGGTGGATCCGGCCATGAAGCTTCCTGCACCAGAGCAGGTCGCCGCTCACGATGTCCCGGGCCCGCTGGAACATGAACGAATCCGGGAAATAGGCCCTGAGCGTGGTCGCATCCGACAGGACCGCACGCTGGATGCGTTGACTGTACGCGATGCTGCTGGTCAGGTCGCGGTGGTTCTCCTCGATGATCGCCTTTTGCTCCAGCACCCGCGCATTGCTCTCCTCCAACCGCAGGCGCAGGGCGATCTCGCGCAGGGCCTGCCGATACCGGGTATGGATGAGCACGGCCGACAACAAGGCGACGGTGACGAGAAGTGTCCCGCCATTGGCCATGATCTCCGCGGCCGATAGGGTGCTGAACGTGCCCAGTGCCCACAGGTTCGCCACGAAGGACGTGGCGATCACGAACATCGAATACTTCCAAGGCCAGAGCACGATCATCGAAGCCCCGACGAAGAGCACGGCATAGGCCAGGCTGTGCATGCGGAACAGGGTCGGGTCCATGAAGCTCCACATGTAGGCGTTCTCCACACTGATCGACACGAAGGGGACCAGGACCACCTGCTCCGGCCCGTACCGGAACCTGTGCCTGAGGAGCAACATGGCGATGATACCCGCCGATACCAGCAGGCGAAGGACCAGGAAACGTACCGCCAAGTGCGGCAATACGACCAGGTCGTTGAGGAAGAAGATCGGATTGACCACTGCGGCGAACCAGGATCCAGTAACGTGGTAGCGCATGGCCACACCCCGGGCCTCGCGTTCCTGGTCCGCCCGAACAGGGGGCGATACCACGAAGGTCCGGAGCCGGTCCAGGCCCCGTGTGAGCTGGGGGACCCGTCGGGCAAGACCAAAATGAACGGACAGGGGCATCGCCTCGTTTACGGGGATCGCACCCGGCGGGTTCGACCAAGGTCGCGAACGACCATCCCATCGTGGCACGCGGACCGCAAGCCCACCCCAAGGGATCGAGGGAAAGTGCCCTGGTCGATGATGACCCACATCATCCCAAAATGTGCGCCTTCGCGCGATCTTTGGTCCCATACCCACGCATCCATGTCCCGGATCCTGATCCTGACCGACCTGAGCGAGGGGTCGTTCCACGCAGCCCGATTTGCCATTCGGGCATTCGACCCCGGCGCGCACGAGTTCATCCTGATCCGCAGTTTCATGGACCTGGGCGATCCACTGACCCCATCCAGTATCGAGGCGATGCAACGTTCGATGGAGCAAGGGCTGGGGAGCTTCGAAGAGCGTCTACAGGCGCTTCCGGAGGCGTCGCACCTGCAGACGGGACATCTTGCGTTCAATGGTCCGCTCCTGGAAGCCGTGCATCAAATGACCGCCATGGGCGATGTGGAAGCCCTGGTCATGGGTACCCGTCCTGAAGGAAGACCGCTCCTTCTCGGAAGCAACACCTCCTCCATCATCAAGCATGCCGGAGTACCCGTCATCGCCGTACCGACCTCCTGGAAGGACCGTCCGCTCGATCGCATCCTCTATGCCGATGACCTGATGGACCAAGAAAGGACCGAAGACCTTGGTCCGCTGGTCCGGATCGCCCGGCGCGCCGGTGCGGAGATCGTCCGGATGCATATCTATCCGCTGGAAATGCTGGAGAAGGAGGAGCATCCCCTTCGCGAACTGGCGGAGGCCGATCCCCGGCTGGGCGATGTGCCTCATTCGGAGATCTACGTGCATGGCGACCGCGTGATGGAACGGCTCATGGAGCTCCTGGAGGACGACCGCTTCGGGCTGGTGGCGGTGATGCATCGCCGCACGGGCCTTTGGGATGGGCTGATGCACCGGAGCACAGCGAAACAACTGGCGCTGCATACGAGGGTACCGCTGTTGGTCATGCCGGGTTGAGCCGCATCCGCGCGACCACGACATCCTCGGTAGTTTCGTCCCATGCCATCGGTGAACGACCGCTTCCTTCGCTCCGCCCTGACAACCCTCGCGGTTATCGCACTGCTGTATCTGGGGCGCACGATCCTGGTCCCGCTGTGTTATGGCTTCCTGATCGCCATGGTGCTCTATCCACTGGTCGTCCGGCTGGAGCGCCTGGGTCTTCCGCGATGGTCGGCGATCGGGAGCGGTCTGTTGCTCATTGCGATCCTTTTCGCGGGGTTGGCCTGGATCCTGATCGGGCAGGTGGACCGGTTCCTGACCCGATTGCCCGAGCTCACCGGCCGTTCGGGGACCGGCTTCGAAGTGCTCTGGCAATGGGTCCAAAGCGAAGTGGAACGTGTCAGCACGGACCCGGGTGATACCTGGTACGCTCGCGTGCTGCAGGCATTCCCAGCCCGGCTGGCGCCATACCTGGACCATCTGGTGGAACCGCTCTTCGGCATGGTGTTCGACCTGTTCATCATTCCGGTATTCGCTGCCTTGATCCTATTTGACCGACGGCATTGGGTGGCGGTGCTCACGGCCTGGATCGACCCCACCTGGGCACCGCGCCTGCCCGCACTGTTGCAGAAGGCCGTGACGAACTATGCGCGGTTCATCCTCGGCATGGCCCAGGTCTATCTGATCGTGGGTGCCCTGAACAGCCTCGGGTTCCTCGCGCTCGGGGTGCCGAACGCCGTGCTCTTCGGCTCACTGACCGCCGTTGCGACCATGATCCCCTACGTCGGGATCATCCTTGCCTCCCTGTTGCCCATCACGCTGGCCTACACCTCCACCGGGACCTGGTGGATGCCCGTGGGCGTGATCGCCGTACTTGCGGTGGTCCAGTACCTGGAGGCGAACCTGATCTTCCCCAGGATCGTGGGAGGCAAGCTCGGTCTGAACACGATGGTCTCACTCCTGGTGATCTTCGCCGGAGGTCTGATCTGGGGCATCGCGGGCATGATCCTGTTCCTGCCTTTGGTCTCTGTGTTGAAGCTCGTCAGTGAGGAGGTCCCACGATGGGCCCCGCTGCGAAAATTGCTTGGTATGGCAAAGGAGACCCAACGGACCAGCTAAGGTCCGATGAACAGGGCCGCCCCCTACCTTGGACCCATGGTCAGCACCACCGGCTATCGCGACCTGATCGAAGAGGCTGGGGATATGGCCCGGTTCACGGGACGCTTCTTTCGGGAGGTGCTCCGCCCACGCTACGAGTGGGAGGAACTGCTGCGGCAGGCCTTCATCAATGGGTACCGGTCCCTGCCGCTGGTCGCGGTGACCGCGTTCATCATGGGATTGGTCCTTACCGTGCAGAGCCGCCCCACGTTGGAACGGTTCGGTGCCGAGAGCATGCTGCCCGCCATGGTGGCCATCTCGGTGGTGCGTGAGATCGGCCCGGTGATCACCGCCCTGATCTGTGCGGGCAAGATCGGGTCCAGCATGGGCGCAGAACTCGGTTCCATGAAGGTGACGGAACAGATCGACGCCATGGAGGTGAGCGGCACGAATCCGTTCAAATACCTGGTGGTGACCCGTGTGGTGAGCACGACGCTGATGGTGCCCGTGCTGGTGGTACTGGCCGATGCCATCGCCATCTGGGCATCGTACATCGGCGTCAACTTCAAGGACACCGTCAGCTGGCCGCTGTTCCACCAGCAGGTCTTTGATTCGCTCATTTTCAGTGATCTCCTGCCCGCCTTCTTCAAGTCGTTCTTCTTCGGCTTCGCGATCGGCATCGTGGGATGCTACAAGGGGTTCCACACCGAGCGCGGCACCGAGGGCGTGGGCCGCGCGTCGCACAGTGCCGTCGTGGTGGCCTCGCTCATGATCTTCATGCTCGACCTGGTGGCCGTACAGATCACCGATATCCTGGGGCTGAACTGAGATGGAACACGCAACGGAGTCCCGAACGGACATCGCCGTCGAGCAGGAGGAAGTGGTGGTCCGCATCCGCGGCCTCTGCAAGGCGTTCGGCAGCCATGAGGTGCTCCGCGGTTTCGATCTCGATCTCCTCCGCGGTGAGAACCTGATGGTGCTGGGCAAGTCCGGTTCCGGCAAGAGCGTGCTCATCAAGTGCATCATCGGCCTGTTGCGGCCCGATGCCGGTCACATCGATGTGCTGGGGCAGGACATGCTCGCCCTGCGCCATGATGCGCTCGACCGCATGCGCATGCGCATCGGGTTCCTGTTCCAGAGCAATGCGCTGTACGACAGCATGACCGTGCGGCAGAACCTGGAATTCCCCATGCGTCGGCATTGGAGCGTAATGGACGCGAACGAGCGCAAGGCACGCATCATGAAGGCATTGGAGGATGTTGGACTGGCCCACACGGCGGACCTGATGCCGAGCGAACTGTCCGGCGGCATGGCCAAACGGGTCGGGCTGGCGCGCACCCTGATCATGCGTCCGGAGATCGTCCTGTACGACGAGCCGACCACCGGTCTTGATCCGATCACAGGACGCGAGATCGTGGAGCTGATCCTGCAGCTGCAGCGGCAGTACAACACTTCATCGATCCTGATCTCCCATGATCTGAACGTGGCCAAACTGGCCGCCAACCGCGTGGTGGTCCTGCACGAAGGACGGGCGCATGCACAGGGCACCTATGATGAACTGCTGCGCGCCAAGGACCCCGTGGTCCGTCGTTTCTTTATGGCCTTGTAATGCCGGGAGAAAGATCACAACGGTTCAAGCTGGGCCTTTTCGTGGTGGCCGGAACCGCCGTCCTCATCCTTACGCTCTACATCATGGGCACGCGCAAGGACATGTTCGCGCGCTCCATCACGATCTCGGCCGATTTCAGGGAAGTGAACGGGCTTCGCACCGGCAACAACGTGCGCTATTCCGGCATCAACGTCGGCACCGTGGACGCGATCGACATCGTGAACGACACGACCGTGCGTGTACGGTTGAATATCCGCATGGACGCTGCCGGGCACATCAGGGACAACGCCCTGGCCAACGTGGGCACGGACGGCCTGATGGGCAATAAGTTGGTGAGCATCATGCCAGGGACCGGTGAAGGGGATCCGATCGTGGACGGCAGTGTCCTGCGGTCGGCACCCGGTCTGGACACCGATGCGATGATGCGGACCCTCCAGCGGACCAATGACAACCTGCTGTCCATCACCGAGGACCTGCGCCAGCTCAGCGAACGACTGAACGACCCGAACAATCTGGTGGGGATGCTCACCGATACCACGATGGGCGACGTGTGGCGCAACGCAGTGCATCAATTGCAGGCGGCCTCCGGGAATGCGCGTGCGTTGACCGACGGCGTGAATACCCTCGTGACCGACGCCCAACAGGGTCGTGGAGCGATCGGGCTGCTATTGACGGACCAGGGCACCGAGGAGGATGTGCGACGCATCCTGATGGACCTGCGCACCGCCGCAGATACGCTCGGCCTGGCCATCGGCCGTATCGACCGGTTCGCTCAGGGATTGAACAATGATCGGGGACTGGCACACGCCCTCACTCAGGATACCGCACTGGCCGGCGATGTGCGGCACATGATGGGCAGACTCGATACCACCACCGTACTGCTGAACGAGGACCTGCGTGCACTGCAACGCAACTGGCTCCTGCGGAAGTACTTCAAGGAAAAGGAGAAGGGAAGGCGTTGATCTTCACCAGGTCGCGTCACCGCACAATGCCCCTCTGGCGTTGCGGACAGGGCACGTTCCCATAGCTGCAATACACGCAGCAGTCACCGCTCAGGGGTTTGAACAGGGTGTTGCAACGCGTGCAGCGATAGAAATAGACGCTCGCGTTCGACGGCATCTGGTCCCGGCTCTGTTTTCCGCAATGCGGACAACGCAGGGTGCTGAAATAGATCGGCCTGCGCCGTAGGAAACGGCGCCAGCGCCAATTGAGCCCTTGGAACGCGACAGTCGCCATGGCCGGGGACCAAATTGACCCCGGTCCCTGAACACAGGATGATGGTTGGGTTATCCGATCGTTCGGATCATTCGTCCTCGCTGCCGAGGTAGGCGCCATCGAGCAGATTGGCCACGGCCCGGTCCAGGTCCGAAGCGGGAACGATCACCTGTTGACCGCTGCGTTCATCCTGGAAGATGAACACACGCGGATCCGGTATCGCACGCAGGTCGGGCAGGATCGCCAGCAGATCGTCCATGTCATCAGCGCCCTGAAGGGTGCGCACATGCGTCCATGCTTCCATGGGAGGTCGCGAGTAGGGAACATCAAGTTTACGACCTCTTCACGATACGCGCAACAGACCGTCAATGGCCGATGTAGTGGTCGAGCCAGTTGAACACGGTCCGGTGCCATTTCATGGCGTTCTGCGGCTTCAACACCCAATGGTTCTCATCCGGAAAATGGAGGAATTCCGAGGGCACCCCCCTGGATCGGAGTGCCGTGAACACGCCAATGCCCTGGCTCACGGGGATGCGAAAATCCAGGTCCGAATGGATCACGAGCATGGGAACGCTCCAATCGCCGGCATACAATGCCGGATTGAACCGGTCGTAGGCGTCCGGGTCCGTGAACACGTCCGCCCCGTTCTCCCATTCCTCGAACCACATCTCTTCCGTGGTATAGCCCATGCTGCGGGAATCGAACACACCATCGTGGCTGACAAGGCACTTCCATGGGGCCTTCCAATTCCCGGCGATCCAGTTCACCATGAACCCGCCGTAGGAGGCGCCCAACGCGGCGGCGCGATCGCCATCGAGGAAGGGATATGTTCGGAGGACATATTCCCATCCTTTCTGAAGGTCCTCCAACGGACGATCGCCCCAATGCGTGGAGATCGCGTCGGTGAAGGCCTGTCCATAGCCCGTCGAACCGTGGAAATCGATCATCACGACCGCGTAGCCTGCCCCGGCATAGGTCTCCGGGTTCCAGCGGTAGGACCAGGAATCGCCAAAGCTGCCCTGGGGGCCGCCATGGATCAGGAAGGCCACGGGATACTTCCGACCTTCCACAAAGTTGGCCGGCTTGATCACGTAGCCGTACACATCCTCATCGTTCCAGCCTTTGAAGTGGAACTGCGCGTACTGTCCGAATTTGCGGTCCTCCAGCACATCGTCCACATTGGTCAACGCGATGGCCCCATCGTCGATCATCTTCGCCTTCGGCTTTGCCGCATACAACAACGAGGGGCTGTTCAACGCGCTCTTGAGGAACACGAAGCCCTGAGGTGTTTCGTTGTACGCATCGATGTGACCGTCCGTGGATAGCGGAGTCACCTGGCCGCTCTTGCGATCGATTCGGAACAAACGCTCCTTGCCCACATCCGCCGCGGTCACATAGAGGCTCTTTCCGTCCATGGACCATTTCATCTCATCCACGCTCCGGTCCCAATCGGCGGCCAGCGGCGTGACCTTGCCGGTGGCATCCCGCAGCATGATCGCAAAGCGGTCCGCCTCGAACCCGGGACGGGCCATCGCCTTGTAGGCCAAGATCTTCCCGTCCGGCGACACGCGTGGGGACGCATCCCAGGCCTTGTTCTGGGCCGTCAGGACGGTCGGTGCGCCTCCGGTGACCGGTACGCTGTAGATGTCGAAGTTGGTGCTCCAGGGCTCACGTGGGCCCGCCAGACGCACGGAGAAGTAAACGGTACGTCCGTCCGGAGCGATGGTGAAGTCGCCGGCATCCCCAAAGGGCTTGGAAGGCACGTCCCCATCAAGGCCGTCCATCAGGGCCACGGGGTCCGTCTTCGGGTCAGCGAGCGGGATATAAAAGAGATGGTTGCGCGTACCATCCGCCCAGGTATCCCAATGCCGCACGAACAGTTCGGTGTAGACCATGCCTGAGGACTTGTCCGCCTGCCCGGTAACCTGGCGCTTCACGGTGCAGGCGATCTCATTTCCCGCGCATTCGGGGTACACTGCCAAGGCGACCACGAGCCCCTTGCCGTCCGGGGACACCTGGTAGGCGATCACGTCGAGCGGCAGGTGCGTCACTTGTTCGGCCTTTGTACCGCTCATGTCGGTGCGCCAGACGTTGTTCACGCCATTGGCGCCACGCGATGACAGGAAGTAAATGGTGTTCCCGTCCGGAGAGAAATGCGCATCACCGGCCCCTTTGTCCGATACCGCCAGGCGCACCTCCGGCTTGGTGGGATCCTTCAGCTCCTTCAGCCACAAGCTGCCCACGCCCTTGTTCTGCTCCATGTCGGTGGCGCGCACGTTGAACATGGCGAATTGCCCGGAGGGATCGACGTCAAGACCGTACATGCGGTCCAACATCAAAAGGTCCTCATAGGTGAAGGGGCCCTTCTGGGCGGACACCGCGAGGGAGAATAGGCCCAGGAACACGAGGATCGATGGGCGCGAGGTGATGGAATGGAACATGGTCGGATCGTGCTGATGGAACGGTGAAATTATCCCCTCTGACCGGACCTGTAACTTTCCTCGATCATGGTCGGGCGCCGCATCGGGACCTTCCTTCTTCTGGCCTACGGCATCAGCTGGTGCATCGCCGGCATCGGATATGCGCTGGGCATCCACCGTGCGGAAGGGCTCGGTTACACGGCCCTTGCCGGGCTGTTCATGTTCGGTCCCGCGATCGCCGCGATCGTGCAGCAACAGCTGATCGACAGGCGGCCCTGGCATGAACTGGGGCTCGACCCGCGGCGGATCCGATGGACGGCCATCGGCATCACGCTCTTGATCGGTGCGGCGATCGTACCGCTCACACTGCTGGTGATCGCATTTGCGGGGAACCTCTTGCACATCGGAGCCTTCGGTCAGGTGGCGGTCACGCAGGAACGCGTGCTGGAGAACCTCAACGAGCTGCTGGCCCAACGCGGCCAGGTCGTGCATTCACATTTGATGGACCTCCTGGGCGACCGGCAATTTCCGGGAATGCTGTGGCTGGTGGTGATGCAGCTTTCCGCCGTGATGGGCGCCATGAGCCTCAACCTGCCGTTCATGCTCGGCGAGGAACTTGGCTGGCGGGGCTACCTCTTCCACGCGACCTCCACCTGGCCCGAGGCGCGCCGGATCGCCTTCACCGGCCTCGCATGGGGGCTCTGGCATGCCCCGTTGATCGTCATGGGACACAACTACCCGGAGCATCCACTGGTGGGGATCCCGCTCATGGTGGTGTTCTGTACCCTGCTTGCCGTCCTCTTCGATCGATCACGTCGGGCGTCACGCACCGTCTGGGGGCCCTGCGTGCTGCATGGCATGATCAATGGCAGTGCGGGTGGCTTCTCCTTGTTCACCTGGGGCGGGCATGAACTGATCGGCTCGCCGGTGGGCATGGCAGGGTTCATCGCCATCGCATTGCTGGGTGCGATGAGCAGGCTGCTCCATTTCGGATCAAGGTCCGGGGCCTAGAAGACCATCACCCTGCCGCGCTTCGCAGGCACCATCCTGCGATCATGGGCCACGGCAATGCAGCCACCACCGTCATCGAAGCCGATGGACCCGACCGGCCCGGCATAGGTGAGCCCGCCCATGTGCCGCTCGAGCGTCAGGATCACAGCGAACTTGACATGACGCTGCTTCTGCTTGAATTCACCATCCCAGAGGTGGTGGGTGTCCACGATGATCTCCTTGGTCAGATGACCAGGCTTGGAAAAGCGCAGATGGGCCTCGGCATCAGCGGGGAGGGAGACCGTGAATCGACCGCTCTCGCTGACGCGGGGTGAACGCACACTGCCGTTCACCTCCACCTCCACCAGCACGTCACGCACCGAAAGGTCCTCCACGGCGAGCCAACCCGTTAGGATCACCGCCTGCTCTTCGTAGCGATCGGCGGGAGGGGGATCGGCGAAGGCGGGCATGAGGGGGCCCAGGGTGCAGATGGCAGCGAGGAGCAGATCGGTGCGGATAGGGCGCATGGCGAACAGGTTGATCGTTCCGGGTTACGCACGCTCCTGCCCCCGGTTGCACTGTTTCGACGGAACCGGTCCGGCGATCGCCCGACACACCACCACCAGGGTCGAGATCCGTTGCTGCTCCGGACGGATCCCCCACATTTGACGGCGATGTCCCACCTGCGAACGATCGCGATCGGTGCGATCCTGCTCGTGCTCACCAGCTGGCACCTGGAACATGGCCCGAACGACAACACCATGAGCCGTGCCGCCATGGTCGCCGCCGTGATCGAGCAGCATTCGCTGTGCATCGATGCATATCAGGAGGGCATCGGTGACAAGGCCTTCATGGACGGACACTACTACAGCGACAAGGCACCGCTGCCCGCCCTGTTGGTGATCCCCTTCTATCAGATGATGGTGTGGACGGGCGTGGTCCATGCCGGCGAGCGCGGTCTGCTGACGGATGGCTTGTTGATGTTGGGAGGCTTCATTTGTGGAAGCATGCCTTTGGTACTGATCATGCTTCTATCCTGGAACGCGCTCCGACGATCGACCCCTCCCGCCGCGCCGATCCTCTTCGCGGTGCTGCCTTTCCTGGGCTCGTTCCTTTTTGTCTACAGCGGCAGCTTCAACGCGCACATCCTTGGCGCCCTGTTCGTCATTCTGGGATCCATCAGCATGGAGCGGGAACACTACGCATGGATGGGCCTCGCCTGCGGTGCCGCGGTGCTTTGTGAGTACACGTTGATCGTTTTCCCGTTGGTCTGGGGGGCCATGGTCCTGGCTCGGCTGCGGGACGAACCCCCCGGTCCCCCCTTGCGTGCGCTGATCGGTATCATGAAGGGAGCATCGCCCATGGTCCTGCTGCTGCTCTTCTTCAATTACGCGCAGAGCGGCAACCCCTTGAGCCTGGGGTATGATCACGAGGCCCACTACACGTTCATGAGCAACGGGTACGGCCTGGGTCTGCCCACGTGGACCTCTCTCTGGGGCCTCACCTTCAGCAGTTACCGTGGCCTGTTCATTTATATGCCTGTTCTCGTCGCGGTGGCCGCCGCATGGGCCCTGAGCCCCCGGAAGGGCATTGCTCCGTGGAACGATGCGGTCCTGATCGCATGCATCCTCTCGTTGCTGATCGTGGCCGGCTACCGTATGTGGTGGGGTGGCTGGGCCTATGGTCCACGACACCTCACCACGGTGGCCGTGCTGCTCGCGTACCGGGGCCTGCCACTGCTGGCCACCCAGCGCTGGGGCCGATGGCCCTTTTTCGTGCTCGCAGGTATCGGTATCTTGGAGGCCCTGGCCGCAAAGAGCACGCTCGGGTATTCGATGCCCACAGGCGTGCTCCACCCGCTTTCCGAACTGGTCCTTCCCGAACTGCGGGCAGGTCATTTCACTATTATGCAATGGCCCTGTGCGCTCGGTCTCACGCCCGCGCAAGCGACGACGGCGTTCGTGATCGTGCTCATCCTAGCCATCTTCGCCCTCGGCCGGCTCGATCCCGGCGGATCACGCCACTGATGCACCTCTTCTTCACCCCGGAACTGCACCTAGGCACGTACACCCTGCCGGAGGAGGAAGCCCACCATGCCCTGCACGTGCTGCGGCTGAAAGTCGGGGAGCGGATCGGCCTGCTCGATGGAAAAGGCGTTCGCGCCGAGGCGGAGATCACGGCGATCGACAAGAAGGAATGCCAGGTGCGCGTGGTCCGTTCGACACAGGATCCACCGGAACGTCCGGGGCGCATCCACCTCGCGATCGCACCCACCAAGCAGAACGAGCGCTTCGAATGGTGCGTGGAGAAATGCACGGAGATCGGTGTGGACCGGATCACCCCACTGCTCACTTCCCGCACGGAACGCACGCGACTGCGAAAGGACCGGTCGCAGCGCGTCGCCATCGCGGCGATGAAGCAGAGCCAACGCAGCTGGCTGCCGGCGATCGACGACCCGATGCCCATGGTGGCACTGCTCCAGGAGGATCTTCCAACCCAGCGCTATTTCGGCTGGTGCGAAGGCGATCATCGGTCCTTGGCCGCGATCCGAACGCCCGGGGATGTCCTGCTGTTGATCGGTCCGGAGGGCGACTTCACACCCGATGAAGCGGACCTGCTCCGATCGATGGGCTTCGTGGCCGTGAGCCTGGGACCTGCGCGCCTGCGGACCGAGACCGCCGCGATGGTGGGGTGCACTTTGCTGAACGCGGGTTGATCCTTCGCTACAGCGCTGGAACATCCGTGGATGAAAGCGCCCCCTTCAGGGCGCTACCTTTGCCCCATGCCTCGCCGGACGATCATGCTTGCCGTGCTGTTACTGGCCATCAGCGGCCTGCATGCCCAAGGCACCTACAGCATCGCACTATTGAAATACAACGGCGGAGGCGATTGGTACGCGAACCCGACCAGCCTGCCGAACCTCGTGAAGTACTGCAACGCGCAACTCGGCACGAACATCCGGCCCGACGTGCCCACCGTGGAGGTCGGAAGCCCCGATCTGTTCAATTATCCCATCGTGCACATGACCGGCCACGGCAACGTGGTGTTCAGCGCGAGCGAGGCGGAGAACCTGCGCAACTACCTGATCGGCGGCGGCTTCCTGGAGATCAGCGACAACTACGGCATGGATCCCTTCATCCGTCCGATGATGTTGCACGTGTTCCCCGAACTGGAATGGGTGGAACTGCCCTTCGCGCATCCGATCTATCACCAGCAGTTCGACTTCCCGAACGGACTGCCGAAGATCCACGAGCACAACGGCCTGCCCCCGCGCGGCTATGCGCTGATCTGGGAGGGCCGCGTGGTCTGCTTCTACGACTACGAGTGCGACCTGGGCGATGGATGGGAGGATCCCGACGTGCACGGCGACAGCGAGGCCATCCGCACCAAGGCGCTGCAGATGGGCGCCAACATCGTGCGGTACGTCCTGGGCGGTGGCGGGGACTGAACGGGCAGCGCTCCGCGCCCGAGGGACGTCTTGAACGAAAGGACCTGCATCATGCGCCACACGATCCCCTTCCTGCTCGGCTGTCTGCTGCCGATGACGGCCGGCGCCCAACTGATCAACGAAAGTTTCGAGACCTCCAACGGTGATCCCGACCTCACGGGCTGGGAATACTTCTGCAACGCACCCACGTCGCTGCCAGGTGGTGCCCCGGGCGCCGGACAATGGCATGCGCGGAAGAATTGGAGCGAGACCCAGGGCTGCCTTTCCGGTCAGCTCTTTCAGCGACTTCCGGGGGTGATCGATGGTGACGTGTTGACGCTCTCGGGCTGGGTGCGCGTGGAACCCGGTGCGGCGATCGTCAACGCCGGTCTGCGCTTCGGGCGCAGGAACGGACCGATCTTCGAGATGCAGGACCCCGTGCAGACGAACGACACCAGCTGGGTGTACCTCAGTCTGACGGACACGGTACTGCTGGGCCTGGGCGACACCGCCCTCGCAGTGCTCGATCCGGGCCTGATCGGCGGACCGCTCTTCGGCTACACCGATTTCGACGGCCTCTCGCTCATCGTGGGCACACCGGAGGGCATCGCGACCAACAGCGTGCGCGATCTGCCTTCCCACTTCGACCCGGTGAGCGATGTGCTCAGCATTTCCGTTGGTGGCGCGAAGGTGCTCGCTGTGGCGGTGCTGGATGCGATGGGTCGTCCGGTCCTGAACACGGCGGCGCGCACGTCCGCGGGCACATTGACCCTCTCCTGCGCGGCCCTGCCGGCGGGTGCCTACGTGGTGCGCATCGCGACGGACACCGGCTGCGGGTTGGTGCGCTTCATCAAGTCCTGAGCGCCTCCCGGACCAGGTCACTGATGCGTTCGGCCAGCGTGTGCACCATGAAGTGCGTGCCCCCTTCCACGCGGACCACGGGCTCCTTCACCAGGTCGATCGGCATCAGACGGTCGTGATCACCGTGGATGTGGACCAGGTCGCGCACCGGCGCTGAAGGACCGTTCCAACCGAGCACCGCGGCCACCTGCACCTTCAGCTGCTCCAGGGGGATCGACCGGACCAGGTCATCGAACAACGTCACATCTTCGGGGGCCTCCACGCCCATCTGCCAGCGGATCACGGGAGCAGCAGTGCGGACCAGCGTGGGTCGCAGGTAGCGTTCCGGGTGGGAGCCGCGCAGCATGCGGATGTTCCAGGGCATTTCGTTCGGTCCCTTCCAGCTCGAGATGATCACCACACGCCGCGGTCGGGTGAGCGCGGCCATCTCCTGGGCGACCATGCCGCCCATGCTCACGCCCACGAGCGCATGCGGTGCGGTGGTATCCACGCTTCCGGCGAGGGCCATGGCGAAGTCCCGCATCGTGCTGTCCGCAGGCATCTCCCGCCAATCCAGGTAGTGTACGGCATGACCGCGCAGGTCGATCCGCGCGAACAGGCGATGGTCCGCACCCAGACCGGGGATCAGGTAGCAGTCCATCAGCGCACTTCGGGCAGGTCCGTGGCGCGGACGAAGGCCAGTGCCTTGTCCATCAGCGGTTGCATCACGGTGTCCGCCTTGAGGAAGGGCACCTGCCTGCGGAAGTCGGCCAGGAAGCGTTCCAAGGTCGGCGAGCTCCGCTCCGGGCGGCGGAACTCCAGCGCCTGTGCCGCGGTGAACAGTTCGATCGCCAGGATCCGTTCCACGTCGTGCACCACGTGCCACGTCCTGATCGCGGCCGAAGCACCCATGCTCACGTGGTCCTCCTGGCCGTTGCTGCTGTCGATCGTGTCCACGCTGTTGGGCATGCAGCGTTGCTTGTTGGCCGTGACCAACGACGCCGCCGTGTACTGCGGGATCATGAAACCGCTGTGCAGTCCGGGCTCCGCCACCAGGAAGGCCGGCAGACCGCGCTGACCCGAGACCAGCTTGTAGATGCGTCGTTCGCTGATGCTGCCGAGTTCCGCTGCCGCGATCGCCAGATGATCGAGGGCCAGGGCGAGCGGCTGCCCATGGAAATTCCCGGCGCTGATCACCAGGTCCTCGTCGTCGAATACGGTCGGGTTGTCGGTGACGGACTCCAACTCGCGTTCCACCACGGTCTGCACGTAGTCGATCGCGTCGCACGAGGCACCATGCACCTGCGGAACGCACCGGAACGAATACGGGTCCTGCACATGCGTTTTCCCCCGGGCGATCAGCACACTACCCTTGAGCAGGTCGCGCATGCGCGAGGCCACCCAGGCCTGTCCGGGATGCGGACGCACGGCATGCACGGAGGGATGGAACGGCTCGATCCGGCCGTCGAACGCATCGAGGGAAAGGGCGGCGATCACATCGGCGAGGAGCGCCAGGCGCGCGGCCTTCACCACGGCCAACGCCGCATAGGCGCTCATGAACTGGGTGCCGTTGAGCAGGGCGAGACCCTCCTTGGGACCCAGTTCCAGCGGTTCCCATCCGAGCACCTTGAGCGCGTGACGCGCCGACATCCGCTTTCCCGAGAGCACCACTTCGCCCAGTCCCAGCAGGGGCAGGCTCAGGTGCGCCAGCGGGGCCAGATCGCCCGAGGCACCCAGCGAGCCGCGCTCGAACACCACCGGCAGCATATCCACATTGTACATGTCGATCAACCGCTGCACCGTGGCCGGCGCCACGGCGCTGTGCCCAAAGGCCATGTTCTGCACCTTCAGCACGAGCATCGACCGCACGATATCGTCCGGCACCGGATCACCCATGCCACAGGCGTGGCTCATCACCAGGTTCTTCTGCAGCTGGGCCAGGTCCTTCCGGTCGATCGAGCGGTCGTGCAGCGCACCGAAACCCGTGTTGACGCCATAGATCGGCGCGTCGCTCTTCTTCAGGCGGTCGCGCAGGTAGGCATGGCTCTGCTTCACGGCGGTCACGGCGTCCTTCGCCAGGGCGACGGAGCGGCGCTCCCGCAGGATCGCCTCCAGCTCCGCGAGCTTCAGGCCGGTGGTGGTGATGGGATGGGATCTGGGCGCCATGGGCGGGTGCATGTCGACCCGGGGGGCTCGACGGTACGGGTGTGACCTAGGTGATCAGCGCGATGAGTTCATCCTCCTTCACTGCCTTTTGCTCGCCGCTCTTCATGTCCTTCACGGTGATGATGCCCTGCTTCAGTTCATCCGCGCCGATGATCGCCACGAAAGGGATGGCTTTGGCGTCAGCGTACTTGAACTGCCTGGCCATCTTGGCGGTGTCCGGGTAGAGCTCGGCAGCGATGCCGGACGCGCGCACCTTGCGCAGCAGTTGCAGGCAGCGCTTCGCTTCCTCCTCCCCGAAGTTGGCGAAGAGCAGGCGCGTGCTGGAGCCCAGATCCTCGGGGAACTTGTTCAACTCGAGCAGCACATCGTGGATGCGATCGGCACCGAAGCTGATGCCCACGCCGCTCATGTTGGGCAGGCCGAAAATTCCGGTGAGGTCGTCGTAACGGCCACCACCACAGATGCTGCTCTGCAAGCTGCCTTCCTCGGCCTTGACTTCGAAGATGGCACCGGTGTAATAGTCAAGGCCACGGGCGAGGGTCGGGTCGAACTCCAACGCAGCGCTCTTCAATGGGCCGACCGTATCGAACACGAATGCGAGATCCTTCAACCCCTGTTGCGCGACCTCCGAAGTGGCCAGCCATTTCTCCAGTTGTGGCCGCTGTTCCTTCCACGTCCCTTTCAGTTCGAACAACGGGGCGATGCCCTGGATCGCCGCATCACTGACACCCTTGGCACGCATCTCCTCCTCCACCTTCTCGCGACCGATCTTGTCGAGCTTGTCGATCGCCGTGACGATGTCGACCACCTTCTCCGACTGACCGCAGACCGCGGCGATACCGCTGAGCACCTTGCGGTCGTTGATCTTGATCACCACCTGCAGGCCGAGCTGCGTGAACACCTCATCGAACAACTGCACCAACTCCACTTCATTGAGCAGCGACGTGCTCCCGATCACATCCGCATCGCACTGGTAGAACTCGCGGTACCTCCCCTTCTGCGGACGATCGGCGCGCCAGACCGGCTGGATCTGGTAGCGCTTGAAGGGGAAGGCGAGTTCGTGTTGGTGCTGCACGACGTAGCGCGCGAAGGGAACGGTGAGGTCGTAGCGGAGAGCGCCATCAGCCGCTTTTTGTTGAACATCTTCAACAAATGATCCGAACCGAAGGACTTGAGCCAATTCCTCTTCCAGTAGGAGAGTTGGAGCCGTCACCTTGGCATCCTTGACCAAATTGTTCATGACAGGGTCAAGCAGCGACTCATGAAGACTAGCTCCTCGTTTCAATACGCGAAAGATCAAACGATCGCCCTCAAGCCCATACTTGCCCAGCAACGTCTCCAGGTTCTCCATCGCGGGCGTTTCCAGGGGCAGGTAGCCGTACTTCTGGAACACCTTTTCGATGGTGTTGAAGATGTACTTGCGCCGCAGCATTTCCTGCGGACCGAAGTCGCGGGTGCCCTTGGGGATGGAAGGCTTGGTGGCCATGCGGCCGCGAAGGTAGGGAGCCCCAAAAACAGCGGACCGCCCGGGCTGAGCCTTGGGGCGGTCCACCGACCAGAACTGTCCGCCTTCGCATAACGGACGTTTCGCACCACAACGATACGGCCGGTCAATGGCGATCGACGCGCGCGTTCCGTCCCGATCCATGCGGGTATTTACAGGTCCGAAGGATCAGTGGGGTGCGATCGCCCGCACCTTCAACTGCTGTTCGCCCTGACCCAGCGGGAAGGCGGCGACCTGCCCCACCCGCCTGCCGATCAACGCGCGTGCGATGGGCGCGGTGAAGCTGATGCGGCCCTCCTTCACATCGGCCTCGTCCACGCCCACGATTGTCAGCTCGCGTTCGGTGTCCTTCTGCGGGCCATTGACGAAGCGCACGGTCACCGTATTCCCGAACCGCACTTCCTTCTGCCTGCCCGGTTGCGGCTCCACGACGCGCGCGGTCACGATGCGTTCCTCCAGCAACGCCAGCTTGCCATCGAGCACCGCCCAGGCACGGCGGCGGGCGTCATCGCTTTCGTGCTCCGCACCCCGTTCCGCTTCCAACGCCGCCTTCTCCTCCTGCAACAACCGCAGCCCGCGCGGGGTGACGTAGTTCGTCACGCCATCCGGCAGGGCGGCGCGCGGCGGGATGAAGGGCGCCTCCTCCTGGTCATCTTCCTTGACAAAGCCGCGGGACATGGGGGCAAGGTTGAAAGTTGGGAGTTGAAAGTTGGGAGTTGGTGGGTCCTTGTCATTTGTTCACGCACCACCTGCATGGTCATTGGCAGCACTGGGACGAGCGGGCAAGCGTGGGCCTTAACGGCGAAGACCTCAATTATCAGGCGCACCGTGCTGGATCCAGGTGAGGATCTCGTCCTTCTGGCATGCGGTCAAGGCGGGGCCCGCCGGTGGCATGGCGTTGTGCCCGTCCATGTTGAAGACATCCCCCGCCAGCGTTCCGTTCAACGCGGCCGCGGAACAGGCGCTCCAACTGTCCAGGGACACCCCGCTCGGAGGCGGAGCCCCCTGGTGGCATCCCAGGCAATGGCTTTCCAGCAGGGGCGCGAGATCGCCGCTGTACGTGACCTCCACCGTATCGCAGGCCTCCGGACAGGAATTGTCCAGCGCACCCTGAGCGATCCACGTGGCGATGGACTGCAACTGGGCACTGTCGAGCAGGGCATAGTATCCCACGGGCATCCACCCGGACGCGCACACGCCGTAGAGATCGCTGGCCGTCGGGAAACCCGGCTGAACATACGCGTGGATATGGGCATGATCGTGCAGGTCCACCCCGCCGGCATGCCTGGCGGCGTTGTGGCAGCCTGCCTCCCCATCACCCACACCTGTGCAATACGCCGTGATCAACGGGAACACCTGCTGTTCGAAATAGACCGTGTCGGGGTCGCAGGACGCAACGGCACCGGTATCGAACGGCAGCGGGTCCGGGAGCGATGCCGTGTCGGGACTTTGGGGGCCGATGACCGGCTCGTGCGCACAGGCGAACACCAAGGCCGGGATCGCCAGGAGCACCGCCCGATGGATGGTCCGATGCACGGTCGGTTCGTTCAAATGTGGTGCAAGGTATCGCCATCGCTCCCGCACCACGCTTCCGCACTTGAGCAGATCCCGGCGGACCGGTTGCCGATCTGCGTCGTGACGGGGCACGAAAGCGCCGGTCCAGCGGCGGACGGGACTGGACCTGTCCTGGACCACGGTCTATTTTTGTCCTGTTCTGAAATACCCCCGAATGCATATCCGATCCATTCCCCGGTCGATCCGGGACCTGAACCTGATCCTCTTGGGGATCCTCCCGCTGTCCATTCTCGCCCAGACCGGACCGACCGGCCAGGTGGCTGCACGCATCCTTGCCCGGGAAGCCAGTGGCGCTGCATTCGGGCCGGTGGCGCTGTTCACCCCCTCCTCCCCCACCTCGACCTCGATCACGCGCGATGCGCTCGTGCACGTGGTGGTGGAGCGCGCCGCGATCATGGACCTGGACACAGTGGCCACCATGGGTCTTCTGACCAGCAGACCGGAACGCATACGCCTGTCCGTTCCCACACCGGATGGAGGGATCGACCTGCTGTTGCAACAGGCGGACATCTTCCAGGATGGCTTCTCCGTGGTGGTCGCCAGCACCGGAGCGGCGGCAGCGATGGACCGCGGCCTCCACTACCGGGGCATCATCGCCGGGCGGCCCAACAGCCTGGTAGCCATCAGCATCTTCCGGAACGAGGTGATGGGCTTCGTCAGCGATCGGGATGGCAACCACATCCTCGGCCGCATCAAGGGACACCACGGCCAGCATATCTACTACGCGGAGCAGGATATGATCGATCCGCCTGTGATGACCTGTGCCACGCCGGAGGATGCGGGGACCTATGACCCGCAAATGCTGGAGTTGCAGGGATCCAACAGGACGGCGAACTGCGTGGGCATCTACTGGGAGGTCAACTATGATGTGTACCAGGACAAGGGCAGCCTGGTGAACACCTCCAACTACGTTACGGGGCTTTTCAATCAAAGCGCCACGATCTACGACAACGACGGGATCTCCGTGCAGCTCGCGCAACTGTACGTATGGGACATGACCAGTCCCTACACCGCCACGTCCACGAGCGCGCTCCTGGGCCAGTTCCAGAGCTACCGCAACAGTTTCACCGGGGACCTGGGCAACCTGCTGGGGTATGCCGGCGGCGGCGGGATCGCCGCGGGTTTCAGTGGTCTGTGCGCGAGCAACCTGGATAATTCGCAGTGCTACAGCGGCATCAGTGGCAGCTACAACGTGGTGCCGACCTACAGCTGGAGCGCGATGGTGGTGACCCATGAACAAGGACATCTGCTCGGCTCGCGCCACACGCATGCCTGCGTCTGGAACGGCAACAACACCGCGATCGACGGTTGTGGCCCGGCGCACGGATACGGATACGAGGGAAGTTGCAGCGGAGCGCCGATCCCCTCATCGGGTGGCACGATCATGAGCTATTGCCACCTGGACGCGGTGGGGATCAATTTCAACAACGGCTTCGGCCCCCAACCCACCGCGCTCATCATCAACGACATCAACGCGGCTTCATGCCTGAGCGCGTGCGTGGTCGGATGCGGCGTGCCGGACTTTCTCAGCGCCACCTTCATCGCCGACGTCTCGGCGACCGTCAACTGGGGCACGGTGATCGGTGCCCTCTCCTACAACCTTCAATGGAAGCCATCGAATTCCGGAACATGGAACAGTGTGACCGGGATCTCGGGCTCGAGCTACGGGCTGACGGGACTGACCGTGGGGGTGACCTATGACTACCGTGTCCAGACCGTATGCACGGGGGCCACCTCCGCATACAGCGCCACCGCCCAGTTCACCACCCAGGCCTGTACCCAGGTCCTGCTCGACCTCGTGCTGGACGAATGGGGATCAGAGACCACCTGGAGCATCACAAGCCCCGGCGGCGGCACCACCTATGCCAGTGGAGGACCCTATGACGATCAGTCCAGTGCGGGTGAATACGCCCAACCCACGATCCCCATCTGTCTGCCCGATGGATGCTACGAACTGCAGGTGAACGACAGCTACGGGGACGGCATGTGGAGCGGTTCCGGAAATGGGCATTACACCCTGACCACTGCGGGCGGCACAGTGCTGGCCCGGGGAGGCAACATGGTCCACCAGACGATCACGACGTTCTGTCTGCCCCACGCGTGCACTTCCACCCTCCCCTATTCCGAATCGTTCGACAATGATCTTGGTGGCTGGTTGTTGGACGCGGCAAATGTGGACCTGCAATGGCTCCAGTACGATGCCCCCACTCCGAGTACCAGCACCGGCCCGGACGCGGACCACACGAGCGGATCGGGCCAGTACCTGTATTGCGAGGCCAGTTCACCCAACTATCCGTCGAAGACCGCGATCCTCACCAGTCCCTGTTTCGACCTGAGCAGCTACACGAACGTTTCCATGACGTTCTGGCGCCACATGTACGGTGCCGACATGGGCACGTTGAGCGTGGATGTACAGATGAACGATGGCCCGTGGACCAACGGTATCTGGACCTTGAGCGGCGACCAAGGCAACAACTGGGTGCAGGCCACGGTGGACCTCACCCCATACCTATCCGCGAACACACGGGTGCGGTTCCGCGGGATCACGGGGAACAACTATGCGAGCGATATGGCGATCGATGATGTGGCGCTCACAGGCACCAGTGGTGTGAAGCTGGACGCCAAGCTCTGGCTGGAAGGCCCGTACAATACCGGCACCTTGCTGATGGATGACGGTGCGCGTGCGGCGGGACTGCTCCCGACCGCCGAGCCTTACTCCGCCATGGGCTACACGAACGCCGGAGGTGGGGGGGGTGAAACGACGACGACCGGGGTCCTCGGCGTCACCGGCAGCAATGCGATCGTGGACTGGGTCCGGCTCGAACTGCGTTCATCCAGTGATCCGACGACGGTGCTGGCCACCCGGCAATGCCTGGTGCAGCGCGACGGGGATGTCGTGGATGTGGACGGCACTTCACCGGTGACCTTCTATGTGGCGGCCGGCAACTATTATGTCGTCGCACGGCACCGGAACCATCTGGGCTGCATGACGGCGGCGACACGGGCCCTGAGCGCCGTGCCCACGACCGTGGACTTCCGCAGTTCGGGAACGGCCACCTATGGCACGAACGCGCGAAAGAACGTCAGCGGCGCCATGCTGCTCTGGGCGGGTGATGCCACCAGCAACGGTCAGATCAAATATGCGGGGTCCGGCAACGACCGCGATGCCATCCTGACCCGCATCGGCGGATCGGTGCCTACCAATGTGACCAATGGGTACTATCCCGAGGACGTGAACCTGAACGGCCAGGTGAAGTACGCCGGAGCACAGAACGACCGCGACCCCATCCTGGTGAACATCGGCGGTACGGTGCCCACGGCGGTGCGGACGGAACAGCTGCCTTGATCGGGGGCTCGACTTACCCCCGCACCAGTTTCCGGTACTTGATCCGGTGCGGCACGATATCGCCGCCCAGGCGCTTCTTCCGGTTCTCCTCGTAGTCGGTGAAGCCGCCTTCGAACCAATAGACCTGGCTGTCGCCCTCGAAGGCAAGGATATGCGTGCAGACACGATCGAGGAACCAGCGGTCGTGGCTGATGATCACCGCGCAGCCGGAGTAGTCCTGGATGGCCTCCTCCAACGCCCGTAGGGTGTTCACATCGAGGTCGTTCGTCGGTTCGTCCAGCAGCAGCACGTTGCTGCCCTGTTTGAGGGTCATCGCCAGGTGCAGCCGGTTGCGCTCGCCGCCGGAGAGCACGCCCACCTTTTTGCCCTGATCGGGTCCGGTGAAGTTGAACCGCGCGAGGTAGGCCCGGCTGTTCACCTGCGTGCCGCCGATGGTCATTGCCTCGGCACCGTTGCTCACCACCTCGTACACGGACTTGTCAGGGGCGAGGTCCTTGTGCGCTTGATCGACGTAGGCGATCTGCACGGTGTCGCCGATGGTGATCGTGCCGCTGTCGGGCTGCTCCGCGCCCATGACCATGCGGAAGAGCGTGGTCTTGCCCGCGCCGTTCGGACCGATGATGCCCACGATGCCTGCGGGCGGTAGCGAGAACGTCAGGCCGTCGATCAGCAGACGATCGCCGAAGCCCTTCGACACGTCCTTGAACTCGATCACCTTGTCGCCCAGACGGGGTCCGTTGGGGATGAAGATCTCCAGCTTGGCCTCCTTCTCCTTCACCGTCTCACCCTGCATCTTCTCGTAGTTCTGCAGGCGGGCCTTGCTCTTGCTGCGGCGCGCACCGGGGTTGCTGCGCACCCATTCCAGCTCCTGCTTCAGCACCCGCTGGCGTTTGCTCTCGGTCTTCTCCTCCTGGGCCATGCGGGCGGTCTTCTGCTCCAGCCAGTTGGTGTAGTTGCCCTTGAAGGGGATGCCCTCGCCCCGGTCCAGTTCCAGGATCCAGCCGGCCACGTTGTCCAGGAAATAGCGGTCGTGCGTGATGGCGATCACGGTGCCCTCGTACTGCTGCAGGTGCAACTCCAGCCAGGCCACGCTCTCGGCGTCGAGATGGTTGGTCGGTTCGTCCAGCAGCAGGATGTCCGGCTGCTGCAGGAGCAGGCGGCAGAGGGCCACGCGGCGTCGTTCGCCCCCGCTGAGCACCTTGATCTTCGTATCGCCCTCCGGACAGCGCAGGGCGTCCATCGCCACCTCGAGCTTCTGGTCGATGTTCCACGCGTCGACCGCCTCGATCCGGTCCTGTAGCTCGCCCTGCCGCGCGATGAGCTTCTCCATCTTGTCTGGATCGTTCATCACCTCCTCGTCGGCGAACCTGTTGTTCACCTCCTCGAACTCCTTCAGCAGGTCCATGATGGGCTGCACGCCCTCGCGCACGATCTCGATCACCGTGCGTTCCTCATCAAGCACAGGTTCCTGCTCCAGGTGGCCGATGGTATACCCGGGGCTCAGGTGCACTTCCCCGTCGAAGTCCTTCTCCTTGCCCGCAATGATGCGCATGAGCGTGGACTTTCCGGCACCGTTCAGACCGAGCACGCCGATCTTGGCCCCGTAGTAGAAGCCGAGGTAGATATCGTTGAGGATCTTCTTTCCGGTGGGCAGGGTCTTGCCCACCTTCACCATGTTGAATATGATCTGGCGGCCTTCTTCGGACATGACGGTATCGGTGATCGGGATGGTCGGGTTGTTCCCGGGCGGCGAAGGTAGCGCGATGATCAGCGACGGTCGGACGGCGCGGACCAAGGGGAGAGGGGCCTGTCCACCAGGGCCGTGCGGCCACCGTGCATGCGCGCGGCATAGACCTCTGAACGTTTCCGGTCCTGGACCAGCTCGGGAGTGTCAAAGCTCTCAGGGAGCAGATCGTAGTGCCGCATGACGCTCTCGGGGGTCTGGTCATCCCCGGGGCTCACGACCACATAAAGCACGCTTCCTGGAACAGGCCCGTCGTACATCGCGGCACGGGGCAGACCGAGGGCCTGGCAATAGAACTCCACGGGCGCCTCGTAGGGGAATTCGGCCAGCAGCCTATCCCCCTGGCGCAGGAGCGGCCGCAAATGCAACACGATCTCGCGGGCGTCCGGAAAGCGTTCCAACCTGTCCTGTATGCCCTTCATGCCAAGCCAACCCATTCCGGCCAGGACGATCAGGCTGGCGACCAGAGTGCGCGTTCGCTTCGCCAACTTCTTGAACGCCACTTCCTGGAGCAATTTCAGCAGATAGAACAAGGCGATGGCCGAACTCAGATGAAAGATGAACAGCGTGAAGCCCCAGACACGTGGCGGTGCCACCATGGACTGGATGACGACCATCGGCACGGTGCCCAACAGCGTGGCCAGGGCCAACAGACGGAACTTCGAAGAGATGTAGGCCGAATAGACCAGTCCGAGGAAGCCGACCAGGGAGACCCAGGTGGAGGCCGTGTCGTTGAAGTACGCCCAGAGCTCGAAGCTGCTCTCCTGGTGGGTGGCCAGGAAATGCTCCCAACTGTTGTCCCCCATGGTCGGATGGTAGAACAACTGCCCCAGGCCGTGCACGATGATCACCGGTGAATACAGGACGAAGGTGAGCAAGGCGAACAACATCATGGACATGACCAACCGGTACATCCGCTTGCTCAGCGAGGAGTCGTAGGTGAAGATCAAGTAGAAGACCAGCCAGATATACGTGGACAGGGAGATGTAGATCATGCTGGTGATGGTCCACATGCCCAGCGCATTGAAGACCGCCACGAGCAGCGCGCTCACGTTGTTGTTGGTCTTCACGAAATGCCTCCCCGCCATCCAGCCCATCACCATGAACATCCAGGTGAGGCTGTAACCGCGGGCGAGCGCGCTGTACTCGATCAACACGCCGCTCGCCGCCACGAAACTCACCGCCAGCAGCGCGATGTAGCGGTTGAACATGGCCCGGGTGAACGCATAGAACAGGGGCATCACCGCGATGCCGGCCAGGAGGGCGGGCAGGCGCAGGGAGACCGTCCCGAGGCCGAGCACCGCGGTGCTCAGCTTCACCAATAGGGTGTGCAGGATATGGTTGTTCGGATAGGAATAATCCGACAGGATCACCTGCACGGGACGGACCGCATAATAGACATATGTGAAGGCTTCGTCATAGATCACCGCCTTCCGGAGCATCACGATCCGAAGGATCGCGCCCACGATGATCACGAGCAGGACGACCCGCTTGTGCGTGTTGGATGTGCGCTTGGACAGGTCACCGATCCCCTTGGAAAGGTCGGCGCGAAAGCTTGCCCATCCGCCCCCCTCCGCACGGAAGGAGGAGAACGTCAGCACGCGCCGGCCCGCCACTGCGATGCCCAGGGCCATCGCCGCCAGAAGACGGGCGGCCCAACGCAGGTTCGCCAGCACCCGCGCATGAAAGGCCGGGTCGTAGGTCTCCACCTCATGATCGGGCGCCAGGCCGTCCAGGTAGGCCCGCACCGGCGTGAAGGCCAGGCGGGACAGCCACCACGCCAACACAGCCAGCAATGCCGGTACAAGGATCATCAGGGACCACATCAGGGCGGCTCTCCGCATGGCCAAAAGTAGAGCGGAAGCCCAACCCAGGGAAGCTGGACCCTTGGACCGTCCGGCCTTGGGGAACGCCGCTCGTCACAAAAAGTACTTTGTATTGCATAGTACCAACCCATACCTATATCTTTGCGTCGAAAGGGACCGGTCGCAGGGTGCGCACTGCCACCGCCGGCCCGAACGAGAAGAACATGAAGGTCGAGAACACCAAAGCGCAGATGCGGAAGGGGGTCCTGGAGTACTGCATCCTGTCCATCCTGGCACAGGGCGAGCAATACCCCTCGGACATCATCACCCGGCTGAAGGAGGCGAAGCTGATCGTGGTGGAGGGTACCCTCTACCCGCTGCTCACCCGCCTGAAGGACGCCGGGCTGCTGGCCTACCGCTGGGAGGAATCGCGAAGCGGTCCTCCGCGCAAATATTACCGGCTGACCACGCTCGGCGACAAATTCCTCACCGAGCTGGACCAGACCTGGGACGAACTGTCCACCGCCGTGAAAAAGACCACCCGCAGGAACGCACAACGATGAAAAAGACATTGACCGCCAACATCAGTGGTACGGTGTTCCATATCGAGGAGGATGCCTACGAGGAACTGAACCGTTACCTGAACAACATCCGCGCGCAGTTCGGCGGAAGCGATGGTCGGGATGAGATCATGACCGACATCGAATCGCGCATCGCCGAGCTCTTCACCGAACGGCTCGCCGGCCGCCAGGTGGTCACCATCGACGACGTGCACCACGTGATCGAGGTGATGGGCCAGCCCGAGGATTACGTGGCCGCCGACCCCGACAGTGAAGGCACCTCTGCCGGACCGCAGCCCAACTGGACCTGGGGTGGCCAGCGCCACCGCCGGCTCTTCCGCGACCCCGACGACAAATGGGTCGGCGGTGTGCTCAGCGGCATCGCGGCCTATTTCGGCGTGGACCCGCTCGTGCTGCGCCTCATCTACATCATTCTGTTGCTCGTGGGTGTGGGCTGGTTGATCTACGTGATCCTCTGGGCCGTGATACCGCTGGCCGGGACCACCGCGGAGAAGTTGGAAATGCGCGGTGAGCCCGTCAACGTGGACAACCTGAAACGGATGTTCGAGGAAGGGGCCGACCGTTTTCAAAAAGGCGCCACGACGATGGCCCAGGAAGCGCGCGAAGCGGGACGTAGGTACGTCCCCCGTGCGCGTCGCGGCGCCGATGAGCTCTTTGGTTTCCTGGGTGAGTCCTTCCGCCTGGTCCTGATGGCGGTCGGCAAACTGCTCGGCGTGGTCTTCCTCCTGATCGGTGCCGCACTGACCATCGCCCTCATCGTGTTGTTCCTGGGCAAGGCCGGGCTGATCTGGCACGGCACGGGCCTGGCCGACACCGCCATGCTCAAGCAACTGGCACTGCTGTTCTTCAATACACCGGCGCAGTTCACCATGACCTGGGCGGGACTGTTGGTGCTGGTGCTGGTCCCGGTGATCGGCCTGCTGTACGGCGGGATCGCCTTGCTCTTCGGTGCCAGGGCACCCAAGTGGTTCGGGCTGTCGATGGCCCCGATCTGGATCGCCGCGATCGTGCTGCTCTCCGTGGTGGCCATCCAGATGGCCAGCGAGTTCGGCAGCCGCGATTCGCGCCGAAGCGAACTTCAGCTGGTGCAACCGCCCGGCCATACGCTGGTGCTCGACAGCATGCACGATCCGCATTTCGAGGTCGGCCGCGAACATTCCAACGACGACCCGTCCCTGATCCAGGTCGACAATGGCGTCGCCTATGTGGGTTGGACCCGGGTGGACGTGCAACGCAGTCCGGACACGCTCTTCCACCTCATCGCGGAAAGGGAGGCCTATGGTCCGGGCGCCAAGATGGCCGGACAGCGCCTCGCGAACATCCAATATGCATATGCACAATCGGATAGCACGCTCCGGATCGCGCCGTACTACAGTTTCCCGCAGGAGGACAAGTTCCGGGGGCAGGAGGTCACCTTCACCCTGCAGGTGCCGGTGGGACGCTCCGTTCACTTCGCCAACAACGCGGTGACCCTCATCGATGACATCGACAATGTGACCAACACCTGGGACCGCGACATGATCGGCCGCACGTGGACGATGACGCGGGAGGGATTGCGCTTGAACGGAAGCGACGATGCGCCAGCGCCGGAAGGGGACGCACGAACGGACGCGGCAGCGGCCGGTCATGTCATGGCCGCCGTGGTCTTCCCCGGCATCCCGCCTAAGAAGAAGAAAGAGGAGAAAAAAAGTTCCGCGGAAGCCACCGCGTTGCTCACCTACCGCATGCCGGACCTCGTCGGCGCCCTGTTCCACTGAGGCATCCGATCGTCCGCTCTGCGCAACAAGGGGTAGGAAAGGCCGGACGGTCCGGGTCCCGTGCATCACGCGCGGGACCTGTTGCTTTTACGGGGCCTCAGCGCCGGATCGCCTCCACGTAAAGCATGCCCTGTTCACCCGCGGGCAACACCTCTCCCGCGCGATGCACATAGCCCACGTGCCGGATCCGTTCCACGGAGAAACCACATCGATCCAGCAGGTCCCGCAGTCCGGGCTCATCGAAGTAGTGCAGGAAGGCCGGATGCGTGCCGCCGGAGCGGATGTAGAAGACATCTCCGAGGTCGTATCCCTGTTCGGCCAGGTCCAGATCACGATAGGCCTGGCGCGCGCGGGGGCCCCACTCATGCCCATCATTGAGGTTGAACGTGTCCAGGTACAACCGGCCTCCCGGGCGGAGGGCATCGTGCACCTTCCGCAACCAGGCCTCGCGCATGGCAACGCCCGGCACATGGCCGAATGCATAGAGGATGGTGCAGGCATCGAAATGGCCCCTGGGCACATCGGCATCCGCCCAACGGGCATTGATCGCGTGGATGCCCCGCTCAGAGGCGATGTCGGCCATGGCCCCGCTGACGTCCACCCCCCATAGTTCATAATCCCGTCCGGACAACTGCCGGATGTTGGATGCGCGTCGTCCGGTGCCGCAGGCCAGGGCCAACATCGCATCCAGCGGCTCGATCTGGCGCAAGGCTTCCGCGATCAGGGCGTTCACGCCCTTGGTGTACTTCGTGCGCACCGGGTCGCGTGCATCCGAATCATCGTACCGTTCGGCCTGCTCCTCGTAATAGCCCCGCACCATGTCGATGATGCGTTCGTTGGTGGGTTTGGGTACCACCGGACGGATGCGATGTGACCGCGCCTGGGGCATCTGCTCGAACGGCACGAAGCGGAAGGCCTCCTTCTCCAGCTTGCTGAAGCTGCTCTCCGGTTCGCTGAACGACGCGGCCTTGGCCGAACTGTTCAGCGTGGCGATGGTGCCGTTGGCCAGATCGAAGATCCGCATGCCGTCCAGGTCCGTCAGCGCCGGGAAATAGAAATGCAGGGTGCGTGCCCAATCCTTCCGATCGGGATTGCGCAGCACGTGGATGATGCCGTCCGGCTCGGGCACCACGCCGCCCGGATCGGCGCGCATGTGCATCCGGTCGGTCATCACGCCGTCCTTGATCGTGTAGGCGATGTTCTCCAACTGGCCTTCGAGCACGAGCACGTGACCGGCGAACCCTTCGTGATGATGCACGGCGCTCGCCACGCCCGGCGGCCACGAGACAAGGACCACCTCCAACGGTTCCAGGGTCAGGATCCGGCGGTGATAGCTGCCCGGGGCGATCTCCTCGTCCGGCAGTGGTGGCAGGTCGATGCCTTGAACGTCGATGCCCCTGACGAACCTGCCCAATGCCACCATCTCAGCGATCGCCGGACCATGCTGCTTCAGTTGGCTGACGATATGTTCCAGTCCCTTGCTCACGATGCGGACGAAGATCCCCATCTCGACCGTGGATGCCAAACCGGGATGCGTTGCGCAACTTCGCGGCATGAGCAAGTCGGCGAAGATCAAGGCGTTCGACCCCAATGGTCCAGGGGCCGCCGATGCGGGCATCTATGGCCTGCCATTCACGTGCGCGGAGTCCGACATCGTGCTGGTACCCGTGCCTTGGGAAGTGACCACCAGCTTCGGGGGGGGCACCTCGATGGGTCCTGCAGCGATCCGCGAGGCCTCGTTGCAGGTGGACCTGTTGCATCCGGAGTTCCCTGACCTGTGGAAGCGCGGCATCGCCATGGACGAGATCCCCGACGCCCTGCTGGAACAAAGCCGCGATCTGAAGAGCGAGGCCGAGGGCATCATCAGCGATCTGGCCAACGGCGTGAAGGCCACCGCCCGTCGACGCAAGTCGCTTGAGCTGATCAACGCGGAATGTGCGGTGATGAACGAATGGGTGGAGCAGCGCTGCGGCTACTGGATGGACCGGGGCAAGCTGGTGGGCCTGGTCGGTGGCGACCACAGCACCCCGCTCGGGCTCTTCCGTGCACATGCCGCGCGTCACCGCCAGTTCGGCGTCCTGCACATCGACGCCCACATGGACCTGCGGATCGCCTACGAGGGCTTCACCTACAGCCATGCCTCGATCCTGTACAACGCACTTTCGATCAAGCAGCTGACGCGGGTCGTGCAGGTGGGCATCCGCGACCATTGCCAGGAGGAGGCCGATGTGGTGCTTTCGCAGAAGAACCGCGTGAAAGTGCATACCAACGCGGCGCTGCGGACAGGGCAGTTCGAGGGGACCACCTGGATGAAGCAGTGCGACATGCTCATTGCGCAACTGCCGAAGCACGTCCATGTCAGCTTCGATATCGATGGGCTTGATCCAGCCTTGTGCCCACATACAGGAACGCCTGTTCCTGGCGGACTGCGCTATGAAGAAGCCACCTATCTGCTCTCCCGCCTGGTGGCAAGCGGCCGCACGATCATCGGCTTCGATCTGGTGGAGGTGAGCCTTACCCACGATACCGATCCCGCCGAAAGCTGGGACGCCAATGTGGGTGCCCGCCTGCTCTGGCACCTCTGCGGCGTACTGGCCGCCGGTCAGTGAGGGAACGGGTGCGATCGATCCAGCGACGAACGACCCTTTTTTATCGACGAAAGAATTACTACCTTCGATAAGAAGAGAATTCGGAATTGGTTCCGTGTTCTGTGCAGTTGAAGCTTGCATCAAATGCGTGTTCCCTACTGGACCCGCACCCCGGTACTGCTCTAGTTTCGCGGTCCGGGTGGACCAACTCGGAGGACCTGATGCGGACGGACACCCCCACGATCAGCGAACGATCGGACCGCCTCGACGGGATCGGCACCGCGCTTCACCGCTCGCACAAGCGGCGGATGCGTTTCCTGGTATTCTCCCCGGGAGATGCGAACAAGATGTCCACGTGGTCCAACGTGCCTTATTTCTTCACACGATCGTTGGAGCATCGCGGGCACGAAGTGGTGCGTGTGGACATTGGGGCGCCACTTCTCCTCAAGGGGATCTACGATGGGACCTGGTCCTTGTTGCGCAGCATCGGGATCACCCGGACCAGGCACGGGGCCTACCACAGCCGCATCCATTACTGGTACGCCCAGCGGCGGATCGAGCACGCCCTGAAAAGATTTCCGGAGCATCATCCCTTCTTCTTCACCTACACCTTCGGCGCGAATACGCAGGGAAGGCCGTACACGTTGTTCTGCGACATGACCTTCCGCAAGGCCATCCGCTACTTCGCCGGGCGCCGACCCGATGCGCTGGAGCGGCAGACGGTGAAGCGCGAGGAGCGGAACCTGGACCATGCCGAACGGGTCATCTCGCTGTTCCCGAAACTGGCCGATGAGCTCGGACAGCACTACGGACGCAAGGTGCGGTACTACGGCAACGTGGTGAACGTGCCGGACCTGCGCGCGGGCGCCCGTAGCCTGGAGCGCGCGACCTCGGGCAATTCCATCGTGTTCGTCGGCAAGGAGCACTACCTGGAGGGACTGCATCTCCTGCTGGAAGCCCTGCCGCTCCTGAACGAATACCGTCGCGAACCGGTGCATCTGCACGTGATCGGCCTCACCCGTGCCCAGGCGCGGGTGAACGCGCAGGCCCATGTGACCTTCCACGGCTACCTGGACAAGGCCGACCCCGGACAGCGCCGCACGTACTACGACCTGATGGAACAGGCGCGTCTCTTCGTCAACCCGACACCGAAATGGGGGGCGTTCTCCGCCTCGCTCGAAGCGATGTACCTGCACACCCCCGTGGTGCTCTCTCCGTACATGGAGTTCACCCGCACCTTCCCGCGCTACGGCGAACTGGGCTATTTCCTCCAGTACAATGATCCCGCTGAGCTCGCTGTTACGCTGGCCCGTGCCTTCGACGACCGTCGCGAGTGGATCAAGAAGGCCCTCGCCGCGCACGCTGCCGTGAAGGACATGACCTGGGACAACTACGTCGACCGGTTCCTGACGGACCTGAACAAGGCGAGCTAGCGTTCCACCTCGACGTCGGATCGGCCATTGCTCCCGGACCCGGTGGTCGCTCCCGGATGGTCCCCTGACCACCGGCCATCGACCCGCACCGGCCACCAACCCACCCCTTCGTACTTTTAGCCCGCACCCCTTCCATCGAATGGCCAACAGCAAACAAGCGATCGCAAGCGAGGAGAAGATCACCCTGGAGGAGTTGAAGGAAGAGATCCTGCAGGACTACCGCATCGTGCATGAAAGCCGCGAGGCCAGCCTGCTCGGGCGAAAGGAAGTGCTCACCGGCAAGGCCAAGTTCGGCATCTTCGGCGACGGCAAGGAACTGGCGCAGATCGCCATGGCCAAACAGTTCCGCCACGGCGACTGGCGCAGCGGCTATTACCGCGACCAGACCTTCATGTTCGCCATCGGCGAGCTCACCGTGCAACAATGGTTCGCGCAGCTCTATGCCCACGCCGACCTGCAGCAGGAGCCCGCCAGCGCCGGCCGCCAGATGAACGGCCACTATGCCACGCGCAGCCTCGACGCCGACGGCAACTGGAAGGACCTCACCGCGCAATACAACAGCAGCCCGGACGTCAGTCCCACCGCCGGACAGATGGCGCGGTCCCTCGGACTGGCCCAAGCCAGCAAGCATTTCCGACAGGACGAGGCCCTGCACGCGCACACCCACCTGAGCGACCGCGGCAACGAGGTCACCTTCGCCACGATCGGCGACGCCAGCACCAGCGAAGGACCGTTCTGGGAAACGGTGAACGCCGCGGGTGTGCTGCAGGTGCCGCTGGCCATCAGCGTGTGGGACGACGGCTGGGGCATCAGTGTCAGCAAGGACCACCAGACCACCAAGGGCAGCATCAGTACCGTGCTGCAGGGCTTCGCGAAGGAGGACGACACCAACGGCCTGCGCATCTATCGTGTGAAGGGCTGGGACTACGCCGCGCTGAACCGCACCTACGAGGAGGCCATCGCGCGCTGCCGCGAAGAGCATGTGCCCTGCCTGATCCACGTGGAGGAGGTGACCCAACCGCAAGGCCACAGCACCAGCGGCAGCCACGAGCGCTACAAGAGCAACGTCACCGACTGGATCCGCGACAAGGACGGCCATCCGAAAGAGGAAGTGCCCCTGCTGGAGTGGTACAAGATCTACGACTGCAACGTCAAGTTCCGCGAGTGGATCCTCAGCTTCCGTCCGGGTGGTGAGGCCATCGCCACCGCCGAGGAACTGGACGCGATCGAGAAGCAGGCCAAGGCCGACGTACGCGCCGCGCAAAAGGCCGCGTGGAAAGCGTTCCAGGACGAGATCAAGGCGGAGTTGGAAGAGGTCACAGGCCTGTTGGAGACCGCCGGATGTGGGGAATTGGCGAACGGATTGCGCAACACCATGGACCCCGGGCGCAAGGACGTGATGAGCGCCGCGCGTCGCGGTCTCGTCACCCCGGGCATCGAGCCAGGGTCGCGTGAAAGCCTGCAGGCGTGGGTGGACCGCGCCTTGATCGACAACGCCGGTCGCTACGGCAGTCACCTGTATAGCCAGAGCGCGAAGAGCTGCCTGAACGTACCCGAGGTGCCGGTGGAATACGCCCCCGACGCCGAGGAGGTCGACGGCCGCATCATCATCCGCGACAACTTCCGGGCGTTGTTCGAACGCGAGCCGTTGCTGCTCACCTTCGGGGAGGACACCGGCAAGATCGGCGACGTGAACCAGGGCATGGAAGGCATGCAGGCGCGCTTCGGCGAGCTGCGTGTGAGCGATACCGGCATCCGCGAGAACACCATCATCGGTCAGGGCATCGGTCTCGCGTTGCGCGGGCTGCGTCCCGTGGCCGAGATCCAATACCTCGATTACCTGCTCTATGGCCTGCAGCCGCTGAGCGACGACCTGGCCACGGTGCAATGGCGCACCAAGGGCGGGCAGAAGGCCCCGCTGATCGTGCGCACGCGCGGGCACCGCCTCGAGGGCGTGTGGCACAGCGGCAGTCCCATGGGCATGATCACCCACAGCCTGCGCGGCGTGGTGGTGTGCGTGCCCCGCAACATGCAGCAGGCCGCCGGCATGTACAACACCCTGCTGCAGGCCGACGATCCCGCGCTGGTGATCGAATGCCTCAACGCCTACCGCAGCAAGGAGAAGATGCCGGCCAACCTCGGCGACTTCACCGTGCCCATCGGCATCCCCGAGGTGGTGCGCGAAGGCGATGCCCTCACCCTGGTGAGCTACGGCAGCACCTTTACCATCTGCGCGCAAGCCGCGGACCGCCTGGCCGAGTTCGGCATCCACGTGGAACTGGTCGATGTGCGCACGCTCCTCCCCTTCGACCGCGAACACCGCATCGTGGAGAGCCTGAAGAAGACCAACCGCCTGCTGGTGGTGGACGAGGACGTGCCCGGCGGCGCCAGCGCCTACATCCTGCAGCAGATCCTGGAGACACAGGACGGCTACCGCTGGCTGGACAGCACGCCCACCACCCTCACCGCCAAGGCCCACCGCCCCGCCTACGGCACCGACGGCGACTACTTCAGCAAGCCCAGCGTGGAGGACGTGGTGGAGAAGGTGATGGGGGTGGTGAGGGAGTGAGCAGCACGAGTATGTGTGCTCCTGCAACTACTTGGACAACCCCATGAGCGAGAAGGACTACAAGGAACGCCATCTTCCCCATCGTATGAATCTGCTGATCACGTATCGCGAGCGTTTCGTGGTTCTTTCAGACGATTAACGGCAGAAGTTCCGGGACTTGGATCGGTGTGCAAAAGACATATCAGGAATGATGATTCGGGTTCTCCTTGACGAGTTAGGGATTCATCTTCCCCTAGGCCAGGAGGCAAAAATCAAGGAGCGGCAGCCAAAATCATGGTACCTGAGTAAGACGAGCAAGCCGGGTTTGACCATCAAAGACATCGAAGCCGACAGTGCAGGGTCTTTTCTTCACGAGGCGTTGAGGTTCGGCAACAGAGCGATTGCACACGTAGAGGACAATGATATGGATCACAACTTTCGCACAGCACAAGATGACCCTAGGCTTGTTCAGGCAATTGACTACGTCGAGGACAAGGTCGTTCACCACATTTACAGCACGCGGGCTGAGTACGATCGTGTGATGATGCTGTGCAACAACCATATGCATCGCGAACGTGTCGACCTAGCTAGAATGTAAAAGCCCTCAGTCCAGTATCCTCCTTACTCGCATCGAGCTATTGCCGACCCCCGATCTGGCGCGAGCGTTAGCCCAGCCGATCGGAGGGAGAGCAGGCCATCCGCTCGTGCCGTTCGGATCCGACCGGATCGGACACACCGCCGCAAAAAAGGACAGGCCTCACGCGGGAGGCCTGCCGAACGCGTTGATCACCGCCGCTCAGTTCATCGGCGGGGGTGAGTAGTGGAAGTGCTCCTCCACCACCTTGCCGTCCTTCACCTTGAACACGGCGATCTCGTCCAATTTGCTGCGGCCCATGCCCTTCACGCTCACGTCCATCCCCATGTGTACGGCGAAATGGTCCCCGGCCACGATGGGATCGCCGTATTCCTGGCCATGGTATTGCTCCACCATGGCCGTCCACTGGTCCTTGGCGGCCTTCACCTCCTTGAAGCCGTTGCGGCGCGTGGGCGGGCGGGCACCTTCGGGCTCCCGGCTCACCACCTGCTCGGCATACAGTTCATCCACGGCCTGTTCGTTCTTGCCCGCGCGGCACAGGTCCACGAGACGGTGCGCCACCTCCCGGGTGGTCATCACCTTTTCCTTCGTTGTGGTCATGATCCTTGATGTTTAAGGTTTGACGGTACAAGTGTACCCCCGTGAAAAAGGGATGATGTTACCCTGAATGTGAAGTTGTGATGGATGGTTGGGTGGGCCTTTCGATACTGCTCCGGGCATTCACGACCCACATAGTCCACTTCCTCCAATACACCCCAATACTCATTGATCATGGATGGACCGGTCTATGGTCCTGGCCCAAGCACAAGTGCGATAAGAAGAGCTCGGATCATTGCACATGCGGGACCTACCCAGCATAATTATGGAACTTGCCTTCAGACATCTTGACCGAAAAAGAACGACCTGGTCGATGGGAGGGTCTTCAGCGGCGAAAGGTGTTCCAGGGTCACTTGAACGGTGCAAGCATCCGAGCGATCATCTCCGGTCTCTTCCTTTCCACAAAGTCCTGCTTCCAGTGCACAGCATCCTCGAGTTCGTCATCCGGATAGGTGGCTATCGATCTGAAATAGGGTTCAAATAGACCCTCCAACTCCGTACCCGCGACCTGCTCCCTGATGTGTGCCCAGCCGTTATACTTCTCCATGGCCGCCGTGCCTACGGGAGGGGAGGCCAAGATCAAACGGACGCTGTTGGACGCACATAGACGCTTCAATTCGACCAACCAATGGATAGCCCATTCCGACAGCTCATCCGGCCGTTTATATACCCCATTCTCCAAGTTCCTTTCAGAGATCGGGAGGAACTTCATTGGAGGCAGGACATACCAATACAAAGAAGGTGTGCTGTCCAACTTGTCGGTTAGGGTACTATCTGCCCATTCCAAATCCTCGTCGGAAAGGAACGGCTTGACGAAATTGTCGAGCGTATTTCTCCGCTCGAACTTATGCCCGATAACATTAGGAACGCTCATGAAGAGCACAACCTTTAGACCCTTGAAATGCGCGATGGCTCGCTTCGTGAGCAGGTATTGACCGATGGCATAGACCGACCCGTTCGATGTAAGTACATGGCGATGGTCCAAGGGCATCAGCTGTCCGGACACACTATCACCGATGAAAAGAGTATCAGCGACCTGGTCCTTTTCGGCAGCTCGGATCCGCTCGACCACGTTCAACCAGACCTTGGGATAGCCCAGACCAACAAAGAGACCTGGTCGGCGGTAACCGACCCACGAAAGGGCGACAAATGCGATGAAGATGACCAGTGCAGCCTTGGCTACCCAAAGGAGGAACCGGGTCATATCCTTATCCATCAGAAGTGAAAATAAATGAATTCGGTCTGGTTGAACTCACCATAAAAGAGTATGACCATCAGAATAGCAAACTGCAGCAGCCGGTGTCCGCCAAAGTACCACTTGAAGTGCAATGTATTATCCCTCCTTCGGTTCGTCCATTCAATGGCGAGCAGGATCAAGATCATGACACCGAGCACGCCCAAGCTGATCTGGTTCCTCATTTGGAACAACCGCAGATCGAACGAATAATGTTCGCCGTAATGCGTGAAGACCCCCAGCAGATAACTATATGCCTGATGGAGATTATCCGCTCGGAAGAGCACCCACCCAATGCAGACCAATACGAACGTCACCATCAACCTCAACATATCCCGCACCGATATATGGCCATCCGATCCGATGATCTGAAGGTCGTTCCGATTGTGACCCAGCAGGTACAACGGCAGGAAGAGGAAAGCATGGTAGGCCCCCCAGGCAATGAAGGTCTTGTTGGCGCCATGCCAGAACCCGCTGACCAGAAAGATCACGAATATGTTCCGTATCGCTTGACCAGAGGTCCCTCTGCTGCCACCGAGCGGGATATACAGATAATCCCTGAACCAAGTACTGAGACTGATGTGCCAGCGTCTCCAAAACTCGCCGATACTGCGCGAGAAATAAGGATATGAGAAATTCGTCATCAATTCGATGCCAAGCATACGTGAAACACCTATGGCAATGTCGGAATAACCGCTAAAATCACCGTAGATCTGGAACGCGAAGAGGACCGCCCCTACGATAAGGACCATCCCATGAGCCTCGATGATCCGATCTGAGGAGAACGCCATATCGACGAAGTGCGCACAATTGTCGGCAATGACGATCTTCTTGAAGAACCCCCACAGGACCTGTTCCACACCCGAGACCGCACCATCAAAAGTGAACCGACGTCGCTTCGTTATTTGAGGCAGGAGCGATGTAGCCCGTTCGATGGGACCCGCGACCAACTGGGGGAAGAAAGCAACATACGTTAAGAAGGATATCAGATCACGCGTCGGACGCATATTACCCTTGTACACATCGATCGTATAGCTCAAAGTCTGGAATGTGTAAAAGCTGATGCCCACGGGAAGGACCACATGTAGTGTGACCGGATGGATGTGGACGCCGAGGCGTCCGGCTTGCAACGCCAATTCGGATGCGAAGAACCCATAGTACTTGAACAGACCGAGAAGCCCTAGGTTCGTGATCAGGCTCAAGGTGAGTATGGCCCTCTTGCGACGGTCATCGTTCGTGTTCAGGATACCGATCCCGCAAGCATAGTCCACCAATGAACTGAAAACGACCAACGACAAGAAACGCGGATCCCACCAACCGTAGAACACGTAGCTGGCAATAAGAAGGAATACGTTCTGGATACGGACCTGACGTATCGACCAATAAATGGCGAACACGATAGGAAAGAAGACCAGGAATTCGGCCGAATTGAACAGCATCGGGATCAGAACAGCGGAACGCCACGGCCTTGCCAGGGCGACCCATTTATCGAGCAAAAGTGGGCGCACATGTAGCTCGCATCACAAGAATGGCCCATCACGTCCCCCCAAAGATCATAGCCGCAGAAGTCACACTTGCCCACTCGGTTCGGGTTCCAAGGGTCTCCTGATATGACCTGAGCGTCCCTCATTGCGAGGCACAAATATGTCGCTTCTCCTGTACGGAGAATATTCCGACCGTTTTAACTCCCCCTGAGCTGCGAGATGCTGGCGCCCAAGCAAGTGCATGTCCTACCACACACAAATGGGTGCAAATGGAAAAACTACTATCGCCATGTTGGACCGGTGCAATAGCCCCAGGATGATCGCATCATAGTCGCCGTGTCAAATAACAAGGACCAGGCTTTGCGGAGAGCAACACACGAGCCCCGAACCCCGTCGTCCGGCCTTTCAACTAAGAATGGACGTCAATGATGGACGGGGTGTGACATGCGTGCTCAGAAGAAACCTTCTTGCGCATGAATGCCCATTCCCGGTCCCTGTGGATCTGGATGCACCCTGAAGGAACCCACTGCGATCGGACACACGATCCAGGAAATCGACCAATCCCCATCAACCTTTTTCAGGACGAAACAGCCCCCACCTTTGTTCGTTCTGCCATGTCCCTCCTCCTCCTCCTCCACGGCTTTCCGCTCGACAACACCCTCTGGGCACCACAGGTGGAAGGGCTCTCGGGCATCACCGACGTGATCGCACCCGACCTCCGGGGCTTCGGAGAGGATGCGCGCGCCGTACCGGAAGTAATGACCATGGAGGCCTATGCCCGGGATGTGAATGGCCTCTTGGATGACCGCGGGATCGATCGCGTGGTGCTGGGCGGACTGAGCATGGGCGGCTACGTGGCGATGGCCTTCGCGGAGGCCTGGCCCGAGCGGTTGGCCGGGCTGCTGCTGATCAATACCCGCGCGACCGCGGATGACGAAGCGGGAAAGCGAGGCCGTGAGGACACCGCGCAGCGTGCGCTGGGCCAGGGCATGACCGTGATCGCGCGGGCGATGGTGCCCACGCTGCTTAGCGAACGCACACGCCAACGCGATCCGGCATTGGCCACCGGCGTCGAAGCCCTGATCGCCCGGCAGCGCACGGATGCCGTGGCCGCGGCTTCCCGCGGCATGGCCACGCGCCCCGACCGCCATGCGGCATTGGCATCCGTGCCCGTACCCACATTGATCGTGACCGGTGAACACGATATGCTGATGCCCCTGCCCACGAGCCTGGCGTTGCAGGCGGCAGTGCCGAACGCGGACCTGGTCGTGATCCCCGGCGCTGCGCACCTGAGCAACCTGGAGGAACCGGCGGCCTTCAACGCCGCCGTGGGGAAGTTCCTCGCGACGATCAGGTAGCCCTTCATCGTGCGGGCCAGGCCAGCGCATACAATGCGGCCGCACCCAGGAGCGAACCGCTGATCCATAAGATCCAACCCACATGTGGCCAGGCCCGGACCGCATAGCCCGTTGCGAGCAGCGTAAAGGCGATGGCGCCGAGCCATTCCCGCTTCCAAGCCAGGGCGATCAGGATCAACAGGATCCAGGTGGGCGTCATGTGGATCGCCAACGCAATTAGCCGACCGACCCAGGTGCCTCCTTCTTCGAGCGCATCCATGGCAATGAAGGCCAGCAGACCGACAACGGCCAATGCCAGGATGCGAGGCGGCCAGAGGTCGAGGGGAAGTACGCGGCGCATCGTCGAGGCTCCCGGCCAAATGTAGGCGGGACGCGACGTTCCCGAGGGTACGGGATCCATCCACGGTGGTTGCCTGTCGGTGGATAACTAAACTCCTTGATTTTCGGGCGGTTGACCGGTAACTTGAGGGCTCGATCGGGAACCACCGATGAATCTCCCGCTCCTATTCGCGACTTCGGTCCTTGTGTTGGCACCCCTGACGCAGGCCTTCGGGCAGATGCCTGATGATGCCTTGGTGTATCGGTTCACGGTGCAAGGCGTGCAGGATCGTGTGGATGCCAAGCCGCTGCAGAAGGTGCTGATGGAGGATGCTGGTGTATACGACTGCGCGTTCATCCCTGAGTGCACCTGTTTCAAGCTGACCAGCACCCAGTCCTTCGACCGGCCCGCATTGGCGCTCCTGCTGTCCGATCTTGGACATCCGTTGGTCGGTGACGTGTACGTATCCGACGGCACCGTGCTGCCGGCCCCGAACGATCCCCAGGAGGACCGATGAAGCGCGCATCGGTCATCCTCCTGGCCCTGCTCGCCATGGCCGTCGCTCGTGAGGCGCCGGCCCAGACGGATGCCTGCTCGGCGGCCTCCACCCTGTTGACGTGTGGATCAACGGTCACCGGCAACACCTCCGGTTTCACGGCGGACGTCGCGCCGACATGCACCACCACGGATGGTACGGGAGGTGGCGTTTGGTACCGCTTCGTCGGCACGGGGGCCAGCACGACAGCGTCGCTCTGCGGCAGTGCCTACGACACCAAGATCCGCATCTATACCGGTTCCTGCGCGGCATTGACCTGCGTGGTGGGCAACGATGACTTCTGCGGGCTCCAGTCCCAGGTCACCTGGACGACGACCACCGGCGTGACCTATTACATCCTCGTGCACGGATTCGGCGCATCCGCCGGCGCCTACACGCTGACGATCACCTGCGCCGCGCCACCCGTGCCGATGTGCTATTCGATCACCGCCACGCCCTATCTCCCAGAGCCCTATGCGGGAACGCCGATCACGCTTTCGGACGACATCCATTCGGCGGTGGTGAACATCGGTTTCACGTTCTGCTACAACGGCACGAACTACACCCAGTGCGTGATCTCGTCCAACAATTACGTCACCTTCGACCTGACGGTGGCAGGGACGTATTCTCCATGGCCCACCGTGCCTGTGCCGGCCACCACGCCCACACAGATCCAGAACGCCATTCTGAACCCCTGGCAGGACATCCACCCTGGGCTTTGTGCCGCGCCGGGTTGTGTGTACTACCAGACCCTCGGCACCGCACCGAACAGACGCTTCGTGGTGAGCTACCTGAACGTGCCCATGTTCTCCTGCACCTCGCAACGCTATACCAGCCAGACGGTGCTCTACGAGGGATCCAACTGCATCGGGTCCTTCATCACCGTGAAGCCCGTTTGTACGACCTGGAACGGCGGCAACGCGGTCCATGCCCTGCACAACAATGGAGGCACCTCGGCCACGATCGTGCCGGGCCGCAACAACACCCAGTGGACCGCGAACAACGAGGGGCATCTCTTCGTGCCCACCTGCGCACCCTGTCAGACGGCGGCGAGCATGAATTGCCTGGCGGTGGTGCTGCCCCTGGAACTGCTCGCTTTCCGGGGGCATGCGGAAGTGGATGCCAATGTACTGGAATGGTCCACGGCCTCTGAGGAGAACACCCTTGATTTCACGGTGGAACGCAGTGCGGACGGGGCTTCCTTCACACCCGTGGGGGTGGTGGCCGCAGCGGGTGTGAGCCACACCCCCATCGACTATGACATACGGGACAACGCCCCCCGTGTCGGCGCGAACTATTACCGCTTGCGGACCACCGACCTGGACGGGCAGGTGTCCTACAGCGATGTGATCGCCGTGGAACACCGTTCGCTGCTAAGGCCCATGGTGCACCCGGTCCCCGCCACGGGCCAGGTGACGGTCGAACTCCCTGAGCCGACAGCCATGCCGGCCACACTCCTGCTGCGCGACCTCACGGGACGCGTATTGCGCAGGTTCCCCATGCAAGAGCAGCGTGCGACGCTCGATCTCGGGGACCTGTCCAAGGGCACCTACCTGCTGGGGATCGACGGTGCGGGATCAGGAAGTTCAACACCCATGGTGATCGAGTGAGCGGACCGATCCCGATCTTCGTACGTCATGTGCGTGATGGGATCGTCCAACGACCCATCCGACCCGGACCAAGAAAACACCGAACATGAGTACCATCCACTTTCCGATCGCCCTATTGGGGCTGGCCCTGATGACCTCCGCCCAAGCGCAGGACCCCGCCACCCTGACCGTCCCCAACGCGGTACGCGCCGCTTTTTCACAGCGGTATGCCCGCGCAACGGACCCATCATGGGAGAAAGAGAAGGACGGCACCTGGTCCGTGGAGTTCACGGATGCCGCTGCGGGTGCGCTGGAGGCCGTGTATGCCACTGACGGACAGTGGCTCCATACCGCCTATGGCATCACCAGGGACGAACTTCCGGCATCCGTGAACGCAGAGCTACAGGGCCGGTTCACGAAATACGTGCTGCACGATGCAGAGCGACTGGAGATGCCCGACGGCACCATGCGGTACGCCGTCGAACTGGAGGACCCCGACCACGAATTGCTCAAGCTCACTTTCGACGCGAGCGGTGCGGTCAAGGAACGCACCTACCAGAGCGCGGATACGGACAACGGCGATCGATAGACCATTCCCGAACTGGACATCCGAGGGCCGGTCGAGGACCGGCCCTTTTCTTTGCCATACGTCCCCGGCCATGGAACTCATCACGCGACACGATCCATTTCCCGACCTGTGCACGGAGCGGCTTACGCTGCGCGCGATCGTCGAGCAGGACGCGACCGCCCTCTGGCGGTTGCGCTCCGATGAGCGCGTGATGCGCCATGTCGGACGGCCGCGCACGGCCACGGTGGAGGATGCCCAACGAATGATCCGCGACGTGCAGGCGCAGCAGCACGCAGGCACGAGCATCAGTTGGGCGATCGGCCTGGATGGGAACGGACCGCTGATCGGCACGATCGGCTACTACCGCCTGCAGCCCGAACACTATCGTGGTGAGTTGGGCTACCTCCTGCATCCGGACCATTGGGGCAAGGGATTGATGGGCGAGGCACTGGAAGCGGTGATCGCGTTCGGGTTCCGCAACATCGGTCTGCACGGCATCGAGGCGCTGACCGATCCGGAGAATCGTGCATCGAACCGATTGCTGGAACGGCACGGCTTCCGACGCGAAGGCCTTGTCCGGGAGAATTACTTCTGGGCCGGCCGGTTCTTCGATACCGCCATATGGTGTCTGCTCGCATCGGACCGCCAACCCGGGAACGGTCACATCGCCTTGTCGCGCACCACGACATAGTTGAGCTTGAGCTGCGCATTGCCGGGAAGCGGTCCCTCCAGGTGAAGCGCGCCGGCCCTGCGGTCGTTCCGCTCATCCTTCGGTCCCATGGACAGCGCGCTGTGGCATCGCTCGATGGTGATGCGTGGCGCACTGATGCGGGTTGCTATGCGGAAGCTCTCGTGCCACCAGCCGATCTCCGACAGGTCCAGTTGGCCCATCGTGTACAGGATGACCGGCGCGGTCTGCGGGCCGTTCCAATAGACGTTGCTGAGGTGCACGGCCGCCTTGGACGGCATGTTCACGTAGATCGACGCGAGCCGGGCGGCGTGCTCCACGTGGAAATTGGAGAGGGTGAACGACTTCACCACTGTATTGTTCGCCGGCCGTGACTCATCGCCGTTCGTGGTGGCCGAAAGGAACAGGTCGTGGTCGCAGGGTGCACCCTCGCTCACGCAATCGGTCATGCGCACGCCGCCGCTGTTCAGGACCTGGAAGGCGTCCGTGGTGGTCTTTGCGGCATAGACCCGGCATTGCTCGAGCACGGTGCTGTTGCTCTGGCTGTTGAACCCGGTGGCCCCGGGCCAGTCACCCTGTCGCACCACGATCCCCCTCTTTCCCGGGTTGGTCACGAACACGTGCTCCAACCGGGCCATCAGACAGAACCGCAGGTCCACGCCGGCCTCCGTCTGTCGCAGCAGCTTGACATCGCGCACCTCACTGCCCAGGGTGGCCTGCAGATCGATCGCCTTGCGTCCTCCTTCGATGGTGGCGAAATCCCGGATGACGTACCGCCCGGAGAGCCGAGCCGTAGCCGCTCTCTGATCCGGCACCTGACAGGTGAAGCCGTTGGAATTGGGACCGAGTTGGAGCTTCGATCCCTTCCCGTCGATCACGAGCAGGGGTACCGCAGGCAGTACGATGTCACCATTGCTGGTGTAGGTGGAGGCTTCGGAAAAGGACACATAGGTGGCATCGTCGGGCAGCTCGGCGAAGAACCGGCCCACATCCCCGGCAGGCACGATGTACTCCTTGGCGGTCAAATGCCCCGGCCAGAGGACCACGGCGACCAGGAACGCGAGGAACGGGAACGCGCGCATGTGTCCGCCAAGCTACGACCACCTTCCTTCGGGTCCGGTCCGTTAAACCTTTGGCCCGTACTTTGCGTCCGAACTGTACAAACCAATGCACACACCATGAAAAGGAAGGATGTGATCGTACCGCTCGCCACCGCCGCACTGCTGCTCTGGGGCGGCACCGCGTTCGGTCAGGAAGCGCCACATCGTGGCGGACAGGCCCCGAAGGACCCCAAGGTGCAGGCTGAAAAGCGGACGCAGCAGATGAAGGTGCAGCTCGGCCTGACCGATGAGCAGGCCACAAAGGTCGAGGCGATCAACGAGCAGTTCGGGCAGCAGATGCTGTCCCTCAGACAGGAACAGAACGACGAGCGTCGCTCGAGGATGCGCACGGCCACACAGGAGCGTGATGCCGCGCTGAAGGGCGTGCTGACCCCCGAGCAGTTCCAGAAGATGACCGCCCTGCGTGAACAGCGCATGGAACAACGAAAGGAGAAGGGGCAGCCCGAAGGACGGCCCATGGAGCACAAGGAATGAGGATATTGGACCTTGCTAGGAAGAGGCGTCCCCAGGGCGCCTCTTCTCGTTGAGGTTCACCAGGCCGGATGGCTTCTTTCCTAACTTAGCGCCCGCAATTCCGCACCCCTTTTATCCTCCTGCAGAGCAATGAGCGAAACGGCGAAGGTCACCCTGGACGGCAAGACGTACGAATTCCCCATCGTGGTGGGCAGCGAGGGTGAGAAGGCCATCGACATCAGTTCCTTGCGCGCCGAGAGTGGATACATCACCCTGGACCTGGGTTACAAGAACACCGGGGCCACCACCAGTGCCATCACCTTCCTGGACGGAGAAAAGGGAGTGCTGCACTACCGCGGTTATCCCATCGAACAACTGGCCGAGAAGGCCAGCTTCCTCGAGGTGGCCTACCTCCTTTTGTACGGCGAACTGCCCAACAGGAAGCAGCTCGACGACTTCGAAGGGAACATCCGGTACCACTCGCTGGTGCATGAGGACATGAAGCGGTTCTTCGAGTTCTTCCCGAGCAATGCCCACCCCATGGGCATCCTCGCGGCGATGGTGAACTCGCTCAGCACCTTCTACCCCAAGAGCCAGGACCCGAACCGGCCGATGCGGGACGTGGAGCGCACGATCTACAGGTTGATCGCCAAGATGCCCACGCTGGCCGCGATCTCCTACAAGAACAACCTCGGACATCCCTACATGTACCCCAACAACAAGCTGGGGTATATCGAGAACTTCCTCTACATGATGTTCGGCCTGCCCACGGAGGACTACCAGACCGACCCCGTAGTGGCCGATGCGCTGAACAAACTGCTCATCCTGCATGCCGACCATGAACAGAACTGCAGCGCGAGCACGGTGCGCATCGTGGGCAGCAGCCAGGCGAACCTCTACAGCGCCGTCAGCGCGGGCATCGCCGCGCTGTGGGGACCGCTGCACGGCGGGGCCAACCAGGAGGTGATCGAGATGCTCGAGACGATCCGCAATGATGGCGGCGATCTCGACAAATGGGTGAACAAGGCAAAGGACAAGAACGACCCCTTCCGCCTCTTCGGCTTCGGTCACCGGGTCTACAAGAACTTCGACCCCCGCGCCAAGATCATCAAGAAGTCCGCGGACGATGTGCTGCAGAAGATGGGCGTCAAGGACCCGGTCCTGGACATAGCCAAACAATTGGAGGAGATCGCGTTGAAGGACGACTATTTCATTGAGCGGAAGCTGTATCCGAACGTCGACTTCTACAGCGGGATCATCTACCGGGCCATCGGCATCCCCACACGCATGTTCACGGTGATGTTCGCCCTGGGCCGCCTGCCGGGATGGATCGCGCAATGGAAGGAGATGGTGGAGAACAAGGAGCCGATCGGCCGCCCCCGCCAGATCTACACCGGGGCCACCCGACGTGACTATGTGCCGGTGAAGGACCGGAAATAGACCGCGCGTTCAGATCTTTTATGACCCTGCTCAGGCGCGTGAGCGTTGAAAGGGACTTTTTTTGCCCATGCCCCGTGCGGGCGTAAATTCACAACGAACCATCCAGACGCACATGAGCACCACCGCCACCAAGCCCGCCCACCCCAAGCACATCAACGACCTGCACTTCGACCACCAGGTGTGGATCAACCGACTGCGGTTCTACAAGGACGAGATCGGCATTTTCGAGAACCGATTGGAGGATATCGTGAAGCGGAACACCCATACGGAGGTCATGGCGAACGTGGAGCATTTCCAGAACCAGTACATCCGACAAAGGGAGGTGATCGACGAGCTCCGGCACGACATCAAGCAGCACGAGAACATCCTTGAAAAGGAGAGCATCGAGCGCCCCACCGCCATCGACCATCGGGTGTTCGAGGACCATACCCAGCTCCGTGACCGGATGGAGACCTTCGAAAGGCTCTATCACGAGCTGAAGGACGAATTCCAGCAATGGCTAGTAAAGTGGATGTGACCTGGCGATAAGGGCCACGGGGACCACCAAGACCCATCACGCATGAGCCGGTTCCAGGAGATCATCAATGGTCCTCTACCCGTACTTGTGGACATGCACGCCACGTGGTGCGGGCCCTGCAAAGCCCTGACGCCCATCATCGAAGAGGTCGCCCACACCACCTCCGGCAAGTTGCGTGTGTTGAAGGTGGACGTGGACCGGAACCCACAGATGGCGCAGCACTACCAGGTACGCGGTGTGCCCACCTTGTTGCTGTTCTCCGGAGGCAGGGTCGTTTGGAGAACGAGCGGCGTGGTGCCGGCGCGCACCATCCTCGAAGCCGTACGGATGCATACCGCTCCATAACAGGAAGGGTCGGCACCCGGCCGACCCTTCGAACACCCGAACGGATCGGGCGGGGCGATGATCACTTCAGTTTCTTGTCCAGCCACTTGCGCAGTTCCTTCCCCAGCTTGGCGTAGCTCTCGGTAAGGCGGGAACCGGAGTCGAAGTCATAGCCGCCGAACTGGCCCCCGGGCACTCCGACGACCGTCATCTTGCCCAGTTCCTTGCCGGACGACTTCTCCACGAGGTACACATCCGCATTGATGCTGGCATCCCTGCGCATGACACCCACGTTGAACCCGGGTTCGGTGAAGGTGGTATGGACCTTCAGCTGGTACTGGGCGTCATCGTTCCCACGTGCGCCCTGGATCTTGCCACCATCGTTGAAGAGCACCTCGAACTTGGGCTCGAACCGCGACTCGCGGTCACTGACCCAGCTCTTCGCCCAGGTATCCCCTTTCCCGGGTTCCTTCTCGTTGTATTCCTCGGTCTTCTTGCTGATGTATTCCGGCTCATCGTACTTGCCGACCTTCATGTTGTCGTAGGTAAAGGCCAGGTCCACCTTTTTCTGTCCTTTCAGGGCATCAAAGCTTCCCTGTACCACTTTCATTTTCTGGGCATTGGCCATACCGGCGACGGTGAGCGCCAGTGCGAGGGTGAGCGTACGTTGCATGTTCATGGGGTCATTTGGTTTGCGCCTGAAAGTTGCGAGATCCTCGCGGACCAGCGGCAACGGATGCCTACACCGCTGTTCCGGCCATGCGTGGCCAATGCTGACACTGGTCATGCCGGAGGACCTCGGCACCCGGTAGGTTCGTGGCCATGAACCCCCTGCACCCATGAAAGGTCGGAGCAACGTCACCGGCCTGGAACGGGTGGTCGCAGCTCTTCGCGCCGTGCGGAGAAAGCGCGACCTCGGTGAGGTCTTCCAGGAGGCGGACCTGTTGTTGGAGGAGCTGCTTCCCTACGCGACCTGGAACGAAAAGCATTACACCCGGAACCCGGTGGTCCGCACATCGGACTTCGAACTGATGCTGATCTGCTTCGGTCCGGGTCAGGCCACTTCCATACACGACTACGACGTGGCGGAGGCATGGGTACGACCGATCGCGGGCGTCCTAACGGAAGAGCGGTTCACCGTGTCGAGCGAACAGGTCCTGCGCCGCACCCGGAGCCGCCCCATCACCCCGGGAACGGTGAGCCATCTGCGCCCGCGGCACAGCATCCATCGCTACTTCAATGCCACCACCGAGCGGGCGATCACGCTGAACCTGTACGCCGCCCCCCTAAAGAAGTGGAGGATCTACGATGAGCGGTCCGGCGCCAGTGCCAGCCGGGCACTTCGCGGCACTGACCGCGAGCGCAGCCCACGATGAGCCGGTTATCTTCGGCCGGTGAAGCCAAGCGCATGGCCGCCACCTTCGCCGAGCACGACATCGCCCGCATTTGCGAATTGATGTTCCGGTCCGCCGCGGAGGGTTTGATCGTGGTGGACGGCGGCGGAACGATCATCCTGGTCAACCCACGATTGCTGGAGTTGTTCGGCTATACCCACCATGACCTGCTCGGCAGATCCATCGAGATGCTGATCCCGACCGACCTGCGCAAGGCCCACGAGGGTCACCGCCGTTCCTATGCCGTGCATCCATCGGCCCGACCCATGGGCTCGGGCCGTGACCTGATGGCCGTCCGGAAGGACGGCACATCGTTCCCCGTGGAGGTCAGCCTGAACCATTTCGAACTGAACGGAACGCGCTACGTGATGGGGCTGGTCACCGACATCACTCTGCGCCGCGAGGCGGAGAAGGAACTGCAACGCACGAACGCCGACCTGGAGGAACGCGTGGAACGGCGCACGGTGGAATTGCGTCGTGCGGAGGCCAGCCTGCGGGAGGCCCTTGAAAAGGAAAAGGAACTGAACGCACTGAAATCGCGGTTCGTCTCGATGGCCTCGCATGAGTTCCGCACGCCATTGAGCACCATCCTGAGCTCCGTGGACCTCATCGCCCGCTACAACGACGGCTCTTCCAATGAGAACGTCGATCGCCATATCACCAAGATCCGAGGCAAGGTGCGCGAGCTCACCTCCATGCTGAACGACCTGCTCTCCCTGGAAAGGCTGGAACAGGGACAGGTGCACTGTACACCGTCGGATTTCGACATCGTTCATCTGTGCATTGAAGTGATCGAGGAGCTCCGCGACCTGGCAAGACCGGGCCAGGAGCTGACGTACGACCATTCGGGCGAGGAACGGAACCTCTTCCAGGACAAGCAGATGCTGGCCAACGTACTGCGCAATCTGCTGAACAACGCCATGAAATACTCGCCCGAGCAACGCCCGATCGATCTGCGCACGTGGGTGGAGGATGACCACCTGGGCATCGAGGTCCGCGACCAGGGCATGGGCATCCCCGAGGAGGACCAGGTGCACCTGTTCGAACGGTTCTTCCGGGCCAGCAATGCGGTCACCATCCAGGGCACCGGTCTGGGCCTGAACATCGTGAAACGCTATCTGGACCTGATGAACGGGTCCATCACATTCACCAGCCGCCCCGGCGAGGGCACCACCTTCACCATGCGGCTCCCACTGCACTACCGGTCATGAAAACGATCCTGCTGATCGAGGACGATGTGGACATGCGCGAGAACACCTCGGAAATATTGGAATTGGCGAATTTCCGGGTGCTGAAGGCGGAGAACGGCCGGCGGGGCGTGGACCTGGCCCGCAAGGAGGTCCCGGACCTCGTGCTGTGCGACATCATGATGCCCGATCTGGACGGCTATGGGGTCCTGCATTTGCTCGGTCGCGACCCTTCCACAGCGGAGATCCCGTTCATTTTCCTCAGTGCCAAGGCGGAGCGTGGCGATATCCGCAAGGGCATGGAGCTCGGGGCGGACGATTACCTGACCAAACCCTTCGACGAGGGCGAACTGTTGAGCGCCGTGGAAGGCCGGCTCAAGCGGAGCCATCTGTTCCGCAAGGGCTTCGACCACAGTGTGGAAGGCCTGGACCGGTTCATGGACCAGGCCCGCGGCCTTGAGGCATTGAAGGACATCTCGCGGGACCGCAAGCTGCGTCAGGTGCCCCGCAAGGAGATCATCTTCTACGAAGGCGACGAGTTGCGGTCGATCTTCTTCATCCAACAGGGAAAGGTGCGCACCTACCGGATGAACAAGGAGGGGAAGGAGCTCGTCACCGGACTATACGGCCCCGGCGAATTCATCGGCTACATGAGCGTGCTGGAGGGAGGACGTGCCGCGGAGACCGCCGAAGCGTTGGAGGAGACCGAAGTGGCGTCCATCCCCCGCGAGGACCTTCTGGCGTTGCTGTACAGGGACCGCGACGTATCCATCCGCTTCATCAAGCTGTTGTCGCACGATGTCAAGGAAAAGGAGGCCCGGCTCCTGGAAATGGCCTATGCATCCGTGCGGCAACGCGTGGCGCAGGCCTTGCTCAGGCTGCATGAACGGTTCTCCAGTGCCGGTGATCCCGGGCTCGGTGTACGCATCAGCCGGGAAGAACTGGCCACCATCGTCGGGACCGCCACCGAATCGCTGATCCGCACGCTCACCGACCTGAAACAGGACGGCCTCATCGATGTGCAGGGCCGGGAGATCCTGCTCCGCGATACCAAGCGCCTTGAAAAACTGGCCCAGGCCTGATCATCCCATCCGCCCAGGATCGAGTTACTTTGTCCCAAGCCATCCGAAAATGAACGTCAAGAAGCTTCTAGGACTGTTGTGCTGGCTCCTCGCCTTCACCCTGCCCTTCCAATATGCGATGCTGAGCCCCGATGAGATCACGCAGCCGGACGGTACGCCCAACAATACCGTCGGCTTGATCAGTTTCGTGGCAATGCTGGCCCTGGTGTTCATCGGCTACGCATTGGTCGATTCCTCCGGCAGCAAAGCGCCGCAAGGTCACTGAGCCGAAGGGATCACCATGGCCCATATCCTGCTGCCCACGGACATGAGCGCCAACGCACTTCGCGCTGCGGTGCATGGCATACGTCTGTTCGGCACGGCGGGCAACCGGTTCACCTTGTTGCATGCATACCTCAACGTGAACGCGGGTAGCGCCCTGACCCTGGACCTGAGCGAGGCCATCCTGCGGGCCAGCCGGGAGGGGCTGGACGAGTTCGCGAAGCAATTGCGTGCACAGGTCGACATGGAGGGAGCGACCCTGGTGGAACGTGTGGAATACGGGGACCTGCCCAATGTGATCGAGCGCGTTGCGGAGGATGAAGGTCCGGTTGATTGCGTGGTCATGGGCACACAAGGTGCCTCCGGCCTGAAGGAGGTGTTGATCGGCAGCAACACCGCCGACGTGATCGAACATTCCCACGTACCCGTCCTTGCCGTACCCGGCGAGAGCGCGTTCCGCGTCCCGCAACGGATCGTGCTGGCGGATGATGGTGGAGCGGTGAGCGCCAACGATGTGGCCCTTCTCCAGAACATTGCGCGGGCCAGCAATTCCACGGTGACCATCGTCCGTGTGGTGGGCGAGGACGAAACGACGGCAGCATCCGGGGCCTCATCGTACGCCACGCTGTTGGGCGACATCCCCCATACCCAGGAAACACTGCCCAGTGCGAACATCTCCGCTGCCGTGCACGACCTCGTTGACCGGTCCAACGCCGATCTCGTGGTGATGCTCCATCGCCACCGCGGTCTTTTCCATGACCTGTTCCACCGCAGCACCTCTCGGCGACTGGTGATGCACACGCACGTGCCCGTTCTCGTGCTGGAGCACACGGAACACTGAGCCGATGGCCGCCCCGACGCTCGGCGGATCACTGGCCCTCTTCTCCTTCCGCGGGATCAAGGTCCATGTCCATTGGACCTTCCTGCTGCTGGTGGCCTGGGTGGTGTTCTCGGTCTCCAAGGGAGGCGGGGGCCCACGGGAGATCGCGGTGCAACTGGCGATGCTCGCGGTGGTGTTCGGCTGTGTGGTCCTGCACGAGTATGGTCACGCCCTCACCGCCCTGCATTACCATGTGCGCACCCGCGACATCACCCTGCTGCCCATTGGTGGCATGGCCAGTCTGGAACGTATGCCGGAGGATCCGCTCCAGGAGCTTTGGATCACGGTGGCGGGCCCGGCGGTGAACCTGGTGATCGCCGCCATCGCCGCCGTCGCCTTGAACATGCTCTATGGGTTCCATCTGCTCGACCCGATGGGCCCGGGACCGCTCCCCGCGCGCGCGCTCACCTTGCTCTTCGCGTTCAACATCGGTCTGTTCCTCTTCAACCTGCTGCCCGCCTTCCCCATGGACGGCGGTCGGATCCTGCGGGCCCTTCTGAGCATGCGGATGCCCCGCACGCAGGCCACACGGATCGCGGCTTCGGTCGGTCGGATGATGGCGATCGGCCTTCTTTTCGCGGGGCTCTTCTTTGGTGAACCGTTCCTAGCCTTGATCGGTGTGTTCGTGCTCATCGGGGCTGGTGCGGAATTGCGTGCCGCGCGGGAACGCGCCGCCCTGACCGGAGTGACGGTGAGGCAGATGATGCGCACAAGCTACTGGGCGATGGAGGGCCATTCCAGCGTGCAGCAGGCCGTGGACGCCCTACTGGCCGGCGGTGATCATGACCTGGTGGTGCTTTCCGATGGACGCTATCGTGGGATCCTGACCCGCAAGCGCCTGATCGAGGCACTGAGCGCGGACCGTGGCGGATCGCGCCTGGACGAGATCCCCCTGTTGGAGGCCCGACCCGTGCCACCTGACGCACCCGCGCGGTCCGCATTCGCGAATGCCATGGCACAGCGGTGGCCGCTGCTGCCGGTCCAGGCCCCGGACGGTGAACTCCTGGGCGTGGTGGATGCGGAGAACTATGCCGAGTTCATCATGGTGCAACAGGCACGCGAAGCAGGTCGCACCCGACACACGGATTGATCACCGATCATCCTTCTGCTTCTTCTCCTTTTTCCGGGTCCTCGGTTCCCTGGCCTTGGGGCGATGCAGCGTGAAGACCCGTGAAATGTTGAAACCGAAATGGATGTCCCCCTTGAGCCAGTCGCCGGTGGTCTCGGTGATCACGCCCCGCTCGTACATCGCGGTGGAATTCGTGAAGTGCAACTGGAACACGTGCCCCCCCGTCTCGATATCGAACCCGATGGAAAGGGAATTGTGGAAGCCCGGGTTCGGGTCGTTCAGTTGATCGGCGGTGACATTGTCCCCGTACATCTGGCCGGGCAGCACGTAGAAATACTCCGCATTGATGGCCAATCGATTGGTCAACTTGACCCGCCCTGCGGCACCGATGTTGATGACATCATGCTCTTCCTGGGCCGTACGGACGAGGTTCCGGTGGATCACGCCCGGCATGAACTGCAGGCTGAAATTCTCGCTGAACTTCCGTCCCATGATCATCTGGAAATTATAGCCCAGACGATGGGAGTAGTAGTCCGTGCGCGACGTGTCATACCACCAGGTGTTCTCCTTGGCCACGGTGGTCGTGGTCATGCCGGCGACGAACGCCAGGGTGATCGGCATGTGGCATCCGCTCTGGCATTGGCGAAGTAGTTTGTACTTCACAAAACCATCGACGGTCTTCTGGTAGCTGCTGCGTCCGATGCCGATCATGATCCGATCGGTAAGCCCATAGTCCAGACCGAGCCGGATGGTGGCCTGGTCCAGGCCAAAGGCCTCCACCGGTCCAAGGTTCAGGAAGCCGAAGCGGTGACCGATCTTGAAGTCGAGCACGCCGTGAGCCGTGTTCTCCAGGCTGTGGCTGTTGATCACACGCGAGGTCTTGAAACTGGCGTCGGTGTATTCGATGGGCTGCTCCTCTTGTCCGAGAAGGTCGAGCAGGCTGTCCTGGGCATGCGCCACGGGCAGGGCGGTTAGGAGCAGCAGGGTGAGGATCGTTGAGCGCATGGGGTTTGGTGATAGGGAAGGACAACGGCCGGGGGCGGGTGCCCCCGGCCGTCCTTCAGGACCAGATCGGACCGTACCGGAACACGACTACAGTTTTTGGTAATCGATCTGGACCATCACGTTGATCTGCTTGGCGATGTTGTCCCGGACCAGACCCGGGATCCGGATATCGAAATCATCCGGAGAGACGATGAACTTGGTGGTCGCCTTGAGCGTTCCCGCGGGTTCGACCATGATGCTGCCATTCGCCTCAACGGGTTTGGTCACGCCATGGATCGTCAGATCCCCCTTGACGCTCACGGGATAGGTACCTGGTTTGCCGATCGCATCGGCGACAAAGCCGGTCACCTGGCCCTTGAAGATGCCCTTGGGGTATTTGTCGCTCTCGACATAGTTCTCATTGAAGTGCTCCTGCATCAGGGCTTTTTCGAAGGAGAATGCCTTCATCAACACGGCCACCTCCACGGCGCCGCTGGAGACATCGAGCACGCTTGTGGCCTTGTCGTTCGTGGCCTCGATGTTCTCCAAGGGAGTCTCGGAGAGGAAGCTCACATGGCCGTTGCGGGTGGCATACCGCACCTGTGCCTGAAGGATGTTCGGAAGGGAAAGGGCGGCCAGCAGAATGATCACTAGGTTCTTCATGGTCGTCGGTGGTTGTTCATTGGTTCCTTGCGCAAGGTTCATTCCACGATCACACAGCGTTGCAGGAGCACGTCCAGGTTGAAGCCGGCACAGAAACCCTTCACGGTCAGCTGGGAGCCGGGCACGGGCCTGGTCATCGCGGGGTCATCGAATTCGCAAACGATCATGCTCAACGGGTCGCCGGTATCCAGCATGACGGTCATTTTACCGTTCTCCGGCCCGGATGCATCCTTCACCAGGCCCGAGACCTGAACGGCATGGCCGTTGTACTTCGCATTGGCCGCGCTTTCATCATTGGTGAAAGCGTTCAGGAGCGCCACCGCATCGAGGCGATCCACGGGCTTTTCATCGCTGGCGTCCGTCAAACCGCGATCGTATTCCCAAAGCCCGTAGATGCCTGCGATGGCGCCAAGCACCACAAGAACGATAAGGATGATCTTTCCGCGTCGCATGGGTTCAGTTGTTCGGGGCCCCTGCCTTGATCCAGAGGTCGATCTGTTGGAGTTCGCAATCGGAGAGCGGCGTCGTGGGCGGCATGTCCCGTTGAACGAGCACCCGTTGGGCGATCGTGCCGTTGTCCACCTTCTGTTTCACACCGTTGTAGTTCGTGAAATCCCCGGGGCCCGTGCCCCCCGGTACGTGGCAACCGGGTGTGGCGCAGTTGGTGGCGATGAGGGGTTCGATGGTGCCCGCATAGGTGATCGCGGACGTATCGCACATCGCCATCGGGTAGAGTTCCTCCTCCACGTCATAGTAGCAACCGCTGCCGCCGGCCAGCAGGACCGCAATGCCCAGGAGATATTGGATGCGCTTGATCAAGGGTTCAATTGTTCGGGGCACCCGCCTGCACCCAGATCAGGATCTTGTCGATATCGCACTGGGGCAGCATTCCACCGGATGGCGGCATGGCCGAAAAATCGACCACATGCTGCACGGCACCCGCCAGTCGCCCGTCCATCGCCACGGTATTGGCAACCGACCAACTGTTGAGCGACAGGCTTCCCTGGGGGTTCGAGCCGCCGTGGCACCCGTTGCATTTCAGTTCGAACAGTGGCAGGATCGTTCCGGACCAGGTCACGTTGTCGAGGTTGCAGGTGCTCTCGCAACTGTTGTTCTGGGCGCCCTGCATGATCCAGTCATAGAGTAGCTGCTGTTGCGCGTTGCTGAGCTGGGGGCTGTTGTTCGGTGGCATGTCACCATCCTGGACCTCATCATACAGGTCACTGTGCCCCGGGTCGTACGGATGCACTTGTTGCATGATGTGCTGGTAGTCATACAACCGCACACCCTCCTCGTGGGAGATGGCGTCGTGGCAACCGGGTGTCGCGCAATAGGTCACGAGCATCGGGAGGATCGTCTGCTGGAAATAGACCGTATCGGGATCACAATACACATTGGTGTCGATCGGTTCGGCCGTACCTCCAGTACCCCCTTCCGACGTGAAGATCTGCTCCGGTGGCAGCAATGGCTCGTGCTTGCAGGAAGGCAGCATGAGCATGAGCATGACGGCCATGACGAACAATCCGATGATCGTGAAGGTGAGTGTGCGTTCGCTTCGCGTGGACATGTGATCGAATAAGCTCGTGTCGTGCTCCGGTGTTCGGTCAGGACCAAAACTAGCCCGGCCCCGCAGCGCGGCATAGCAGAACTCGACGAGCCGGGAAAAGGGGCCGACGGACCGGGATCGTTGCCTTGGCAGGTGGCTCATGCGAGGTCGTTCGGTCCGGTCGGCCGATCGGCACGGTCCCGCAGTTCGTTCACCTCCGCGGCCAAAACAATGGCATTGAGCGTGTTCCGATAACGGGAGGCGCGGTTCAACTGCACGATCCGGCCCAGCAACTGACGGGGATCGCACTGCAGCAGCATGATCAGGTCGCGTGGGTGGATGCGTTGGAGTTGTTCCATGGTCGGCCTTGTGCCGTGCCCGGTCAGGCACCACGAATGTGGACACACCTGCACATGAATACCCAACGCGACCCGACGAACCGGGCACAAGGGCGGATGGAACGGATCCCTCAGGCCGACCCCGCCAACCACCGTTTGAAATCCGCAGAGCGCTCACTGCTGACCACGGCGTCCTGACCGAAGGGTGGCTCCATGATCACCTTGACACGGGATTTGCTGTAGGCGAGCAGTTCCTTGATGCACTGGAAGTGGATGATCACCTGGCGGTTGATCCGATAGAACTTCTCGGCGTCCAACTGCTTTTCCAGGCGGTCCAGGCTCTCGTCCATGGGGAGGTCCTTCCCTTCGGTGGTCCGCAGGAAGGTGTTCTTCTCCATGGAGTAGATGTAGGCGATGTCCTTCGGTTCCACCACACGGTAATGATCACCGTAGCGGATCAGGAACCGCTTCACGGGGGCCGCATCCTCCTTGTCGCCATCCGAGGCCAATCCCGCGTTCTCCCGGACCACCTGCAGCCTTTCCCAACGTTCCAGCGCCTCGCGCAATTCCTCCTTTCCGACCGGTTTCAGCAGGTAGTCGAGCGCGTTCACCTTGAACGCACGGAGTGCATGCTCGTCATAGGCCGTGGTGAAGATCACCGGGCACGATACCTCGACCTGATCGAAGACCATGAAGCTTTCTCCATCGGCAAGTTGAATATCGAAAAAGGCGATGTCCGGTGCTTCGTTGTCCTTGAACCAGGCCACGGTGGCGGTGATGGTCTCCAACACGCCCACCACCTGCATGGTCGGCTCCAGCTCCCGCAACATTTTCTGCAGGCGCTTCGAAGCGCTGGGCTCGTCCTCGATGATCAGGATCCTCATGGGTGGTGGTGCAGCAAAGGTAGACGGACGCAGAAGGACCCTCCCTCCCGCTCCACCTCGATCCGTTCGCCCGTGATGTCCGCATAGCGCTTCTTGATGCTTTCCAGCCCATACCCGGTGGAAGGTTGCTGGGTGCTGCGCGGCCGGTCCGGGTTGCACACGGCGATGCGTCCCCTGTCCATGCGGATGGTGACCTTCAGGGGCGCTTCCCGCGTGGCGGCATTGTGCTTCAGCGCGTTCTCCACGAGCATCTGGAGCGTGAGCGGCGGCATCCATGTGCGCCTCACCGCATCATCCAACACCACCTCCAGACCGATCCGGTCACCGAACCTCCGCCGTTCCAGACTGAAGTACGTGTAGAGCAATTGAAGCTCTTCCTCCACGGTGATAAGGTCCTTGTCCCGGATGTGGAGGATGTTCCGGAAGAATTCGCTGAGCTCCCCCACGTGCGCGAGGGCCTTGGTACGGTCCTCTTCGATCAGTTCCATCAGCGTGTTGAAACTGTTGAACAGGAAATGCGGGTTCACCTGGCTGCGCACGGCCTGGAGCTGCAGGCGGACCTTTTCCCGCTCCATCCGGTCACGAAAGCGCAACCGCTCCTCGCGCAGGCGGACGAACGCGTAGAAGAGCACCGTAAGCAGAAGGATCCACAGCGCGATGGCCCAACGCGTCCGCCACCAGGGCTGGGAGATCGTGAATGCAAGGGTGGCCCAATGTGCACTGGCCTTGTTCTGTCCCAACATGGCGCGCACCTCGAACCGGTAGTCGCCCGGTGGCAGACGGGCATAGCTCACCTCCCGCTCGCGGGTGGACAACACGCGCTGATCATAGCCCACGAGGCGGTACTCGAATCGCAGGCGTTCCGGTGCTGCGGTGGGGGTGCCGGTGAATTGAAAAGTGAGGAAGTTCTGATCACTGCCCAGTTCGACGTCCCTCGTCATGGGGAGCACCTCATCGCCCCATCGCCAGCCCAGGATGGCCGTGGACACCTGACCGAGGAGGATATCCTCACCGGGCCGGAGTCGGATGAGCCCCTTGTCCGTGGCCACCCACAATGCTTCCTGGTGATCGATGCAGATGGCGTTCAACTCACCCACCGCGCCTGCGGTGCCCATCACGTCGGTGAGGTCCACAAGGTCCCGATGCGCTATGTCCAGGGCCACCATGCCCTGATCGCCCAATGCGATCACACGCCCGAGATATGGCGCTATTGCGAACACTTCGCCTGCCAGGACCGGTGATGTGTTGCCCAGGCAGGCCACCGTGGAGTCGGAGACCTGGCAAAGGCCGGTACCCGGGCCACATGCCCAGGCCCCTCCCATGCCGTCGGGGCAGAGGGAATAGTAGCTCACGCCCTGGGTGGCGCCATCCGGGCCCACGATATGGCCCTCGGCGTCGGGCCCTGCGAACCGGATGATGCCATTTCCATCGCTCGCTGCGATGGCACCTCCATCGGGCAGGGGCAGGATGTCATAAAGAAAACCACTGCCGGGCGTATCGAGCGCCTTCACCGCGGCGACGCTCCCATCCGGGCGCTGCTCCACCACGGTCACGCCGGCCAGGGTGGCCATCCAGACCACGTCCGAACCGGTCCGAATGCTGAGGACATTGTCATTTGCCAGCCCATCGGCGCTCGTCAGGTGATCGATGTCCCCATCGGGATGGACCCGGAAGACACCCTCCCCGAACGTGCCCGCCCAGATGGTCCCGGTGCGATCGGACTGCAACGTCACCACCTGCACTTCCGGTCGGATCGGCAGCCTGATGCTCGACAAATGCTCGGCATCGGCGAAGGCCGTGGCGTGATGGAAAAGCCGATCACCGATGGCGAACCAGATGCGTCCGCGGTCATCGCTGCACAATGCCGTGATGTGCCGCAGGTCCTCGTCCTCATGTTGTGGGACCACGAGCACGTCCGCATCGCCGCGGTACAGGGTGTTCGTTCCGTCGCACCACCAGACCGCACCGTCCGGACCATGTGCGATCCCCCGGATCCGAACGGGTCCGCTGGCCTCGTCAGGTGCATAGGAGCCTATCCCGGAGCGGAGGTCATAGACCAGGACCCCCTTGTTGGCGGTCGCCGTCCACACCATGTTGTTCGCCACCACCAGACCGGCCACCGGACCGGAATTCCATGTACTGTCCAGTGCGACGACCTGGAAAGAGGCGGCATCGGGATCGAAACGGAACACACCATTGCGGTCGGTGCCCGCCCAAAGGATGCCCTCATCGTCGCGGTCCAAAGCGAGCACGAGATTGTCCGTCGCCCCTTCCTCCTCGCGCAGCTTGCGCAGCACCGTTCCCTCGGGTGAACAGATGGCGATGCCCAGGTCCGTCGCGGCCACCACGCGGCCATCCGGCAGGGCCAGCAGCGCGTTCACGTGATCGTCGTTCAATCCATTGGCCATGGTGATGTGCCGCACACCGTCCGGCGCCCAACGCCAGAGGCCCGATCCATAGGTCCCGAACCAGACAATGCTATCCCCCACACCGACCAGGTCATGTACGGCGGAACGTGCGAGTGCGGTGTCCGTCAGCAGGGTGTCGGTGAGCAGGCCGCGACAGGCGAGCAGCACACCGGAGCGGAATGCCGCCACGACGCCACCCCGGAACGAAGCCACCGCAGTGACCTCGCCCATGTTCACCGACAACACCGGGTCCGTGCGCTCGCCGTCGGTGCGAAAGAGCCCGTGCTCCCCACCCGCCCAGACCATGCCCAGATCGTCCATCGCCAGGCATTTCACATCGGGACGCAGGTTCCCGTTCTGCAGGTGGAAGGACTTCACATAGGGATACTGCGCCGACGCGGGTCCGCCAATGGACAGACCCAGGACCATGAGCAGCGGACGGAGCCTCATTCGCCCTCGGACTTGCGGAAGAGCAGGTCGATGGTCACCTGCACCACCGGCGCGATCTTCTGCTCCACGATCCGGGGGATCCGGATATCGTGATCGGCCAGAGGCACCTCGAACGTGGACGTGACGCGGATGCCATCGGGTGCAACAACGATGGTGCAATCGATGATCCGTTCGCGGGTGACACCGTGCAATGAGAACTTGCCTTTCGTTCGGATGGCATTCGTACCGGGTCTGGTCAGATCGACGCTTTCGATGATGCGCCCAACGAACCGCGCCGTGGGAAAGTCATCGGACTCGATGTAGTTCTCGTTGAAATGTTCCCGTTGCAAGGGGCTGTTGAACCCCTGGAAATCACGCATGGGTACCTGCACCGCGAACGAACGTTCCTGGAGATCGAGCACCGCGGTGGCATTGGTCTGTGCCGCTTCGATGCGCTCCATGGGCGCGTCGCTCACGAAGGCGATCCGCGATCGTTCCAGACGGACCAGGTCCGTACCCTGTCCAAGCACGGATACAGGCAACCCCAGCAACAGGGCCGTTCGAAGCATGCAACGTATTTCCATCACACTGGGATCCGATGGACGAACTTACCATTTGCGTGCCGGCTTGGTGCGCGTACAGCGGCTTTCCGGTAGTGTCTCAGTTTGAAAGGCGCTGACCCTGAGAATGCTTAGCGGTAAGCTAGGCCGTGGCGTATCTTTGGGCCATGCCTAAGCCAAAGCGTCCAAGGGACGTGAACCAACGCGCCAAGTCGATTGTGGCGATCGCCACGGGGGAAACCGAGGACGTAACTCCGAAGGATGACAAGGACCCTGCTGCCGTCGCTCTGGGCCGGAAAGGGGGCGCGGCAAGGGCCAAGAGCCTATCGGCGGCCAAGAGGAAGGCGATAGCAAAAAAGGCCGCCAGCAAGCGGTGGGCAAAGAGGAAATGAGGGGTGGATCGTTGAACTAACGAAAATATCGTTACTTTTGCTCCATGAGTAACGATCAAACTGTTAGTTCGGCCCAGCTTGTCATCGACAAGTTCGGCGGCCAAAGCGCACTGGCCAAGGCATTGGGCAAGACCCAGAGCACGGTCCAGCACTGGGCAAAAACGGGCATCATCCCGGCGCGGCGGCATGCCTCCATCTTGAAGGCTGCCGGGGAGAAGGGCATCGATCTCTCGCCGACTGACTTCCTGCAGGGTGCTAGCGTACCCGTCGTTGATGTACCCGTCCCCAAGGCTACACATTCCGGAGAGCTGCAGCTTGGGGGCGTGGGCATCCCGTGCTATGTCCTGCAGGATGGTACCCGTATTTTCGCACTGAAGGGGGTGGTGGTCGGCCTTATCGGTACCGAAGGCGGCCAGTTGGGTGAGTACATCAAGGTGTCATCCTTGCGACCATACCTGCCGGAAGATCTGGTCCCTGCAGAAGATGGTACCATCCCCGCACTGCTGAAGTTCGACACGGGCAACGCCTCATTCGCCAAGTACGCGCAGGGGGTCCCGGTCGAGAAATTCCTTGACATCTGTTCGGCCTACTCAAGCGCGCTGCAGGATCATCTGGTACCCGGCAGCGGAACCCAACTCACCGAACGCCAGCAGAGCATTGCACGGCAGGCGAATGCCTTCCTCCGCGCCTGCGCAAAGACCGGCATCATCGCGCTGGTGGACGAGGCGACCGGATATCAGTATGAACGCGCGCAGGATGCCCTGCAACTGAAGATGAAGCTGTTCCTGGAGGAGGAAATGCGGGCATGGGAAAAGACGTTCCCTCAAGAGCTATGGAACGAGTTCGGCAGACTCACGAATTGGAAGGGGGCAGCGCAGCAGCGTCCGAAGTGGTGGGGGAAGCTGGTGAACGAAATGGTCTACCAGTATCTGGACCCGGATGTCTATAAGTGGCTAAGGGAGCACGCCCCGAAGCCGCGCCACGGCCAGAACTACCACCAGTGGATGAGCAGCCAGTACGGGCTGAAGAGGCTCATCGAGCACATCTGGCAGCTGGTGGGCATGGCATCCGCCTGCAGCACCATGCCTGAGTTGCGCCAGCGGATGGCGGAGAAGTATGGTCGGGTGCCCGTTCAGTTGACGCTCTACCTGCCCCCCGCGCAGTAGTCGTGGGCTTCTGCAGGCAAACGAAAACAGAAGTAACTGCCTGTGAAATAGGCGGCTGTATGGCTATATCCATTAAATTGAATTATTATGCTTGACGGTAAGCATATTTCCTCTATATTTGGTCCTGTAAGCACAGAGACCATGAACCGCCTGCCGCTGTCCAAGCAAGTCCAGATCCTCAACATGCTGGTGGAGGGCTCCAGCCTTCGCAGCACGTCCCGCGTGTGTGATGTGTCGATCAACACCGTGACCAAGCTCTTGGTGGAAGTAGGCCGCGCCTGCGAGAAGTTCCACGATGAGAAGGTGCGCAAGGTGGCCGCTCGCAACGTCCAGTGCGATGAGATCTGGAGCTTCGTCTATGCCAAGCAAAAGAACGTCCCCGAAGGGATGGAGGGACAGGCCGGTGACGTATGGACGTGGACCTGCCTTGACAGCGATACCAAGCTGATGATCTCGTGGTTCGTGGGTAGCCGCGATGCCAATGCCGCCTATGAGTTCCTGTGCGATGTGCGCAGCCGCGTTTCCACCCGCATGCAAATGACCAGCGACGGCCATGCCGCCTATCGCTTCGCCGTTGACGCCGTGTTCGGCACCTACATCGACTTTGCCCAACTGGTGAAGCTCTACGGCAACCCTGAAGGCAAGGGCAACGAACGGCGTTACAGCCCCGCCGAATGCACTGGCGCCAAGACGGTCATCGTGGAGGGACAGCCGGACGAAACGCTGATCTCCACCTCACACGTGGAACGTCAGAACCTGACCATGCGGATGGCGATGCGCCGGTTCACCCGCCTTACCAATGCCTTCAGCAAGAAGGTGGAGAACCATTGCTATGCCATCGCTCTGCACTTCGTCCACTACAACTGGTGCCGGATCCACAAGACCCTGCGTGTTACCCCGGCGATGGAAGCGGGCCTTACCGATGACCTGATGAGCATCGCGGATATCGTGAAGCTCGCCTACCCAGATTCAAAGTGAGACACTACCGGCTTTCCCTGGTCGGCTATCTTTGCGGCCCCGCGACCGGAGAGGTGCCAGAGAGGTCGAATGGGCCTGACTCGAAATCAGGTGTGCGGCTTGCCGCACCGGGGGTTCGAATCCCTCCCTCTCCGCCACCGGAAGGCCTGCCGTGAAGCGGCGGGCCTTTTCGTTCGCGCCCGAGCCAGGCCGTGCCTGAGCGCGGAAGCGGACGAAAAGGCCCAGGGCCGCGAAGCGGTCCGGCCTCCGGTGATGCCTCCCCCTTGGGGAACGACGCAGCGAAGCGTAGTCCATCCCTTCCTTTCCTTCACCCGATCACCTGCGTCCTCCAAAGTGTTCGCGCCCGAGCCAGGCCGTGCCTGAGCGAGGAAGCGGACGAAAAGGCCCAGGGCCGCGAAGCGGTCCGGCCTCCGGTGATGCCTCCCCCTTGGGGAACGACGCAGCGCGCAGGACGAATAAGTGTCCGACCGGCTCCATCCACCCGTGCCATACCTTTGCATCATGAATACCGCACTCCTCACCGTCCTGCTCGGCATCGGCTTCATCGGGCTGGCGTTCGCTGGGATAGCGGTGAAGGTCTGGGCGAAGAAGGATGGTCGATTCGCCGGCACGTGCGCCTCGAACAATCCGCTCATTCAGGGAGAAGGCGGGGCATGCGGCTATTGCGGTGCACGCCCTGAGGAGCAGTGCCGGAAGGACGCTGAAGCGGCCTGATCATGCCACACCAGTAAGGTCGGACCCTTCAATTCCTGGACCTGCGGTCCACCTGTTCGCCATTCTCCTGCTTCTTGAGGGAAGGGGGATCGTCCGGGAGGTCCTTTAATGCGCGCGCATTCGGATCCTCCTTTCGCTCTCGCGGCTTGGTGCCCATATTGGTCCCGTTCGCAGGCCGCGTCCGGGTTTTCATTCTCTTGGGGGGGATCCCATGCACCCGCTGCGGGTGATTCCCCATCACCGTGGTATCAGCTGGGTATGCGGGGCGTTCGCCCTGGAACTGCGCCTTACCGGGCCAGTTCTTCGAGGCCCAGGTCATGTACCCGCCTTTCCCATCGTCCAGGATGAAATAGAGGCCGTATTCCGGATGCGCGTCGGACCACGTGATCGCGGCATCCGGCCCCATGACCAGCAGACCGGTCGCCACGGCATCGGCCATGGTACAGGACCGATGGATCACCGACACGCTCAACAGACCGTGCGTCACCGGCCTGCCGGTGCGTGGATCGATCGTATGGCCCAGTCGTCGGCCACCCACCTCGCGGAATTTCCGGTAGTTCCCGCTGGTGGCCAGGGAGGCGTCCTTCAGGGGGACCTGCGTCTGCAGGTCGTGCGCTTCCCCGGCCTTCGGTTTGTCGATACCGATCGTCCAAGCCTCCTGCTGCCCGTTCGTGCCTTGCGCGCGGACCTCTCCCCCCACCTCCACCATGTAGTTGCCGATCCCACGGGCCTCCAGCAGCATGGCGACCCGGTCCACCGTATACCCCTGTGCGATCCCGTTCGGATCGAACTGGATGCCCAAGAAGCGTTTCCACAGCTTCATCGTGCCATGATCGGCACCGGGCGGACTGATGATCGGATCGCTGAAGATCATCGACAGGCCGACCAGATGCCGCAGGCTGTCCAGTTCCGAGGTGTTCACATCGGCCTCGCCCTGCGGTCCGAACCCCCAGGCCTTCACCAGGGGATACACGGTCGGATCGAACGCCCCGGCGGTCAGTACCCATACACTTCGCGCGTAGGCCAGCACGTCCAGGAAGAGCCCGTCATCCGTGATGAACGTGTCCGCCGCCGCATTGAACCGGGTCACGGTGCTGTTGGCATCCCACAAGCTCAATGCGCTGTCGATGGCCTTGAACACGCTGTCCACGGCATGCGACAGGTCGCGGTGTTGCGGATCGATGTAC
>JACJZI010000005.1 GCA_020635655.1 Flavobacteriales bacterium
CTATGCTATGAGCGGTACTCGACCTGGCGTGGACGCGTGGGCTATCTGGAGGACCTGGTGGTGACAGCACGCGCACGCGGCTATGGGATCGGGGAGAAGTTGTTCCGCGCCTGCGCAACGGAATGCGTGGAGCGTGGCTATCACCATCTCACCTGGCAGGTGCTCGACTGGAACGAAGGCGCGATCCGCTTCTACGAGCGGCTGGGCGCGGAGATCGATGAACATTGGGTGAACGGCAGGCTCCATCGGGAACAGCTGAAAGCGATCTCCCAGGCATGAAGGTCTTCAAGTTCGGCGGGGCCAGCGTGAAGGATGCAGCGGGTGTGCGTAATGTCGCTCACGTATTGTCCCACTTCCCGGGCGAAGACCTGGTGATCGTAGTGAGCGCGATGGGAAAGACCACCAATGCGCTCGAGGAGCTTCTTACCGCGTGGGTGCGGGGTGGGAAGGTCGAGGAGCGCATCGGTGTCCTCGAACGAACGCATCAAGAGGTCCTTGTGGAGGTGGCTCCGGGCGATGCCGCGGCGATGGAGGCCCTGCGCGCCCGATTCGAACAATTGCGGGAACGTTGCCGCAGGCGCCCGGCCGGCAGGTCCGACATGGATTACGATCAGATCGTGAGCTTCGGTGAGTACTGGAGCACGCTGATCGTGGGCGCCCATTTGAACGCTGTTGGTGTTCGGACCATGCTGTTCGATGCAGGGGAGGCGATCCGCACGGACGAACTCTTTCGCGCGGCGCGCGTGGATTGGGAGGTGAGCCAGCGACAGGTGGAGCACCGTTTGCGCCCTTTGTTGAGGGAGCATCCCTTTCGGGTCGTTACCCAGGGTTTTGTTGGTCGCACGGCGGAGGGCCTGGCCACTACGCTCGGCCGCGAGGGATCGGATTTTTCCGCGGCCATTTTCGCCTATCTGCTGGATGCGGAGAGCGTGACGATCTGGAAGGACGTACGGGGCATGTTCAATGCGGACCCGAACCGGTTTCCGGATACCCGATTGCTGGAACACATCAGCTATCGCGAGGCGATCGAACTGAGCTACTTCGGTGCCAGTGTGATCCACCCCCGCACGTTGCAGCCGCTGCAACGAAAGGGCATCCCCCTGTTCATCCGGTCGTTCAGCGACCTCGCCGCACAGGGCAGCACCATCAGCGAGGCTACCGATCACGATACGCTCATCCCGTCGTACATCGTGAAGCCGGGGCAACTGCTCATCAGCATCGCACCGCACGATCTGAGCTTCGTGGTGGAGGAGAATCTGAGCGGCATCTTCTGGCTCTTTGCCCGTCACGGCGTTCGTATCGACCTGATGCAGAACAGTGCGGTGGCGTTCAGTGTCGTGGTCGATGATTCTCCCCGGGCGCATGGCCTGATCGAGGAGCTCCGGAAGGTGTATCAGGTCCGGTACAATGCGGGTTGCGAACTGGTGACGATCCGCCATTTCGATGAGGCCACCCTGAAGCGATTGACCGCGGGGCGTGAAGTGCTCATCGAGCAGCGCAGTCGTGTGACCGCGCGGTTCGTTCTGAAATAGGCGGTGCCAGCTCAGGGCTGATCGTCCAACAGATCGATCAGGCGGTCCGGGTAGTCCGTGATGATCCCGTCGACGTTCAGGTCGATCATACGCTGCATGTCCTCCTTCCGGTCCACCGTCCAGACCAGCAGACCGATGTCACGCTCGCGGAGCCGATCGGCGAGTGCGGCGTCCACGCCATCGAACGCCGGGCTGTAGTAGGCGGGTCGGAAGCTGAGCTTGGCGAGGTCCTTTTCAAGGTCCACGTGCTCCACGAGCAGCGCGGTGGGAATGCGCGGGTCCAGTTCATGGATGGCCTCCAGGACGGCCGTGTCGAAGGATTGGATGATCGTGCGTCGGGTGATGCCCGTTCCATGGACGGCGTCGATCACGCGGCGGGCCAGTTCGTCCTGTTGCGGTTGGTACACACCGATCCATTGCGGTTCGCTCTTGATCTCGATGTTGTAGCCCACCTCGTTCAGCCCGTTCATGAGGATGTGTTCGTCCACCGCCTCGACCACTTCACGCAACAACGGTTTGTGCACCTTCAAGTGTTTCTGCTGCGGGAATTCGGTCTGTTCGCGGCTGCCGCAATCATACCGCTGCATTTCGACCGTTGACATCCGATGGATGTTCGCTTCCCGATCCTGGCCGTGGGGTATGCTATCGCCGTTCGGGTCGAGACAGATCCGGCGGTCCATCCAGGGTTCGTGCGAGACCACCACCTCACTGTCCGCGTTCAACACCACGTCCATTTCCAGCCAGTCACAGCCCAACTCCGTGGCCTTGATGAACGCCGGGATGGTGTTCTCCGGCAGCAGGCCGCGACAACCGCGATGGCCATGCACTTCAGGGTCGCCGTACGGTGCGGTCATGATGCTGCACGAGGTGAGCGAGGCAAGGATAAGGAGACGAACGCTACGCATGGTCGGTGCCGATGACCTTCAGGATCTTGTCCGCCAGCACGGTGGCCATGCGCAGTTTGCCTTCATGCGTGACCCCGGCAACGTGCGGCGTGAGCAGCACACCCTCGTGGGCCAGGAGTCGCGACAGCACATCGGCATGGGTTTGTTGGTCCAGTCCGTCCAAGGTCGGGGTTTCGAACTCGAGGACGTCCAGACCGGCCCCAAGGACCTTGCGCCTGTCCAGTCCGTCCAGCAGGGCGGCGGTATCAACCACAGGGCCACGGGCCGTGTTCAATAGCCAGAACGGTCGGAGCATCCGTTCGATGAACCCGGCGTTGACATAGTGGTGCGTCTCCTCCGTGAGCGGCAGATGGAGGCTTACCACATCGCATTCGCTCTGAAGCGTGGCCAGGCCCACCTCCTCGATACGGTCATTGCCGAAGCCCTTCCGGTATTTGTCGTGGGCGAGGATCCGGACATCGAATCCTTGCAACTTCTCGGCGAATGCCGTGCCCATGTGGCCGTAGCCGATAATGCCCACGGTGCGTCCTGCGAGGTCGTGCCCCCGGTTCGCCTCGCGTGCCCAAAGACCCTGACGTACCTGCTGGTTCGCTCGACAGACCTGCTTCAGCAAGACCAGGAGATGGGCTACGGCCATTTCACCGACACCGTCGCGGTTGCCCTCGGGTGCGCTCAACACAGCGATGCCTCGTTCGGCACAATGCACGGTGTCGATGTTCTCGAGCCCGGACCCCACGCGACCGATGAAACGCAACCCGGGGATCCCGTCCATCAGACCACGCTCCACTTTGCGGCTGCGCACGATGATCCCCTGGACAGCCCCCAATGCTCCTGAAAGATCCCGTTCGCTCACATGGTGGAACTGTTCGCAGATGTGACCGGCCGCTTCGAGCCGTTCTTCGAGCACGGGATGGACCCTATCGATGAAGGCGATCCTCACAGCACGATGCCCATGAGCAGGAGCGTGGCGATGGTGAAATAGATGAGCAGGCCGGTTACGTCCACCACCGTGGCCACGAAGGGGGCACTGCTGACGGCCGGGTCGAGCCCCACGCGTTTGAGCACCAGTGGGAAAAGTGAACCGATGAGGTTCCCCCAGATCACCACGCCGAAGAGGGAGGTGCCCACGGCCAGCGCGATCATCGGCCAGTGCGGACCATAGATGTCCGTGAACTGGCTGTACACCGCCACGCGCGCGAAGCCGAAGAGGCCCAGGATCAGGCCCAGCGTGGTACCCACGCTCGCCTCCCGCCGGAAAATGCGCCACCATTCCGATACCGTGACATCGCCCAGGGCGAGCGCACGGATGATCAGTGTGCTGGCCTGTGAGCCGGTATTGCCACCACTGGAGATGATGAGCGGAATGAACAATGCGAGGACGACCGCCTTGGCGATCTGGCCTTCGAAGAAGCTCATGGCCGTCGCAGTGAAGCTCTCGCCGATGAACAGGACCATCAGCCAGCCTGCACGCTTTTTCACCATCTCCCACAGGCTACTGTTGCTGTACGAGTAGTCCAGGGCACCCATACCGGCCATCTTCTGTACGTCCTCGGTCTCCTCCTCACGAATGGTGTCCACGACGTCATCGATGGTGATCCGTCCCACCAATCGGCCACGATCGTCCACCACGGGCAGTACGATCAGGTCGTACTTCTCCATCATGCGGGCGACGTCCTCCACGTCGGTATCCGCCTTCACGCTGATCACGTCGGGGTCGTAGACCTCCTTCACCGGCGTGCGCAGCGGGTGTGTCAGCAGGCTCTTCAGCGGGATCGTGCCCATCAACCGGTCGTAGCGGTCGACGACATTGATGACGTACACATTGTCGATGTCCTCGGCATGGGAGCGAAGCTGCTTCACACATTCGCGCATCGTGCTGTCCACGTTCACCTTCACCAGCTCCTTCGCCATCAGGGCGCCGGCAGTGTTCTCGTCGTAGCTCAGCAGCTCGGTGATCTCGCTCTTGTGATCGGCGTCCTCGATGTTGGCGAGCACCTCGGCCTGCTTCTCATCCGGCAGCTCGGCCAGTACGTCGGCGGCGTCGTCCGAATCGATGTGCTCGATCAGCTCCTCGGCGATCTCCTTGCCTGAGTAGGTCTCGAGCAGCTCATCGCGACGGTCCTCCGGAAGTTCGAGCAGGACCTCGGCGGCGAGTTCCGGTTCAAGGAGTTCATGCACATACCGGGCCTCGTCCAGGTCGAGGCCGTCCAGGACCTCCGCGATGTCCGCGGGATGCAGGTCGCTCAGTTCGGCCAGCAACGCATCTGCGCGCTGCCGGGCAACGTTCTCCTGGATGCGTTCCAGGATCGCTCTGGAGAGGGTGAATGCCATCGATGTCGGCCTTCCATCTTTGGTGCACTGAGCGTCGCGAAATTAGGCCGTTCGTTGTGAACCGTCCAGTCCATCACCAGGGATGCATGCGTTCACCAGGTCTACAAAATCGGCCACGGAGAGCTGTTCGGCCCGCTGCTTTCGGAACCGGTCCGGCATCCGTTCTCCGAGGCCGGGAAAGCCCTTCAGTGCATTGTGCAGCGTTTTACGGCGTTGGTTGAAGGCCTGCTTCACCATCGCGAAAAAGCGCGGCTCGTCGCAATCGAGCTTCACGGTGCCGTTGCGCTGCAGACGCACCACCGCACTGCGCACCTTGGGAGGCGGGGTGAAGGACCCCGGTTCGACCACCATGAGTTGGTCCACATTGTAGTAGGCCTGGGTGAGTATGCTGGTGATGCCATAGGTGCGGCTGCCAGGTGCCGCCCGCAGGCGATCGGCGACCTCTTTTTGGAACATGCCGATCACCTCCATCACGCGGTCACGATGGGCCAGTACCTGGAAAACGATCTGGGTGCTGATGTTGTAAGGGAAGTTGCCAATGATGGCCATAGGGCCTTCTCCGATGCGGGACAGGTCCATGCGCAACACATCGCCCGTCCGAAGGCGGTCACCCAGCTCCGGAAAGGCGGCCCGCAGATGAGCGGCGGCCTCGTCGTCCAGTTCCACGCACGTCAGGTCGATGTCAGTGCGGGGGAGGAGAAACCGGGTCAGGGCACCGGTTCCGGGTCCGATCTCCAGCACGCGCCGATAGTTGCCATGGTGCGTCAGGCTGCCCGCGATGCGCTCGGCGATGGCATTGGCGTTCAGGAAATGCTGGCCGAACCGCTTTTTGGCCCGCACCATGGATCAGGCTTCGTGCACCACTTCGAGCAGGGTGCGGAACGCATGGAACCTGCCGCCGAACCGCTCCTGGGTCTTGGCCTGTAGCGCTGGTGCGTGTTCTTCACGGTAGCGCGCATAGGCGGGCATGTCGGCGCAGGAGTATTGGATCGCGTAGGTGGTACCCTGGTCCTCGTCCCCGAGCACCTGCATCATGCGACATGTGAGGAAGAGACCCGAGGCCATCACCTCGGGGATATGTTCCTCCCGCATCCATTGCGACCAGGCGTCGTGCACCTCGGCATCGATGCTGATGGTGACGTTGTAGATGATCATGGCTGACCTTCGTTCGGCGCCGCACCGTCCGGAGGGGGTGCATCACCGTCGCCGCGCAGATGGCGGAAGCGCGCGCGTGCCTCGGGTACGAAGATGCTCCCGGGATGGTCGAAGAGCAGCTTCTGATAGGTCTCCTGCGCTTTGACCGGATCTCCGATGTCCTCCTCGTAAAGGCGCCCCAGGTCGTACAACGCGTTGTCCACAAGTATGTCGAGCGGATAGAGCTCCACGATCCGCTGCAGATGGTCCGCGGCTTCCGTGAACTGGTGGCGGGCCTTGGCGATCCGGTAGCGCTGATAGAGGATGTCGTCGCCCAATGAGCCCATCGGGAACTCCTTGTCCAAGGAATCGAGGACGACCAGCGCGGTGTCATAACGGTGCTGGAAGATGAGCAACTCGGCTTGAGCGAAATGCTGGAGCGGCACGCTGTTGCTGTCCAGGCCGATGTTGTCGCTGATCAGTAGGCTAAGCTCCATCGCATCATTGGCGATCAATTTCGATGTGGAGGCCTTCAGCACGTCGAGTTGGGCCTTGCACCACAGGAAATCGCCTGTGTAGAAGCTCACCTTGGCGTTCCGAAGGCGCGCCTCGTGCCCGAGCGGATCGTACTTGAAGTCAAGGTCCACTTGTGAATAGAGCAGGCTGGCATCCCACACGTCACCGCTGAACAGGTACACATCGCCGAGTTCGAGCTTCAGCTCGGCCTGTGTTTCGCTTCCCAGTCCCGGTAGGTCGATCGCGGTCTGGAGCAGGTCGGTGGCTGCCGGCAGGTCGTTCAGGTAGTAGGCTTGAAGGTGGGCCATGTCCTCCATCAATGACCAGGTCGAACTCGTGCGGCCCAGCTCGTTGAGCACCTCGGCATAGGTGTCGCGCAGGGTCACCACCTCCTCCTGGGCGGGTTCGGCCTGGGACGTGAGCCGGGCGTAGTTCGCCTTCACCTGGCCGATGCGTGCCTTGGCGTACATGGTGTCATCGTGCCCGAGCGCCACCACATACCCGAAGCACTTCGCGGCCATGTCATAGTCCTTGTTGGAAAGGGCGATCGAGGCGAGCTCCATCAGGCGCGTTCCACCCTCACCGAAGCGTTTGTCGAGGGCCTTGGCCTGGACGAAGGCACCGTTGAGGTCCTTCTGCTGGATGTACAGCCAGATGAGCATCTCCGTGAATATGCTCTTGTCCGGTCCACGCTGGATGCGTCGCAGGAGTTCCGTTCGCAACGCATCCGTCACGTTGTTGGGCGTGGTGAAGTCGAGGTAGCGGGCCAGGCCGTTCTGCACGGAGAGCACATAGCCCTCGTTCACCTCCAGCAGGTCCATGAACGATGCGATCATCGCCGGGATCTCGCCTTTGTCCGCATACAGGTTGGCGATCTCGTAGTCGAACGAATAACCGTCGTGTATCTGTCGTTTCCCGCGCTCGTAGGCCTCGAGCGCTCGGTCCAGTTCGTTGTTGCGCCTGAAAGCGGCCGCCACCTGGCGCACTTTGTTCGCGTCGTTACCGATGGACCGGATCACCTTGTCGTATTGCTGCTCCGACTTGTCGTCCTCGCCCATCTGATGGTACAGCGCCCCCAGGTCGATGGGATAGCGTGGGTCGTTGCTGCGGCGCATCACGTCCTTTACCAACTTCTCGGCCCTGCCGAACTCCTTCAGTGCGATCAGCCCCTTGAACAATTGTTCGTAGTAGTATGGCCCTGGCTGCTTGTCATAGAGCCGTTCATAGTACATCACCGCTTTTTCATAGTCACCGTTCCGGTAGTACTGTGCTGCCAGTTGCTCATCCGTATTGGGCTGCGCACGCAGGCCTGTTCCCACCAGGAGGACCAGAGCTAGGGTGAAGAACGAGCGACACATCATGGCCGTTCGGCGCGTTCTTCGGCGTGGCTCATGATGAGGGAATCCACGGCTTGCCGGTCCGACCAGGCCCGGTCCGCGGTGCCCTGGCTTTGCAGGACGACCCCCGTGCTGCGGTCCAACTGTTCCACGACCAATTTCTCCTGGTCGAAGTACGTGTTCTTCGGCCCATCGGGGAGAAGCCCCCGATCGATGTCATGACGCAGGTCCTTGAGCTGCATCTTGCTCCGGGCCAGTTCATCGATGAGCCTGGGGGTCTCCCTTCGGACCCGCGGAACAGCGCGATCCATGGCCCGGAAGTAGTTGCCGACCAGCAGGGCCCGCTCCCGGTCCAGGGTATCCCGGAGCATCTCCTCGATCGCCTGTTCCTGGGAGGTCCGGAAGACCGAATCCATCCGGGCGTATCGCGGTAGGTCCACCGCATTGAGCTGGAGCAGGAGACCGTCCACCTGACCGGTCATCTCGTCGATGGCTTTCACCTTGACGGGGTCGGAGGGACCCCGACAGGCGGTTGTGCCGAGCCACAACGCGGGAACGATCGCCAGGAGTATGTTGCTCCTCATTTGTGGATCCGGTCGAAGCCGGTGTAGGGGCGCAGGGCCTTTGGAATGACGATGCCATCCGGGCCCTGGTTGTTCTCCAGGAGGGCCGCCATGATCCGTGCGAGTGCGAGGGCACTGCCGTTCAGGGTGTGTGCGAGATGGGGCTTTTTGTCGGCTCCCCTGTAGCGCAGTTTGAGCCGATTGCTTTGGAAGGTCTCGAAGTTGCTGATCGAGCTCACCTCAAGCCAGCGTCCCTGCGCCGCTGCATACACCTCCATGTCGTAGGTCATCGCGCTGGCGAAGCCCATGTCGCCGCCGCAGAGCAATAGCAGTCTGTACGGCAGCTCCAGCGACCGCAGAAGCCCCTTGACGTGTTCGACCATCTCTTCCAACACACCATAGCTGTCCTCGGGCCGCTCGATCCGGACGATCTCCACCTTGTCGAACTGGTGCACGCGGTTCAGGCCGCGCACATCCTTGCCATAGCTGCCGGCCTCACGGCGGAAGCACGGCGTGTAGCCCACCATCTTCACCGGGAGCTGTGCCGGGTCCAGGATCTCGTCGCGGTAGAGGTTGGTGATGGGGACCTCGGCGGTGGGGATCAAGTAGAGCCCGTCCTCGGCCACGTGGTACATCTGACCCTCCTTATCGGGCAACTGACCTGTGGCGAAAGCACTGTCGGCGTTCACCAGATGGGGTGGGATGATCTCGCGGTAGCCGGCAGCGGTGGCCTGGTCCAGGAAGAAGGCGATCAGTGCACGTTGCAATCGGGCGCCCTGACCGCTGTAGACCGGGAAACCGGCACCGGTGATCTTCACACCCAGGTCCATGTGAAGCAGGTCGAACTCCTCACCGAGTTCCCAATGGGGTCTGGCGTCAGGTCCCAGTTCGGGGATGGCACCTTCCTGCATCACCACGGTGTTGTCCTCGGCCGTTCGTCCCGCAGGGACCTTGTCGCTTGGCGCGTTGGGGATCGTGCAGAGGTGGTCGTGCAGGGCCTTCTCGGTCGCGTCGAGCCGGGTCCGCATTTCCTGCAGGTGTTCCTTGAATTCAGCGGTCTGCACGCGGATGTGATCGGCCTCTGACCTCCGTCCGGCCTTCATCAGCTCGCCGATGCTCCGGCTCATCGTGTTCATCTCGGCCTGCTTGGCGTCCAGTTCGGCCTGGGTGGCACGACGCACCTCGTCCAGTTCGGCGGCCTTGTCCAAAAGGGCCTTGGCATCGATCGGGCGTTTGGCCAGCCGGGTCTCGGCATCGGCGCGGTGGTTCCTTAGGTAAGCGAGCTCGAGCATGGATGCGTACTTCGGCCTTCCCTGGTCCTTTGGGGAGCGCAAAGGTACCGTGGGAGGGGGGAAGGGAATGAAAAAGCCCCTCCATCGAGGGGCTTTTTCAATATCGATCCGGGCAACTTACTTGCCGCCCACCAGCTTGTCCTGAAGCGCCTTCAGTTCGTCCCACTTGCCGGCGGCGGCCAGTTGGGCCTGCTCGGGCCAGGTGCCGGGGTCGTGCGCAGCGTAGCGGGAACCGGCATCGGCAAGGATCTCCTTCAAGCGGTCCACGGAAGCGGCGGCGAGCTCGGCGAAGGTGTGGATGCCGGCATTGCTGAACAGCTCGGCGATCTTCGGTCCGATGCCCTCGATCTTCTTCAGATCGTCACCCTTGGTGGGGGCGGCCTTGGTCACTGCGGTCTTCTTCGGGGCGGGGGCAGTGGCGGTGTCCGCCACTGGTAGCACGTTCACGAAACTGCGTTCGCCCCGGCGCATACGGAACTCCACCACACCGTCGGTCAGCGCATAGAGCGTATGGTCCACGCCCATGCCCACGTTCCTGCCGGGGTGGTGCTTGGTGCCGCGCTGCCGCACGAGGATGTTGCCGGCCACGGCCTGCTGGCCGCCATAGATCTTCACGCCGAGACGTTTGCTGTGCGATTCCCGACCGTTGCGGGTACTGCCTTCACCTTTCTTGTGTGCCATGGCTGATCGGTGCTATCTGTTGCGTGGGAACGCTTACTTCTTGTCCTTCTTGGGGGCCGACTTCTTGGCGGCGGACTTTTTCGGGGCTGCCTTCTTGGTCGCCGCCTTCTTCTTGGGTGCGGCCGCTTTTTTGGGCGCCTCCGCAGGCTCGGTCTTTTGTACGGCCTTCTTTTTCGGGGCGATGACCTTCGGTGCCAGCGCCTTGGGGGCGGTGCTCTTGGCGGCGTCGAACTTTTCGCCCTTGCCCAGGATCGCTTCGATCCAAAGCTCGGTGAGGGCCTGACGATGGCCGTTCAGGGTCTGGTAGCCCTTGCGGCGTTTCTTTTTGAACACCAACACCTTGTCGCCCTTGCTGTGGGCCAGCACCTTGGCGGCGATCCGGAAGCCCTCCACCTTGGGTGTGCCCACGGTCACGGTCTTGCCGTCGCTCACCAGCAGCACGTTCTCCAGTTCGACGTGCTTGCCTTCCTCGGCTTCGAGGCGGTGCACTTTCAGTTTGCGGCGGCCTTCGACCTTGTACTGCTGGCCGGCGATGTCCACGATGGCGTACATGACTTGGCTAAAAATGGGCTGCGAAGGTAAGCGATCTTTCGGTTCCCAATGCCGCCGCTGGGCGGAAGGAAGAAGGCCGGGGCCTAGAGCCCGAACGCCTTCTTCACCGCGCCCACCGCGTTGAGCTCTTCCCAGGGGAACAGTTTCACCTTCACGCTGGCTTTCTGACCGGCGTTCTGGAAGGTCTTGGTGATCACGCGGGTCTGGCGGCCCATGTGCCCGTATGCGGCCGTTTCGCTGTAGATGGGGGTCCGCAGGGCGAATCGTTGCTCGATGTAGTACGGCCTCATGTCGAACTCCTTCATGCCCAGGACCTTGCGGGCGATCTCGCCATCGGTCAGCTTCACCTTGGCCGTACCGGAGGTGTTCACGAAGAGCCCGACCGGCTTGGCGACCCCGATGGCGTAGGCCACCTGCACCAGGCATTCATCGCACACACCTGCGGCCACCAGGTTCTTGGCGATGTGGCGCGTGGCATAGGCCGCGCTGCGGTCCACCTTGCTGGGGTCCTTCCCGCTGAACGCGCCGCCCCCGTGCGCGCCCTTTCCACCGTACGTGTCCACGATGATCTTTCGGCCGGTGAGGCCCGTGTCGCCGTGCGGGCCGCCGATCACGAACTTGCCCGTGGGATTGATGTGGTAGATGACCTTCTCGTTGAAGAGCGCCTGTACCCGCTTGGGCAGCTGCTTTTTCACGCGGGGGACCAGGATCTCCAGCACGTCCTTCTTGATCCGGGCCAGCATCACCTTCTCGCTGTCGAACGGATCGTGCTGGGTGCTCACCACGATGGCCACGATGCGCAGGGGTTTGTTGGTATCGCTGTATTCGATGGTCACCTGGCTCTTGGCGTCGGGCCGCAGGTACTTCATCACCTTGCCTTCGCGACGGATGGCCGCCAGTTCCTTCAGGAGCAGATGGCTCAGCTCCAAGGCCAACGGCATGTAGTTGTCCGTTTCGCGGCTCGCATAGCCGAACATCATGCCCTGGTCGCCCGCACCCTGTTCTTCCGGCTTGCGGCGCTTCACGCCCTGGTGGATGTCCGGGCTTTGCTCGTGGATCGCGCTGAGCACGCCGCAGGAGTGGGCCTCGAACATGTAATCGCTCTTGGTGTAGCCGATCCGGGCGATCACGTCCCGCGCGATCTGCTGCACATCCAGGTAAGCCTCGCTCCGGACCTCGCCGGCCAGCACCACCTGTCCGGTGGTCACCAGGGTCTCACAGGCCACCTTGCTGTCCGGATCGAAGGCCAGGAAATGGTCGATGAGGGCATCGCTGATCTGGTCGGCCACCTTGTCCGGATGGCCCTCACTGACGGATTCGGAGGTGAAGAGATAGGGCATGGTCCTGCGGTCTTGAAGCGCGCAAAGAACGGAGTTTCGTCGGAGGATTTGAAGCGCATCGGCCCGGCGACCACCGCCCTTGCGGTCCCGATGGATGCTCCTCGTGATGGACCATGCGCCATTGCCGACTGCGTTTTGCGGGTCCCAACCAATCGGTCACGACACGTACGGTCGCCCTCCTATCCTCTACGCTCCTCTCGACCACGGCTCTTTCCGCGCAGTCCTTCGCGGGGGACGAACTCTGTTGGGTTTGGTGTGGGGGGAGGGGCCTTCGATAAACCGTACAACAATGGTGATCTATCGGGGCAGACACCATCGTTCATTCTTCACTATGACAGGGGAACAAGCATCCCGGTTGGTCCCGGTGTTCTTGGTATTGGCGGCTACTTCGGTTTCAAGACAAGCTGGCGCAACTATGAAACCTACTACGACTACTTGGGAACGCGCTACTATTATACGCAGGATTATCGCTGGACCTACTGGATGGTCGGGTTGCGGGGGACCTATCACTGGAATACTTGGCACAACAATGACAAACTCGATACTTACGCGGGAGTGACCTTGGGTTATAATATCGTCAGCTTCAAGGATCGAACTGATGAAGTACCTGGCCTTGTCCGACACAACTATCCAGGATCTGCATTTCGTGGTGGCGCTTTTGTTGGCGTCAAATACTACCTCGCAGGCGGATTTGGTGTGTTTGCTGAGGCGGGTCCGACCGTGGCATTCATCCAAGGCGGCCTGACCTTCAAGTTCTAGGCGGCGCTCAGCCCTTCCTTTCGCCGGTCAATTCCTTGAACACGTCCTCCAGGCCGCGTTCGGCCCGCTGGAGGGTGAGCACCTGCAGGCCCTGTTCCACGGCCATCTGGAACACGGCCGGTCGGACGTCGCTCTCCGCCTCGTGGGCGATGTGCCAGGTCATGCCGCGGGCGTGACGGACCTGCACCACGCCCGGTATCCCGGTAAGCAGGGCCTCAGCCACCTCCCGGTCGAACTCCACGGTGATCATCTCCCGCTGCTTGGGCATTCCGCGCAGATGGTCGGCACGGTCGTCGGCCACGATGCGCCCGCGGTCGATGATGATCACCCGGTCGCAGATGGCCTCCACCTCCTGCATGATGTGCGTGCTCAGCATCACCGTTTTCTCCTTGCCCAATCGTTGGATCAGGCCGCGGATCTCCTCCAGTTGGTTGGGGTCCAGGCCGCTGGTGGGTTCGTCCAGGATCAGCACCGCGGGGTCATGGATCATGGCCTGCGCCAGTCCGACGCGTTGGCGGTAGCCCTTGCTCAAGGCACCGATCTTCTTGTGTTGCTCGCGTTCCAGCCCCACCGTCGCGATCATCTCCTTCACCCTTGCCTTCACATTCCGCAGGTGATGCACCCCGCCCACGAATTCGAGGTATTCGCGCACATAGAGGTCGGTATAGAGCGGGTTGTTCTCAGGCAGGTAGCCGATGCTGCGCCGCACGGCCATGCTCTCCCGGGCGATGTCATGGCCACGGACCGACGCGCTGCCGGACGTGGGTGGGATGAAACAGGTCAGCACCCGCATCATCGTGCTCTTGCCCGCTCCGTTCGGGCCCAGGAACCCGACCACTTCGTTCGCACCGATCTCGAACGACACCGCATCCAGGGCCTTCTGCGCCCCGAAGCGTTTCGTGACCTGCCGTACCGCGATGGACATCGGCGACGAAGGTACACGGCGAGCGCCCCGGTCCACCGTCGCGTTAAGGAACGGTGAACTGCGTCCGTGGCTCGGTCGGTAACCGCACCTTTGCATCGATATCGACCACCATGTTGGAAGGGATCGTGATGCGCAGCACCGGAAGCCGCTACCTCGTACGGGATGAGGAAGGTGCGTTGCATGACTGCGTGGCGCGTGGCCAGCTGCGTATCCAGGGTTTCCGGAGCACCAACCCGATCGCCGTGGGCGATCATGTGGTCATCGAGCCCGAGGTGCGTATGGTCGGAGGGGAACAGGTGGGACAGATCACCGAGGTGAAGGACCGGCGCAATTATCTCGTGCGTCGATCGGTCAACTTGAGCCACGAAAAGCACGTGATCGCCGCGAACGTGGATCAGGCCTTGTTGATGGTCACGGTCGCACGACCGCGCACCTCGTTCGGGTTCATCGATCGGTTCCTGGTGACCGCTGAGAGCTACGAGGTGCCCGCGATCCTGCTGTTCAACAAGGTGGACGACCTGGACGCCGGAGAACTGGAGCAGCTTGAGGCGTATGAAAGCACCTACCGGACCGCGGGCTACCGGATGCTCCGCACATCGGCACGGAACGGCACGGGCGTGGAGGATGTGAAGGCCCTGCTGCTGGGCAAGGTCAGTTTGTTGGCGGGGCACAGCGGCGTGGGGAAGAGCACGCTGATCAACGCGATCGACCCGGCGCTTGACCTGCATACCGCGGAGGTGAGCGCCGCCAGCTTGAAGGGCCAGCACACAACGACCCTCGCGGAGATGTTCGCACTGGACCTGTCCGATGCATCGGAAGGCCACCCCTCCTTCATCATCGACACGCCCGGTGTGAAGGGCTTCGGGCTGGTGGACATGGACCCTCCACATATCGGCGATCAATTCCCGGAGATCTTCGCGCTCAAGGGGGAATGCCGCTTCAGCGATTGCCTGCATCTGGAGGAACCCGGCTGTGCCGTGCGCGCAGCAGCGGGGGACGGCCGGGTCCCGCCCAGCCGCTACCGCAGTTATCTGGACATGTTGGCCGGACTGGAGGAGGAAGGCCCCTATCGAAAAAGCCAATGAACAAGACCCTGTCGTTCTTGCAACCCCGGCCGTGGAAGGCCGCATGGGTGCCGATCCTGGTGACGGTCCTCGTGGCCGCCTGTTCCGGTGCGCGGACCACTACCACGAAGAGCGCCGAGAAGGCCACAGCCCCGCCTTCATCGCCCCTGGTGCAGGCCGGCGTGGACGCGATCATCTACCAGTCCACCTCCGCGGAGGTGTTCCGCCTCTATCAGCAGTGCTACGAATTGGCGCGCTTGCGTTTGGATGCCAACCTGGCCAGGCTCGCGCCCGGAGGTGATCCGCCGGCCGTGATCGTGGACGTCGACGAGACCGTGCTCGACAATACGCCGTACGAGATCACCAACGTGGCGAACGGTCGCGGTTATGCGCCGGACACCTGGAAGGAATGGACCGATCAGGGAGAAGCACGTGCCTTGCCCGGTGCCGTGGATTTCCTCCGGTATGCGGTCTCCCGCGGGTGTGAGGTGTACTACATCACCAACCGGACCACCGCGGAAAAGGAGGCTACGATCAGCAACCTGCTCCAACAGGTCTTCCCCATGGTGGATCCCGAGCACGTGCTGACCAAGGAGGAGGGCTCCGACAAGACCACGAGGAGGGCCCGTGTCGCGGAGCATCATCGGATCGTGCTGCTCTGCGGGGACCAGCTACGGGATTTCGACGAGTCATTCAAGGACAGATCGGTGGAGTTCGGCCGAAGGCAGGTGCAGGCGATGCAGGATACGCTCTCCTCCTATTTCGTGCTGCTGCCCAATGCGATCTATGGCACCTGGCGGGATGCGATCCTGGGGAACGGGACCGATGCGGAGAAGGAGCAACGCGTCCGGAACTTCTTCGATCAGAACGCTTACTGGCATGCGGGCAGTGGTCCAGAGGGTCGCTAAGGCCCAGGTGCATGTCAATGGCATGCTGAAAGCCAGCATCGGCCCGGGCCTTCTCGTTCTGCTCGGCATCGAGTCCGGCGACACGCAGGAGGATCTGGAATGGCTTTGCGGCAAGATCGTACGCATGCGGATCTTTCCCGGAGCGAACGGCGTCATGGACCTGGACGTGACCCAGGCGATGGGCGAGATCTGTTTGGTGAGCCAGTTCACGCTCCACGCCAGCACGCGCAAGGGCAATCGCCCGAGCTACATGCGCGCCGCACGCCCGGAGGAAGCGGTGCCGCTCTATCTGCGGGCCAAGCAACGGCTGGGGGAGGAACTCGGTCGACCCGTCCAGACCGGTGAGTTCGGTGCGATGATGCAGGTGGAACTGGTGAATGATGGTCCGGTGACCATCGTGATCGACAGCAAAATGCGTGAATAGGCCGCTCAGCGGACCAGCAATCGCACGTAGCGCATCGCATTCCCTTCGCCCACGCGAAGCAGGAACACCCCGCTCCGGTCGATCCGCACCGTTGTGTTGTTGGCATCCTTCGCGATGACTTGAAAGGGCACATCGTGGCCCATGACGTCCATCAACGCCAAAGGATGGGCATCACCGGTATGGATGTGCACCACGCCCTCGCTCGGGTTCGGTGCGACAAAAGGACCCGGGGGGGACCATTCCGCGCTGACGATCGGACCATGCGCGTGTGTGTCATCCCCGTCGATGATGTCGAGCCGATAGAAGCTTGTTCCCGGGATGGGAGCCCTGTCCGCGAAGGAATATCCCGTGGTGTTGAGGGAGGGCCCTTCGGCGGGAACGGACCCAAGAAGTGCCCAGGTCGATAGGTCCTTCGAGCGCAGTACATCATAGCGAACGGTCCCCTGTTCACTCGCCGTGTGCCAGTCCAGGTTCACGCGTTCCTCCAGGGCATGGGCCTGCATGTCGAGCAATTCGATGGGCAGCACGATCTCATCACAGCTCACGATCGCGGTGCCTCCGAACTCGAGCGGTACCAGTGTTGTCACCGAGCTCCAATTGCTGAAACAGATGATGTACTGGTCGCCGGTGGCCACCGTGAGCGGCGGCTCGAAGTTACCGGCCACTCCCCCGGCGGGCACGGTGGAGGCCAGTCCGGTCCCACCGTAGCTCACCTCGTTCCAGTTGCACCGCACGGGCGCCACGCTGTTGTTCACGATGGCCGAACAGGTGTTCGCATCGTACGGGTACATGATCCAATCATAGAAGCCCGCCTGGGTGCCGAGCCCGCCGAAGGTGAATTCAAGGGAACCACCGCCCCAGATGTTGATCACCATCCAGGTGCTGTTCAGTTCATCGTTGCGCAGGCATCCGTAATTGTCCGACCCCCAGGGGCTGTACATGCCATCGCCGAGCAGATAGTCCGGATTGCCATAGGAGCCCAATGGCGGGATCTCGTAAACGGAACCTTCGCCGTTCGGATCCACCTGGAAGCTGTAATTGGTGCAGATGTTCACCGCATCCGGGCAGTCGCTCGCCGTCACGGGCCCCGAGTTCGCGCAGGGTCCTGTGGCATCCAGGGAGATCGTGGCCTGTCCGATGGTGCCACTGCTCAACGTGCCGCTCTGGACCACGGCGCTCATGGCGTCATAGAGGGTCCACGTGGCCCCGTTCCAGCCATCGCCGAAGCTGTCGAACATCTGCATGACATAGCAGCCCGTGTCCAGGCACAGGGTCATGTTCGTCGGGGCGAAACCGGTGGCCACGATGGACGTTCCGCCGATCAGGTTCCAGCTCACTTCGGTGGGATAGCTTCCGCTGGTGAGCACCAATGTGTAGGTGTCGCAATTGCCACTGCCACAGCCCCCGCCCAGGCTCACCTGCTGGGTGCCCAGGTAGCCGTTGTTCAGGGTGCCGCTGCTCACGATGGTGTTGGCCGGCTGCTCCCGGATCACGAACGTGCCACCGTTCCACCCATCGCCGAACGAATCGTACATGTACATCGTGTAGCAACCGTCCGGCAGGCATACGGACTGGGTGGTCGGTGCACCCCCGAGCGCCACGGTCACGCCCAGGTCGTTCACCAGCTCCCAGTCGATCTCGATGTCGTAGAAGCCACCACCGACCGTGATGGTGTAATTGGTGCACTGCGCATTGGCCCCGACCATGGGGGCAAGGGCGACCATTGCGACGATGATCCAACGGGAGGGTCGCATCACCTGTCCGCTGGGTCAAGGCCGCAGTGCCTGGGGTCAAGATGGTGGAACGGCCCCGTCGCGTGGGGGATGCGCCGATAGCAGCGCACATGGAGCTGCAGCCCGGTCAACCACTGGTCCAGCATGGACGCGTTCAGGGCGATCCCCGGTCCGACCTGCAACATCAGGTTCCGCGTGTTGTGGTCCACGCGGCATACTGCGATGCCGGTGTGTTCCTGGATGAGCAGTGCTGCTTCGTGCGCCTGCTGTGGTGACCGAAGCCCATCGACCACGGCTTGGACAAGGTCCAAGGCCCCATCCTGCTGGCCCCGCATGTGGGAGCACATCAACAGCAGGACCAGGAACAACCCTGATCGCATCCCATCTTTGCCCACGAACATCCCCGGCATCATGGAACAAAATAGTGAAAGCGCACCTACCGGCCAGGGCCCGATCGCCGGTCTGCAGCGGAAGGTCGACGAATGGGTCCGGACAGTGGGCGTTCGTTATTTCGATCCGCTGACGAACATGGCCCTTCTTACCGAGGAGGTGGGGGAGGTGGCGCGTATCATGGCGCGTCGGTACGGACAGCAGAGCGAGAAAATGGATGACCGGGACCGGGACCTGGGTGAGGAGCTCAGCGATGTGCTCTTTGTCGTGCTATGCCTTGCCAACCAGACCGGGACCGATCTGGGGAAGGCGTTCGACCGGAAAATGGTGGGAAGGACGGTACGCGATCGGGAACGACATGCGCGGAACCCCAGGTTGCGGCGGGACTGATCACCAGGGTTTTTCCAGGTCCGCGGGCGAGTAGGTGTGGTCGCGCCTGGTCCAGAGGGTTCCCTGTGGCCGCGTACGCAGGTGGTGCGGGTCCTTCGTTCCGAGCCGGCGCAGCAAGGCGATCGGGGTGAGGACAAGGAAGAAGACGATCCCGATCAGCACCCGTCCGTTGATCCACCCGAGACCTTCGGCGAACTTCAGCCAGCCTTTCGTGATCCACCCGGCCGCCCAGGGCCACAACAGGCCCACGGCACCCGCCACCGTGGCCGCTACCGCCAACCAGCGATGCCCAAGCACCAGGAACAGCACCATCAGCCCGGTGGCGATGGCCAGCAGCGTCTCCAGATCGCGTTTGCGTTCGGACATGGCGGTCAGAACAGGGTGTAGATGAACGGGGCCACCGCCGATCCCCCACCCACGACCAATAGGACGCCCAGGAGGAGCAGGACGATGATCACGGGGGCGAGCCACCACTTCTTGCGGGCCCACAGGAAGCCCCAGAGGTCTTTCAAAAGGTCCATGCGTTCATTGGATCGGGCCCATCGTCCGGGCGGGCCAATTTAGTTCCCAGGAACACCATGCTCAGTCCAGCACGAATTCCTCCTTCCAGTCGTCCGTGCGTTCCCAGGCCGGCTGTTCCGTTTTGTGGAAGACCAGATCGCCCACCACGAGGTGGTCCATCTCCGTGCGCATGAAGCAGCGATACGCATCCTCAGGCGTGCAGACGATCGGCTCTCCACGCACGTTGAAGCTGGTATTGACCACCAGCCCCACACCGGTCCTTGCCTTGAAGGCCTGGATCAGTTCCCAATAGCGGGGGTTGGTCTCCCGATGCACCGTCTGCACCCTGGCGCTGAAATCGACGTGCGTGATGGCAGGCAGGGCGGAGCGCTCGAAATAGAGCTTCTCGCGGATACCCATGCCGGCATGATCCTCCGGCAGTGGGCGACGGAAGGCCTCCTTTACAGGGCGGACCAGCAGCATGTAGGGCGAGGTGCCTTCCAGGTCGAAATATGTGGCGGCGTCCTCGGCCAGCACGGATGGCGCGAACGGACGGAAGCTCTCGCGGTACTTGATCTTCAGATTGAGCTTCTTCTGCATCTCCGGAGAGCGCGGGTCGCCGAGAATGCTCCGGGCGCCCAGCGCCCGGGGACCGAACTCCATGCGCCCTTGCACCCACCCGACCACCTCGCCGTCGGCCAGCAGGCCGGCCACATGTTCGACCAGTTCACCGGAGGACGGGAAATGGTGAAAGGGCGCACCGTACTTACGTGCCATGCGTTCCGCATCCTGGCGGGTGATGTCCGGCCCGAGGTAGCCGCCCTGCATGGCATCCGGGTGCACGGCTGACCCACGCGGAGCACCATGATGGATGTGATGGACGGCATAGGCCGCTCCGAGCGCGCCGCCGGCATCGCCCGCGGCGGGTTGGATGAACAGGTGACGGAATACACCGCTCTCCAGCAGGCGGCCGTTCGCCACGCAATTGAGGGCCACACCACCGGCCATGCAGAGGGCTTCCGCACCCGTCGATCGCTGCGCCTCACGGGCCATGCGGAGCACGACCTCTTCCGTCACCTGCTGGATGGCCAGGGCCAGGTCGCAATGCTGTTGTTGCAGCTCCTCCTTCTCCGGGACCCGTCGCGGGAACCCGAACAACTTTGCCCAGCCGACATCGTCCACCATACGGAGCCCCGTGGCGTAGTTGAAATAGCGTTGGTCCAGCCACACGGACCCGTCCTCGTTCAACTGGATCAGATCCGTCAGGATGATGTGCCGGTACCGCTCCACTTCCTCGGAGCCCGCCCGCCCATATGGCGCGAGACCCATCAGCTTGTACTCGCCGCTGTTGACGCGGAAACCGCAGAAATAGGTGAAGGCCGAATAGAGCAGCCCCAGGCTGTGCGGGAATTGGAGCTCGCGCAGGATGGTGATGTCCTTGCCCTTCCCGTGGCAGATGCTGGCCGTGGCCCATTCGCCCACCCCATCGATCGTCAGGATGGCCGCATCGGTGAACGGGGATGCATAGTAGGCGCTCGCCGCATGGCTCAGGTGGTGTTCGGGGAAGTAGAGCTGCTCCATCACCCGCTTCGGATCACCGAGTTCCTTCAATTCGTCACGGATCAGCTTGCGCAGGAAGAGCTTTTCCTTCATCCATACAGGCATGCTCTTCAGGAAGGAGGCGATCCCTTTGGGTGCGAAGCCGTAGTATGTCTCCAGAAGCCGCTCGAACTTCAGCAGTGGCTTGTCATAGAAGGCGATGGCGTCCAGGTCCTCCAGTGCGATGCCCCCTTCCTCCAGACAGTAGCGCACGGCGTTCACCGGAAAGCCGGGGTCGTGCTTTTTGCGGGTGAAGCGCTCCTCCTGCGCGGCGGCGATGATCCGTCCATCCTGCAGCAGCACGGCGGCCGAATCGTGATAGAACGCGGAGATGCCGAGGATCCTCATGGGCAGCGAGGCGCGAAAATAGAAGCTTGCGCGCAGCCCGTCCGTCCTGGGATCAAGGTGCCTGTGCCCGATCGATGGACGCAAGGATGCCGTCGACCACGCGATGGGTGGCACCGATGCGCTCCCTGACATACAGTCCTGCGGCCAGCGAGGCCCGTTCCAGCTCGCGTGCGTCGCCGAGCAAACGATGAAGGACATCCGCAAGTGCGCGCGCATCGCGCACTTCGAAGCCACCACCGGCCTCGATCAATCCCCGGGCCTCCGGGAACTTCCCGTGCCTGGGGCCGAAGATCACCGGTCGCCCCCATGCCGCGGCTTCCAGTATGCTGTGGATCCCATCGGAGAACCCGCCGCCGACATAGGCAAGGTCGCCATAGCGATACAGCCGCGACAACAGGCCGGTGCGGTCCACGAGCAAGGTTCGTGCGAAAAGGGGATCCTGATCGGGCGGCTCGTGGGGCGGGCGTATTTCGGGCTCGCGACGTTCCAGTTCCTGCGCGATGGCGCTCCAACGCACGAGCGGCGTGATCGCCCGTTCAGCGATGCGGTCCAGATGCCTCGGCGCTGGCTCATGGGGCACCAGCACCGTGCGCACCTGATGAGGCAGGGTGGCGAGTGCCTCGTGGATCAGGTCCTCGTCCGGGGGCCAGGTACTGCCGGCCACGAGCACAGGCAGTTGGGAGGCTTTTCGGAATGCCAGGGCGAGCGGGATCGCAGGTGTATTTTCCGCGATCGTGGTCACCCGGTCGAAGCGCGTGTCCCCGCTCACCGTGACGCGACCGGCCACCAGCGGCCGCAGCAATTCGGCGGAACGTTCGTTCTGTACAAAGAGCCGGTCATACGTGGCGAGCATTCGCCTCCATGCGCTCCCGTACCACCGGAAGAACGGTTGGCCCGGACGGAAGATGCCGGAGACCAGGAAAGTCGGGGCCTGAAGCCGATCCAGGGCCATCAGGTAGTGGTACCAGAACTCGTATTTGATGAAGATCGCCAGGCCGGGACGGACCAGTTCCAGGAAGCGCCGCGCATTGGCACGTCCATCAGGTGGCAGGTAGTCCACATGCGTGGCCAGATCAAGGTCATGGAACGAAGCATACCCGCTCGGGCTGAAAAAGGTGACCAGGATGGGTCGTTCGGGCAGTGCCTTCTTCAGCGCCTCCAGCACGGGTCGGCCTTGTTCGAACTCGCCCACGCTCGCGCAGTGCATCCAGATGCATCCCTGCAACCGTTCAGCACGTCCCCCCAACCGGTCCCAACTCCCCCTTCTGCCTTCGACCCAGGCGCGGGCCTTGGGCAGGAAGGGCGCCGCCATGCGGATGCCCAGGTGATAGGCCCGGGTCACAAGGTCAAGGCCCAGGGGCATCAGTAGAAATAGAAACTGGTGGCTTTGCGTCGATAGACCGGCAAGGTCCAACCGACACGAATGCCCGACAGGGCGTCAACGCGCTTGTCCTTGTTCTGTGTCCGGGTGTCGAAGTTGAAGGCACGGAGCGAGTTGGTGAACCCCAGGACGGCCTCGAAGCCCACCTGGAAGTTCACGAAGCGCCGGTCGCCGATGTGCTGATAGCCGAGGAAGACCATGGCGGCGGGCCCGCCACAAAGCCGATCGTAACCTTTCACGTAGTCACCCTCCAACTGGGGCACCTCGTTGTTCTGCGTCTCGATCCGGATCTTGTGACGGAGGTAGCCCCCACCGAACTTCAGCAGGAACCCGCAGTTCGGGTTCGGGCCCACGCCGCGAATGATGCGGCCCACTTCGGCCAGGAGCATGTATCCGCGTTCATAGAGCAACACGGTCGCGGGCTGTCCCTCCAGATCGAGGATCTGGCCATAACTGTTGCTGACGCCGCGCAGCAGACCCGGTTCGCGGACACGGTCGCTGAACAGGAACGAGCCGGCGGCACCTACCACATAGTTGCTTCGGAACTTCACCAGGGCCTCGCAACCGATGTTGCTGTTGTTGCCGAACCGGATGGCCATGTCCGCTCCGGGCACCTGATAGGCATAGCTCACGGTGATCGGCACCATGAAGAGCGATGTATCCCGGTCGAACCGTTGTGCGTATGAGCGCCCTGCACATGCGCACAGCATCACCAGGACCAGGATCCCATCACCACGCATGGCGCGAAGGTAATCGTGTCATGCGGCCTGTGTGGCCGCGATGGGGCCGTCCGTCCGGTGACGTCACCCCGGAGGTGCGTGGTTATCTTCGCGGCCGCCCGGCCGAATGTGTCGGGAACAGGCGACCAACAAGGGCCACAGCGCGATGAGCACCACCACACGAACCATCCAGATGGTCGACCTTGTCGGCCAGTACCATCACATCAAGCCCGAGGTCGATGCGGCCCTTCAACGGGTCCTTGAAAGCGCCCAGTTCATCGGCGGTCCCGATGTCAAGGGGCTGGAGCAGGACCTGTCGGACTATCTGGGATGCAGGGAGACCATCGCCTGCGCGAACGGCACGGACGCCCTGCAGATCGCGCTGATGGCGCTCGACCTGAAGCCGGGTGACGAGGTGATCACCACCGCCTTCACCTTCGTGGCCACCGTCGAGGTGGTCGGGCTGCTGGGGATCACACCGGTTTTCGCGGATGTGCACCCCGACACATTCCTGATCGACCCGGAGGACATCCGCAGGAAGATCACTCCGAACACGAAGGCCATCGTGCCAGTGCATCTATTCGGTCAATGCGCCGACATGGGTGTGATCATGGCGATCGCGAAGGAGCACGGACTGCAGGTGGTGGAGGACAATGCCCAGGCCATCGGGGCGGAGGTCACGATGCCCGACGGAACGGTCAGGAAGGCCGGCACGATCGGCACGATCGGCACCACGAGCTTCTTCCCGAGCAAGAACCTGGGCTGCTATGGGGACGGTGGTGCCCTGTTCACCAATGATGAAAGGCTTGCCAGGCGGATCCGGCAGATATGCAATCATGGCAGCGAGGTGCGGTACTACCATGACATCCTTGGTGTGAACAGTCGGCTGGATGCACTGCAGGCCGCTGTGCTCCGGATCAAACTGCGGCACCTCGACGCATACGCTGCTGCGCGCAACACTGCGGCCAGGGCCTATGACGGGGCTTTCGCCGGTAATGCCCATATCCGCACCCCGAAACGGGCCGAGGGAACGACGCACGTGTTCCATCAGTACACGCTGAGGATCACCAATGGTCATCGCGATGCGCTGAAGGCGCATCTGGAGGCACAAGGCATCCCGGCGATGGTGTACTATCCTGTGCCCCTGCACCTGCAGAAGGCCTATTCCACGGATCGTTGCAGGCCTGGTGACCTGCCCGTCAGCGAGGCTCTTGCGGCGGAGGTGCTCTCGCTGCCCATGCATACCGAACTCGATGCGGACCAACTGGCGCACATCACCGGATCGGTCCTCTCCTTTTTCAGCAACTGAGACCAACGCGCAAGCACAACCCCCTCCCTGATCCATGAACATCACAGTCGTCGGCACCGGATATGTCGGGCTCGTCACGGGCACCTGTTTCGCAGAAACGGGCAACCACGTGGTCTGTGTCGACATCGATGCGAAGAAGGTGCAGAAGATGAAGGCCGGCGAAGTGCCGATCTATGAACCCCATCTGGACGTGCTCTTCGAGCGGAACATCCGCCAGGGCAGGTTGCATTTCACCACCGAGCTGGCCGATGCCATCGCCGATGCCAGGATCATCTTCCTGGCACTGCCCACACCGCCCGGCGAGGATGGCAGCGCCGACCTCAAGTACGTCCTCGGTGTGGCCGATGAGCTCGGTGGATTGATCAACGATTACAAGGTGATCGTGGACAAGAGCACCGTGCCCGTGGGCACCGCGGAGAAGGTGCGCGATGCGATCGCCAGGCATGCCAGGGTCGATTTCGACGTGGTGAGCAACCCCGAGTTCCTGCGGGAGGGATTTGCCGTGGACGATTTCCTGAAACCGGACCGGGTGGTCGTGGGCACCAGCAGCGAACGTGCCCGCAAGGTGATGGAGGAGCTGTACAAGCCCTTCGTACGGCAGGGAAACCCGATCCTCTTCATGGACGAACGCAGCGCCGAGCTGACCAAGTACGCCGCCAACGCCTTCCTCGCCACCAAGATCACGTTCATGAACGAGATCGCGAACTTCTGCGAGATGGTGGGCGCCGACGTGGACAAGGTCCGCATCGGCATGGGCAGCGACAGCCGTATCGGCAAACGCTTCCTGTTCCCGGGCATCGGCTATGGCGGCAGTTGCTTCCCGAAGGACGTGCAGGCGCTGGCCAAGAGCGGCAACGATTCCGGCTACAGCTTCCAGCTGATCGACAGTGTGATGCGCGTGAACGAACTGCAGAAGACCGCCCTGGTGCCCAAGATCCGCGAACATTTCGGCGGCAAGTTGAAGGGACGGCATTTCGCCATGTGGGGACTGGCCTTCAAGCCGGACACGGACGACATCCGCGAAGCACCGGCGCTCTACATGATCGACGCCCTGTTGAAGGACGGGGCCACCATCACCGCGTTCGATCCGGAGGCGATGGCCAACGTCAGGGAAAGGGTGGGTGACGCGATCGGCTATGCGAAGGACGAGTATGATGCGCTCTCGGACGCGGATGGGTTGATCATCTGCACGGAATGGTCCGAGTTCCGCACGCCGGACATGAAGCGGCTGAAGGGCTCGCTCAAGCAACCGCTGATCTTCGACGGCAGGAACCTCTACGATCTCGAAGTGATGCGCAGCGAAGGGTTCCACTACGTGAGCATCGGCCGTCAGGCGGTCGGAAAGAAGGCATGATGAAGGACCGTGTGCTCATCACCGGCGCGGCCGGATTCCTGGGATCGCACCTCTGCGACCGGTTCATCCGGGAGGGCTACCATGTGATCGGCATGGACAACCTGATCACCGGGCGGTTGAAGAACATCGAGCATCTGTTCAAGCTGGAGCAGTTCGAGTTCTATCACCATGACGTGAGCAAGTTCGTGCATGTGCCGGGCGCATTGAAGTACATCCTGCACTTCGCCAGCCCGGCCAGCCCGATCGACTACCTGAAGATCCCCATCCAGACGCTCAAGGTCGGATCGCTCGGAACGCACAACCTGCTCGGCCTGGCGAAGGCCAAGGGGGCACGCATCCTGGTGGCCAGTACGAGCGAGGTCTATGGCGATCCCCAGGTGCACCCCCAGACCGAGGACTACTGGGGCCATGTGAACCCCATCGGTCCCAGAGGCGTGTACGATGAGGCGAAGCGCTTCCAGGAGGCGATCACGATGGCCTATCACACCTACCATGGGCTGGAGACCCGCATCGTGCGGATCTTCAACACGTACGGCCCCCGAATGCGCCTGAACGACGGCCGCGTGCTGCCCGCCTTCATCGGCCAGGCCCTGCGTGGCGAGGACCTCACCGTGTTCGGCGACGGCAGCCAGACCCGGAGTTTCTGCTACGTGGACGACCTGATCGAAGGCATCTATCGCCTGTTGCTCAGCGACCACGCCCGGCCGGTGAACGTCGGGAACCCGGGCGAGATCACGATCAAGGAGTTCGCCGAGGAGATCATCAAGCTCACCGGCACCACCCAGAAGGTCGTGTACAAGCCTCTGCCGAAGGACGATCCCATGCAGCGGCAACCGGACATCACCCTGGCCCGCAGGATCCTGGATTGGGAACCGAAGGTGAGCAGGGCCGAAGGCCTGAAGATCACCTACGACTATTTCCGAAGCCTGACCCCCGAGGAGCTCAACGAGAAGGAGCACTACGACTTCGAGGGGTACGTGCGGAAGTGACCGGGGCATCCCGTCTCCCCGCCGATCAGGTACCTTCGCGCTCCCGTTCAACGCCGCATGTGCCATTGCGCACGTGGGCACTTGGGCACATGGACTTTCAGGCACATCCCACCGCCGTCATCGACGAAGGCTGCACCATCGGCGCCGGCACCCGCATCTGGCATTTCAGCCATGTGATGGGCGGTTGTACCATCGGGCGCAATTGCAACATCGGCCAGAACGTGGTGGTGAGCCCGGAGGTGGTACTGGGTGACAATGTGAAGGTGCAGAACAACGTGAGCATCTATACCGGCGTGGTCTGCGAGGACGATGTCTTCCTGGGACCCTCCATGGTCTTCACCAACGTGGTGAACCCCCGTAGCGCCGTCAACAGGAGGGGTGAATACCTTCGCACTCTGGTGAAAAAGGGAGCCACCATCGGGGCCAATGCCACCATCGTATGCGGTCATGACATCGGCGAATATGCCTTCATCGGTGCGGGTGCGGTGGTCACGAAGGAGGTGTTGCCATATGCCTTGATGGTGGGGAATCCCGCCCGTCGCACAGGCTGGATGAGCGAATACGGTCACAAGCTCGTGTTCGACACCAGGGGGGAGGCGGCGTGTCCGGAAAGCGGGCAACGCTACCGGCTGGCGGACCAACAGGTGACCCGGATCGCATGAACAGGGTCATGTCCTCTGAAGGGAAGGTGAAGTTCGCCGTGGTAGGCTGCGGGCACATCGGCCGGCGCCACGCGGAGATGATCCGAAGGCATCCCGAGGCCGAGCTGTTGGCCATTTGCGACGTGCGTTCACGCGAGGAGCTCGGCCGCGATCTGCCGGACGTCCCCCTCTACGGCGACCTGAAGGAGATGCTCGCCGCCGTCCCCGACATCGAGGTCATCAATGTGTGCACGCCCAACGGGCTCCACGCCCCGCACAGCCTGGTGGCCCTGGACCACCGCAAGCATGTGGTGTGCGAGAAGCCGATGGCCTTGACGAAGGCGAGCTGCGAGCAGGTGATCGCCAGGGCGATGCAGGTGCACCGTACCGTGTTCGGCGTGATGCAGAACCGCTACAGCCCGCCCAGTCAATGGATCAAGGGCGTGGTGGACCAGGGTCTGCTCGGCGACATCCGCATCGTGCAGCTCAACTGCTACTGGAACCGTGATGCGCGCTACTACAAGCAAGGGGGGTGGAAGGGCACGAAGGACCTCGATGGGGGCACGCTCTTCACGCAGTTCAGCCATTTCATCGACATCATGTACTGGTTGTTCGGTGACATCACCGACATTCAGGGGAAGTTCGCCGATTTCGCGCATCAGGACCTGACCGATTTCGAGGACAGCGGGCTGGTCGGTTTCCGGTTCGTCGACGGCGGCCTGGGCGGCCTGAACTACAGCACCGCCGTGTGGGACCAGAACCTGGAGAGCAGCATGACCATCATCGGCTCCAAAGGCAGCGTCAAGATCGGCGGGCAGTACATGGACAAGGTGGAGTACTGTCACATCCAGGACTACACCATGCCGGAACTGGCCCCCACCAATCCCGCCAACGACTATGGCGCCTACAAGGGCAGCGCGAACAATCACGGCTTCATCATCGAGAACGTGGTCGATACCCTCAAGGGCCGCAACATCATGACCACGAACGCCCTGGAGGGCATGAAGGTGGTCGAGATCATCGAACGCATTTACAGGAAAAGAGATGAGCAGCTTGTACGATAGGTTGGTGCGGAAGGAGGCGAAGCTCGCGGTGATCGGGCTGGGATACGTGGGCCTTCCCATCGCCCTGGCATTCGCAAGGAGGATCAAGGTGGTGGGGTTCGACATCAATCAGAAGCGGGTTGACATGATGCGACGGGGCGAGGATCCGAGCAACGAGCTGCCTGCATCCGAGTTCAAGGGTTGCGATATCCACTTCACGGCCGATCTGGAGGACCTGAGGGACGTCGAGTTCTTCATCGTGGCCGTGCCCACACCGATCGACCAGCAGAACATCCCCGACCTGGGGCCCCTGCTCGGAGCCACCCGCACGGTGGGCCAGGTATTGAAGAAGGGTGACCACGTCGTGTACGAGAGCACGGTCTATCCCGGCTGTACCGAGGAGGACTGTGTGCCTCTGCTGGAGCGTCTGAGCGGCCTGAACTACATCCGGGATTTCAAGGTGGGCTACAGCCCGGAGCGCATCAACCCCGGCGACAAGGAGCACACGCTGGCCAGCATCATCAAAGTAAGCAGCGGCTGCGATCCGGAGAGCGCCGAGACCATCGCGAAGGTGTATGAACTGGTCGTGACGGCCGGTGTGCATCGCGCCAGCAGCATCAAGGTGGCCGAGGCCGCCAAGATCATCGAGAACACGCAGCGCGACGTCAACATCGCGCTGACCAACGAACTCTCCATCATCTTCAACCGCATGGGCATCAACACGTACGATGTCCTTGAGGCGGCCGGAACAAAATGGAACTTCCTCAAGTTCCAACCGGGTCTGGTGGGCGGTCATTGCATCGGCGTGGATCCCTACTACCTGGTATACAAGGCCAAGGAGCTGGGCTATCATGCACAGATCATCGATAGTGGTCGGTACGTGAACGACAGCATGGGAGGTTATGTGGCCAAACAGACCGTGAAGAAGATCATCGCGGCCGGCACCAATCCCGCCGATGCCCGCGTGCTGGTGATGGGCGCCACTTTCAAGGAGAACGTCACCGACATCCGCAACAGCAAGGTGGCCGATGTGGTGAAGGAACTGAATAGCTTCAGTTGCCTCGTGGACGTCACCGACCCGCACGCCGATGCCGATGAAGTGGAGCACGAATATGGATACACGCTGGCCTCCGAGGTGAAAGGCCCGTACGATGCCATCATCGTTGCGGTGAACCACAGCGAATACACCGAGAAGGACGAGGCCTGGTTCAAGGGCATGCTGAAACCGAAGGGCGTGCTGGTGGACCTGAAAGGCGTGTTCAGGAAGAAGATCAAGGACCTGACCTATTGGAGCTTGTGAACCGGACCAACGATGGATACGGACGGCCTTGCGGACCTCCTCGGATATGGCATCCGGGTCCATCCGACATGATCCGTGGTTGAAATGGCGCAGACCCGAAGCATCCTGATCACCGGCGGTGCCGGCTTCATCGGCAGCCACGTGGTGCGACGCTTCGTCACGAAGTATCCGCAGTACCGCATCGTCAACCTGGACGCGCTCACCTACGCGGGCAACCTGGAGAACCTCCGCGACATCGAGGCTTCAGCGAACTACACCTTTGTGAAGGGCGACATTCGGGATGTTGGGTTGTTGGGGAAGCTGTTCACGGTACACGCGATCGATGGCGTCATCCATCTCGCCGCCGAAAGTCACGTGGACCGCAGCATTACGGACCCCATGGCCTTCGTCAGCACGAACGTCATCGGTACGGTGACGCTGTTGAACGCGGCGCGTGATGCATGGAAGGGCGTATCCACGGGAAAGCGCTTCTACCACGTGAGCACGGACGAGGTCTACGGTTCGCTTCAAGACGACGGCTTCTTCACGGAGCGGACGCCCTATGCCCCGCAGAGCCCCTACAGCGCCAGCAAGGCCGCCAGCGACCATTTCGTGCGGGCCTACGGCAACACGTACAAGCTGCCGTTCGTGCTCACCAATTGCAGCAACAACTACGGCAGCCACCACTTCCCGGAGAAGTTGATCCCCCTCATGATCAACAACATCCGCACGAACAAGCCGCTCCCCGTGTACGGCAAGGGCGAGAACGTACGCGACTGGCTCTGGGTGGAGGACCACGCGGCCGCCATCGATACCGTGTTCCACAATGGGGTGGACGGTGAGACCTACAACATCGGCGGCCACAACGAGTGGAGGAACATCGATCTCGTGAAGTTGCTCTGCGCCATCATGGACCGGAAGCTCGACCGTCCGATCGGGGAGAGCGCCGAGCTCATCACCTATGTGACGGACCGCGCGGGACACGACCTGCGGTACGCCATAGACGCAGGCAAGATCGAGCGCGAGTTGGGCTGGAGGCCCAGTATCACCTTCGAGGAGGGATTGGAACGGACCGTGGATTGGTACCTGGCCAACACCGCCTGGCTGGACCATGTGACCAGCGGTACCTATCGCCATTACTACGAGGAACAGTATTCCAAACGTTGAGATGGGATTGTTCAGGAGGTTGTTCGGACCGGGTCGGTCGGCGCTCCCGCCGGCCGACCTCAGCGTGCTCAGGTGCGACGTGCATTCGCATTTCATCCCCGGCATCGATGACGGAGCACCGACCTTGGAGGCCAGCATGGAACTGCTCCGCGCCATGGTCGATCTCGGCTTTGAAAAGGTGATCACCACGCCGCACAGCATGGCCGACGGTTATCGGAATACGCCGGAGATCATCCTGGGCGGGTTGAGGAAGGTGCAGGAGGAGGTCGCGCGGCTCGGTATCCCGATCAAGGTGGATGCGGCCGCTGAATACTACCTGGACCATGCGCTTGAGCAGGCGATCTCAGAGAAACGCGTGCTCACCTTCGGTGACCGCCTGCTGTTGTTCGAACTGCCGTTCATCAGCGAACCGGTCATCCTGCTCAATGTCATCTTCGAGATGCAGACCCAGGGCTATCGACCCGTACTGGCCCACCCCGAACGCTATGGGTTCTGGCATGCGGAGTTCAGCAAGTACGAGCGCCTGAAGGAAAGGGGGGTGTTGTTCCAATTGAACACGGTGGCCCTTTCCGGCGCGTACGGCCCTGCATGCCGTAGGACGGCGGAAAGGCTCGTCGATGCTGGTCACTACGAGCTGCTGGGCAGTGACTGCCACCATATGGGCCATATCGAGGCGATCAAGGCCGCAAGGACGGAGCCCTACCTGCACAAGTTGCTGGACAGCGGCAAGCTGCTGAACCCGAGCCTTTGAGTTGTCGGTCGAACGTTGGATGGACCGCCGTTCAACCTTCAACCACCTTCTGCTTCCGGCCGCTCAATAGCGGTAGGCGTCGCTCTTGAACGGACCGTTCTTCGGGACCCCGATATACTTGGCCTGTTCGTCGCTGAGCTGCTCCAGTTCCACGCCGATCTTGGCGAGATGCAGGCTGGCCACCTTCTCATCGAGGTGCTTGGGCAGCACATACACCTTGTTCTCGTAATTGCCGTGGTTGCTCCACAGCTCGATCTGTGCGAGCGTCTGGTTGGTGAAGCTGTTGCTCATCACGAAGCTGGGATGGCCCGTGGCGCAGCCCAGGTTCACCAGGCGCCCTTCCGCCAGCACGATCAGGTCCTTCCCGTCGATCGTGTACTTGTCGACCTGCGGCTTGATCTCCAATTTGGTGTTGCCGTACTGCTTGTTCAGCCAGGCCATGTCGATCTCGTTGTCGAAGTGGCCGATGTTGCATACGATCGCCTTGTCCTTCAGCGCGCGGAAATGCTCCTCGCGAACGATGTTGTAGTTGCCTGTGGCGGTGATCACGATGTCCACGCGGCCGATCACCGTGCTCAGCCGCTTCACCTCATAGCCGTCCATCGCCGCCTGCAGCGCGCAGATCGGGTCGATCTCGGTCACGACCACGCGGGCCCCTGCGCCGCGCAGTGAAGCCGCCGTGCCCTTGCCGACGTCGCCATAGCCGCACACCACGGCCACTTTTCCGGCAAGCATGATGTCGGTGGCGCGACGGATGGCGTCCACGGCGCTCTCCTTGCAGCCGTACTTGTTGTCGAACTTGCTCTTGGTGACACTGTCGTTCACATTGATCGCGGGCATCGGCAATGTGCCCTTGCGCTCTCGTTCGATCAGTCGCATGACGCCGGTGGTGGTCTCCTCGCTCAGACCCTTGATGCCCTTGATCAGTTCGGGATACTTGTCGAAGACCATGTTGGTCAGGTCACCGCCGTCGTCCAGGATCATGTTCAATGGCTTGCCGCCCTCGAAGGCATGCAGCGTTTGTTCGATGCACCAGTCGAACTCCTCGGCGGTCATGCCCTTCCAGGCGAACACGGGGATCCCGGCCTTGGCGATGGCCGCGGCGGCATGGTCCTGTGTACTGAAGATGTTGCAACTGCTCCAGGACACATCGGCGCCCAGCTCCTTCAATGTTTCGATCAGCACCGCTGTCTGGATGGTCATGTGCAGGCATCCGGCAATGCGGGCGCCCTTCAACGGCTTTTGCTTGCCGTACTCGGCGCGCAGTGCCATCAGCCCGGGCATTTCAGCTTCGGCGAGCTCGATCTCCTTTCGGCCCCAATCGGCCAATGCGATGTCCTTTACCTTGTATTTCACTGCTTCCGTGGTCTGCGGCATTTTTGGTTGTATTGGGCGTGCGAAGTTAGGCAGTTGCTTGGTGGGACGCTCGATATCCGGCACCCAATGACGAAGGCCGTTCCGAAAGGAACGGCCTTCGTTGCTTACAAAGGATGTCCGGTCACTCGATGACCACGCGATCGGAGAGCTGTGATCCGTCGGCGGTCACGATGATGGTGTAGAGCCCTGCGGCCATTCCACGGTCGAGCTGGAGCTGCTGTTGCAGCTTGTCGCCCTCGGTGGAGAGCTGCTGGGCGTACACCTGTTGCCCCATGGCGTTGTACAGGTCGATCTGCACATGGTGCATTCCTTCACCCAACTGGTCGAGGTCCACGAAGAGGAGCCCGGTGCGGTTGGGGTTGGGATAGACACTGAGCGCGGCACCGTTCGGCAGATCGATCAGGTTGCGCTGACCAATGGGCGAATTGAGCCGGACGCGGCAGGCCGGGCCGAAATCGGTGTAGTTGCCACCGATCAGCGCACGCACCCGGACGTTGAGGTCGAGGTCGGCAGGTACCGGGAGGTGACCAGGTAGGTGGGTATGAGGTTCTGCGTGGTCCTGTAGACACGACGGCTGTAGGTGCCGTGCGGGTCGAAGATCCACCACTGGTAACCGGAAGCGCCAGGCTGGTAGTGCGCGTAGAATTGGGTGCTGCTGGCGTAGGTCAGGTCCATGCGATCGCAGAAGGCGTTGATCATGCCCTGGTTGCTGAGCGGCAGACAGAACGGATAGGTCACACTGCTGGTGGAGCTGAACAGGCCGTTGGCATCGACGATGCGGCGGCCGTTGGCGTCGGTGAGCACGTAACCACCGTCGGTGATGCCGTTGCCGCCGTCGTCATTGACCACCAGGCGATAGCAGGTCTGGTCGAGGCAGAGGGTCTCGGTGACCACGGTGCCTGCCATGCCGTCCTGGTAGGGTCCGCCCATGTCGATCAGGTTGAGACCGGTGTCATCATAGAGCTCCCAGGTGGTCTCGCTGCCGAAGTCGTCCAGGGTGATCTCCAAGGTGAGGGTCTCGGTGCAGCCACCGACGGGGGTGCCCACGCAGACGCAGTTGGCGTTCACGACATCGCCCGTGGTGTTGGGGTCCATGTCGTCGCAGGCGTCACCGATGTTGGCCATCAGGTTCGGGCAGTCGTAGGGGGTACCGGCGCAGACGCAGTTGGCGTCGACCGTGTCGTCGTAGGTGCCCGCGTCGCCATCGTCACAGGCATCGCCGATGTTGGCGCCCAGGTTCGGGCAGTCGAACACCGAGCTGCCGGCACAGACGCAGTTGGCATCCACCACATCACCCGAGGTGTTCGGGTCCATGTCGTCGCAGGCGTCACCGATGTTGGCCATCAGGTTCGGGCAGTCGTAGGGGGTACCGGCGCAGACGCAGTTGGCGTCGACCGTGTCGTCATAGGTACCCGCGTCGCCATCGTCACAGGCGTCGCCGATGTTCAGCATCAGGTTCGGGCAGTCGAAGATGGAGGTACCGGTGCACACGCAGTTCGCGTCGATCGCATCCCCCGTGGTGTTGGGGTCCATGTCGTCGCAGGCGTCACCGATGTTGGCCATCAGGTTCGGGCAGTCGTAGGGGGTACCGGCGCAGACGCAGTTGGCGTCGACCGTGTCGTCATAGGTACCCGCGTCGCCATCGTCACAGGCATCGCCGATGTTCAGCATCAGGTTCGGGCAGTCGAACACCGAGCTGCCGGTGCACACGCAGTTCGCGTCGATCGCATCCCCCGTGGTGTTCGGGTCCATGTCGTCGCAGGCGTCACCGATGTTGGCCATCAGGTTCGGGCAGTCGTAGGGCGTACCGGCGCAGACGCAGTTGGCGTCGACCGTGTCGTCATAGGTACCCGCGTCGCCATCGTCACAGGCATCGCCGATGTTCAGCATCAGGTTCGGGCAGTCGAACACCGAGCTGCCGGTGCACACGCAGTTCGCGTCGATCGCATCGCCCGAGGTGTTGGGGTCCATGTCGTCGCAGGCGTCACCGATGTTGGCCATCAGGTTCGGGCAGTCGTAGGGCGTGCCGGCGCAGACGCAGTTGGCGTCGACCGTGTCGTCATAGGTACCCGCGTCGCCATCGTCACAGGCATCGCCGATGTTCAGCATCAGGTTCGGGCAGTCGAACACCGAGCTGCCGGTGCACACGCAGTTCGCGTCGATCGCATCGCCCGAGGTGTTGGGGTCCATGTCGTCGCAGGCGTCACCGATGTTGGCCATCAGGTTCGGGCAGTCGTACGGGGTACCGGCGCAGACGCAGTTGGCGTCGACCGTGTCGTCATAGGTGCCCGCGTCGCCATCGTCACAGGCATCGCCGATGTCGGCCATCAGGTTCGGACAGTCGAAGATCGAGGTACCGATGCAAACGCAGTTCATGTCGATCTCGTCGTTCTCAGTGGTGGCATCCCCATCGTCGCAGGGTGTGCCCGGTTCAGGACCACCGGGGCAGAGATCGAAGGCGTTGCAGGTGCCGTCATTGTCGTCGTCATAGCAGTTCAGCGAGTAGCTCACACCGCATACGGTGGTGCTCTGTACCTCGATGTAGTAGGTGCCCGCTGCCACGGACCCTGTGGTGGCCGTGGTGCTTGATGCAGGCATGCCATTGCCGCCGACGGCCGCTGTTGAATTCGTCGCTTGCACAGTGCTCGCCGAATTCCTGATCCGAACGGTCATGGTCCCCGCAGGTCCGGCATTCTCGGCGTCGATGTCCACGGTAAGGATACCGCCAGGATGGTTCACTTTGAACCAGTCCGTATTGTCGTCATACTCGAAGTTCACCCGGCCGGGCACGGATCCCGCGTTCAGGTCGATCAATTGGGCCTGGGTCGAGTTGTCATTGGGTTCGCTGTCATCACCATAAACAGGCGCGGCCACCGAGTAGTTGAATCGGTAGGAGGTTCCACATACGCTGGGCGCTTCAAGGCTCAAGTAGTAGACCTGCTCGGTGCCCGTGCAATTGCGCGTGAACGTGTTCAACTGAGCGCTGCCGTTTGATCCGATGTTCACCGTCCATGTCTCGAGCTGCGTGGCAGAGGAATTCCGCAGACGTGCCGTGATGGTGCCGGCACCCGGCCCCGAATGCTCGGCCTGGATGTTCACGGTGATCACGCCGTCGTCCGGGGCTTGCAAGCGGTAATAGTCGGTGGTGTTGTCGTAGTCGAAGTCCAACCGGCCGTCGTAGTCCGCACCGGCATTGGCAATAGTCGCCTGCACGGTGTTCTCGTTCGGCTCGGCATCATCCCCGAAGACCGGCGCCGCCACCGAATAGTTGAAGCGATAGGATACACCGCATACATCCGCGTTGGAGAGGTCCAGATAGTAAATGTTCTCCGTACCCGTGCACCGATGGATGAAGTTGTTCTGTGCGGGAACACCGTTGGCGCCCACGGTCACCGTCCACAGTTCGAGCTGTGTCGTGGAATTGTTGCGGAGCCGGACATCAACGCTTCCCGGCGTGCCATCGCTGTGCTCGGCCCAGACGGTCAGGGTCAGTACGCCATCGTTCGGGGCCTGCAAGCGATACCAGTCCAATGTGTTGTCGTAATCAAAGCTCAGTCGACCGTCGTAGTCGCTGCCCGCGCTCGCCACGATGGCCTGGACGGAATTGTTGTTGGGTTCCGCATCGTCCCCGTAGAAGGGCTGCTGGACGGAGTAGTTGAAGCGATAGCTGATCCCGCAATCCGATGGACCCTCGAAGCTGAGGAAATACACCAGCTCGGTGCCGGTGCATCGGTGTGTGAAGGTGTTGTTCGCGGGAACGCCATTGGCGCCCACGTTCACCGTCCACGATTCCAGTTGTGTGCTGGAATTGTTGCGGAGCCGCAGCGTCATGGTGCCGGCTGTTGCTCCGGCGTGTTCGGCATCCACCGTCACGGTCAATACTCCGTCGTTCGGTGCCAGGATCCTGTAGTAGTCCACGGCATCGCCATATAGGAAATCTATCCGGCCATCTCGATCGACGCCCGCGGCCAGGGTGTCGGCCGCCTGTACGGAGGAGTTGTTCGGTTCCTGATCGCTCCCGAACACAGGTGGGAGCACATCGTAGGTGAATGAATAATCCGTACAGACCGCTCCGCTGGGATTATTGATCGAGATGAAGTAGTTGCCGACACCCGAACACAGATGCGTGAAGGTCTCGTTCACGACGGAATTGTTCCCACCTGCGGTAACGTTGTAGGTTTCCAGTAGCGTCCCGGAGCTGTTCCGCAGGTTCATCGTAACGGTCAGGTCGGTCCCGCCACTGTTGCTCATGGCCGTTTGGATGCGCATCACGCCGTGATCGGACGGCGTCAGGAGGAAGTAGTCCACGGTGTTGTCCGTGGTGGTGCATGCGCCGGTGTTGCCGGCCATGGCCGTGTTGTAGGCCACGGGCGTGGCCTGCACGGTGTTGTTGTTCGGCTCGATCTCCGTTTGTGCGGAGAGGCACAACGGAAGCGCCACGCCCAGGGCCAGGACGAAGCGGTTCCTTGGTATGGGATCTTGTCTCATGAGGTTGGGTTTTGGTCCTTCTTTCCTTCAAATCGAGGTGCGCCACCGGATGTGAACGATCCTCCACAGGAATTTTCCTGTTCACATTCACCGGTGATCCCGATGGGAACATGATGCCCCCCACACAAATGGACTGGACCCGACGCACCGGTTCTTCGTATTATCGTATCCGTCCCAGCTCACATCGTGGAACGGAACGCCCAGACCTCTGTAGAGAACGGATCGTTGGCGGGTCTGTGCCGGAGCGACCGCTCAGTGCTGCAGGCCCTCTACGATCGTCACTTTCCGGCCGTGAGCGGCTATGTCGTTCGCAACAGCGGCACCGTGCGGGATGCACAGGATGTCTTCCAGGAGGCGATGACCGTCCTTTGGCTGAACGCGCGGGAAGGTCGTGTGCGGGTCGATGGCCCCGAGGATCTCGGCGCCTACCTCTTCCGCGTGGCGAAGAACAAATGGCTGGACGTATTGCGCTCCACCGATCACCGGAACATGCGCGTGGCCATGGAAAGCGATGACCTTGTTCAAATGCCCGCGGAAGTGAACATGGATCGGACGGTCGAGGACCGCATCGCCGGACTTCGGTCCATGTACGGCCGTCTGGACGAACGATGCCGGACGGTGTTGGACCAGTTCTACTTCGAGCGGAAGGACCTCACCATCATCGCCGAGGGGCTGGGCGTTGATGTGGGCAGCATACGCACCATCAAGTACCGTTGCATGATGAAGCTGCGCGGAATGAAGGAAGCCGCCGTCGAGGGCACTTCGCACGAGGAACGCAGATCATGACGGACGCAAAGGACAAGCAGCGTTTCGAGCGCATCGAGGCCTTCCTGCTCGATCGCATGACGGCGGACGAACGCCGCCGGTTCGAGGATGAAATGGCGGCGGATGTCGGGTTGCGCGATGAAGTGAGCGCCCAGCACGAAAGCATGCTCGCCGTGGAACTGGGCGGTTTCGACCGTGTCATGCGCGAGATCCGTCAGGGACACGGCTCCGAACGGGCGTCCGGCCCGGGCTGGTCCTGGTGGGCCATCGCGGCTTCCGTGGCTGCACTGGTGGCCGTGGCGGTGTGGTGGACCACGCGCCCTCCGGTCCATGAAAGGCTGTTCGCGGAGGAATTCATGCCCGATCCCGGTTTGCCCTCGCCCATGAGCGCGACGAGCGACTACGCCTTCCAGGATGCAATGGTTGATTTCAAGCTCGGGAACTATTCCGAGGCAGGCACGAAGTGGGATGTGTTGTTGAAGAAAGATCCGGACAACGACACCCTGCTGTACTTCATTGCCAATGCTGAAATGGCCAGTGGGCATCTGGACGCAGCCATCCCAAGGCTGCAGAAGGTCGCAGCGGACCAGGGGTCCGCGTTCCGGAAAAGGGCGAGGTGGTACCTTTTCCTGGCACGGGTGGGCACTGGAGACCTGCAGGGTGCTCAGGCCCTGCGGCTGGAGGACGACCCTGAATACGGCCCTCGCGTGAAGGCCATGCTCATCGAGGCGAAGCAATGAGGTGCAGGGGAGGAACTCTCGCGCTGCTACTCGTGGCGGCAATGGCCTCCCGTGCGCAATCCGTCGATAAGCTGGCCGAGCGGCATGCACGTATCAATGCGCTCTATGAAGCGGAGAACTATGCCGGTACCATTCGCGAGATCGACATGCAGATCGGGGAAGCTGCGGGCACCACCTGGGAGGATTCCATCTTCCAATATCTCTACAAGTACGGTCGCGCACATCGAAAACTGAAGGATGCCGCCGCGGGCGTCACCGCCGCCGAGCACATCTATTCCTTGGTCCGACAGCATGGCAAAGCTGAACAGGAGCTCGAGGCCCTGTTCGACCTCAGCTGGACCTACTATGATGTAGGTCGCCTGAAGGATTGTGCGCGAGTGGACTCCATCGGCGTTCTGGTCTCCGACAGTGACCCAAGGATCCCGATCGGGCAGCGCGGCCGGGCAAGACAGTACCTGGCGTTCGACTACAGCATTCTCGGCGACCATCTGCGTTCCGCACAATTCGCAAGGTCTGCGCTCGACCTGTATGCCACCGCGGACAGTATTCCCGCCAAGCAATGGGCGGAGTCCTATACTGCAGTCGGTGCGGCCTACTGGCATCTCGGACGGATGAACGATGCGGAGGATTACTATGAAAGGGCACTGGACGTGCTGAGTGATGGGAACGATCCGGAGATCCTGACACGGAAGGCATCGGCCTTTGGCAATCTCGGTATCATGTGGCAGGGCACTGGGGATCTGGTCCGTGCGCGTTCAGCATATCAGGAGAGCCTGCACTTCAGCGACCTGGTGATCAAGAGGACCTCGGATCCGTTCATGAGGGATGAGGCTACCATGGGCAAGGCCAGGACCTATTTGAACATCGCCACGATCTACTTCGAACTGGGCGACAACGCCCGGGCCCGGGAGCTGCTGGAAATGTCCTGGCACGACCGGGCGAGCGTGCTCGAACCGGACGATCCACAGCTCATCGGTGTGAAGGAGCGCATGGCGGACCTGGAGATGGCCGGTGGATCATTGGATAAGGCCCGGTCCCTGGCACAGGAATACCTGGATGCTTGCAGTGCCCGCCTGGGCGTGCACAGCGCGGAGTGCGTGCGGACCTGTTACAAATTGGCCAAGATCGCCGCGGCACAGGGGGACCTTGCTCGTGCCGATTCCCTGTTCACCCGGAGCATGGAGGTCGGACGCAGCCTGGCCGATCCCTCCACCGATCCCGATCTGGCCTCTACACTACGCGACCGGTCGGCCATGTATCTCCAGGCCGGTCGTTACGCCGATGCGATGACCGACCTGGTGCGGGCTCGTGAGATCATGGTGCGCATCCATGGCCCTGTTCATTATAAGGTGGCCCAGATCGACGTGATCATGGCCGAAGTGGCGTTCCAGGACAGGAACATGGATGTGGCGATCGCCCATTCATCCACCGCATTGGAGATGCTGAAAGACCGCATGGACCACCTGCAGGCAACTACCGGCCCAGTTTATGACCCGAGCCCGGAACTGCTCCCGGATGCGGTCTATTGGCACGTGCGCGCTCAGCACGAAAAGGAACATGCCACCGCTCCGCCCGGCCGATGGAACGCGGAGATCGACCTCGCCGTGGACGCACTCGCGCGGAACCGGCACACCATCACGGACGATGCATCGCGCCTGTACATCGTAGGCTCCCAGAAGCGACTGTTCGACCTCGCCATCGATTTCGCATACGAAGACCATGCACGGACCGGGCTCACGAGCGATCTGGACCGCTTTCTTCGGCTCACAGAGGCCGATCGCTCCATCCTGCTGAAGGGGCGCCTGAACCGGTTCGCCAGCCTCAAGTTCGCCGATGTGCCGGATAGCATCCGCGCCAGGGAACAGGAGATCATCAAGTCGCTGGATGTGGACAAGGATGACCCCGGAACGGCGCAGGACCTGGACCGAACGGAACGCGCGTACCAGGAACTTTTGACAATGTTGCAGCGGGACTATCCGAAATACTACCAGCTCCGCTACGGCGAACCGCAGGTCGGTCTCGCCGAAGTGCGGAAGGAACTGCTCGGTCCCGACCGCGACCTGCTCTTGTTCGCCGCCACCCCCGAGCATCTCTATCTCCTATTGATAACGGAGGACGAAGCCGTGCTCGAGCAGGTCGATGGGAAGGGCCTGGCCGATACGGTGCATCGCTCGCGCGAAGCAGTGATCGCACGCGATGTGCATGCTGAGCGAGCGGCGGGGACTGCGCTCTATGACATGGTCTTCAAACCCATCTCCGACCGGTCCCGGGCAAGCCATCTGTACGTTGTGCCCGATGCCGATCTCCATCTCATCGACCTGGAAATGCTGCCGACGGGCCGCATGGGATCGGACGGTGATCACCCGGAGCTGCTCCTTGATCGGTACGCCATCACGTATCTGCTCTCCGTTACCACCGCCATCCAATTCGCCGATCTTAAGGGTGGCAAAGCCCATGGTGCCTTGGCCGTGGCCCCGGGGTTCTCGGATGAGCTGAAGGACGACTATCTCTCCCGCATCCAGGACCCGATGCTGGTGGATCATCGCTACCTTGATCTGGTGCGCCAGCCGTTCGCCGTTCGAACGGCCGAGGCCCTGGGCGGGTTGCTATCGGCACGGGTCATGGTGGGACAGGATGCCAGTGAGACCGGGTTCCGGGAGCAGGCGCGGAAATATGGCATCCTCCATCTGGGCACCCATGCAGAGATGAACGAGGTCTCCCCCTTGTATTCGTATCTCGTATTCAACAAGGATGGCGATGGGATGGGAACCGACGGGGACGGCTACCTGCATGCCTATGAGATCTTCGATCTTGATCTGCGCGCGGAACTGGCCGTCCTGACCGCCTGCGAGACCGGCCTGGGCAGGGAGGCGCCCGGCGAGGGTGTGCGTTCGCTCGCCTATGGGTTCGCCTACGCGGGCTGTCCAAGCCTGGTCATGTCCCTTTGGAACATCGATGAACGCACTTCCGCGGAGATAACAACCACCTTCTACAAGGCACTGGCCGATGGAATGCCCAAGGACGAGGCGCTGCGCGAGGCCAAGCTTCACTATCTGGAGAATGCCCGGGGTGAACTCCGGGAGCCATACTACTGGGCGGGACTTCTGCTCATGGGCGATCCCGCGCCGGTCCGTTCGCTGGGGCATCGCCCGATCTGGCCCTGGTTCCTTGGCGGGATCCTGTTGTTGTTGGTCGGTTACGGGTGGTACCGCCGGCGGCCCTGACGTTGTCCCCAAACGACGGGGGGCCGCCCCGATGTGGAGCGGCCCCCTGTCTAAGTGAGCGACGTGCGACGCGTCACTCGATGACCACGCGATCGGAGAGCTGTGATCCGTCGGCGGTCACGATGATGGTGTAGAGCCCTGCGGCCATTCCATGGTCGAGCTGGAGCTGCTGTTGCAGCTTGTCGCCCTCGGTGGAGAGCTGCTGGGCGTACACCTGTTGCCCCATGGCGTTGTACAGGTCGATCTGCACATGGTGCATTCCTTCACCCAACTGGTCGAGGTCCACGAAGAGGAGCCCGGTGCGGTTGGGGTTGGGATAGACACTGAGCGCGGCACCGTTCGGCAGATCGATCAGGTTGCGCTGACCAATGGGCGAATTGAGCCGGACGCGGCAGGCCGGGCCGAAATCGGTGTAGTTGCCACCGATCAGCGCACGCACCCGGACGTTGAGGTCGAGGTCGGCAGGTACCGGGAGGGTGACCAGGTAGGTGGGTATGAGGTTCTGCGTGGTCCTGTAGACACGACGGCTGTAGGTGCCGTGCGGGTCGAAGATCCACCACTGGTAACCGGAAGCGCCAGGCTGGTAGTGCGCGTAGAATTGGGTGCTGCTGGCGTAGGTCAGGTCCATGCGATCGCAGAAGGCGTTGATCATGCCCTGGTTGCTGAGCGGCAGACAGAACGGATAGGTCACACTGCTGGTGGAGCCGAACAGGCCGTTGGCATCGACGATGCGGCGGCCGTTGGCGTCGGTGAGCACGTAACCACCGTCGGTGATGCCGTTGCCGCCGTCGTCATTGACCACCAGGCGATAGCAGGTCTGGTCGAGGCAGAGGGTCTCGGTGACCACGGTGCCTGCCATGCCGTCCTGGTAGGGTCCGCCCATGTCGATCAGGTTGAGACCGGTGTCATCATAGAGCTCCCAGGTGGTCTCGCTGCCGAAGTCGTCCAGGGTGATCTCCAGGGTGAGGGTCTCGGTGCAACCACCGACGGGGGTGCCCACGCAGACGCAGTTGGCGTTCACGACATCGCCCGTGGTGTTGGGGTCCATGTCGTCGCAGGCGTCACCGATGTTGGCCATCAGGTTCGGGCAGTCGTAGGGGGTACCGGCGCAGACGCAGTTGGCGTCGACCGTGTCGTCGTAGGTACCCGCGTCGCCATCGTCACAGGCATCGCCGATGTTGGCGCCCAGGTTCGGGCAGTCGAACACCGAGCTGCCGGCACAGACGCAGTTGGCATCCACCACATCACCCGAGGTGTTCGGGTCCATGTCGTCGCAGGCGTCACCGATGTTGGCCATCAGGTTCGGGCAGTCGTAGGGGGTACCGGCGCAGACGCAGTTGGCGTCGACCGTGTCGTCATAGGTGCCCGCGTCGCCATCGTCACAGGCGTCGCCGATGTTCAGCATCAGGTTCGGGCAGTCGAAGATGGAGGTACCGGTGCACACGCAGTTCGCGTCGATCGCATCCCCCGTGGTGTTGGGGTCCATGTCGTCGCAGGCGTCACCGATGTTGGCCATCAGGTTCGGGCAGTCGTAGGGCGTGCCGGCGCAGACGCAGTTGGCGTCGACCGTGTCGTCGTAGGTGCCCGCGTCGCCATCGTCACAGGCGTCGCCGATGTTCAGCATCAGGTTCGGGCAGTCGAACACCGAGCTGCCGGTGCACACGCAGTTCGCGTCGATCGCATCCCCCGTGGTGTTCGGGTCCATGTCGTCGCAGGCGTCACCGATGTTGGCCATCAGGTTCGGGCAGTCGTAGGGCGTACCGGCGCAGACGCAGTTGGCGTCGACCGTGTCGTCGTAGGTGCCCGCGTCGCCATCGTCACAGGCGTCGCCGATGTTCAGCATCAGGTTCGGGCAGTCGAACACCGAGCTGCCGGTGCACACGCAGTTCGCGTCGATCGCATCTCCCGTGGTGTTCGGGTCCATGTCGTCGCAGGCATCGCCGATGTTGGCCAACAGGTTCGGGCAGTCGTAGGGCGTGCCGACGCAGTTGCAATCGTTGTCCCAGGTGTCATCGTATGTACTGGGATCCACATCATCGCAAGCCGTGCCGGGCAGCGAGGTGCCGTTCGGGACGTTCAGACAGTCGACTGGTTCCCCGACACAAACGCAATTGTTGTCCCAGGTGTCGTTCACCGTCAGGAAGTCCCCGTCATCACAGCTGGTGCCGGGCAGAGCGGGACCACCCACGGTCCCTTCACAGTCGGTGACCGGAGGATAGGTCAGGGCTGGAGAGACGGTCTCACCCAATCCCGCGCTGTTCCACACATAGACCTCGGTCCCGCCATTGGGGTCCTTGAGGGTCACGTTGAGATGGAAGCTGAGGGCCCCATCCGTGGTCAGCTGCAGGATCAACGCCAGGTTCTGTCCGTTGGGATCGACACCGGACTGGGCGGGCAGTGTCGCCCATGCATCGTTGACGAGCGTGAACTGACTGCCGGCAGCACTGAACGCGCTCAGGTCCGGGCCGGTCAGGAAGTTCTGCAGGTCCAACGCAGTGCCAGGGATGTTGCCATCGTTCGCAGGCGCGCCCGGGAAGTCCGGATAGTTGCCGCAGGATGTCAGGTCCCCGTCCGTGTCCAGGCCGCTGTTCCGCGGCACGCCGAGCACTTCCAGATTGTAGGTCGGGCAGGCACCGCTACCGGCGTTCGAATGGGCCCCCGAGCGGTTGATCGTGAGGTACGAGTCGAACAAGGTGGCATCATCCATGTAGCGGGTCTCACCCGGGTTGACGTCGCCCCTGTCGTCCTCGTTCCAGAAGGTCGTGGTGGTGGTCACATCCAGGGGGTTAAGCGAGGGACCTGGAGGATTGTTCTGCTCCGGGCTTCCGAAGACATTGGACAATTGGTAACCAGGTGCCATGTCCACATAGACCCGGTAGACCGTGGCGCCAACGGGAAGGGCATAGGACCCGCCACCATTGTTGTTGTAATAGTCCGCGTCGGCCTGGGTGACCGTGTGGTACTGCTCGACCACGATCCCTTCAAGACCTTGCGCGGAAACGCTGCCTGAGGCAATGGCCAGGGCTCCTGCGATCAAGAGCCGGTGACATCGTTTCAGTTCCATGTTGATTGTTTTTCTGTGCTCAGGATGGGCATGGGGTCCGTGCCCCACCCATCCCGGTCACGGTTCTCGTTCTAGTAGCAGGTGTTCCCGAAGGCGTTGATGAACAGGCCGTAGTCGTTCACGTTCACCTGGCCATCGCCGTTCAGGTCACCCGTGCAGCCGGCCACTGCGCTCACGTCCGTGCCGAGTTGGGCGGCGAGGGTCCAGTTCTGCGTCCAGGGCTTGGCGCCGGGTTCGAAGGCACCGCGGTATTTGGCACCGCAGAAGAAGCCGTCCACGGGAGGCGTCAAAGTGGTGGTGGCCGTACCCGCCGGAGGCACCGGGTTCACGCGGTCCGTCAGGACATTGCCCGGCTGGGTCATGGTGTAGGTCGCGTCGATCAGGGCGTTCGCGCCCACGCTCAGGTTGCCGTCCGTGGTGAAGAACTTCGTGTTGTCGGCCGGGGTCGCTCCTCCCGGAACGGCCAGCGGTGTGGTGCATTCCTGGAAAGTGCAGTTCTTCACGTTGAAAGTACCGGCGTTCCAGAACGTGTAGCAATCGGCGGTCAGGTTCAAACCCTTGTCGAAACGGGCGAAGATGCTGTTGAAGATGCTGCCCTGGGTGCGCTCCTTGGCCTCCAGGCCCACATCGTTCAGGTTGCGGGCGATGATGGTCGCGTTGTAGATGACCGGGGTCGACCGGGCGCCACCATCGGCGAAGTTCGTCGGGGCATCATCGCTGTCCATCTCGAAACCGTTGTCGCCTTGTGTGTTCCCAACGGTGTTGTCCGGACCCTGCAGACCGTAGACGAACTGGATGCGGCCGTCGAAGCCTTCGTCCCAGTCACAGTAGTCGTCATCGTTGTGCATCGAGACGAAGTACTTCACACGGGCCTTGCCACCGAAGAACTCGGCGCCGTCGTCCTTGTTGGAGATGGCCTCGATGTGGTCGATCGTCGTGCCCGACCCGACCGAGCCGAACGAGAAGGCATTGATCTCGTTGTCCTGGCCGATGGATTCGCCACCGTAACGCACGGACACATAGCGCAGGATCCCGGAGTTGTCATCGTTGATCTCCTGGCCCACGGGCATGCCATAGTAGTTGCGGTCATCGCCCAGCAACAGGCCTTCGATCAGGCCCACGCCGTCGGTGCCGGTCGGGGCCACGCTGCCTGAGTTGGCGTCGTTGTTGCGCACGTTGTTGTATGCACGGCCCAGCACCAACAGACCGCCCCACTGACCGCGGTTGGTCACGTCGTACGATCCGTCGAGCGGATCGGCGGCGGCGGTCAGGATGATCGGGCAGCTCTCGCTGCCGTTCGCCCAGATCTGGCCACCGCGCGAAACGATCAGGGAATAGGCGGCACCCGGGTTCGAGTTCGCCTTGATCACGGTGCCGGGTTCGATGTACAGGTCCTGCCCGTCGTTCACGTACACCCGGGTGTCCATGATGTACAGGTTGCTGCAATGCAGGGTCGTGCTGTTGCTTAGCAGGTTCTTGCTGCCGTCCACCAGCGAGGACATGTTCACGGTCGTGCGCGATGAAACATCCGGACAACCACAGGCCGAGCCCACCGACTGGGCTTGACCTCCGGTGGTGCCCAGTGCCGCGACGCCCGCTGCAAGGGTCAACTTGGAAATGGTCTTCATCTTCTGAGGGATTTGGGGTTAGGGGGTTTCGTTCATGGTCACGTCGGACCGATTGACGCCACAAAGCTCCCTTGACCTCCGCGCGTGATCGGTTAGGAAAAGGACACGATTTGGTCAATGTTCCCTGAGCGTACCGTGAAGCGAACGCAAAGAGGAACGCACCTGATCGTTCCCAGATCGTTATGTGATCCGTCACGTTCATGCGTGGCGGGCAGTGCACGCGTGGAGCGTTGATGAAAGTGGGATCGAAGGGGCGGTCACCCCGGCCGCAGGTCGCGCGGATCGATCAGGGCACCTTGCCGTGGAGCAGGTCCGGATGGTAGAGCTCCCCGTCACCTGGATCACGCCAGACGTACTTCACGGCCGAGCCGTCCGGTAGTCCGAGCTGCAGGTTGAAGGCATAGGACAATGTCCCGGTCGTGCTTAACTGGGCGATCAGGACGATGTTCTCGGCCGAAATACCCTTCTCACCACCCATCACGCCCCAGGCACCGTTCATGGTGTGCACCACCGATCCGCGTATGTGGCCGAGGTAGCCCGGATCCATGCGGAAGCCCATCACTGGGGGCACGGAATCGACCCGGACCAGACCATCGCTCCTGTTGAGCGGCATTGGGGGGACAAGACCCAGGTTCACGCTCTTCACCCCGGCCCCGGAATAGGGTGGACAGTGCAGCCGAGAACCATCGGGATCGAGCGCGAGCGGGATGGCCAGGTCGTGGTCGCTCCCTGCGCCGATCGTCAACCAGGAGTCGATCGCCAATGGAAGGAGGTCCAGGCTGTCCGCCGGGACCTTGTCGCCGAACTTGTCGCCGTGTTCCTTGTCATTGAAGAAGTCCGTGGTGGTCTTCAGGTAGAGCTGGTGCTCCTCGTCACCATAGACCATTTGCAACCGGCGGTCGGGGGCCAGGTCCACGAAGATGCGATAGGTCACCAATGGGGCGACACCCCCGGCCGGATCGGGCGCCACATGGTATGTTTCCACGAATACACTGTCGATGTCCTGGGCGTTCAGGATCGGAGCGACAAGGACCGGGCCTGCGGCGAGCACCGCCGTTCGGATCGTCCGCTTCATGGCCCTGATCAGAAGTGGGTGATCCGCTCGACGTGCGGACGGCCATCCACCGTGATGTTCAGGAAGTAGATGCCACTGTTGAGACCGCTCATGTCGATGGTCTCGCTATGCCGCCCTGCAATGCGGCCCAGGTCACGGTCGATGATGGTACTGCCCACGGCATCACGCAGTTCCAGATGAGCGCGTGCGGCATGATCGGTGGTGATCTCCGCCCAAAGAAGGTCATGGGCTGGATTGGGCCGCGCGGTCACCTCGACCCGGCCCTCGCCGACCTCGGCGATCCCGACCGGCAGACCGGAACAAATGCAGTTCGCATCCCATGTGTCGTTCTCGGTATCCGGGTCGCCGTCGTCGCAGGCTGTTCCAGGCTGGGCGGGTCCGCCGGGAACGCCTTGGCAATCGATCGGCGTTTGTCCGGAGTCGAAGCAGAGCGTCGGATGGGTGAACCGATAATCGGTGATGAACGCGGACCCGGCGGTGTCGGCCGGTTGCAGGTCCGCATAGTACTCCAGGATCTGCAGGCAGTTCGGGTCGTTGCAGACCAGGCTGTCGGGTATGCGCACCCAGAGGTTCAGACAGAATTGGAACTCACCGTCCGTGGTGAACTGGCCGATCAGGATCCGGTTGTTCGTGTCGGGTCCGGCGACGCCACCGGGGGTCAGCACGGCCCATGCGAAATTGTCATCGGAGTAGGAATTTCCGCTGCCCGCATCGAACATGGCGGGTGGCGTACCCACGGAATTCACCGGATCCGGCGCCGTCCCATTGTTCCACAGGCCGTCCGCCGTGGTCAGCGGAATTGCCGATAGCGGGTTCTCGTTCACGAGCAACCCACCCGGAACAGCATTGCTTCCTCCGTCGTTGTTGGCTCCTCCGACGATCGATCCATCCGGGTCGTCCGACTTCAACACGCCCCAGTGCTGGTCCGATGCCGCACCCATGCTCAACCACGAATCGAGCGCCACGGTGTTCTCATCCAGATGGGTGTGCCCGATGGAGGAACCCCAGGCCTCACCCCGGTCGTCGTTGTTGAAGAAGCTCGTGCTGGTGGAAAAGGAGATGGGATGGTCCCCGGACCCGTTCACGGGTGGGAAGCCACCAACGGTCAGCAGGGTGTAGCCTTGTTTCAGATCGACGAAGACACGATATGTGATGGCGCCCGGTACCAATTGGGAGCTTCCATCCAGGTCGGCGGCGTCCGCACTGTCCGCCACGTAATACGGTTCCACGATGATGCCTTCCAGACCCGAGGGGTCCGGTGGGATGTATTGGGCATGCAGGGAAGGGATGGCGGCCGCGCTGAGGAGCAGCGTCAGAACGTATTGATGTCGCATCGTGAATGGCTTCTAGGCCGCGAAACTACCGGCGCTCCCGGCGGAGGATGTTCCGTCAGATCAAAGAGATCGTTACCCGCGATCGACGCTTGTGCGAAGTCGGTGTGAACCGCTCAATGAACGACCAGTCTCGCCGTGCCGAAGAGGCCGGTACCGCTGACCTGTAGCGTGTAGAGGCCGGAAGGGAGCCTGGAGATGTCGACCCTTGCCACGCCACTTGGAGAAGGATCGGCCACTGCATGCAGGACGATGCGACCGGTCAGATCGGCAATGGCGAGGTCCATCGTCCCGGTCCGATGTGCCCCCTGATCGATGAACACCTCATGTGATGCGGGATTGGGGTACACCTCGAACCGATCGGCCTCCAGGTCATCCACGCCCACCCCGGGGCAGATCAGTGCGATGTCCAGCCCGTTGCAATCGTTCGGTCCGTAGCAGCAGAGCGCGTCGACGTTGAAATTGGCGGATGGATCGTAGTTGCAGGCGAGCGTGTCCAGACAGCCGAACACGATCTCGGTCTGGCAGCTGCCGTCATCGCATCCGGCGGTCGGGTCGTACTCGAGGTAGGTCGGGTCCGTGCATCCGCATACCGGGGGGTAGTTCAGCAGACCGTTCGCGGTCTCATCGACGAGCAGGATGCTGTCGTTCGCCACGTACTTCACCACATCCCCATTGCCTCGTTCCACTTCGACGTTCAGCGCGAACGTCAGCTCCCCTGTGGTGGTCAGTTGGGCCAGCAGCACCTTGTTATCGGAGGTGGGGCCTTTTGTGCCGGGATCGGCGCAACCGATCCGGAGGTCGTGGGTAGTGAAGGAAGCATGCTTGGTGGTGTCCAGGAAGACGGAGTCCAGGAACTGGACGTCGTTGATGTCGCCCACCGTGAAGAAGTTCGGCGGAAGTGCGCTCCCTCCGTTCAGGGGTGCGAGCCCGTCGGCATCCGTCAGGGGGATGCCTGCATCGGGATCATTGTTGACGAGCATGCCACCCTGCACGCCGGCACTGCCGCCATCGTTGTTCACGCCTCCGACGATGGACCCGTCCGCGTCCTCGGCCTTCAGGATGCCCGATCTCTGGTTGCTGGCCGCTCCCATGGACAACCAGCTGTCCACGGCCACGGAATTCTCGTCCAGCGCGCTGTTGTTGATCGCATGCCCGAAGGTCTTGCCGCGGTCGAGGTTGTTGAAGAAGGGCGCCGTGCTCGAGATCACCAGGGCATGGTTCGCGTCCCCGTAGATGGCGCGCAGCGAACAGTCGGCGCACAGGTCCAGGAATACGCGATAGGTGCGGCTGCCTTCGGCAAGTGTCCCGCCGATCGTGTCCGTGGCGTCGTCCGCATTGCTGACATAATAGGTCTCCACGATCACGTTCTCGATGTCGTTCTGGGCCTCGGCCTCCAGATGGATGGCCATTGGAACGATACCGGCCAACAACGGGAGAATGGATGTCGCCGTGCGCATGATCATCGGATCGAATAGGAGAGTGTCAGGATGTACTCCGTGCCGTACGTGTACTTGTCGAAGTCGAGATCGTAACCGGATGCGAACCTGTAGGAGCGGCGATGCGGGGCGTTCAGCAGATCGCGCACACGGAACAATACGCCCCAGTGCTTTCCGAACCGCTTGTTCACGGAGAGGTCGATCAGGTGGCGCGGCATCTCATAGGCACGGATGGCATCAGGCGCCACCTCGGAGTTGGTCACCGCCAGTTTCGGTCCCTGGACATTGTACGAGATGCCGAAGCTCAGTCGAAGACTGTCCAGACCATAGGACAACATCGAGTTCACGATGTAGGGCGCCTGGCCGTACATCTCCGTGGCGTAGTTGCGGTCCTCGCCATTGACCTTGAAGGTCAGCTCCGACTCCGAGGTCATCAACGTCAGGTTCCCCCGCCATTCAAGACCGCGCACGATCCTGAACTTGCCCTCGAGCTCAAGCCCATACACGTGCGAGGTGTTGGCGTTCCGCCAGGTGAAACCACCCCCTGCGCTCTGCAACAGTTCGATGTGGTCCTTGAAGTGCTTGTAGAACCCGCTGAGCGAGATGTTGTCCCCGTTCTTCAGGAAGTACTCGACCCGGATGTCCGCGTTATCGATCTGCGTCATTCGCAGGTCCGGGTTGCCGTATATCGTGGCCTGCAGGAGATAATCATAGTACTGCACCACGGAGAACTCCCGGAAGCTAGGTCGACCCAGGGATCGGAAATAGCTCAGGCGCAGGTTCATCGGGGCGTCCTCCCGGTCGCGCAACTTGTAGATCAGGTTCGCACTGGGCAGGATGTCCCATTGATCGATCCGACCGGGGCGTGCGGGTTTCGGCTCGGGCGAGAGGGCCCCGTTGATCGAAACGTCCCCGACCGTGCCGCGTATCGTGTCATCGGAGGCGATATGTAGTTCATAGAACCGCCGGATGTCACTGATGAGGTCGGTGTGCTCGGCACGCACACCGGCCACGAGCCGCAGACGGTGGGTCAGGGCCAGGTCGACCATGGCATAGCCCGCCCAGACCTCGAGGATGCCGATGTCATTGTCCTTGAAGGAGCCATAGGGCACATAGCGCGATGGGAATCGGCCGTCCGGGCCCAGTTCGAATTGCCCGGGATCCTCCCAATGTGTGGGTCCGGGCGCCCCCAGCACGGAATAGTACTTCTGGTCGTTCGTGCGTTCGTCATGCTGGTACGCACCGCCGAACTTCAGCTTCTTTGGTCGTTTGGGGTCATCTGTCAGAGGTCGTTCGATACCGAGCCGCGTGTCGAGCATGTCCTCGTTCAGGTAACGGTAGATCCTGCCGGGTTGTCCAAGCGCGCCATCCACGTCCGTGATCGGCTGGCCCGGGGGTGGAAGGATGTATTTGACCGATTTCATGTCCAGGATGTCGCGCTTGCCCGTGGAGTAGCTCACGTCGGCGTTCACGGTCAGGTCCAAGGCCGGTATGACATGCTTGCTGCCGTATTGGAACACCCAGAGGCGGCGCTGTTCGTAGAATTGGTCCTCTGAAACGAAGGTCGAGCTGTTGATCCCCGGCTGCAGGTATTGCAGGTATCGCGCGTTGTTCTGGCCGAGCAGGTTCGCCATGGCCATCAGCGTGAAGGAGTTGTTCCTGTTCAGTTTGAAGGAAAGGTTGCCCAGCGCGTTCCAGCCGTTCGAGACCTGACCGATCTTCTGGTCGCCTTTCTTGGTATAGATGTCGCCGGGGTTCTCGTCCTCGTACCGTTCCGGTGAACGTTCGATGGTCGACGCGGCATCATACTGTGTTTCGGCCATGTACCGGAAGCCGAACAGGTACCCCAGTTGCTTCGTCTCCTTCCTTTTCTTGAACAGTTCGAGCTGGTTCCCGATGCTGAGCGAAATGTTGTAGTTCGGGTCGGCCGTGGTCTCCCCCACGCGCCAATGGGAATTGTCCCATTTCGTGTTCAATGCCGCGAGGTCGGCATTGAGGATGGGAGAGAAGTAGGGCAGGTCGTACGTGGAATTGTACGCATCCACGGCCACTTGCACCGCATTGGCATCATTCAGCAGGGCGGGGGGCAGCAGGTCGAGCTCGACGAGGGCAAGATGTTGCAGGGTACTGTTCGTGCCCACGGTGGTGGAGGAAAAGCCCGGTGTGGTCGCGGTGATGCCATAGTGGTCCAGCCAACTCTGCAGGCCCAGCACCACCAATTGCTGGTACAGGTCCGGGTTCACGAAAGTGGGGTAGTCCTCCACGTCCTCCGGTATCCCGTCGGGGATGTCACGTGACCCGTCGTCCCAGCCGAGGAGATCGGTGCTGCTGGTGCTCGCGCTCACGATCTTCTTGTAGCTCGTGTTCGGGTTGTATCCCAATGCCGTGGCGATGTTCACCGTCAACCGCGAAGGGTAGTCGCTGGTGTTCATGGACAGGTAGGCCCCCGACCAGTCACCGGGCAGGTCGGGTGAGGCGGTCTTGGTGATCACGATGTTGTCCAGCAGGCCGGTGGGGAAGATGTCCAGCCGAAGGTTGTTGGTGAAGGGGTCCAGCGTGGGGACGCGCGAACCGTTGATGGTGTTCACGATGTAGCGATCGGCCAGACCACGCACGGTCACGAACGATCCGACGGTCGAAACACCCGTGATGCGCTTGACGGCCGAGGCGGCGTCACCGTCCCCGGTCCGGGCCATGACATCCTTGGAGATGAAATCGACGTTGGTCGCCGAGTTCACCTTCATGCGTTCCAGGTAGGCATCACCGGAACGTCGCGCCTTGGCAACCACCTCCACCTGCTTGAGCTCGATGTTCTTTTCCGCGAGCTCGAAGTTCGCGACCACCACCTCGCCGTTCTTGGGCGCCACCACCAGTTCCTGCGACTCGAAGCTCACGAAGGCCACCACGATGGTCGTGGGACCGGCGCGGTCGATCCGCAGGGAAAAGTTGCCGTCCAGGTCGGTGGTCGTTCCCGTGCCTGGATCGTCCTTCAGCACGATCGTCGCACCGATCAATGACTCGCCGCGGGGATCCGTCACTTTGCCCCGTACGACGCCCTGGGCGTGCAGCAGGCCCGCGACCGAAAGAAAGGCGATGAGAAGAAGCGATCGGAACATGGTTCCCTTTCGGGTGGGCAAGGATAGCCGGAGGGCATCGGCCGCGGCGTTTCCGTTCCGTTAACGCTGATCTATTTGTGGAAGAACATGAACGGATCGCGTGGCATGCGAACGGAGAAGGCCCCCGTCGATCGACGGAGGCCTTCCATGCACCTTCCCGGAACGTCACGCGGGGCGAAGGGTGCGGTTCACTGGATGCTCACCACGGGACAGTTGACGAGCGCGGCGCCGTTCACCAGGATGTCGGCCATCTGTGCCGAGCTGAGATCACTGACGGTGTTGAAGTCGGAATTGTCATAGATCTTCACGTTCCACAGCGGAGAGTAGTTGACATCGTCGGGTAGAGTGGCGATCACATTGTGCGTCTGCATGTTCCCCATCTCCGTCACGAACCCGGAGGGTGGTCCGCCGTTGGGCTGGTCGGGGTTGATGTTGAAGGTGACGTAGATCGGGGAGGTGGGTACCGTCGGTCCCATCAGGGTGTGTTCGGAGAAGTTGAAGTAGAAGCCCACCTGGTCCTGGTACCAGCACTGCACCAGGGCGTTGCTCTCGCCGTTCAGGCGTTTCATCGCCGTGGAGCCGTCCGGTACGACCGGGCAGTTGACGATCAGGGACTGCGGTTCCACCATGTACCCGAGCGAGGCGATCTCCGCGCGGCTCGTCACCGAATTGGCGACATAGTCGCTCGGCACAGTCACTTTGTACACCTGCCAGAAATCGTTGTACCCGCTCTCGCCCGGGACCTTGTCGATGATGTTCAATTGTCCGCTCACGGGATCGCTCTCCCCCTCGCGGAAGAGCACCCAGATCGGCGCGGGCGTCGTCGGCATCACATCGAAGTTGTAGTACTCGACGTGTTCGCCGCTCGGGCCGAGCCCCTTCGTGATGAACGGCGCCTGGTCGAGGTCGATGGGTGCGTTCGCGTCGGGCAATCCATTGGAACCGTCCCGGATGAACAGGTGTCCGGCGTCCATGCTGAACCGGTCCACGGGAACGCGCGGCGCAGTGCTTGGGTCGACGGCCGGCCCGGCGGTGGGGTCGTTGTTGGATGAGGACATGTCCTCCATCTCGTCCTTCTTGCACGCCGCCAGGGCCAGCCCCATCATCGCGATCGTGCTGAACATCTTCATCGGATACTTCATGGTCTTGTCGGTTTCGGGTCCATGGGAGGACCACGACCACGAAGGTCCCGGAGGGTGATCACGATGCGGTCACGCACCGATCACTTTTGTTGGCGACCGCTCAGGCGATGTGCGAGCGCAGGGTGAAGCTGAAGGTGCTTCCCGCGTCGGGCTTGCTGCTGACCTCCACGTCGCTCCCGTGCATCTGCAGGATGCGTTTCACGATGGCCAGCCCGAGCCCGGCCCCGTCCCCTTTCAGGGAGCGGCTTCCGCTGAAGTACCGGTCGAAGATGTGCGGCAGCTCGTCCTCCGGGATGCCGATGCCGGTGTCGCTGATCCGCACCTCCACGGCGTCCGGCCGGGTGCCGTCCAGCTCCACGGTGATGTGGTCCCCCGGCCGGCAGAACTTGATCGCGTTGTGCAGAAGGTTTTGCAGCACGCGGTCGATCTGGCGCACGTCCACCTCCACGATCGGCAGGTCCTTCGCCATGATGATATTGATGCTCACGTTCTTTTCCTTCGCCAGCAACCGGAGCTTGTTCACCACGTCGTGCACCAGTTCGCCCAACGACAGGGGCTCAAGCTCCAGCTCGGTCTGCCCCGCCTCGAGCTTGCTCAGGGTGAAGAGGTCGTCCACGAGCCGCCGGAGTCGTTCGGCGCTCTGCATGATCGTCGTGAGATGTTCCTTCTTCTCGTCCGCGGATAGGTGACCTTCCTTCATCAGCAACGTTTCCGCATAGCCCTGGATCGCGGCGATCGGCGTGCGCAGGTCGTGGCTCACGTTCCCGATCAGCTCCTTCCGCAGCCTGTCCACGCCTTTCAGTTCCTCGATGTTCCGCTCGATCGTCGTCGCCATGTCGTTGAAGGTCGTGGCCACCTCACCGAGGGCCCCTCTTCCGGACAGATGGATGCGCGCGCCCAGGTCGCCGGACTGGAACCGACGGAAGCCGGTGATGATCCGGCCCAGGTCCATCGTGATGAAATAGATCGCGAACAGACCGCCCACCAGGGTCAGCAACAGCGCAAAGAGGATCGACCGGCTGCCCAGCCGCAGGAAATAGCTGTCGAAGAGGGTCGCGGCCGCACCGGCGTATTCCTGGCTCGCCAGGATGATGTAGACATAGCCCTCCACGTGGCCGTTCTCCTCGACCGGGGCCGCACTGAAGATCTTTTGTTCCCCGGGTGTTCGCGGATCATCGCCCACGATCGGCACCTGGTCCTTCGGGCCCGACAGGAACTGGCGGATCGGCCCCATGCGCACGCTGTCCAACTTCACCGCACCTTCGAGCGCCACATATTTCAGGATCCTTCCGGCCGTGTCGAGCACGTACACCTCGATGCTCGGGTTCACCGCCATCATCGAGTGCATCAGCGTGCCGATCTTCTCCTCCGCCACCTCCCCGTTGAGGAAGGGCCGGATCTCGCTCACCGTGTGCGCGGCCAGGTCGTGGTTCAGCCGCTGCGCCACCTCCAGTGCGTAGTTGCGCGACGTATCGATGTGGATCTTCAGCGTGATGCCCGCGAACACGAGCAACACCACCAGGAAGATCGCGGACACCTTCCAGAATAGGCCCGATCCCCAGAACGGGCGGTGACGTGGTTCAGGCATCGGTGAAGCGATAGCCCACGCCCCAGGTGGTCAGGATGAACTCCGGTTCGGTGATCGTCCGTTCCACCTTGTTGCGCAGGCGGTTGATGTGGGAGTTGACCGTGTGCTCATAGCCGCTGTACTCGTGCCCCCAGACCTTCGCCAACAGTTCCTCCCGCGTGAAGGTGACACCGGGGTGCTGGGCCAGGTGCAGCAGCAGTTCGTACTCCTTCGGGGTCAGGTCGACCCGCTGGCCGTGCACCTCCACCGCGCGTTTGCGCGTGTCGATCCGCAGACCGGGGATGTCGATGTCACGCGCCTGGGGCACTTGGTCCGGCGTGCGTTCCATGCGACGCAGCAGGGCCTTCACGCGCGCAAGCAGTTCGCGCACGCTGAACGGCTTCGTCAGGTAATCGTCCGCCCCGGTCTCCAGTCCGATCACCTTGTCGATCTCCTCGGCCCGGCTGGTCAGCATCAGGATCGGGGTGGCCACCTGTTCCTTCCGCAGCCGCTGGCCGATGCTGATCCCGTCGAGACCCGGCAGCATCAGGTCGAGGACGATCAGGCAATGCCGTTGTTCCAACGCCCGGGCCAGGCCCTCGTTCCCATCGAACACCTGCTCCACCTCGTACTGCAGATCGGTCAGGTGCAGGCGGACCAGGTCGCTGATGTCCTTGTCGTCCTCGATCAACAGGATGCGGCGCATGACCACAAAGTTGACCGAAGATCATCACGGGAATGTCACGGGTCCGGCGCCGGATGCCCGTGAGCAGGTCCCATCCACGGACAAGCCCCAACTTCGCGCACCGGATATGGGAACGCTGGCCTACTATATCGCACTGCCGCTGCTCCACGGGATCGCGTTGTTGCCGATGCCCGTGCTGTATGCCCTCAGCGACGGGCTCTTTGTGGTCGTGTTCCATCTGCTGGGCTACCGGCGAGGGGTGGTGCGTACCAACCTGCGTAACAGCTTCCCGGACAAGGGAGCGGATGAACTGCGGAAGATCGAACGCGATTTCTACCGCTGGTTCTGCGATCTGCTGCTGGAGACCCTCAAGACGCTGCATATCACGCCGGAACTGGCCGAGCGGCTCGTGCAGGTGGTCGGGGTGGATGTCCTGCGGAGATACCGTGACCAAGGGCGGAGCATCATCATCGTGATGGGCCATTGGGGCAACTGGGAGCTGGGGGGTGCGCGTTTCGCCACCCTGGGGCTGCACCGCCTGAACGTGATCTACCATCCGCTGCACAACAGGCACTTCAACGCCCTGATCATCCGCATGCGCAACCGGCTGGGCAATGGCCTTTATCCGATGGCCGAAACCATGAAGTGCATGCTGCGCGATCGCGACCAGCTCACGGCCACCGCCTTCATCGCCGACCAGACCCCACCACCCGAACGCGCCTACTGGACCACGTTCCTGCACCAGGACACGCCGGTCTTCTGGGGTACGGAGAAGATCGCGGCCAAGCTGGGCTATCCGGTGGTGTACTGCGGGATCGACCGGGCGGCGCGCGGCCGGTACATCATGCATTTCGAGGACCTCGTGCCGGAGCCGAAGGGCACGCCGGACGGCTTCATCAGCGAGGCCCACACCCGCCGGCTCGAGCAGGACATCCGGTCGCGACCCGCGATCTGGCTTTGGACCCACCGTCGCTGGAAACATCGGCGCCCGGCCGGGACAGCGGATGGCGAGTAACTTTGCGCCCTCCATGCGGGAAGGGAAGGACCTGATCCTGGCCACAAGGCCGTTCGCCCAGGAGTTCCGGACACGGAGCTGGTGGCACGTTTTCACCTCGTTGGTGGTGCTTTTCCTGGGGTATTCCGTGGCGGTCCTTGCCGAACCCTGGTGGGGCCGTGCCGCGGGCAGCATCCTGGTGGCCCTCACCCTGGGCCGGATCTTCGTGATCTACCATGACTATCTCCACCACGCCATCCTGCAGCGTTCGCTCGTGGCCAAGGCGTTCTTCACCCTGTTCGGCCTGTTCATGCTCGCCCCGGTGAGCATCTGGGAACGCAGTCACAACTACCATCACGCGCACAACAGCAAGCTGTACACCAGCAGCATCGGCTCCTACCCGGTCGTGACCAAGGAGAAGTTCCTGGCCTCGTCCCGATTGGAGCAGCGTGTCTATCTGTTCATCCGCCATCCCCTCACGATCGGCACGGGATACATCTTCATGTTCCTCTATGGCATGTGCATCCGGAGCGTGATGAACAACCCGGGCCGGCATTGGGACAGCATCATCGCCCTGGTGCTGCATGTGGCGTTCGGGACGCTGCTCTGGGTGTTCGCCGGTTGGTGGACCTTCTTCTTCGTATTCCTTCTTCCCTTCGTGCTCGTTCTCGCGCTGGGGTCCTATCTCTTCTATGCGCAGCATAACTTCCCGGATGTCACCTTCAGTGACAAGGACGGATGGACCTATGCGAGCGCGGCGCTGAACAGCAGCAGCCACATGAAGATGAGCCCGGTGATGCGCTGGTTCCTCGCCAACATCGGCTATCATCACATCCATCACCTCAACCCGCGGATCCCCTTCTACCGTCTCCCGGAGGTGCATGCTGCGATCCCAGAGCTCCAGCATGCACGAACGACAAGCTTGCTCCCTTGGGATGTCGTGCGCTGTCTGCGCCTGAAGGTGTGGGACCCGGCCCAACAGCGGATGATCACCCGGCGGGAATTGCGTCGGACCCGCCTGGCCTGAGGACATCCACGAACGGACGCACGGCCACATCAGCGGTGCATGCCGGTCCCGGCACGCGTCTAACTTCGCCCACCGATGCTCCGGCTTGAAGGAATTACCAAGACCTACGGCACGTTCACCGCGCTGGACAATGTATCCCTCGATGTTCCTGACGGTGTGGTCTTCGGGTTGCTGGGCCCCAACGGCGCCGGAAAGACGTCCTTGATCCGCATCATCACCCGCATCGCCATGCGCGATAGCGGCACCGTGCAGTTTGCGGGCCACCCCATGATCGACGCCGACGTGTTACGGATCGGCTATCTGCCCGAGGAACGCGGTCTGTACAAAAAAATGAAGGTGGGCGAACAGGCCTTGTACCTCGCCCAGTTGAAGGGGATGCCCAAGGGGGAGGCCCGCACCCGTTTGCGTGCGTGGTTCGAGCGGTGGGACATGGCCGGCTGGTGGAACAAGAAGGTGGAGGAACTGAGCAAGGGGATGGCCCAGAAGGTGCAGTTCATCACCACCGTCCTGCATGGCCCAAAGCTCCTGATCCTCGACGAGCCCTTCAGCGGTTTCGACCCGATCAACGCCGACCTGGTGCGCACCGAGATCCTGCGCCTGCGCGATGAAGGCACCACCGTGATGCTCAGCACGCACAACATGGGCAGCGTGGAGGAGCTATGCGATCACATCGCACTGATCGACAAGAGCCACAAGGTGCTCGATGGCCGATTGCGCGACATCCAAAAAGCTTACGGCACCAGCATCTACCGCGTGACCTTTGACGGGCAGCTGATCGCCTTCACACATGCCCTTTGGACCGGGGCCGAACTGCTCGACCACACCATGCACGAGGACCGCATCGAAGCCCGCGTGCGCCTGATGGACGGCACCTCGGTGAACGACCTGCTCGCCGCGGTGATGCCCCATGTGCGGATCCATGGTGTCCGGGAGGAGGTGCCCACCATGCACGAGGTCTTCATCAGGGCCGTGGGTGGCGACACCCCCCTCGAAGGTTCCAAGGGCTTGACCGAATGAGCATGTACCCATGAACAAGATCGGTCTCATCATCCTGCGCGAGTTCCTCTCCCGTGTGCGAAAGCGCAGCTTCCTGATCATGACCCTGTTGGGCCCGATCCTGATCGCCGGTGGCATCACCCTGGTGATCTACCTCGGTATGAGCAGCCAGAAGGACCACCTGGTCCTGGTGGTGGACAAGGCGCATCTCTTCACGGACAAACTGAAAGGAACGGAGAAGGTGCATTTCGTTTATCAGGCCGATGATATCAGCGACAGCGCGTTCAAGGCCGGGCCCTTCACCGAACTGGTGGATGCCAACGAGGCGATCCTGGAGAACAACACCATCCAGATCTTCTACAAGGAACTGCCCGGTCTGTCGGTGCAGCGCACGATCCAGAGCGAGATGGAGCGCGTGCTCGAGCGCGAGAAGCTGCGTGTGAACCATGTCGATCCGGAGATCTATGCGCAGATCAAGACCGCGCTCAACATCCAGCTGTTCGATATCGACAACACCGGAAAGGAATCCCTGGAGCAGGAGAAGGCCGGCATCGGTTTTTTCTTCGGCTACCTGATCTTCATTTTCATCTTCATGTACGGCGTCCAGGTGATGCGTGGGGTGATGGAGGAGAAGCAGAACCGCATCGTGGAGGTGCTGATCTCCTCGGTCAAGCCGTTCCAGCTGATGATGGGAAAGATCGTGGGCATCGCCCTGGTGGGCCTGACGCAGTTCCTGCTTTGGATCGTGCTGTCGACCACGCTGATCTCCGCTGGAAGTGCCTTGCTGCTGAAGGACAAGTTCGATCCGAAGGAACTGGCAGGCACCCCGATGACCGGTCAGATGCAACAGCGCATGGCCGACCAGGCCGCGGCCATGCCCGCGTCGGACGATGTCAAGCTCCTGCGCGCACTGGGTGATATCAACATCACGGCCACGGTGGCCATGTTCATCTTCTATTTCCTTGCGGGGTACCTGTTGTACAGTTCGCTCTTCGCGGCCGTCGGATCGGCGGTGGACAGCGAGACGGACACCCAGCAGTTCATGTTCCCCGTCACGATCCCCATGATCCTGGCCATCTTCATCGCCCAGATGGCGGTGACGAACCCGTCCAGCCCGATGGTCTTCTGGGGGTCGATCATCCCGTTCACCTCGCCCGTGGTGATGATGGTGCGGGTGGCCATGGGTAATGCGTTCACCTCACCGATGGACCTCCTGCTGTCGATGTCGCTTCTCATCGCCACCTTCGTCCTCACCACCTGGCTCGCCGGTCGCATCTACCGCACGGGGATCCTGATGTACGGGAAGAAGGTGAGCTGGAAGGAACTGGGCAAGTGGGTCTTTTACAAAGGCTGAAAGTGGATGGGCAGGGGGCGGCTGCGGCCGGTCCATGCCCTTGTGCCCATCCGTTCACGGGCACATGGCACCAAGAGCACATGGACCCATGATCCTCGCCATCATCGATCTCGGCACGAACACGTTCGACCTGTTGGTCTGCAAAAGGGATGCGGGTGGTCGGCTGCAGGTGCTGCGCAGCGAGGAAAGGCCGGTGTTCCTGGGGCGTGGTGGGATCGAGAAAGGCGTGGTCACCGAGGACGCGTTCGGACGGGGGATCGCCGCGCTCGAGGAGCTTCGTTCGATCGCGGATGCGATGGGAGCGGAACGGATCTCGGGCATTGGCACTTCCGCGCTGCGCAATGCCCGGAACGGAAGGGAATTCGTCAGACGTGTGCTGGAGAGGACCGGTGTACGGATCGAGATCGTGCCGGGGGCGGAGGAAGCCGCTTTGGTCCTCGACGGCGTGCGCCAGGTAGTAGCCTTCGGTGATCGCCCCGATCTGGTGATGGACATCGGCGGCGGCAGTGTGGAGTTCATCCTGGCCACCAGGAAGGCCCTGATGTGGGAACACAGCTACGAACTGGGTGTGACACGTCTTGGCGAGCGATTTGTGCCGTCGGACCCGGTGACCATCGACGAGGAGCTCCGGATCGGCGCGCATCTGGATGAACGGCTCGGTCCGTTGTGGTCCGTGATCGACCGCCATGCCCCGCATCGGCTGGTGGGCAGTTCAGGCAGCTTCGACAGCGTCGCCCAAATGATCGCCTTGGAGCGCGGCGAACCCCTTCCGGTCGACGCCTGCACCATGCCCTTCACCGCGATCGAGCTCCAGGCGCTCAAGGACCGCATCCTGCGCATGACCCGGGACGAACGCCTCCAGGTGCCGGGACTTCCGGAGCACCGCGTGGGAACGATCGGCCTCGCCCTGATCATGATGGACCGCGTGCTGGCCGCGGGCGGTATCCGCGATCTCTGCTGGAGCCGCTACGCCCTGAAGGAGGGCGCTGCCGCACGTGCATTGGGCCTCACCTGACCGGCGGCCTATCTTCGGCACCGATCAGAACGGTGCGGATGAACACTGTCGCCAAACCCCACCCGAAGAAGCTCGGCCAGCTTGCGGCCACTGCCATCTGCGGCAACGACATTACTTCCTCCTGCCTCTATGTCTCCGCGCTGACGATCACCTATGCCGGACAGTACGCGTTCATCGCGCTGTTGATCGTGGCGACCGTGCTGTTCCTGTTCCGGCGCATTTATGGCGAGGTGGTGGGTGCATTGCCATTGAACGGCGGTGCCTATAACGTGCTGCTCAACACCACGTCGAAGACCAATGCGTCAGTGGCGGCGTGCCTGACCATCTTGAGCTACATGGCCACCGCAGTGATCTCCGCGAGCGAGGCCATGCACTATCTGCACAGTCTGGCCCATGCCATGCCCGTGATCATCGCCACGGTGGTCGTGTTGACCCTCTTTCTGCTGCTCACGATCGCCGGGATCTCGGAATCGGCGAATGTGGCCATCGTGATCTTCATCACCCACCTGGCGGCCATGGTCCTGCTGTTGCTGGTGGCGGGCTGGGCCCTGGCCACCGGCGGCCTCGATATCGCCTCGGCCAATTTCGCGGCCCCCGTCCGCGGCGGTGGCGGCCTGATCACCGCGCTTTTCCTGGGTTTCAGCACGGCGATGCTCGGGATCTCCGGCTTCGAGAGCTCCGCCAACTTCGTGGAGGAACAGGAGAACGGGATCTTTCCGAAGACCCTGCGCAACATGTGGGGCGCGGTCTCGGTGATCAATCCCATGATGGCCTTGATGGCGGTGCTGGTGCTCCCGCTTGCCGCGGTGGACAGGAACCAGGAGGCCTTGCTGTCCTTCATGGGGCTGAGCACGGGTGGTCGCTGGCTCAGCGTGGTGATCTCCGTGGATGCCGTCCTGGTCCTGAGCGGGGCCGTGCTCACCAGTTTTGTGGGCGTCAGCGGTCTGATCAAACGCATGACCCTGGACCGCATCCTGCCCCAGTTCCTTTTGAAGGAGAACCGGCGGGGCAGTTCGCCAAGGATCCTGCTGCTCTTCTACCTGTTGTGCCTCAGTGTGCTCTTCATCACCAGGGGCGAGCTCGGTCCCCTGGCCGGGGTCTATACCATCTCGTTCCTCCTGGTGATGGCCTTCTTCGCGCTGGGGAACTTCCTGTTGAAGTTCAAGCGGGCCCGGCTTCCGCGCCCGGAGCACGCCACGCCGTTCGCCGTGGCCATCGCGATGCTCGCCGTGCTGAGCGCGGTATATGGCAACGTCAAACTGCATCCCGAATACCTCGTGGTGTTCCTGCAGTATTTCGTTCCGGCCTTCCTGTTGATCTATCTGCTGCTGAACCGCAACGAACTGCTCCAGTACCTGCTCGTGGTGGTGAACAGTCTGCTGGACAGCATGCGGCGGCTTGCGTTGATCAGTCGGTTGCACCTCACACGCACCATCCGAAAGCTCAGCGAGCAGGAATTCGTCTACTTCACCAAGGGCGATGACATCTCGATCATCAACAAGGTCATGATGTACGTGGAGGAGAACGAGATCACCAAGCAGCTCAAGGTCGTCACGGTCCTGGATGAGGACCAGGAGGTGGCGCCGGAATTCCTGCATGATGTGGAGGTGCTGGATCGCGCCTATCCGGACATCAAGATCGAGGTCGTGCAGTTGCGTGGGGCGTTCGGACCGGCCTTGATCAACGAGCTGAGCGCGAAATGGAACATCCCGACGAACTTCATGTTCATCGGCTCACCGGGTGACCATTTTCCCTATCGGATCAGCGAACTGGGAGGAGTGCGTCTGATCATCTGAACGGCCGTTCAGGGCAGCTGCTCGGTCTTCGTGGCCGTGGGCACCGTTCCACCGATCACCGTAAGGATGATGTCGCGGTCGTTGCTCGCGCCGGCATATTTGGTCACGTTGTCCATGTTCACGTCCTCGCTCCGATAGCCCGACACCGTGGCCGTGGGCACCGTGCCTCCGATGGCGGTCAGGATGGGATCGCGGTCGTTGTTCGCACCGGCGTATTTCACCACGTTGTCCGAACGGACGTTGCCAGGCCACAATACCATCTTTCCGCCCACCTGATGTCGGGCCGCCGTGCCGTAGGTGACGAGGCCCGTGGAAGTGAAGTCCACCGGGGTGCTCGTTCCGGACAGTGCCACCGTCGCGTTCGTCATCGCACCCAGATGGTTCCGATGGCGGACCGCCACGAAATAATCGTCCGACGCGACCGGGAAGGTCACCGATGAGGTGCCATCGACATCGACCACGTCGCCATCACGCTGTACAAGGGCGGCCTTCCGGGCGATCACGTTCGCACTGTTGTTCTTGTCCCGCAATTCGATCAGCACCCAGTCCGTGATGGCGTCGTTGCCCGTCACGGTCAATGTCCCGGCGTCGATCGTGCCCGTGACCTGTACCCCGGTGAAGCCGAGCGCCGTGTACGGTTCGGAGGCGGGGATCGTTCCGGCCACGCGCAGGTTGTCGGCCATCAGCAGCGTGCCACTGTTGTACGGGCCCTCGAGCAGCACTTTCGGTGACAACTGCACCAGGGCATTGGTGATCGTGAAGCCGACCGGGACCGGTGCGTAATAGGACGATGCGTTCTTGACGCGGATCTTGTAATTGCTGCTTGCGGCGGTCCCTGCGGGTATCGTGCAGGGGATCGTTCCCGATGTGTTGGCGGTATTCAATGTGCCGATCACGGTCGGGCTGGTGAAGTTGCCGTTCACATCGCTCAGTTCCACGTTGAAATTGGTGGCGAAGAGCGGTGTCCCGCCAGTGTTGAAGTCCACCGTGAAGCTGGCCCCCATGCCCCCGGTGACCATGACCGTGGTGGTGCTGGGCGTCGCGTTCAGGTTGTAGATCAGCGCGATGTCGTCGTACCAGGCCTCGGTGTTCACAAGGGTGTTCAGGCTATCGCCGCTCGTCAGGACCATCAGGATCCATTGCGGTGTGTTGGCATTGTAGTAGGTAAAGGGCACGGAGAACCGGGTCCAACTGCTCACAGTGGCCCCCGGTGCGGCGTCCCAGCGCGCACGGGCGATGAAATTGCCCTCGGTGCCGTTGGGCGGGAGCTTCCCATCATTCACATGCAGGACGGCCTCCACCTTGCCGTGATCGGCGCCGACGGGTGCCGTTCTGAACCAGCCGACCAGGCTGTCCGGTCTGCTTGTCATCGCCTGGTTCCAGTCGGTATTGCCGGCATCGGTGAAGACGTAGCCAGCGGCCGGGTCGATGAGCGTGGCATGGACGCGGCCGTTCGTCAATGTGCCATTGGCGTTCAGGTTCGGGATGATGGTGGCGGCGGTTTTCAGATCCACGCAGTAGGATCCGGAATGGGCGTTCCCGGCCTGCCAGCAGACCTGGGGAGCCGTGTTATTGACCAGGCTTCCACCATCGGAGGTCTTGATCGAGCTCCATTCCGATGGTTCTTCGGACCCGCTGCCCAACCCCTGCCAGTTCTCGAAACCGGAGTTGGACATCTGCGGTTGTGCGAATGCGGAAGTGGTCAGGACAAGGAGGAGGGGGGTCAAGTGGCGCATGGCAATGTGATCACTGAGAAAGGGCCGTGAAGATAGCTTCGGCCCGACGACCGACAAGACCGTTCATGGATCGCATCTTTGCGCGGTCCCGCGCAATGGGTCGAAGTGAAAGCATGGCCAAGATCCTGATCATCGATGACGAAAAGGCGATACGCGCCGCGCTGCGCGACATCCTCGAACACGAAAAGCACACGGTGGAGGAGGCGGAGGATGGCGCCTCCGGACTGAGCGCGGCGAAGAAGGGCGGGTTCGACCTCGTGCTGTGCGACATCAAGATGCCCAAGATGGACGGGTTGGAGGTCCTCGAGAAGCTCCATGCACACGATGACGAACTGCCCGTGGTCATGATAAGCGGTCACGGCACGATCGATACGGCGGTCGACGCCTTGAAGAAGGGCGCCTTCGATTTCATCCAGAAACCACCCGACCTCAATCGTATCCTGGTCACCGTTCGCAACGCGCTGGACCGTGGCGGGCTCGTGCAGGAAACGAAGGTATTGCGGCAGAAGGTGCAGAAGGCGAAGGCCGGCAGCGTGCAGATGGTCGGAAGCGGCAAGGCGATGACGGCCATCCGTGAGATGATCGACAAAGTGGCGCCCAGCGATGCCCGTGTGCTGATCACGGGGGGCAATGGCGCGGGAAAGGAAGGCGTGGCCCGCATGCTGCACGAAAAGAGCCAGCGGGCGGCAGGGCCGTTCGTGGAGGTGAATTGCGCGGCGATCCCCGGCGAATTGATCGAGAGCGAACTGTTCGGTCACATGAAGGGCGCCTTCACCAGCGCGATCAAGGACCGCAAGGGCAAGTTCGAGCTGGCCAGCGGAGGGACCCTTTTCCTGGACGAGATCGGTGACATGAGCCTGGCCGCCCAGGCCAAGGTGCTCCGCGCCCTGCAGGAGAACCGCATCACGCCGGTGGGAGGCGACAAGGACATCAAGGTGGACGTGCGCGTGATCGCTGCGACCAACAAGGACCTGAAGAGGGAGATCGCCGAGGGACACTTCCGGGAGGACCTTTTCCATCGCCTCAGTGTGATCCCCATTCACGTGCCCGGCCTCAGCGAACGTACCGAGGATATCCCTGAACTGACCGCACATTTCATCGGGCAGGTGTGCGCCGAACAGGGGATCGCGCCGAAGAAGATCGCGGACAAGGCGGTCAAGGAGCTGCAGAAATTGCCCTGGTCCGGCAACGTGCGCGAGTTGAGGAACGTGATCGAACGGCTGGTGATCCTCAGCGACAAGGAGATCACCGATGCCGACGTGAGGACCTATGCCGTGCCCAAAGGCTGACCCGAGGCGCGTTCGACCGCACGACGGCACCGCATATCGTTCCTCCGCCACCGTTCGCCGAACGTGAACAATAGGTGGTGGACTTCCCGTCGTTCTCAGGCAACCGTCCGCCAATGTGCGCGTCTACCTTGCAGACCTGAGCGGAAGAGCTACGCCGTACCCCAAATCGTGAGCAGATGGAGCTGCTGAACCAGATCAACGCATTCATCCACCACACCTACCTCTACAGGCAGATGGGGGATGCGCTTTACTATGCGATCATCTTCCTGGCGATCATCGCCACGATGGCCCAATGGAAATTGTACGAGAAGGCCGGTCAGCCCGGCATCGCCTGTCTGGTGCCCATTTGGAACCTCATCATCTTCCTGCGCATCGTTGGCCGGCCGGCGAGCCACACTTGGCGCTTCTTCATCCCCGTCTACGGGCAGCTGTACTTCATGCCACGCGTATGGATCGAGATCGCCCAGAGCTTCGGCAAGCGCTCGATGCTGGATTACATCCTGGTCGTCGCACTGAACGGGCTTTATATCCTCAACCTCGGCCTCAGCTACGAGACCGAATACGTGGGCCCGGTGTACGGGAATCAGCCCCCCCCTCCGTCGCGGCCTCTTGAGCCCAAGCCGTCATTGGCTTGAGGGGCCGCCCCCTCTGGAAGCCGCCTCCGGGCGGCTTTTCTAATTCTGGGGCTGCTGGGACAACAAGGAAGCGGCCTTGCTGAACGCCCGGGGCAGTCCGTCGGGGTCCTTCCCGCCGGCCGTGGCAAGGAACGGCTGACCCCCCCCCCCTCCCTTGATCTCCATGGCGAGCTGCTTGATCACATCGGTCGCGTTCAACCCCTTCTCACGGATCAGGTCCTCGCCCACCATCACGGTCAGCAGGGCCTTGCCACCGTGCCGGGCACCCAGCACGAGCAGCAGGTCCTTGTGGGCCTCCTTCAATCGGAATGCGAGGTCCTTCATCCCTTGGGCATCCAGGTCCACCTCTTTCGCGATCAAACGGGTGCCATTCACCACATGCGCCTCCGCGATCAGGCCATCGGCCAGCCCGGCCACGCGTTCCTTGGTCGCCTTGTCCACTTCCTTCTGCAGCGAAGCGTTCTGCTCCAATAGTTGCCGCACCGCGCCAACGACATCCGATGGATGCTTCAGGAGCTCCTCGATCGTGGACAGATGTTCCGAACGTTCCTTCATCAAGGCCTCAGCGGCCCGGCCTGTGATCGCTTCCAGACGCCTGACCCCGGCAGCGAGCGCACTCTCGCCCGTGATGAGCACCTGGCCGATGTCCCCGGTGTGCCCCACGTGCGTGCCGCCGCACAGCTCGATGCTGTCGCCGAAACGGATCGTGCGGACCTTGTCGCCGTACTTCTCGCCGAACAGCGCCATGGCCCCCTGATCGAGGGCCTGTTGCATCGGCACCGCGCGGTGCTCGTCCAGTGCAACGTCCTCCCGGATCATGCGGTTGGCCTCCTCCTCCACTGCGGCGATCTCCTCCGGGGTCATCTTGGCGAAGTGACTGATGTCGAACCGCAGGCGGTCCGGTGCCACGAGCGAGCCCTTCTGTTCCACGTGCATGCCGAGCACCTTGCGAAGCGCGTGGTGCAGCAGATGCGTGGCGCTGTGGTTGCGCATGATGTCGCGCCGGCGTTCCGTGTCGACCTCGGCGATCAGTTCGGCCGCGGGGTCCTTCGGCAGGCGCTCGCAGAAATGGACGATCAGCTGGTTCTCGCGCCTGGTGTCGAGCACCTCGACCCTGTCGTCACCCTGGACCAACCAGCCGGTATCGCCCACCTGGCCACCACCTTCGGCATAGAACGGCGTGTGGTCCAGAACGATCTGGTACCGATCCCCGTCCTTCATGGAGACCTTGCGGTAGCGGAGGATACGGGCCGCCGTGCGCAGCGCGTCGTAACCCACGAAGACCGGTTCCCCTTTTCGCAGCTCGACCCAATCGCCGACAGTAACGGTGGTGGCGGCGCGTGACCGTTCCTTCTGCTGCTTGAGTTCTGCTTCAAAACCCTTCATATCCACCTTCATGCCCTGCTCACGTGCCATGAGCTGGGTGAGATCGATGGGAAAGCCGAAGGTGTCGAAGAGCTCGAAGGCCTTGTCGCCGGCCAATTTCCCCTTGCTATCCGCAAGCGCTTGGTCCAGACGTTTCGTGCCTTGCTCCAGCGTTCGCAGAAAGGCCTTCTCCTCTTCGCCGATCACGCTCTCGATGAGTTGCTGCTGCTTCGCCAGCTCAGGGAATTGGTCGCCCATCTGCCTGACCAGCTCGGGAACCAGTTCATTGATGAAGGATCCGTCGTAACCCAGGAAACTATAGCCATAACGCACCGCCCGACGCAGGACGCGGCGGATCACGTAGCCCGCACCCGTATTGCTCGGCAGTTGTCCGTCGGCGATCGCGAAGGCGATGGCCCGCAAATGGTCGGCGATCACGCGCATGGCGATATCAGCCTTCTCCTCCTTGCCGTACGTCCTGCCGCACTGCTTGGCGATCAGCTGGATCAGCGGCTGGAACACGTCGGTGTCGTAGTTGCTGCGCTTCCCCTGCAGCACCATGCACAACCGCTCGAAGCCCATGCCGGTATCCACATGTCTTTCCGGCAGCGGCACCAACTTCCCATCGGCCTTGCGCTCGAACTGCATGAACACCAGGTTCCAGATCTCGATCACCTGCGGATGGTCGTTGTTCACCAGACCGGCCCCGGCCGTCGCCCGCTTCTCCTCCGGTGTGCGCACATCCACATGGATCTCGCTGCACGGGCCGCAGGGGCCGGTGTCGCCCATTTCCCAGAAGTTGTCCTTCTTCCCGAAGGGCAGCACGCGGTCCTCGGGCAGATGCTTCAGCCAGAGGGAACGGGTCTCCTCGTCCGCATCCAGGCTGTCCTTTCCATCGCCTCCGAAATAGGTGACATAGATGTCCTGCGGATCGATGCCGTACGTGTCCACGAGCAACTCCCAGGCCCACTGGACCGCCTCGGCCTTGAAGTAGTCGCCGAAGCTCCAATTGCCCAGCATCTCGAACATGGTGTGGTGGTAGGTATCGATCCCCACCTCCTCCAGATCGTTGTGCTTGCCGGACACGCGCAGGCACTTCTGCGTGTCGGCGATGCGCTTGTGTTCGGCCGGCCGGTTGCCCAGGAACAGGTCCTTGAACTGGTTCATCCCCGCGTTGGTGAACATCAGGGTGGGATCGTCCTTCACCACCATCGGTGCGCTGGGCACGATGGCGTGGCCGCGCTGGGCGAAATGGTCCAGGAACTGCTGGCGGATGGCGCGCGAGGTCTTCATGTGTGGAAAAGCCCCGCAAAGGTCGGTCGGATGACTGCGAACAGACAAGCGGGGACGGGGCTTGGCAGGAAGGAGGTAAATTCGCGGCGACCCCCTGCCGCTGATGCCGGAGCACAAGTACCGCTTCAACCCCGACACGCTCAAGTTCGAGCGCCTCCGGCTCACGCCATGGCAGCGGGTGAAGCGCCTGGCCCTGGTCCTGCTGCCAGGCTTGCTGGTGGGTCTGATCGGCATCGCGCTGGTCTACCAGTTCGTCGACTCACCGAAAGAGGCCGGCCTGAAGCGGGAGAACCAGCAGTTGCTCCTGCAGTACGAGCTGATCAACAAGCAGTTGGGTGATGTCGAGCAGGTGTTGCACGACGTGCGCCGGCGTGATGACAACATCTACCGGGTGATCTTCGAGGCGGACCCGTTGCCGGAGACGATGCGGCAGGCCGGTATCGGTGGGGTGAACCGCTACAAGGACCTCGAGGGCTATGCCAGTTCCGACGTGGTGGTGGGCACCCGTCGCCGTCTGGACATCCTGGACAGGCAGCTCTACGTGCAGTCGCTCTCATTGGACGAGGTGGCGGCACTGGCATTGAACAAGCAACAGATGCTCGCGTGCATACCGGCGATCCAGCCCGTGAACAACAAGGACCTGACGCGCGTGGCCTCCGGCTATGGCATGCGCATGCACCCGATCCTGAAGATCATCAAGTTCCACGCGGGCATGGACTTCACGGCACCCACGGGCACCGAGGTGCGCGCCACCGGCGATGGCACGGTCACTTTCGCGGACTATTCAAGTGATGGGTTCGGCATCCATGTGATCATCGATCATGGGTACGACTATGAGACCTTGTACGGGCACCTGGACGAGGTGAAGGTGCGCAGGGGACAGAAGGTGAAGCGCGGTGACCTGATCGGTCTTGTGGGCAACACCGGTTTGAGCACCGGACCCCACCTGCACTATGAAGTGCACAAGGGGGGACAACCGGTCGATCCGGCCAATTACTATTTCAACGACCTCACCCCCGAGGAATACGCCCGACTGGTACAGCTTTCGCGCAACGCCAGCCAGTCCTTCGATTGATCCGGCCATGCCCTACAAGGAGCGCCCGGTCGAGAAGCTGTATTGGACCATCGGTGAGGTGGCCGATCGGCTGGGGGTGAACACGTCATTGATCCGGTATTGGGAGAAGGAGTTCGGATCGCTGCGCCCGCGCCGGAACGCAAAGGGGGACCGCCACTACACGGAAAAGGACATCGCCCAATTGGAGCGCATCCATCATCTCGTGAAGGAAAAGGGGTTCACGATCCAGGGGGCGAAGGAAGCGTTGCGTGCGAAGGAGGCCGTGCAGACAGGTGCGGACGAACTGAAGGAGCGCCTGCACCAGGTGAAGCGCAAGCTGGAGGAGCTGCGGGATAAGCTATGAACCTGCCAAGCCGCGCGTTCCGATCTCAAGGCAACGCCATCCTGCGCCTCACGTCTTTCTTGCAGATCATGACCAGAACAGCACTTGCAGCCTTTGGCTTGGTGGGCGCCGGCATGGTGATGGGCCAGAGCATGAACGACCATTTCGTGACCACTTGGAAGACGGATAATCCAGGTACCGGGACTTCTTCGAGCATCCGAATACCGATCACTTCCTCACAGCCTATCGATGCGGATTGGAACAACGACGGGATATTCGATGAGTTCGGGATAACGTCATGGCCCATCCTTCACTATTTCACTACCCCTGGCACGTATACGATACGTCTCCGCGCGCCCGACCTGACGGTATGGTTCGATGGTACTGGTGATCGCTTGAAGATCATCGATGTACAACAGTGGGGAACAGCCTCGTTCAGTCTATATAACGGGTTCGATGGCTGCGAGAATTTGGATGTCACCGCTTCCGATACTCCAACACTGCAACCTTACTCTCACCAAGATATGTTCATGAATTGTTCTTCATTGGTAGGAACGTCCGCCTTTGCCAATTGGGACTTGACCGGAGTTACGGATCTGTCGCAAGCTTTCAGGGGAGCAGAGCTTTTCAACCAGCCGATCGGGTCTTGGGACGTTAGCAGCGTCACCGATATGTTCTACATGTTTTCCGAGGCTTCGGCTTTCGATCAAGCGCTGGACTCATGGGATGTGAGCAGCGTTACCGATATGACAGGTATGTTCCGCTATGCGACCTCCTTTGATCAACCGATCGGGTCTTGGGATGTGAGCAGTGTGACCGACATGAGATGGATGTTCCTATGGGCAACGTCCTTCGATCAGTCGATCGATGCTTGGAATGTGAGCAATGTGACCAACATGGAGTCCATGTTCTACAATGCACAATCTTTCGACCAACCGCTGAATTCATGGGATGTGAGCAGTGTGACCGATATGAGGTGGATGTTCGACCACGCCTATTCCTTCAACCAACCCATAGGATCTTGGAATGTGAGTAGCGTGCAACTTATGGAAGGCATGTTCGGCGACGCGATCGCCTTTGATCAAGCCATCGATCAATGGGATGTGAGTAGTGTGACCAATATGAGGTATATGTTCTCTGGTGCCGCCTCGTTCAATCACCCTATTGGCTCTTGGGATGTGACCAATGTGAGCCTCATGGCTGGAATGTTCTCGAATGCACATTCTTTCAACCAACCGTTGAATTCATGGGATGTGAGCACTGTGTCTCAGATGGGATATATGTTCCGTCAGGCATCCTCCTTCAACCAACCCATAGGATCTTGGCATGTGAGCGGCGTATATGATATGGATAATATGTTCAGGGATGCGACCTCCTTTGATCAACCGATCGGCATGTGGGATGTGAGCACGGTGACTGATATGCGTGGCATGTTCCGAGGGGCAACGTCTTTCGATCAGCCGATCGGTACTTGGGATGTGAGCGGTGTGTATGATATGAGATTCATGTTCTACGGAGCTACTTCTTTTAATAGGTCACTTGGCACTTGGGATATCAGCGCCCTTTCATATGCACTTAGCATGCTGGATTTCAGTGGATTATCCACAGTATCGTATGATTCAACACTGATCGGATGGGCGCGATTGGATCCAGGTGAAACACAAATTCCCCAGAACCGCACCTTGGGAGCGCTAGGCCTTACTTATTGCCACGGTTTCGCCGCCCGTGATTCCCTCATGCTCGTTCACGGTTGGACAATAACCGATGACGGCCCGGACCCCAACTGCACCATCAACTTATGTCCCGAGGACATCAACAGCGATGGTTTGGTCAAGTATGCCGGAGCTGCGAACGACCGGGACCTTATCCTTCAATTCATTGGAGGAACCGTCCCGACCAACGTGGTGCCTTGTAGCGGCTGTCCAGAGGATGTGAACGGGGACGGAGTGGTGAAATACTCCGGTGCGAGCAATGACCGGGACCTGCTCCTGCAGCGGATAGGCGGTACGGTGCCGACCAGCGTGTACGTCTGCCCCTAGAACGTTTCAGCCAGGACAGATGCCATTCAGGCACGGATGGACCCAAGGGCCAAAGGCCCCCGCTCATCGCGTCGTTCCAGCTGAACGACCGATCGAAGATCAGCGATAGCTTCCCGGGACCAGGTAGTTGGTCACGTAGTCCCCCACTCCCTCCTCCAACGGTGTGAACGGCTTGTCGTAGCCGATGCCCTTCAGCTTGGCCATGTTGGCCTCCGTGTAGTACTGGTAGGTGTCGCGGATGTCGGCCGGTGTGTCGATGAACGCAATGCGCTCCTCCTTCTCCAAGGCCGCGAACACCGCACGGGCCAGGTCCAGGAAGGTGCGGGCCTTGCCGCTGCCCAGGTTGTAGATGCCGCTGTGCTTGCGGTGCTCCATCAGGAACAGGCACACGTCGCACACGTCCTTCACGTACACGAAGTCGCGCAGCTGTTCACCGTCCTTGTAGTCGGGCCGGTGGCTGCGGAAGAGCTTCATGCCGCCGGTATCGTTGATCTGGCGGAAGGCGTGCAGCACCACCGAGGCCATGCGCCCCTTGTGGTACTCGTTGGGCCCGTACACGTTGAAGAACTTGAGCCCCGCCCAGAAGTAGGGCTTCTCCGCCTGGGCCAGCGCCCACTTGTCGAAGTCGTTCTTGCTTTCACCGTAGGGGTTCAACGGCTTCAGCTTGGCGATGATGTCGTGGTCGTCATCGTAGCCGTGCTCGCCCGCGCCGTATGTGGCCGCGCTGGAGGCGTAGACCAGGGGGATGCCGTACGTCACACAGCGCTTCCAGACCTCCTGGCTGTAATGCAGGTTCAGCTCATCGAAGATGGCCCGGTCGAACTCGGTGGTGTCCGTGCGTGCACCGAGGTGGAAGATGAACTGCACCAGCTTCTCGTTGGCGTCCAGCCACGCAAAGAACTCCTTCCGATCGATCCTGGCGGTCAGCTGCTTTCCCGCGAGGTTGGGGGCCTTCTCCGGGTGGCTGAAGTCGTCCACGGCCACGATGTCCTGCCAGCCCTGTCCCAACAGTTCGCCCACCAGCGCGCTGCCGATGAACCCTGCCGCTCCCGTGACCACGATCATGGCCGCGAAGGTAGGTCCGGGGAGGAACGATGAAGTGGGAAGGATGAAGTGGGAAGGAGCAACGAGAGCGGAGCATGCTGAACTGGCCTGCGCAGGGTCGCTCACCGTTGAAGCGGAACGTCGACCTCCATTGGCCGATCACCGACCGTGAACACCCCTGTATCTTTGCGGCCGCTTACCAGGCAATCGGAATGGCCATCGTCCATATCACGCGACGCGAGCGTTTCAGCGCCGCCCACAAGTTGTCCAGGCCGGATTGGAGCACGGAAAAGAACATGGAGGTGTTCGGCAAATGCGCCAATCCCAACTGGCATGGGCACAACTATGACCTGTGGGTGACCGTGAAGGGCGAACAGGACGCGGACACGAGCTTCGTCACGGACCTGAGCGCGCTGAGCGCGACGATCAAGGAACACGTGATCCGGCACTGCGACCACAAGAACCTCGACCTCGACGTCCCCTTCATGAAGGGACGGTACAGCAGCACGGAGAACCTGGCCATCGCCATCTGGGAGCAGCTGGACGCTCCGGTGAAGGCGCTCGGCTGCGCCCTGCATCGTGTGATGGTGCAGGAGACGGAGAACAACTACGTGGAATATTTCGGACATTGAGCCATGGCTGAGGAAAAGGGGGTAGGGCCGGACGACGTGGTGGACGGCTACATGCGCCGGGAGCTGTTCAACCCCGAACGATTGGAGCAGCTTGGCGGTCACTATGCCGGGATCCTGGAGGCGATCGGTGAGGACCCCCGACGTGACGGGCTTCAACGCACCCCCGAACGGGTGGCCAAGGCCCTCCAGTTCCTGACGCACGGTTATGACCTGGACCCGGCCGCCATCCTTCGAAGCGCCTTGTTCACCGAGGAATATTCGCAGATGGTCCTGGTGAAGGATATCGAGGTGTATTCCATGTGCGAACACCATATGCTGCCGTTCTTCGGCAAGGCGCACGTGGCCTACATCCCCGATGGCCGGATCGTGGGTCTGAGCAAACTCCCCCGCGTGGTGGACGCCTACGCACGACGGCTTCAGGTCCAGGAAAGACTGACCAACGAGATCCGCGACTGCATCCAGGAGACACTGAAGCCCAAGGGCGTGGCCGTGGTGATCGAAGCCCAGCATCTTTGCATGCAGATGCGGGGCATCCAAAAACAGAACTCGGTGACCACCACCAGTGCGTTCACCGGGATCTTCCTCGACGACCAACGTACGCGCGAGGAGTTCATCGAACTGATCAGCGCGAGATTACACTGAACCGCATGTGCAGGGCCGAACGTCGTTCCCTTTGACCAGCCTTCGGCTTTCGACCTCCGATGATAGCATCCAACGACCCCAAACTCCGAACATGAACGAGCAACTCCTCCCCACCGGACAGCAGGCGCAGGCCACAGGGAACATGGTCTTCGACCCTTCCGCGGTCCGCACCTTCCTGGCCAGTGTCTTCAGCTACATGGCCCTGGCCTTGATCATCAGTGGTACAATGGCCTGGTGGTTCGGTCATGACCTGGCCATGCTCCAATACCTCATCGACTTCAATACCGGCAAGCAGACCATCCTCGGCTGGGTGGTGCTCTTTGCTCCACTGGGATTGGTCCTCCTGATGGGCGGCATGGTGCAACGCTTGAGCGGGACCGCGCTTCTGGGGATCTACCTGATCTATTCGGCGCTCACCGGCATGAGCCTGTCCTACATCTTCCTGATCTATACGGCCGGATCGATCGCATCCACCTTCTTCATCGCGGCCGCTGTCTTCGGGATCATGGCCGTGGCGGGTTATACCACGAGGACGGACCTCACCAAGCTCGGCAGCATCCTGTTCCTCGGGTTGATCGGCATCATCATCGCGAGCCTGGTGAACCTCTGGCTGCAGAGCGATACCATGGGCTATGTGGTGAGCATCATCGGCGTGATCATCTTCACGGGGCTCACCGCTTACGACATGCAGAAGCTCAAGCGGATGGGCGGCCATGTGATCAACGGGACCGAAGCCGCGCAGAAGATGGCCTTGATGGGTGCTTTGAGCCTCTACCTTGATTTTCTGAACCTCTTCCTCCTGCTCCTGCGCCTCTTCGGCGGACGGAGGAGTTGAGCAACAACTCGCGGATCCCCGAGCACCCTTACCGTCGGCCCAGTTCGCCGCCGAAGCCTCAGCGAAGGCGGGCCGTGTCGACCACACCCAAAGAACCTCCGCAGATGAACGCCTACGTCTTCCCCGGCCAAGGCAGCCAGTTCCCGGGCATGGGCAAGGACCTTTACGAGGGCGATAGCAATGCCCGCATCTGGTTCGAGCACGCCAACGACATCCTTGGGTTCAACCTGACGGATGTGATGTTCAACGGGACCGATACCGACCTGAAACGGACGAAGGTGACCCAGCCGGCCATCTTCCTGCACAGCGTGGTGAAGGCCAAGGTGATGGGGGATGCCTTTCGCCCGGACATGGTCGCCGGTCATTCACTCGGCGAATTCAGCGCGCTGGTGGCCTCAGGGGCGATGGAGTTCTCCGATGGGTTGAAACTGGTGGCCGCGCGTGCGAACGCCATGCAGGTGGCCTGCGAACAGCAGCCCGGCACCATGGCCGCGATCATCGGCCTGGAAGACACACAGGTGGAGGAGGTCTGTGCAGGCATTGACGGTGTCGTCGTGCCGGCCAACTACAACTGCCCCGGCCAACTGGTGATCAGCGGCGCTGTCGATCCTGTGAACGCCGCCTGCGAGGCGCTGAAAGCGGCTGGTGCGCGTCGCGCCCTGGTGCTGCCCGTGGGTGGTGCATTCCACAGTCCATTGATGGAGCCGGCCCGCGCAGAACTGGGCTCTGCGATCGAGTATACGCCCATCATTGATCCGAAATGCCCTGTCTATCAGAATGTAGATGCCCGGCCACACACGGATCCCGCCCGGATCAAGGCCAACCTGATCGCTCAGTTGACGGCACCGGTCCGCTGGACCCAGATCATGCGCGCGATGCTGGCCGACGGCGCCAACAAGGTCGTGGAGGTCGGCCCGGGCAACGTGCTCCAGGGCCTGTTCAAGAAGGTGGACAAGGAACTGGTGACAGAGGCGGGATGAATCGGGGCCTGTGCACCCTCAGTTGTAGATGCGGAGCGAGGTCCCGTTGAACAGCGTGTGGTATTGCTGCAGGCACGTGGCGGCCGGACCTTGGGTCACGCTTCCGTCCAGGATGAGAAAGGCCGACCCGCAGCAATCCGCATCGCGCGCGATCACCTCCGTGCTGTCCACACTGACCCTGCAGTCGTTGGCAGGTTGGTACGGACAGTGCCGGTCATAGGCCATGAACTCATCCTGGCTCTTTCGGTATACCAGGATACCCTGTGATCCACCGGTGAGGTAGAGCCATCCACCCGGAACTTGAATGTCCACATACGCCGGATTGTTCACGTTGATCGTGAAGTCGACCTGGGTATAGGGCACACCACCTTGTTCGTCCTTGCGGCAGGCGAACAACAGGGCGATGCCCAGCATGCCGATGACCAACAGGGCGCGATGGAGAGGAGAAGGGAACATGCTAACGATGCGGCAAAGTTAGTCATGCCCGGTAGTGGCGGCCGTACTTTGCGGACATGTTCGACCGCAAGGCCTGGCTGATCGTGATCGCCCTGTTCGCCGTTCCTGTTGTCACCCATGCACAGGATGAGGGCGTGAGCCGCAAGCAGCAGGAGAAGATCCTGGCAAAGAAGGAGAAGCAGAAGAAGAAGGAACAAGCGCGCAAGGAGAAGGAGGACCGCAAGCAGCATCTGGCCATCCAGGACAAGGACACCCGCAGGCGGATCAAGCAGCACACCCGGCGTGCGGACCGACATGGACCGGGTCGTCACCGGGACCCCTTTTTGAAGAGGCTCTTCTCCCGTTAGGCGTATGACCGGACCTGTATAGTCCGCATCACCGGAGGCGGATCGGGACTGGCATCATGACCCTTGTTAAGGATATCTTGCCCGAAGTTCGCATGCACATGCTCCCCCAAGTGCGTCATGATCGATCGTCATCGGACGGTCAGCTCTCTTGGAATCCGCGACTGGCGCGGGTTTCAGAGGGTTTGGCCGGAAGGAAAACTTTCTATCTTTACGCCCCCTCGTTGCGCAGTAACGCAGAACGCAAAACCTTCCGTTGATGGTGAGAAGACTATTCTCCGCTATCGCCCTTGTAGTGTTCGGAACAATGGCCGCCGTGGCCCAGGTGGGCTCCGGCAGCTTGAAGGGCAAAGTGACCGACAAGAAGACGGGCGAGCCGCTCCCCTTCGTGAACGTGGTGGTCGAGAACAAGGGCACACAGGTGGCCGGCGGGGCCACCGATTTCGATGGCAACTACTTCATCAAGCCGATCGACCCGGGCACCTACGAGGTCCTGGTGTCATACGTCGGTTATCAGCCGCTGAAGATCGAAGGGGTGGTGATCAACAACAACAAGATCACCTTCCAGGACCTGCAGTTGAATTCCGGTATCGAACTGACCGAGTTCGAGGTCGTGCAATACACCGTCCCATTGATCGACAAGGACGGCGGCGCCTCAGGAGGTACGGTCACACGCGAGGACATCGCGAAGATGCCCGGTCGATCCGCCGCATCCATTGCCACAACGGTGGCCGGTGCGAGCGATGCGGGGACAGGAGGCGGCATCAGCATCCGCGGTGCGCGGACAGAGAACACCTACTATTACATCGATGGGGTGAAGGTGCCCGCCGGTGCGGGCACCGGTCTGCCAAAGAGCGCCATCGAAGAGGTGCAGGTGATCACCGGCGGCGTGCCGGCGAACTATGGGGATGTGACCGGAGGGGTGATCAACATCACCACGCGCGGCCCGAGCCGGGAGTTCTTCGGTGGCCTGGAATACCTCACCAGCGGTTTCAAACTGGGCGATGACGTGACGGATATCGTCGGGCTCGACAAGTTCGCCTACAACCAGGTGGAGGGAAGCCTGAGCGGCCCGATCTTCTTCAAGAAGGACAGCGTGGGCAACAAGACGAACTCCGTGCTCGGATTCTTCCTCTCCGGCTCCTATTTGAACGTGCAGGACGATGACCCGAGCTATCTGGGCGACTACCGGGTGAAGAAGGACGTACGCGACCGATTGCTGTCCGACCCCCTTCGGTTGATCCCCGTGGGCCAGGACCAGGCCGTCGTATACAACTCGGACTACCTGCGTGCGGACGATATCGAGCACCTGGACACCCGCCAGAACGCGGCGAAGACCACCTATCTCGCCTCCGGCAAGATCGACATCACCACGACCCCGACGATCAACCTGACGGTCGGTGGTTCGTTCGAGTATGCGGACCGTCAGAAGTTCAATCGGGCCAATTCCCTTTTGAACGCGGAGAACAACACCCGCCGGCGGGACATCACCTGGAGGGGTTTCGTCAAGTTCACCCAACGGTTCAACAGCCGGGAAGGCCAGGCGGGCGAGGAGAACAAGTCCAAGATCAAGAACGCCTACTACACGCTACAGGTCGACTATTCCCACTATAACCAGCTGATCGAGGACGAGGTGCATGGCGACAAGTTCTTCGATTATGGCTACCTCGGCAAGTTCACCACCTACAGGGCGCCGACCTATCAGTTCGTGGACTCCCTTGGTGCGTTCGTCCATACCGGTTTCCGCGATACGCTCGTGACCTTTGTGCCAAGCGAGACCAATGCCGATGTCGCAGCCATCACCTCGCAGTACTTCAACCTCTATCCCTACCAGCCGTTCGATGTGCAGGGCCTCTTCGGTATTCAGACCGAGCCGGGCCCCTATGAGAACCTGAACGAGATCACACGATTGAACGGTCTGCTGAACGGCGAACGTCCCCGTCGCCTCTATGACCTGTGGAACAACATCGGGTTCCTGGACGACCCCGACGGTGGTGAATACTACAAGCGGCAGACCGACCAGTTCCGTCTGACCGCGTTCGGATCGGCGGACATCGGCCAGCATGCCCTGTCGATCGGTGTGGAATATGAACAGATCACCGACCGGCGATATGAACTCGTACCGATCGGCCTGTGGGGGCGCGCCAATGAGCTGGCGAACTTCCACCTGCAGGAGTTGAACAATGCCAGCTTGGACAATGCCTCCATTTCGTTCCTCGAATTGGGAGGCCAGAGCGTCGCGCTCTATACGTATGATCGCCTTGTCGGCACGGACCAGCCTTTCTTCGACCGCCAGCTTCGTACCTCACTGGGCCTGAACCCCGATGGCGCGGATATCATCGATGTCTTTTCGCTCGATCCCTCGCAACTGGACATCAGCATGTTCAGCGCCGAGGAATTGATCAACGATGGCAACTCGTACGTCACCTTCAATGGGTATGACCACAAGGGCAACAAGGTCGATCGGTCCACCTTCGACGATTTCTTCGATGCGAAGGACGAGTTCGGGAACTACACGCGTATCCAGCCGGCCTTTCAGCCGATCTACATCGCCGGTTACGTGATGGACAAGTTCGCGTTCGACGACATCATCTTCAACCTGGGTGTGCGCGTGGACCGGTATGATGCGAACCAGAACGTGCTGAAGGACAAGTTCCTGTGGCGGCCCGCCTATACGGCAGGTTCACCCGAAGCACAGGCGCTGCTCTCCGAAGGCCATCCGGACAACATCGGTGATGATTACGTGGTCTACGTCGATCGTCTTGTGGACCCTTCACGGATCGTGGGGTACCGGGACGGAGAGACCTGGTACGACGCCAATGGTCAGGAGCTCGCTGACCCGTCCGTGCTGCGGTCATCCGAGGGGATCGCGCCCTACCTCGTCGGTTACGATGATGATCAGAACGGGGACCTGACCGGCAGCTCGCTCAAGAAATCCGCGTTCGAGGATTACACGCCCGCTGTGAACGTGATGCCCCGTGTGGCCTTCAGCTTCCCGATCAGTGACGAGGCCCTGTTCTTCGCACACTATGATGTGCTCACCCAGCGACCCACGAGCGCTTCACGATTGGACCTGCCCGGTTATGCCTATATCCAGAACACCGGCAACATCCTGACCAACCCCGCCTTGAAGCCGAGCAAGACGATCGACTACGAGTTGGGCTTTCAACAGGTCCTGAGCAAGTCCTCCTCGCTCAAGCTCTCCGCGTTCTATCGCGAATTGCGGGACATGATCGCGATCCGCAACGTGGCGGAGGCCTGGCCGCTTTCCTATCGCACCTACGACAACATCGACTTCGGAACGGTCAAGGGCCTCACTGCCACCTTTGACCTGCGTCGCACAGGCAATGTCTGGATGCGGGCGAGCTACACGCTGCAATTCGCCGACGGCACCGGTTCGGACCCCAACACCAGCCTGGCGCTGATCAATGCGAACCAGCCCAACCTGCGCACCATCAGTTCGCTCGATTTCGACCAGCGCCACCGGATCCAGGTAACGATGGATTTCCGCTATGGCGAGGGCAAGGATTACAACGGTCCCATGCTCTTCGGAAAGCCGATCCTGCAACGGACGGGCCTGAACGTGGTGGCGATCCTGGGCAGTGGCACGCCTTACAGCCAATCCAGCACGATCTACCAGGAGGCTTCCATCGACAGCCACAACGGCAATCACCGTCTGGACGGAAGCATCAATGGTTCGCGGCTCCCGTGGCAGTTCACCACGGATGCGCAACTGGATCGGGACATCACCCTGCATTTCGGCAAGGACCAGGAGGGACAGAAGGCCAAGACCTCCAACCTGAACATCTACCTGCTGGTCACGAACCTGTTCAACACGCGCAATGTGACCGACGTGTACAGGGCTACGGGATCGCCTGACAATGACGGCTATCTCGCCTCGGCCCAGTTCCAGAACAACATCCAACTGCAGACGGACGAAGCCTCCTACCGCGACCTCTATGCCATCAAGGTCAACAACCCGGGCAATTTCGGACAGCCGCGGACCATCCGCCTCGGACTTCGTCTGGATTTCTGAACCAAAGACAACACGCTTGACATGAAAGGTCCCGACCGCATGCAGCTTACCAGAACATTCGCACTTATCGTCCTTGTGGCCTTTGGCCAGACCATGATCATGGCTCGGGAGTCCGTGGAACCGCGCAAAGGTCATGGCTCGAACGGCACCAATGGTCAACCCAAGGCCGCAGGATGCTCTCCGGCCACCGCCTTCAATGAACTGGACCTGAACAACGTCCGGGCCCGGATCGAGACGGGGGGTAACCTGTGGCAGGATCGCGGCAGCCCGGGAGGACCGGCCTATGAGGTGCCCAAGACCAGTGACAGGACAGGCGCGAACGCGCTTTTCGCCGGTGCACTTTGGATGGGGGGATATTCCCCGGACAACCAGCTCAAGTTGGCGGCCGTGCGCTTCCGTCAGGAGGGCAATGATTTCTGGCCGGGTCCGCTGACCAATACCGGTGATGCCTCGATCCTGCCCACACAATGCGAGTACTACGATCGCACGTGGAAGACCAAGCGGGAGGATGCCGAGGTCCATCAGGGCTACTATCAATGCGCACTGGACCCCGATTGCGACGTGAACGAGGACTTCCCCAATTTCACGACCCCCATCGAATTCTACGAGTGGCCCGCACATGGGGATATCAATCTGGACCAGGACTACTACCTGGCGCCATTCGTGGATTTCGACGGCAGCGGGGATTATGATCCGGACCAAGGGGATTACCCGGGGTTCGACCTGGACGGGGTCGTGGATTGCAAGAACCGATTCCGGGAGGATCCCATTCCCTTGTTCGGTGACCAGAACATCTGGTGGGTATTCAATGACAAGGGCAATGCCCATACCGAGTCCGGAGGGCTGCCCATCGGCATGGAGGTGCGCGCGCAGGCCTTCGCCTTCAGCACGAACGACGAGGTCAACAACATGACCTTCTACAACTATGTCCTGATCAACCAAGGGACGCAGACCCTGTTGAACACGTACTTCGGTCAATGGGTGGACTGCGACCTGGGTTGTGCGGATGACGATTACGTGGGTTGCGACGTGCAACGCGGTCTGGGGTATGCCTACAACGGCGACAACAACGACGAGGACTGCAATGGGCACCCGGGATACGGGGTCCAGCCGCCGGCCGTGGGCGTGGACTTCTTCGAGGGTCCGTTCCAGGACTACGACGGCATCGACAATCCGTTGACCTCGGATTTCAATGTGGCGATCGCTCAGCATGGGATCCCCTACCCGGGTATCGGCATCGGCTACGGCGATACCGTGCCCGACAACGAGCGTTTCGGCATGCGGGCCTTCCTCTATCACAACAATGATGGTTCGGTCACAGGGGACCCTTCGAACGCCATCCACTACTACAACTATCTGAAGGCCATTTGGAAGGACAACTCCCCCTGTCTATACGGCGGAACAGGGCACATCAGCGATCCGGAGGCCGACCCGAACACGCCTGCGTTCTACATGTTCCCAGGGGACTCCGATCCCTTGGGTTGGGGCACGGGTGGTGCCGTGCAGGGCGATATCTGGTCCGAGGAGACCGCGGGCAACCCGCCGGCGGACCGCCGCTTCATCCAGAGCGCGGGTCCGTTCACTCTGGAGCCCGGCGCCTACAACAACATCACCGTGGGGGTGGTCTGGGCCAGGGCCACCGGTGGTGGTCCGTTCGAAAGCGTCAACCTGGTGCGGCGTGCGGATGACAAGGCCCAGTCCCTGTTCGACAACTGCTTCAAGATCCTGGACGGTCCGGATGCGCCGGACCTTCGCATCGTGGAGCTCGACCGGGAGCTGATCCTGCAGATCTCCAATCCACAGAACAGCAATAATTTCAATGAGGAATATGAGGAGAAGGACCCCCGCATCCCCAATGATGCGCCGGACCCGCTCTATCGCTTCCAGGGATACCAGGTCTACCAGATCAAGGATGCGACCGTGAACGTCTCGGACCTCCGCGACATCGATCTGGCCCGCTTGGTCTACCAGTGCGACATCCAGGACAGTGTCGGTCAATTGGTGAACTACATCCAGGATGACGCGATCAATCTGCCGGTGCCGACCGAGATGGTGGATGGCGCGGACAAGGGGATCGGACATACCGTCCGCATCACCGAGGATAAGTTCGCACAAGGCGACCCACGTTTGGTGAACTTCAAGACCTACTACTACATCGCGATCGCATACGGGTACAATAACTGGGAGGACTACAACCCCGGTACGTTGACAGGTCAGCCATACCCCTATGTGGCCGGTCGGAAGGCGGCATCGGGTGCGATCCGCTCCTACAGTGGGATCCCCCACAAACCTTCACCCCAGGATGGGGGCACTGTGCTCAACGCCCAATACGGGGATGAGTTCGCCATCACCCGTTGGGAAGGCCAGGGCAATGGAGGCAACGAACTCCAGTTGGACAAGGCGACGATGGAGGCGATCGTGAGCGGTTCACCTTGGCGGCAGGACAAGTTGACCTACGAGCCCGGCCAAGGTCCGGTGAAAGTGAAGGTGATCGATCCGCTCAGCGTGAAAGCAGGCAATTTCGAACTGTGGTTCCACGATACCGCTACTTTCGGCAACCTGGACGACGCTTACTGGGAGTTGGAAAGCCTGGACCTGGACCTGAACGGGGATGGTGTTCTACCGGACGTCATTCCGAGCGATCGCTCCATCACGGTACCCAACGAGCAGATCATACCCGACCTGGGGATCTCCATTGAGGTCGCACAGGCGTTCTACTCGAACGACGGGAAGTTCACGGACCTCGTCGGTTCGGGCGTCACCTATGCGGATCCGAGCAAGGCCTGGCTGGGCGGCATACCCGACGCGGACGGCGAGAACCCGCTGAATTGGATCCGAGCGGGCACCAGCAACGAGGATGCGAACTCCTACAACGACTATGTGGGCGTGGATGATGATGAGACCTATGAAAAGGTGATACCGGTGACGATCGGTGCATTGAGCGGTGGAACATGGTCGCCGTGGCAATTGGTCGGGGATACGGCATTCCAACCGGCCGCTGACGATATCGGCAGCACATATGGTTCCGTGAGCCTCAACCGGATCAGTGATATGAGCAGTTGTGTGGTGGTCTTCACCTCCGACAAGAGCAAATGGACGCGATGTGCGGTGCTCGAGGAGAACGAGGATCCCACCCTGGCGCAGGGCGGGGCCGGAAAGCTCCATCTGCGTGCATCGCCCAGCGTGGACAAGAACGGTCGCCGATCGGGCACCCCGGGGTGCAACGAGGACGAGGCCACCTTCTTTGGGCAGCAACCGACCGGAATGGGATGGTTCCCCGGATACGCCATCGCCCAGGAGACCGGTGAGCGTTTGAACATGGCCTTCGGCGAGGACTCCTTCTGGGGGGGCTCGATCGGTCGGGACATGATCTGGAACCCGAGCGATACCCTCATCTCCGGCCTGGGAGAACCGGTGTTCGGCGGATGCCACTACATCTATGTCTTCGGGAACCGGCAATTGAGCGAAGGCAGTGACACGCGGATGCCGCAGTATGACGAAGGCCGGTACCTGTACGAGAAGCTCTCCTCCGGCTCGAACGCCGACCGCAGCCGCGTGTTCCGGGCAGCCAGTTGGGTGGGCGCTCCCCTGCGTTTGCCTGGGGCGGACTACCTGAGCGTCCAGGATGGTCTGATCCCCACCGAGACCAAGGTGCGACTGGACGTGAGCAAGCCCTACAAGTCCTATGTGGAGCCCTATAGCGGATATACTCCGGCCATTCCCACCCCGCCCTACACCTTCCGGAACAACGGGTGGCCCCTGTATGCGTTCAATACCGGTGAACGGGCCGTGCTGATCAACGACCAGACCACGGCCGAGACCGCCTGCGACATGATCAACGTGGTGCCCAACCCCTATTATGGGTTCAGCAGCTACGAAACGAGCCGCCTGGACAATCGGGTCAAGTTCATCAACCTGCCGCAGACATGCACCATCTCGATCTACAACGTGAGCGGCACCCTGGTCCGCCGGTTCAAGAAGGACAACGGACTGACCTATCTGGACTGGGACCTGCGCAATCAGGCCAACGTACCGATCGCCGGTGGAGTTTACATCTGCCACATCGAGGTGCCGGATGTGTGTGAGCGCGTGGTGAAATGGTTCGGGGCCTTGCGGCCGGTGGACCTGCAGAATTTCTGATCAACGAACCGAACGAAGACGCGAACGTCATGAAGACGATGCACGGAAAGATCGCGATGAGCGGAGCGTTGGCCGCGATGCTGCTGACGGCACCGGTCCATGCGGGCAACCCCGACCGGGCCGGTTCCGCTGGAGCGACACAATTGCTCATCAATCCCTGGGCGCGGAGCAATGGCTGGGGGCTGGCGAACACGGCGACCTTGAGCGGCGTCGAAGGGATGTTCGGCAACATCGCAGGTCTGGCGCACACGCAGAAGACCGAGATCCTGTTCACCACGACACGCTGGCTCGAGGGCTCGGGCGTGAAGATCAATGCCATCGGTCTCGGGCAGAAGCTGGGATCCGCCGGTGTGATCGGTCTGAGCGTGATGACCATGTCCTTCGGGGATCTGACCATCAGCACGACGGACCAACCCGAAGGTGGACTGGGTACCTACAGTCCGCAAATGATGAACATCGGTCTGGCCTACTCCAAGGCCTTCTCGAACAGCATATACGGTGGTTTGTTGGTGCGTCTTGTCTCCGAGTCCATATCCAATGTGCGCAGCCAGGGCATCTGTTTCGATGCCGGCATCCACTACCGTACGGGCCAGCGTGATCAGGTGCACTTCGGGATCGCCCTGAAGAACGTGGGACCGCCCATGCGGTTCAGTGGCGACGGCCTGTCCGTGCAGGGCCTATTGGTGAGCGGCAGTGATCAGCTCACCTTGTCCCAGCGTTCCGAGAAGTACGAGTTGCCCTCGATGCTGAACATCGGAGGTGCCTATGACTTCCAACTGGGTGAAAAGCATCGCCTGACACCGGCGCTGACCTTCATCTCGAACTCGTTCACACGCGACCAGTTCGTGTTCGGCATCGAGTATGCGTTCCGCAAGATCTTCCACCTCCGCGGTTCCTATCTCTGGGAGGACGGGATCACCAGCGACGTGGACAGGGCGACCGTTTTCACCGGCCCTGCGGGGGGGCTGAGCGTGGACCTGCCGTTCGGCAAGGAAAAACGATCGACCATCGCCGTGGATTATGCATACCGTGCCACCAACCCGTTCAGCGGCGTGCACAACATCGGCGTGCGCATCAGCTTGTAGGTGATCATGTACTTTTGATGCAGGAGGACCTCTCGAGGTCCTCCTGTTTTCTTACCCGCTGCCACGACCATGAGCACACCAGCATACCTGTCCGAGGAGGGACTGAAGAAACTGCAGGATGAGCTCCATCATCTGCGAACGGTGGAACGTCCCCATCTGAGCCAGCAGATCGCCGATGCACGGGACAAGGGCGACCTGAGCGAGAACGCTGAATACCACGCCGCCAAGGAGGAACAGGGCTTGTTGGAGGCGCGGATCGCCAAATTGGAGGAAGTGCTGGCGAACGCCCGTCTCGTGGATACGGACCAGCTCGATACCAGCAAGGCCTATATCCATTGCACGGTGAAGGTGCTGCATGTGGCCAGCAGCACCCATAGGTCCTTCACCCTGGTCGCTGAAAGCGAGGCCGATATCAAGACCGGGAAGATCAGCGTGAGCTCCCCGATCGGAAAGGGCCTCCTCGGAAAGGCGGTGGGGGAGGTGGTGGAGATCTCGACCCCCGCCGGTACGACCCATTTCGAGGTCATCGAGATCACGCGCTGAGATGGCCAGCGTCTTCACCCGGATCGTTCGCGGCGAGATCCCCGCGTACAAGGTGGCGGAGAACGACCGCTTCCTGGCCTTCCTCGACATCGACCCGCTTCGGGAGGGACACACCCTGGTCATACCGAAGGTCGAGGTCGATTATCTGTTCGATCTGGATGACGCCACGCTGGGGGATATTCTCTTGTTCTCGAGGGATGTGGCAAGGAAGATCGCCACGGTGGTCCCTTGTGCACGCATCGGTGTCTCTGTGATCGGCCTCGAGGTGCCCCATGCGCATGTGCACCTGGTCCCGATCGATCGCATCGATGACATGGATTTCGGGAAGGCCAGGCCGAAGTTCTCACCGGACCAGTTCGCCCTATTGGCCCAACGGATCCGGAACGCCTAGCGGAGCCGGTCCGGATTGTTCCGCACGAAGGCGCTCCAATCCCCGCCCTTTCGCGAGCCCATCACCCTGCCGTTCCGTGCGAAGTGATGACAGAGCGCCACGGCAAGGGCATCGGTGGCATCGGTGCTGGCCGGCAATCGGTCCACCTTGAGGATCATGTGCAACATGGCCGCCACCTGCTCCTTGGTGGCATTGCCATTGCCGGTGATGCTCTGCTTGATCCGTTTCGGGGCATATTCCACGACGGCGACCTCCCGTTGGATCGCTGCGGCAATGGCCACACCCTGCGCTCGACCCAGCTTCAACATGCTTTGGACGTTCTTCCCGAAGAACTGCGCCTCGATCGCCATTTCGTCGGGCAGATGCCTCTCGATCAGTTCGCTCGTGCCGCGGAACACGTCACGCAGTCGCAGTGTCTGGTCCGTGTTGCGCTGAAATCTTACACACCCGGCATCGATCAGACAGACCTTGGGTCCGCTCGTGCGCACAAGGCCGAAACCCATCACCGTGGTCCCTGGGTCGATGCCCAGTATGATGCGTTCAGCACCTTCCCGCCCTGGAGCTAAGGCATCCCTTCTATTTTTGGGCGTCCTATGAGCGTGCGAATCCTCCATTTGCGTGGCAGGTCCCTGCCGTTCCGGATCGTGCGATGGGCGGTCTTCCTGGCCGCATGCGTCTACTTGTACGTTCGGCTGTCAGGTGCACAAGGTACATCCGGTGGTTCGTCGCCGCCCCCCCTGGTCGCCCTGTGCCTGGCCGGGGTGCTCCTGGGCATGGTCGCCAATTGGGGCCTGGAGGCCTGGAAATGGCGGAGGCTCATCGCTGGCACCGTTCATGTCCCGTTCGGTACGGCGGTACGCGCCATCCTGGCCGGCACCACGGTCGGCTTGATCACCCCGAACCGAACGGGGGAGTTCCTCGGTCGGGTGGCCTTCCTACCCGCGCATCTCCGGGATGAGGCGTCGTTCATCACCGTCCTGGGCAGCATCACACAGTTCGCCGTGACCATCCTTGTTGGCGCGTTCGCCATGAGCATGGTCCCGTGGTTGGGACCGATGCTCCCCTTGGACCATGCCTGGTCGATCGCTGTGGGCACTGGAGCGCTCTTGCTGGGGTCTTTCGCGCTCATCTTGTTGGTCCGCCCCGTGCTGATCGTGCAATTGCTCGAACGACTACCGGGATCGGGGACTCGTCTGCGCAAGGCCCGTGTGCTGAGCGATGTGCCCGTCCGGATCCTCTGGACAACGCTCGGGTTCAGCGCTTTGCGTTATCTCGTGTTCACCTTGCAGTTCGCTTGTGCTTTGCACATCCTTGCCCTGGTGCCGTGGTCACAGGCCTTGATCGCTGTACCGATCGTTTTCCTGTGCACCACGCTCATTCCCACGGCCGTGCTTACGGAACTGGGTGTGCGTGGCTCTGTGGCCGTGGCCGTTCTGGCGGGTACATCCATGGAGCCAGCGAATATCGCATGGGCGACCTCGATGCTCTGGGCGGTGAACCTGGCGCTACCGGCCCTGGCAGGTGGTGCCATCCTTCTTCAGATGCGTGCGAACACCGAGACGTCCGTTCCATCCGGCGCAGGCGTCACATGACGACCACGCTCGTCCTCATCCTTCTTCTCTGCGCCCTGGCGCTCGTCCATGCAGGCCTCCTGGACCAGTTCTCCGCGGGTCTGAGATCATGTGCCTCCGCTGATACCCCGGCGGTCCTGGACGACCGGACCATGCTGTCCGTCATCGTTCCCTGTCGCGACGAACGTGCGCACATCGCTTCCATTTTGCAGGACCTCCATGCGCAGGACCTCTCCAGGGACCGCTACGAAGTGATCGTCGTGGATGATGGTTCCACGGATGGCGGGATGGATATCGTAGAGGCCATGCGGACCAAGTGGCCCGCACTGCGCTCGGTGCGCCTGTCGGACAATAAGGGCAAGAAGGCCGCCATCCGTCAAGGCGTTCAACTCGCACGGGGCGAGGTTGTGCTCGTCAGCGATGCCGATGTCGGGCACGGGCCCCGGCATTTGCGCAGGGTCCTGGATCGGTTCTCCGGCCCTGCGGTCGACCTGCTGTTGATGCCAGTATGGACGGACGCGAAAGGGGGGTGGTGCCGATCGTCACAGGAGATCGAACAGGCAGCCCTGCTCGGTGTGGCCATCGGAAGTGCGTGTTCCGGCCGGCCCCTATTGGCCAATGGAGCGAACCTCGCATTTCGCAGGTCGGTGTATTTGGGGCTGCCGAAGGAGGCATCGGGTCCCGATTGGGCCTCGGGGGATGACATGTTCCTGATGGCGGCGATGGTCGCAGGCCGGCATTCGGTCACCGCGTTGGCGCATCCCGATGTCCTGGTGCATACCCCGGCCGTCGAGGGTTGGTCGGCCTATTTCGCGCAGAGGCTGCGCTGGGCCGGGAAGATGCGTGCGGTGCGCCTGCCCGCCACGCTGTGGATCGGGGGGCTCGAAGTCCTCCTGCCTTGGGCACTGATCGCCGTTACCGCATGGGCGGTCGCGCATGTTGCGTTGGGACAGGGATGGGTGCGCACATGGTCAATGATCACCCTGGCCTGGGCACTTTGGTCATTGCCGATCCTGACATTGGTGCACACGGTGCGCAGGGCCTTTGGGTCACGGGAACGACCTTTGGCGACGTTGCTGGCCTTGCTGCAATTCGTTGCGCTGGCCCCGCTCATTGCATTGCTCGCGATCTTCGTCCGTCCCGCATGGAAGGGCCGCAGGACCTGATACATGGAACGACCGGGCACGGAAAGATCCCTGAGGGCGATGGCCTGGATCCATCTGCGAGGTGATCCGAAAGCGGTCCTGGGATCGTCGGTGATCGCACTGGCCCTATTGGTGGCCTTGTTCGGCCGATGGATACGTCCGGACCACACCGCATGGGCGGACGATCAAATGCTGGGCATCAAGGACCAGCCGCCGGGTTTTGCTTGTGAAATACTTACGGTCCCTGCCACCACGGTAGCCGGGACCGCTGAACGGATACCTGTTCATCATTGGGCGGTCGAACTGGGCGATCTTGTTGTGGAGACTTTCAATGGCCACAACGACCTCGTGCCTGGAGAGCAGCGCGTCTTCGGCCTGCAGGATGTGGCGAGCGGCATGCTGCTCGATGCCACGGACACGGCTTTCGCCACGTTCGTCCGGAAACATTTCATCGAACGACGGCATTTCGTGCTCGGTACGGACAGTTTCGGTCGTGATGTGCTCAGTCGCCTGATGGCCGGCACGTCGATCTCGCTGGGCGTGGGACTGATCGCCGTGCTGATCGCCTTGTTGATCGGGATCCCCTTAGGCGCCACTGCCGGGTATTTCCGGGCGGAGGCGCCCACGTTCCGGGTATTCGGCCGCACGTTCCGGTGGCCGGTGGACGATGTGATCATGTGGCTGGTGAACGTGGTCTGGAGCGTGCCGACCCTTTTGATGGTCATCGCCATCACGCTGGCCCTCGGGAAGGGCTTCGTGCAGGTCTTCTTCGCCGTGGGCCTGACCATGTGGGTCGAGGTGGCGCGCGTGGTACGTGGGGAAGTGGTCCGCGTGCGCGAGATGGAGTTCGTGGAGGCGGCGAAGGCGCTGGGCTATTCGCCGGGCCGGATCATCTTCCACCACATCCTGCCGAACGTCATGGGCCCCGTGATCGTGATCAGCGCGGCCAACTTCGCCACCGCCATCCTCATGGAGGCGGGGTTGAGCTTCCTCGGTATCGGTGCCCAGCTGCCCATGGTGAGCTGGGGCGGGATGATCCGGTCCTACTATCCCTACATCACCACCAGTCTGCCCCACCTCGCACTGCTGCCCGGTCTGTGCATCATGGTGCTCACCCTGGCCTTCATGCTGGTCGGGAATGGCCTGCGCGATGCGCTGGACACGCGCAGCATCACGGGACGCTGATCGTGGTGCTGATCAGAATGGCAGGTCGTCCTCGTCGCCGCCGATGGGTTCGTCCGCCGCGCTTGGCGGAGGTGGAGCGCCAGGACCGCCGGCATCGGCCCCGCCACCCACGCGATCGATCCGCTGTGCACTAAGGCTGAGGAAGTACTTCACCGTGCCATCGCGAGCGGTCCATTCGCGACCGTTGATGTAGAAGCTGACGGTGACCTGTTCCCCGGGCTTGAACCCGTCCAGCAGGCTCGTGCGCTCCTGGGTGAACTCGATGGGAATGGGCTGGTCGCGCTGTCCGACGGTCTCAAGCAGGATCAACTCCCGCTTGCGGAACTTGTCGCTGACGTCCTGGGTCTTCCCGACGCTCTTGATGGTGCCGGTGATGCTGTAACTGGCCATGTGCTAGTGTTCGTTGTACGCGAGAAGGGTCATCCAAGCTTCATCGACCCGGTCCCTCTCCAGAAGGGCGTGCGCATGTCGATGGAGCGCATCATGGAGGCTTTTTGGATCGCCCGCGTGCTCCTGGAACAAACTGGCGATGGAGGTCGATCGGTGTTCGTTCACGGCGGCCGCGTCCGGTTCCGCGCTCCGGTCGGCGAGCTTCGCCAGATCCCGTCCGGTCAGGACCCCACTTTCCCGGATGTCCCGGGGTAGGGCATCCACGCCCATGCCGACGTGGGTGGTGGGCTGCGGCAGTTCGAAGAGGGCATCTCCATGGGCCCTGCAGTAGAAGTGACCGCCCATCCGCGCCACCAGATCGATCCGGCGCTGGTCGATAAGGCCTTTGTCGTTCAGCAGGTCCTCCCGCACGTGCATCACCAGTGCTTCGCAGATCACCAGGTTCCCGGCCGCACCCGAATCGCCGGTATGTACGACCTGTTTCACCACACATTCCAGCTGTACCGGGCTCTCCTTCACGCGGAACGGTCGGATGCGCTCGCTCGGGAGCATGGTCAGGCCCGCCTTCTCGAACTCGTTCACTCCGGCCGGATATTCGGTGCTGCTCAGCGTGGCCTGGTGCACCAGGTCCCAGGTCACCACGTTGATCACGACCTCCGGTACCGCTTCCACGTTGTGCAGCGTGTCCTTGGTCGTATTGTCCCGACCCCGGCGGGCGGGGCTGAAGATCAGGGTCGGCGGATTGCTGCCGAAGATGTTGAAGAAGCTGAACGGGGAGAGGTTGGGCCGTCCCTGTGCATCGATGGTGCTGGCGAACGCGATCGGCCGGGGCCCCACGGCGCCGAGCAGCAGGCCATGCCTTTGGGGGATCGTCAGGGTGCTCAGCTCGAAACGCTTCATGCCAACTGCTGCAGGATCGCGAAGGTAGCCAACACCCGCGATCACTTACCTTTGCAGGCCTTTTCAAGACCCACGGACGTGGCGGAATCGGTAGACGCGCCAGACTTAGGATCTGGTACCGCAAGGTGTGGGGGTTCGAGTCCCCCCGTCCGTACAGGGGCGAAGTGCACCACAAGCGGACGAGGTCGGTCCACCGGCGGCCGGGCCCATTGGTATTCGAAACATGACCAACGTCGATCAGGACGATGAACATCGAGAAAGAAGAGACCGGAACGCTAACGGCCACGCTGAAATTGACGCTTTCCCCCGCGGATTATGATCCCGGGGTGGAAAGCGCGTTGAAGGAACAACGCCGAAAGGCCAACTGGCCTGGCTTCCGTCCCGGGCAGGTGCCGATGAGCATCGTCCGCAAACGCATCGGTCGTAGCGTGCTGTTGAACGAGGTGGAGCGCCTCATCGGGGAGAGCCTGAACGGGTACATCCAGCAGAACGAGCTGCGCGTATTGGGCCAGCCACTGCCCAGGGATACCGACGGCACCAACGATTGGGACGCTCACGGGGAGTTCACGTTCGCCTACGAGATGGGGCTGGCCCCCAGGTTCGAAGTGGAACTGGACAAGAACGCGGGCATCACCCTGCCCGTGGTGGATGTGTCGGACGAATTGGTGGACCGCGAGGTGGCCGACATGCGCCGCCGTTTCGGCGATCTGGCCGACGCGGAGGTCGGTGGCGACAAGGACATGCTGCTCGGTGACATGATCGAGCTGGACGCGGACGGTGCGATCAAGGAAGGGGGCATTCTTCAACGGGCCACGATCAGCCTGGAATACCTGAAGGACGAGGCCACACGACAGGCATTGACGGGCAGGAAGGTGGGTGATGAGGTGAGGGTGGACCCCCACAAGGTGAGCCAGGACCACGATGACCTGGCGCGCATGCTGGGCGTGACACATGCGCAGGTGCACGACCTGAACGGGGAGTTCCTGTTCCGCGTGGCGGAGATCAAGCACATGAACGAGGCCCCGCTGGACCAGGCCCTGTTCGACCGCGTGTACGGCAAGGATGCCGTGACCGACGAGGCGGGGTTCCGGGAACGCGTGCGTGCAGGGCTCGAGGGCATGTTCCGCCGGGACAGCGAACGGGTGTTCAAGCGCCTGGTGATGAAGCACCTGTTGGAAAGGACCGGGATCGAACTGCCTGACGGGTTCCTGAAACGCTGGATCATGGAGACCAGCAAGGAGCCGGTGACCGCGGAGGAAGTGGAGCAAGCCTATTCCAGCTATGCGGAGGGGTTGAGGCGCCAGCTCCTGGAGGATGGCATCCTGGAGAAGTATGGTCTGGAGGCGAAGAACGAAGAGATCCAAGCCTTCGCGCAGCGGTACGTGGCGGACCAGTTCGGCCAATATGGCATGCCCATGCCCGAAGGGGACGAGATGGCCCGGGTGGCCGGACGTTTGCTGAGCGACAGGGACCAGGTGAAGCGGATGCGGGACAGCATCGTGGACCAGAAGATCATGCGGCACTTCATCACCCTGCTCGAGCCAAAGGAGCAACGCATGGGGTATGAGGAGTTCGTAAACTTGGCCCGCAGCAGCTGATCCTTGCATCTCCGGTCATCCTGCCACCCGATCAAGAACCCATCCATGTTCCCCAAAGACGAATTCCTGAGGTACGCCGTAAAGCATCGCGGCATTTCCAGTAGCACGCTCAATGGCTACATCACCTCCTCGATCACCCCGTACATCATCGAGGAACGGCAGTTGAACGTTGCCCAGATGGACGTGTTCAGCCGACTGATGATGGACCGCATCATCTTCCTGGGCACGGCGATCAACGATCAGGTGGCCAACATCATTCAGGCGCAATTGCTCTTTCTGGAGAGCGTGGATGCCAAGAAGGACATCCAGATCTACCTCAATTCCCCTGGTGGAGGGGTCTATGCGGGCTTGGGGATCTATGACACGATGCAGTACATCGCACCCGACGTGGCCACCATCTGCACGGGCATGGCCGCCAGCATGGGGGCCGTTCTGCTCTGTGCCGGCTCCAAGGGCAAACGAAGCGCCCTGAAACACGCACGGGTGATGATCCACCAACCGATGGGCGGGGCCGAGGGCCAGGCCAGTGACATCGAGATCACGGCCCGGGAGATCATGAAGCTCAAGAAGGAGCTGTACGACATCATCTCCCAGCATAGTGGGCAGCCGTTCGACAAGGTCGAGAAGGACGGGGATCGCGACTATTGGATGATCGCCGAGGAGGCCAAAGCCTACGGCATGATCGACGAACTCCTGGTCCGGAACACAAAGTAGTCCGGCCCCCAGCCCTTTCGGGTCGACCACCGCACGTCGTATCTTCGTGCGGCCCTGCCCCGTATGAGGGTGAAGCGGAAACGCATCATGGAGAAGAAAGAGATCAAGTGTTCGTTCTGTGGCCGTGACAAGCAGGACACGAACGTGCTCATCGCGGGCATCACGGGCCATATCTGCGACAGTTGCATCGCGCAGGCGCAGAACATCATCACGGAGGAGCTCAGTCAGCGTTCGCGATCCGAGATCGAGGGCAACCTCATCCTCCAGCGCCCGGCGGACATCAAACAATTCCTGGACGAGTACGTGATCGGACAGGACGAGGCCAAAAAGGTCCTCGCCGTAGCGGTGTACAATCATTACAAAAGGCTCCTCCAGCGCCCGGCATCGACCGCCGATGACGTAGAGATCGAGAAGAGCAACATCATCCTGGTGGGCGAAACGGGCACGGGCAAGACCCTCCTGGCCCGGACCATCGCCCGCATGCTCAATGTGCCGTTCTGCATCGCGGACGCCACGGTGCTGACCGAGGCCGGCTATGTGGGCGAGGACGTGGAAAGCATCCTGAGCCGGCTGCTGCAGGCGGCCGATTACGATGTGAGCAAGGCCGAGCGCGGCATCGTCTTCATCGATGAGATCGACAAGATCAGCCGCAAGAGCGACACCCCGAGCATCACGCGCGATGTCAGCGGGGAGGGTGTGCAACAGGCACTGCTGAAGCTTCTCGAGGGAAGCACCGTGAGCGTCCCTCCGCAAGGTGGCCGCAAACATCCCGAACAGAAGCTGATCCAGGTGGACACGAAGAACATCCTCTTCATCTGTGGCGGTGCGTTCGATGGGATCCAGAAGATCATCGCACGTCGCGTGAAGAGCAGTGCCATGGGTTACAGCGCGAGCCGCGAGAGTGCACGAGTGGACGATGACCACCTGTTGCAGTACGTGGCCCCTTTGGACCTGCGCAGCTATGGGCTGATCCCCGAACTGATCGGACGGTTCCCGGTGATCACCTACCTGGACCCATTGGACCGTGAAAGCCTGCGACGGATCCTCACAGAGCCGAAGAACGCATTGATCAAGCAGTACGTCCGCCTGTTCGAAATGGACAAGGTCAAGCTCAGCTTCGACAAGCGGGTCCTGGATTTCATCGTGGAAAAAGCGGTGGAGTACAAGCTCGGTGCCCGGGGACTGCGCTCGATCTGCGAGGCCATCATGACCGATGCGATGTACGAGTTGCCGGGAGCGGCCGAGAAGAACGCCGAACTGCGCGTGACCTTGAGCTACGCCCGCGAGAAGTTCGATCGCTCGCGGATGAGCCAGCTCAAAGTGGCCTGAGCGTTCCTCCTTCCGATGTTCCCGAGGGTCTTCAGCCTTCCCCAGGGGGGGAGTGGCTAACTTCAAGCCCCATTATCCTGAACGAACATGAAGAAGACCCTGATGACCGTCCTGGTCGGTGGAGCCATGTCCACCCTGAATGCCCAGGACCTGCCCAAGCCCAGCCCGCCGGGCCATGTGGAACAGAGCGTTGGTCTCACGAAGGTGAGCATCGACTATTCCCGCCCCAGCCAACGCGGACGCAAGGTGTTCGGGGAGCTTGTACCCTTCGATGCGGTCTGGCGGACCGGTGCCAATCAGTGCACACGCATTTCCTTCGATGGCCCGGTCCAGTTCGGCGGCAAGGATGTGCCTGCCGGAACATATGCGCTGTTCACCATTCCGGGGCTCAAGGAGTGGACCTTCATCCTGAACAGGAACACCGAACTATGGGGCGCCTATGACTACAAGAAGGAGGATGACCTGCTCCGCGTCGATGCGGAGCCAGCGACCTGCGGACCGATCGAGACGTTCACCATCGACCTGGCCGACGTAAAGGATGATGGGGCGGTGCTTCAGCTGCGGTGGGAGAATACCTGTGTGGGTGTTGCCATTCATGCCGACGCCACCGAACAGGGCTTGGCGAACATCCAGGAGGCGCTCGCAAAGCCGGATGCTGATTTTCGCGTGTACAACAACAGCGCGAACTTCTACCTGGACCGTGGAATGAACGCGGAGCAGGCACTGGAGTGGGCCCGCAAGAGCGTTTCCATGGAGAAGAAGTATTGGAACCTGCACACGCTGGCACGGGCGCAGGCGGCCAACAACATGATGAAGGATGCGGTCAAGTCGGCGGAGGAGAGCATGGCGCTGGCCCAGGAGGCGGGTGAAACAGGTTATGTGAAGAAGAACAAGGACGCCATCGAGCAGTGGAGCATGGACCGCTGAGCCATCTGTTCCGCTTCATCGACAGAACATCGTCGGGCGACGAACAAAAAGACCCCGCCTCCATGGAGGCGGGGTCTTTTTTCGGTCGTTCCAGGATCAGAAGCGGGTGACCACTTGGGATGCCTGCGTTCTGCCGTTCGTCACGTACACGGTGTAGGCACCCTTCGCGAACCGCGCCAGATCGAGCACCATGCTGCTGGTGAACTTCGTGCTGTAGACCAATGCACCCAGTTGGTCGGTGACCATCAGCGAATAGGTGTCGTTCGTGCTGGTATTCACGTTCACGATGCCATCCTTGGTCGGGTTCGGGTACACGTTGAATCCAGGCACGTCCGCGAGACCCTCGATGCCCGCGGTGGGATCCAGGATCGGGCGGATGAGCAGGGCATTGCCGTTGGTGTAGGTGCCCGGCGAACTTCCGTTCGAGATGTAGATCACGCTGGCCAGCGAGGGCTGGGGCACCGTGGCATCATCCACCACGGACACATCGTTGGCGTTGTTGCTGCTGTACATCTCGACGCCGACATAGTAGTTGCCGGGTTGCAGGTCGTAGGGCGTATCGAACAGGATACGGGCGTAACCGTCGGAGATCTCCTGCGCGGTGAGGAAGTGGTCCTGGCTCGTGGCGACGTACGGTGCGGAGAGGTCATCGGCCACCACGTTGCTGGAGTCATGGATCGATACAAAGAGGTCGGCGTCGACCGAGCTGCCCGAGGTCACGTACACGTCCACACCATAGACCGTCACCGTCTGGCTGATCGGATAGTAGGTGAGCGCGAACAGACCATCTTCACCATCCGTGTAGGATCCGGTCCCCAGGGATGTCAGGGATTCGTCGCCCGGATGAACACCGATCCCGTCCAAGGTGTAGGAGAGGTCGTTCAGCTCGAAAGCGCGTTCCGCCATGTCGTCCGAAGGATCCTCCTCCATCGCGTCCTGGTCGGAAGTGACGGTCAATGCCACCGCGTAGACCCCTTCATCCAGGTTCGCCGGAAGGGTCACGGCCTGCTCCATGTTCACGGTATCCCCGGAGTTCACCGTACCGAAGTTCTGACTGGCGCTGAAGGCCGAGCCACCTCCGGGAGCGGTCACATCCACGTTCATCACGAAGTTGGTCTGGGGGTTGGAACCGAAGTTGTGGGCCTGACCACCCAGCATGAATTCGGTGCCCAACTGTGGGCGGGGGATGCGGGCATATTCCAGGCCGTAGCCCACATGCGACACATAGGCGTAATCAACGATACGCTCGTAATCGGGGAGGGAGCTCATAGCCATGTCATCGATGGCCCAGAAGTAATCCCAACCGCCGTTCCATTGGAACTGGAGGTACACGGTGGGGCTGTTGGCCGCCGTGGCCGTGATGTCCAATTGCACCAATTGGGCGTTGTACGACCAGCGATCACAGGGCGGGTTGTAGGTGCTGCCTTGCGGGGTGTCGAGGCAGGGGAAGGGGATGTAGTCGGTCCAGTTCACATTATCGGTGCTCACCTTCACGATGGCCGATTCATAGCCCGGGATATCATACACCCCGATGGTCGATTCGAACGTGAGCAGCACCGTGTTCTGTCCGGAGCAGTCGATGGGCGTGGTGAACAGGCGGGTCTGCATGTTCGTCACTGGGGCCTGGGACAGGCCACGGTCGGCATTCGCCCAGATGTAGCCGTTGCTGGCCGTGGTGGATTGGAACGGGGCCGATTCCGTCCAGGAGAGCGATGCGGGTTCCACCGCGTTCGGATCGCTGGTCCAAACGAAGGTGACCAAGGGGTCGGGAGGGGTGGTGCCCACGTCGGAGGTGGTCCATCCAGCGGGGAACCCGCCGGAGAAATCCTCGGTCCAGAACGGTACGGCACGCTCCTCGGAAAGGGCGGGGTCCTGGTGGCCGTGGGTCACAATGGCGCCGCTCTGCGAGAAGTTCTTCTTGTACGGCTTGCTACCGTGGACAAGGCCCGATCCTCCGGATTGGGCTTGAGCTACGAAAAGCCCGAGTGCGAGCGGCAAGGTGAGTAACGTCTTCTTCATCTCAGGTCGTTTAAGGTTACAGGGTTAGACCGAAGTAGTGTGTAAAGGTAGCTGATCGCGGCCGGACCCCGGCCCTTCCCGGAGACCCTATCGGGCACCGGAAGGCGTGTTGTCCTTGGAAACCTCAGCATGGCCATCGATACCCATGGCGTGCAGGACCCACGATAGGACCACCACGATCGCAGGGGCGATCAGATTGTACCAGAGGAAGGCGATCGGCCCCATGTGGCCCGTTCGTTCAAGTACGAACAGGAGCACGATCGTCATTTCCGCCGCGATCGCAGCGATGAACACCGCGTTCCCCTTCACATGCTTCAGGAAGAAGGCGACCAGGAAAATGCCCAATATGGTGCCATAGAAGAGCGACCCCACGATGTTCACCGCCTGGATGAGGTTGCCGAAATAGCTTGCCAGGGTGGCGAATCCCATGGCAAGCACCCCATAGAGCACGGTGGCCCAGCGGGTGGCCAGCACCGCCTGGGCATCCGTCCAGGAATGCCGCACCACGTCAACGGTGGTCGTCGTGGCCAGCGCGTTCAGCTCGGCGCTCATGGTGCTCATGGCGGCGCTGAACATCACCGCCAGCAGCAGGCCGACGACACCCACCGGCAGGTTGCGCATGATGAAGGTGATGAAGATGTGGTCGTCATCGCGTGACTCGGCCTCGGGAGCCACCTGTTGCAGCAGCATCTTGGCCCGTGTCCGTTCAGCGCGGTCCTCCTGCAGGGCACCGGACAGCTCCTCACGGGCCGCGGTGATCGCATCGGGATCGTTGTTCCGGAACGCGTGCAACAGCTCCGTGCTGCGCGTCTCGATCAAGGCCTCCGTGGTGGCGTGATCACCATCCAACACGGCCATTTCCTGTGGCGCTTTTTCATGCAGCAGGTCGAGGTTGCGTGCGTTCCAATGCAGCGGCGCGGGGTGGATGAGGTAGAACACGAAGACCAGGACACCGGTCAGCAGCACCGTGAACTGGAGCGGCACCTTCATCAGTCCGGTGAACATCATGCCCAGGCGGGCCTCGCGCACGGTACGACCGCTGAGGTAGCGCCCGACCTGGCTCTGGTCGGTGCCGAAATAGGAAAGTTGCAGGAAGAACCCGCCCAATAGGCCGGTCCAAAGTGTGTAGCGGTCGTTCGCATTGAAGTCGGTGCGGATGATGTCCATCCGACCGGTCGCACCGGCGAGCCTCAGGCTCTCGACGAAGGTCATGCGCTCACCCAGGCAGTGCACGACCAGTCCCAGGGCCAGGAACATGCCCAGGAAGATCACGCTCATCTGGATGGTCTGCGTGGCGCTCACCGCCCGTGCGCCGCCCACGGTGGTGTATAGGATCACCAGGCCGGTGATGAGGAACGTGGATGTGAAGCTCCAGCCCAGGACCTTGCTCAGGATGATCGACGGGGCGTAGATCGTGATACCCGCGGCCATGCTGCGCTGGATGAGGAAGAGGATCGCCGTGAACAGGCGCATGCGCCGGTCGAAACGCCTGCCGATGAACTCGTACGCGGTATACACCTTCCACTTGTAATAGAGGGGGATGAACACGGCGCTGATCACCACCATGGCCAGGGGCAGGCCGAAGTAGAACTGCACGAAGCGCATGCCGTCCAGGAAGCCCTGACCGGGCGTGCTCAGGAAGGTGACCGCGCTGAGCTGCGTAGCCATCACGCCGAAGCCCACGGCCCACCAGCGATCGGCATTCCCCCCGCGCAGATAGCCCTCCCGCGTGCGTGTGCGGCGCGTGTGCCAAGTGCCGTAGCCGACGATCGCCAGCAATGTGCCGGCCATCACGATCCAATCCACAGTGGAGAGGCCCATCAGCGGGTCGAAGGTGTTGCTCCCGTCATCGGAGATATCCGGTCAGCAAGTACATCAACGCGATCTCCACGATCAGTACGGCGATCACCAGGGCGTGGAGGTTGCGCCAGGAACCGAGGATCGGGGGGCGATCGTTCATGGCGCCGGCTTGGAGATCAGGTTCGCGAACAATCGGAACGCTCCGGGTACACCGGCCGGTAGTTCCCGGAAGAAACTGATGCCGGTGTACACATAACGGCCCTTGCCATAGGCGCAGGTGATCAGCGCCCCCTTCAGCGGGTCCTCACCCGGGTCGTTCCAGGCGATCAGCGGCGTGTAATGCGCATCCATTTCCCGCACGAAGTACAGTCCGCGTTCCTGTACCCAGCCGTCGAAGTCGGTCGCGGTGATCACGTTCGGGTATTTCAGCAAGGGGTTGTCGCGCTGCAGGAAGGTCGGCGGCGCCTCCTCCACGGTCACGCGGTCGTGCGTCACGTGGAACGGGTAGGGGCCGAAGAGCGAGTCGGGCAGCACCATGTCGCGGCTGAGGGTGTTGTACTGGGAGACCAGCGTGCCACCGTTCTCCACGTACCGCATCAGCATGGGGTTCAGGTCCTTCATCGCGGGGTTGGCGTTGTAGGCACGGATCCCCGTCACGATCGCGTCGTACTTCGCCAGGCTTTCCACGGTGGCGGTCGCCGGATCGATCATCTCCACCTGCACGCCGAGCTGTTCGATGGCCTTGGGCACATCATCACCCGCGCCCATCACGTAGCCGACGGTCCTTGCCGTGCACTTCACATCAAGTGGCACCAGCTTCACCTCGGCGGGTGTGTAGTAGACCTGGGGCATGATGTGCGGATAGGCGATCTCGTGCAGCGTGCGATCGGAGTTCCCTTTGGCTCCGGTGAACGTGAAGTGGACCGCACCCGCCTGGGCATCCTTCATGGGCACCAGTTGGTAGGTGAACGTCTGCTTTTCTTCGCGCTTGTCGATGTGCACCAGCTTCAGGTCCTTGGTGGTGGCCCAGCCCTTGGGCAAGTCCACGTTCAGTTGACCGGTCAGGCTGTCGGAGAGGGCCTGTACGTCCACGGTGACGGTCTGCGGTCCGCCGCGCGCGATCACGATATCCGTCCTGGGGATCACGGAGGCCACGGGCGTCACGTAGACCGGGCGGATGCGCTCCCCATTGACCCGATCGACGAATCGATAGGCGGCGTGAACGGTAAAGTAGTGGCCCTTCCCTGGAACAGACCCTGGATCCTCAAAGGCGCTCTTATCCCCCAATTCAAGACCATAGGTAAGCAACGGAGGAAGTTCCGGTCGGCCGATCGCGCCTGGGTCCGGTATGTCATAGCGATCGGTGTGTGAGCGCGCCAGCCAGTAGGGCCGATCGTATATATCCGGGATCGGCACATCGATCGGCGTGTCGGTCAGCGATCCCTGTCCCAACTCCACGACGAACGGGACATCCCCCGGTCGGGCCAGGGGATGTCCCGCGTCCCCTCCGCTGATGAGCACATCGGGTGCGTTACGACCGATGGCCTCCAAGTGCAGTTCGGTCCGACCGCCCTGCGCTACCCACGGCGTTCCGCCCACCAAATGGAACATGATACCCGCACATTGTTGCCAGATTTCGTCGGCAAGGTGTCCCATGTAGGAGCACCACGGAAGGTCGGCAAGTTCGATGCGGTGACCATCAATGGCTTGAGAGAATGTGGCCAGGGCGTCCAGGCTTCTTTCCGGTCGGCGCGGATCAAAGGCGTCGATCAATTGCTCGGCATCAAGGGCAAGGCTCGCGTGGTCACCGATGCGCCCCCACGTCATATCGATCCCCGCGAAGATGTCATCGCCCTGGGGCTTGTCACCTTTTTCGAAATGGAGGTACTCGATGCTCGGTCCCAGGGTGGCCGCCGAGCCGAAGCCCTGGCTCTTGTGCATGCTGCGGCTGCGCGCGGCGATCTCGGTGTAGCTCTCGCCCAGCAACGGATCGTATCCACCCACGTCCACCGTGTACCAGTCGGGATCGTTCTTCGCGATGTCGGCCAGGTCCTTGCGCCACCACGTGCTGCCATTGAAGAAGAGGCGGCGTGGCTGCCAGACCTGCAGTCCCTGCTCCAACTGTTCCGGGAAGGCCTTGGGGTCTCCGGCCAGATCGTAGGCTTCAGCGGCCAGGATCGCGCTGGCCTCGTGCGCGCCGTGACCGGCTTCGCGCGTCGGTGGGAAGCGGGTGATGATGATGTCCGGCCGGAACGTGCGGATCACACGCACCACGTCGCTCAGGACCTCGTCGTGCCCCCACTTCTCGAAGCACTCCTTCGCGTTCTTGCTGAAGCCGAAGTCCACCGCGCGGGTGAAGAACTGTTCGCCGCCATCAATGCGGCGCGCCTCCAGCAGTTCCTGCGTGCGGATAATGCCGAGCGCATCGCCCAGCTCCGGTCCGAGCAGGTCCTGTCCGCCTTCGCCCCGTGTCAGGCTGAGGTATCCCGTGCGGACCATCTTCCCGTTCGCCAGCCAGGCGATCAGACGCGTGTTCTCGTCATCGGGGTGTGCGGCGATGTACAGCACGCTGCCCAGTACCTCCAGCTTCTCCATCTCGTGGAGGATGTGCGCGGCATCGGGCTGGTCCGGAGGACGCTGAGGGAAAGCTGAAAGCTGAAATAGGAAATGTGGAAAGAACAGCGCGAAGATCCGCGCGCGACCGGTAGGGAGGTGCATGTGCCGAAGGTAGCCCGGAGCGCATGGCCCAGCCTCCCCGACGAAACTGGCTTGCTCAGGATCCAGGTTTTGCGGGAGTGGTGAGTAGCGAATGGCGAGTGATGAGCGACGATCGCGACGGCGCATCTATTTCACCTTTCACCTTTCAGCTTTCCACTTTCATCTTTCCTCTACACGCTCTGCTCCTCCAAGGCCTTTGCTATTGTCTCCTTGTAGCTGCGGCCGCTCACGATGCGTTCGCCGTTCGCCATGGTGAAGATGAACTCGTTGTTGCCGCTGTAGCGCGTGTTGCGCACGTGCGCCTGGTTCACGATGTAGCTGCGATGGATGCGCAGGAAGCGCGATGGGTCCAGCTCGGACTCCACGGCGTTCATGGTCATGCGGTAGAGGTGGTGCTTCTCCTTCTGCTGCAGGCAGAGGTAGTTCCCCTCCGCCCGGAGATAGACGATGTCGTCCACATGCACCTTGTGCTCCCTCCCCTTGTCGCGGATGGTGAACACCTCCGTGTATTCACTTTGCGCTTGCATGTGTTCCCGGAACAGGCCCATCAGCTTGTCGGTGAGCTTGCTGTTCACGTTCATCTCCATGAACTTCTTGGCCTTGCCGAGAGAGGAGAAGAACCGTTCGTCGTCGTAGGGCTTCAACAGATAGTCCACGGCGTTCACGTCGAAGGCCTTCAGGGCGTACTGGTCATGGGCTGTGACGAACACGATGAAGGGCATGCGCTCGCGGGGGATGCGCTGCACCACTTCGAAGCCGTTCATGTGCGGCATCTGCACGTCGAGGAACAGCAGGTCGGGCCGATGCTTGGTGACGGCCTCGACGGCTTCCTGGCCATTGCGGCACTCCCCGACGAGCTCGATCTCGGGGTCCTGGTCCAGCAGACGTGCGATACGACCGCGGGCAATGGGCTCGTCATCGACGATGATCGTGCGGATCTGTTTCATGACCGTTGTCTTTGGATCGATAGGGGAGGGTGAGGTCGACGATGAACCCTTGGCCACCCGGGGAGGCGACCTCCATGGCCGCATCCGGGCCGTAGATCAGGCGCAGGCGTTCCCGCACGTTGCGCAGGCCGATCCCGGTGCCGTTCACGGCCTTCTGGATGTCCGCGCAACCTCGTCCGTTGTCGCGCACGCGCAGGTGCAGGTGACCGTTGTTCCGGTGCGCCTCCACGGCGATGTCCACGGCACTGCTGGTGCTGCCCGGGCCGTGCTTGATCGCGTTCTCCACCAGGGGTTGCAGCATCATGCTCGGCACCATGGCCTGGGAACAATCCTCCGGGATGGCATAGGTCACCTGCAGCCTGTCGTGGAACCGGACCGCTTCGATGCCGAGGTAGTTCCCGATCAGGTCGATCTCGCGTTGCAACGGAACACGGTCGCGCTGTTCCTTGTCCAGGGTGATCCGAAGCAACTGCCCCAAGCGCGCGAGCACCCTGCGCGCGTCGTTCACGTTCTCATCCATCAGGGCACTGACCGTGTTGAGCGTATTGAAAAGGAAGTGGGGTTGCAGTTGCTTCTTGAGCGCATTCAGTTGTGACCGTTGCAGATCGTTGCGCAGGGCCATCAGCTGGGTCTGCTTTTCGCGCATCATCCGGGCGTTGTCCAAGGCGATCAGCACGATCATCAGGGTCCAGTACTCCATGAACCGCGACAGGATGGCGGGAGGCAGGGCATGGACCGCCCAATTGATGTATTCCGCTTCGAGCTTGAAGTCGCCGATCCGATACAGGATGGCATAGTAGATCGCGCTGGTCGTGGCCTCATGCACCGAGGCGATCGCCAGGCTGAGGCCCAGATGAACGGCGATCGTGCGCCATAGGGGGCGTTCGTTCAGGGGCCACCGGATCAGGATGCTGTAGACCAGAGGAGCCAACAGCGCCCAGAACAGGAAGTTGAGATAGGGCACGGGGGCCTCCCGCCACCAGTTGAACTCGCCCATTGCCTTGAGCTCGGCGTACACGTAATGGTGCATGTAGGCCTGAAGCAGGAACAGGCTCGCCATGACCAATGCGCTGATGAGGATGATCCGGTAGCGGATCGGGGTGCGGTCGAAGTACCTCATGCGTCCTGCCTGTTCTTTCATGGAACAGCCCCGTACGCAACGGGGCTGCCCAGGCCGATCGACGTTGTTGCGCTATGTAACCTTAGGTGGTCTGGAAATGAAGGTCCGATCGACCGAAGGCCAAGCTATCCTCTTGGGGCCTGCCCCTGCAAATGGAACGTGATGAACGGCTGCCCGTGGGACGGAACGGTCGGAACAGGGAGGCATGTGGCGGGAAGGACAAAGGCCCGCCGATCGGCGGGCCTTCGCTGAAATGGTCCCCCGGGTTCAGCCGAAGTAATAGGTCGTTCCGTTCACGGTGACGGACACCGACGCATCGCATGACCCGCTGCCGAAATCGACATAGCGGGTGGGTAGTCCGGAGGGCGTGATCTCCAATTTCCCGCTGACGATGTACGGGCAGCCGATCTCGATGCGCAGGGCGGTGGTGATCTGCAACGTATAGGCCAGTCCATGGCGGTTCACGCCGTTCCCTGAACCGGTGATCAGGTAGACGTCGTCCCAGGGCGTCGCGGTATCCTCGCCGGCGATCCAGGTGCGCGTGCGCGTGGCGTGGTGCTCCGCCGTCCAACTTCCGTCCGGTGCGGTGACGGTGCCGTCCACCTGCACGGTGAAGTAGATGTCCCCATCGCTGTTCGGCCCCATGTTCGTCACCGTCTTCGTTCCCTGGATGAAATAGTCGTTCACATGGTAGTCGATCGGGGTGATGGTGATCTCCGTACCCACGGCGCGATATGGTCCGGTGAACGTCACGAGCAGGGCGCCCCGGCGCTGTCGGCCATCGGAACCGGTACAGTTCACCGTCCCGAAGTCGATGTACAGGGTATGCGGCATGACCGTGGTGTCGATGGCGATCGAATCGATGCAACCGTCCAGAGCGTCACGCAGGCCATTGTCACTGGCGGCCAGGTCCGCCTGTTTGAGCGCGTCGTTGAAGAAGTTCTCGGCCAGGTTGTCATCCACCGCGCTGGTATAGTCGCGATCGACCGCGTCGTGCTCCTTCCTGCAGGCAATGATGGTCAGGAGGGCGGTGGCCAAAAAAAGGGTCTTGCGCATCATCCTTGTCGGGTTTGGTGTGATTAGGACGTCACCCAGGTGTCCGGGTTTGATCCCTTGATACGCTCATAACGGTGGAATGTGAAGGAATATGCGTGGCGATCATCCGCAGGGTGGACCTCGCTCCAGGCATCCTCCCACGCATCCTCTTGGATATCAGGGAAATACACATCCCCGTCCACCTCACCATGCACGATGGTCAGGTAGATCCGGTCCACGACACCCAATCGGGACGCTTCGGCATAGATCTGCCCGCCGCCGATGATGAACGCCTCGGTCTCTCCAGTGTCTCGCGCCAACTGAAGGGCTTCCTCCAGGGAATGGACCACGAGCGCTCCCGGGGCCTGGTAGGCGCGCTCCCGGGTCACCACCACGTTCGTTCGTCCAGCCAGGGGTCGGAACCGGTCGGGAATGCTCTCGTAGTTCCTTCTGCCGGTGATCACATGGTGGCCCGTGGTCATGCGTTGAAAGAACTTCATATCGTCCGGCAGGCGCCATGGCAGGTCGCCGTCCACGCCGATCACGCCGTTCTCGGCCATCGCCGCGATCACGCTCACGATCATACGCTCACGGTGGCTTTGATGTGCGGATGCGGGTCGTAGTCCTCAAGCGTGAAGTGCTCGAAGCGGAATTGGAAGATGTCCTTCACCGCGGGGTCGATGCGCATCCGGGGCAGGGGGCGTGGCTCGCGGGTGAGCTGCAGCTTCGCTTGTTCCAAATGGTCCACGTACAGATGCACATCGCCGAACGTGTGCACGAACTCGCCCGGCCCCAGGTCGCACACTTGGGCCATCATGAGCGTGAGCAGGGCGTAGCTGGCGATGTTGAACGGCACGCCGAGGAAGGTGTCCGCACTGCGTTGATAGAGCTGGCAGCTCAGTTTGCCTTCGGCCACATGGAATTGGAACATGGTATGGCACGGCGGCAGCGCCATGCGGTCCACGTCGGCGGGGTTCCAGGCCGTGACGATGTGCCGACGGCTGTCGGGGTTGCGTTCGATCTGCTCCACCACGTTGGCGATCTGGTCGATCACGCGGCCGTCCGGCGCGTGCCAGCTGCGCCACTGGTAACCGTACACGGGGCCCAGGTCGCCGTTGGCGTCGGCCCAATCGTCCCAGATACGGACGCCGTTCTCCTTCAAGTACCGGATGTTCGTATCGCCACTGAGGAACCAGAGCAGTTCGTGGATGATGCTCTTGACATGGAGCTTCTTGGTGGTGAGCAACGGAAAGCCCTGGGCGAGGTCGAACCGCATCTGGTGGCCGAAGCAGCTGAGCGTGCCCGTGCCTGTGCGGTCCTGCTTCGGGACGCCATGGTCCAGGATGTGCTGCAGCAGATCGAGATAGGCTTTCATGGGGTCGGGTCGTCCGGAACGTTCGTGTTGCCAGTGGAAGAAGGAGAGGTACGCGCCGCATTGCTGGACCCGCGGGCGTCCTCCGAGCGCAGATTGTGGAGCAGGCGCTCCTTCATGTGCTCGTAGTAGCTCTTGCGATCGAAAGCGAACGCGGCCACATATCCGAAACTGGCCGCGTACATCAATTGAAAGATGGCGGAGTGGCGATCGGTCATTTCCAGGACCAGGATCGCGGATGTGAACGGGGATCGCGTCACCCCGGTCAGGAAGGCCACCATGCCGGCGAGCACCATCACGTTGAACTCGCCCCGGCTGGGATCGAAGAACTGCGCTATGAACCCGCCGACCGTGGCGCCGGCGGTCAGGGCCGGAGCGAAGATGCCTCCTGCGCCCCCGGCGCTGAAGGACACCAAAGGGGAAAGGAACCGCATGAGCACATCGGTCGCGGAGGAATGCATCTCCGGGTCGAACAGGTAGGATTCGAGGAGCGACTTGCCGGATCCCAGGACCCGGGTCCCGGTGAGCAGGAACAGAACGGAGAACGCGAGCGCGGCGGCGAGCACGTACATCACCTGCCCACGGTCGGAAGCCAGTGATCGTTTGAACTTGTCCAACACGAGCAGACCGCGGCAGAAAAGGGCACCTCCGGCACCGGCCAGCACGCCGATCAGGAGGACCTTGTACATGAAGGAGAACCCGACGGGTTCCAGCTTCGGATACCCCAGGTACAGGTAGGGCCCGAGAAGCCATTGGGCCGTCATCCCGGCGATGATCACCGCCGTGAGCACGGCCGTGCGGAATTGCGCGATGTGGGTGCGCGTCAATTCTTCCACGGCGAAGACGATCCCACCGAGCGGTGTGTTGAACGCGGCGCTGAGACCTGCTGCACCACCGGTGATCAACATGACCCGGCGGCTCACCTTGGGCCAGAAGGGAGGCAGCACCTTGTGCACGGTCCGGTAGACGCTGCCGGCGATCTGGATGGTGGGTCCCTCGCGGCCAACGGCACCGCCGCCCAAGACCATCGCCAGACTGCTGGCCATCTTCACCAGGATGATCCGCAGGTTGAGGAATTTCCAACTGCGGTCGCCGGTCCGGTCATTGGCCACCTCGATGGCCGCGGTGAGCTGGGGGATCCCGCTGCCCGCGGCCATGGGCGAGAACCGACGCACCAGCCACCAGGAAAGCAGGAACCCGAACGGGGCGCTGGCCAGTACGAGATAGGGATGAAGCCCGAGGATCCACAGGTTCAGTTCCTCGATCAGATGGAACAACTGGGCGAACCCCACGGCGATCAATGAGGTGAGGACGGCCGCCACCTGGTAGGGCAGGGAGAGCAGGAAAAGGTCCTTGGCGCGACTGCTCTTGACCCGTTCCCGCCAGCGTTCGAGCCAGGCGGAGATGCGGACCTGCACGTCCTCGTACCAGGCCTCCTGCTTCTTTTCGTTCATCGGGGGAGTGGCCTCAAAACTACCCGGTCGAACCCGTGGAAGGGCCGGTGATCGGCCAAAGTTCTCCACCTCGGGTCGCCATTCCCAGGGGATCGCATCACACCAGCATGCCCACGATGGCGGCGGTGAACAGGCAGGCCATGGTGCCTCCGATCAATGCGCGCAGTCCGAGCTGGCTCAGCACGCCCCGCTTCTCGGGCGCCAGGGCCCCAATGCCGCCGATCTGGATGCCGATGCTGGCGAAGTTGGCGAAGCCACAAAGAATGTAGGTGGCCATGATGATGCTGCGTTCACTGGCGAACGCACCGGCCGTCTTCATGTGACCGAGGGTGACGTAGGCGTAGAATTCGTTCAGGATGGTCTTCTCTCCGAGCAGTTGTCCCACCTGGGTGATATCCGCGGCAGGCACGCCGAGAAGCCAGGCCAGCGGAGCACAGATGTAGCCCAGGAGGAATTGGAAGCTCAATTCCTTGTAGCCGGTGTGCCCGGCGATCACCCCGTTCAGATGGGTCCAATCACCCACCTTGAAAAGGATGTAGTTGCCGAAATAGATCAGCGCGGTGAAGACGAGCAACATGGCCCCGACGTTCACGGCGAGCTTGATGCCATCGGTGGTGCCGTTGGCCACGGCCTCCAGCACGTTGCTGCCGATGCGTTCCTTGCTGATCTCCACATGTTCCTGGTATTTCTCCCTCTCGGGCAGCAGCATCTTGGCGGCCACCACTGCGGCGGGGGCGCTCATGAGGGAGGCGGTGAGCAGGTGCTTGGCGAAGAGGATCTTCTGGACCGGGTCGGTCCCGCCCAGGAAATTGATGTAGCTCGCCAGCACACCACCGGCGATCGTGGCCATGCCGCCCACCATCACGCACAGCAGTTCGCTGCGGGTCATGGTGTTCAGATAGGGCCGGATCAGCAGCGGGCTCTCGGTCTGGCCCAGGAAGATGTTGCCCGCCGCGCTGAGACTTTCCGCTCCGCTGATGCGCAGCGTACGCTTCATCAGCCAGGCGAAGGCCTGTACGAACTTCTGCAGCACGCCCAGATAGTAGAACAGGCTCATCAGCGCGCTGAAGTAGATGATGGTGGGCAGCACGCGGAAGGCGAAATTCAGCAGGGCATTGTCGGTCTTGCCGTTGGTGAAACTGCTGAACAGGAACTCGCTGCCCCGATCGGCGAAGGAGATCACCTTGACGAAGGCGGCGCTGAGCCATTCGAATACCGTGGCCGCACCGGGGACCTTCAGGACCAGGACCGCGAGGGTGAACTGGAACAGGAGGCCCTTCCACACCAGGTGCCAGGGGATGTGGCGGCGGTCCGCGCTGAAAAGCCAACACAGGCCCACTACGGTGGCCAGTCCCAGGAGCCCGCGCATCACACCGGTCACGGACATTCCCTCCACAGGAGCAGGGCCGGCCTGGGCAAGCACCGGGAGCGGCAGGAGCAGAAGCAGCAGCAGGACCGCCCGGTGGAGGTTGCGCATGGGGTCAGTTGGTCTGTTTCCGACGCTTTATCTCATCCCGGATCTGGGAAGCACGCTCGTAGTCCTCACTGGCAAGCGCTTCATCCAGTTCCGCTTGCAGTTCGTCGATGGAACTGGTGGTCAAGGACTTTTGGATGGGTTCCTTCTCGGCACCGGCCTCGGCCTGTTCCTCGCCCTCCTCGACCTTCAGTCCGGCGGCGCCCATGATGAATTCATAGGTGTAGATGGGGCACTCGAACCGCAGTGCCAACGCGATGGCATCGCTGGACCGGGCATCGATCTCCGCTTCGTTCCCGTCCTGGTCCAGCACGAGCTTCGCGTGGAAGATGCCCTCGACCAGGTCATTGATGATCACCTCCTTCAACTGGATGTCCAGGGTATCGCAGAGGGTCTTGAACAGGTCGTGCGTCAGGGGGCGTGCCGGTTTGATGTGCTCCACCTGGATGGCGATGGCCTGTGCCTCCACGCCCCCGATGATGATCGGCAGCCGGCGATCGCCTTTGGCCTCGCTGAGGATCAGGGCGTACGCCCCCGCGTGGGTATGGCTGTACGTGATCCGGAGGAACTTCAGCTCGACCTTCTCCATCCCTTGCAGAAAGGGCCTCGAAGATACGGGAACAGGACGGACCCGGCCTTCGCGCCCCGGTCGGGTCAGTGTTCAGCGTTCAGTTTTTTCGCGGCCTCGATCAATTTCGGCAGCACTTCGAACGCGTCGCCCACGATGCCATAGTCCGCGGCCTTGAAGAAGGGTGCCTCGGGATCCTTGTTGATCACGGCGATCACTTTGCTCTGGTTGACGCCTGCCAGATGCTGGATCGCTCCGCTGATGCCGATGGCGATGTAGCAATTCGGGCGGATGGCGATCCCGGTCTGTCCCACATGCTCATGGTGCGGGCGCCAATGCATGTCGGCCACGGGGCGGCTGCATGCGGTCGCGGCACCCAGCAACCGGGCCAGTTCCTCGATCGGGCCCCAGTTCTCTGGTCCCTTCATTCCCCGCCCGGCGCTTACCACGATCTCGGCCTCCGGCAGAGGGATGCCCTCTCCGGCCTTGCGGACCTCCTTCAGCGCGATGCGCGGTTCGCCCAGGTCGCCGCTGTACTCCTCAACGGTAGCGGTCCTTTCACCCTGTTCCGGCGCGATCGAATTGGGCATGAGGCTGATCACACGCACGGGGCTGGACACTTTCACCCATGAACGCGCCTTGCCGCTGAAGACGTTCCGCTTGATCAGATCTCCCTCGGGCAGGGCGATCGCGCCGGCCACATGACCTGCCTTCAGGCGGGCCGCCACACGTGGCGCCACCGATCTGCCGGTGGCGTCGTGCATGCAAACAACGTTCTTGGCGTCCTGGTCCGAGGCCACGTCGACGACCAGTTTGGTCAACTGTTGGCCATCGACGGTATTCACGCCGCGCGCCACCACCACCTTGCCCGCTCCATAGGCGCCCAGGGCCTCAAGTCCGGTCGCATCGCCGAACGTGACGGCCGTGACCGGACCTCCGGATAGTTGGTGTGCGTAAGTCACGGCCTCCGTTGCCGCCTTGGGGATCTTCTTCCCACGCGTGTCGATGAATACGATCGTGCTCATGTTCTTGATCTCGTCAAATGACCCGGTGGGTCGACTTCACATGTGGTCCTGTCCGAATTCCGACCTCAAATGACCTTTGCCTCGGAATGCAACAGTTCGATCAGCTGACCGGCGTCCTCGGCGGGGATCATCTTGCAGGTGCCCTTCGGAGGGGGGAGCTCGAACCTCGCCGTGGCCGCCACATGGTCCGCCTCGGCCGCGGGCACCACGTTCAGGGGCTTGGTGCGTGCGGCCATGATGCCGCGCATGTTCGGGATGCGTTGTTCGGCCATGCCCTTTGACGCGCTGACCACCAGGGGCAGCTGCACTTCCAATACTTCCACGCCACCCGCCACGTCGCGCTCCACCGTGGCGGTCGCGCCTGCGATGTCCAGCTTGCTGGCGAGTGGCACGTAGGGCAGGTCCAGCAGCTCGGCCACCATGCCGGCCACCTGGCTACCATTGTAGTCGATGGTCTCCTTGCCGGCCAGCACCAGGTCGTAGCCCTTGTCCGTGGCAAAGGCCGCGATCTGCTCCGCGACCTGCAGGGCATCGACCGGAGCGACATCGATCCGCACCGCCTCGTCGGCGCCGATGGCCAGGGCCTTTCGTATCGTTGGCTCCGTATCGGCCGTGCCGACGGTCACAGTGGTGACGCTTCCCCCGTTCGCCTCCTTCAGTTCGAGCCCGCGGACCAGCGCATACCATTCGTCATAGGGGTTCACGATGAACTGCACGCCGCTCGTGTCGTAGGAAGTGTTGTCGTTCGTGAAGGCGATCCGGGCCGTGGTATCGGGCACCTGGCTGATCAGGACAAGGATCTTCATCGGTTGATGCTGCTGATGAGGGCCGCAAAACTACGGACCATGTCCCAAGGGTATCCGATGGCCTTCCGATGGAGGGGAGTGATCGGGTGCATTCGCCTCGCTGTGTGCGCTACCTTCAGCGACCCCAATGCCCTGGATCATGGACCACACGACATCCCGCAGCATGTTCTCGATCACCGTCCTGCTCAGCATCACCTTGCCGGGGGCATGTTCTCTTAAGGCCCAATCGAGCAATGCGCTCGACTTCGATGGCATCGACGACAAGGTGGTGGTCCAGAACGCATCGGCGCTGATCGCCAATGCCCCGGGTGTCAGCCTTGGGTGCTGGGTCTATCCGACCAACGCAGCACCGCAATACCCCGATTTCGACGGCTTCGTCGGATTCCGCAATGAGGTCGATTGCGACCTCTACATGGTCCAGATCGCGCCGACCACGACGTTGGAATGCCGCATCCGCAACAGCGCCAACCAATGGTTCACGCTGACCTATCCAAGCCTGGACCTGAACACCTGGCAATTCCTGATGTTGACCTTTGACGGATCGGCCCTTACACTCTACAAGAACGGAATGAACGTGGCATCGATCCCTGCCAGCGGATCGATCACCAGCACAACGACGCCATTGTATATCGGGGACCTGCTCTTCCAGTTCACGGACTTCTTCCTGGATGGTCGTGTCGATGAGGTGAGCCTGTGGAGCCGCACCCTGTTGCCGGCCGAGATCACCTGCATGTACAATGAGGGTCCGGACCCTTCCGACAATGACCTCCAGCTCTACTACAGGTTCGACCAGGGAACGGCGGGCGGGGCGAACCCGGGCATCACCACCCTGACCGACATGCAGGGTCAGATCGACGGGGACCTGACCGGTTTCGCACTGAACGGGTCCAGTTCGAACTTCGTGCAGGGGGCCCTGCTCGGGCATGCCGCATCCGCCACGATCTGTCAGGGGGATGTTCTTGCCTTCGGTACGCAGGACCTGACCGATGCGGGGATTTATACCGAGATCTTTTCCACTGGTGGTGCGTGTGATTCCGTGGTCACGCTCACCCTGGATGTACAAAGCGTGGACACCGCGGTCGTGTTGAACGGGGTCACACTGCAGGCCCAGGCAGGTGGTGCGCAATATCAATGGATCGATTGTGACAACGGCATGCCCATGGTCGGTCAGACGGCACAGACCTTCACGCCCACGGTCAATGGGAACTACGCCTTGGTGATCACGCAGAGCGGATGCACGGATACATCGGCCTGTCATTCGGTGAACACCCTGAGCGTTCAGCAGGAGAGCGGCACAAGTGGGGCATTGATCTATCCCGATCCGGTGCGCGGCCTGCTCATGGTACGCACACCGGTGGCCTGGGTCGGCGGCACGCTCCGCATCCTGGACCTGCAGGGCCGGCCCGTGCTGGGTGAGCGGGTCGTGAAGGCGCCGGAGATGGTACTGGACGTGTCCGGACTTGCCCATGGTCGTTACGTGGTGCGTATCGATGGGCCCGGCGTGCGTTGGGTCCAGGGTTTCGACCGCGAATAGATCTCATGCCCCGCGTTCCAGCGGGCGCAGGACCTCGTCTACCTTTGCACCCCACTGTCAAGATCATGCGAACCGTCCAATTCCGGGAAGCCCTCAATGAGGCGATGAGCGAGGAGATGCGCCGCGACCCCAATGTGTTCCTGATGGGAGAGGAGGTCGCCGAGTATGACGGCGCCTACAAGGTGAGCAAGGGTATGCTGGAGGAGTTCGGTCCCGAGCGCGTGATCGACACCCCCATCAGCGAGCTCGGGTTCACCGGGATCGGCGTGGGAGCGGCCATGAACGGGCTGCGGCCGATCGTGGAGTTCATGACCTGGAATTTCGCGATCCTCGCGGCCGACCAGATCATCAACCACGCCGCCAAGATGCTGCAGATGAGCGGTGGCCAGTTCCATGTGCCCATCGTGTTCCGGGGGGGCAATGGCAGCGCGGGCCAGTTGGCCGCCACGCACAGCCAGAGCTTCGAACCATTCTATGCGAACGTGCCCGGCCTGAAGGTGGTCACGCCCAGCACGCCCTACGATGCCAAGGGGCTGCTGAAGGCGGCGATACGTGATGAGGACCCCGTGCTCTTCATGGAAAGTGAACGCATGTACGGTGACAAGGGGGACATCCCGGATGGGGAATATCTGTTGCCGATCGGTACCGCCGAAGTGAAACGACAAGGGTCCGATGTCACCATCGTCAGTTTCGGCAAGGTGATGAAGGAGGCCCTGCAGGCAGCGGAGGACCTGGAAAAGGAGGGCATACAGGCCGAAGTGATCGACCTGCGTACCATCCGCCCCATGGACCATGGTACGGTGATCGCTAGTGTGCGGAGGACGAACCGCCTGGTAGTGGTGGAGGAAAGCTGGCCCGTCGCGAGCATCAGCAGCGAGCTGGCCTATCGCGTGCAAAAGGATGCGTTCGACTTTTTGGACGCTCCTGTGGTCCGGGTGAACCAGGCCGATACGCCGCTTCCTTTCAGTGCACCGCTCATCGATGCCTCCCTGCCCAATGCCGACCGCGTGGTGCGCGCCGTGAAGGAGGTCATGTATCTCCGGAAGTAGGGAAGAAGGTCGATCGGTTCGGAACTGCACGTAGCGTGTTGGGATCGAGTGTCCGGTGATCGCTCCGCGCTCCACGGTCCAGCGGTCACAACCTCCGACACCCCGATCTTTCAACTGCCACTAACGCCCATTCCGCTATTTTTGCCGGCCTGCCGTGCCTGATGGTCCGGCAACCTATTGAACGACAAGACCTTACAAAGAAATAGCACACTGCGATGAGTAGTGAACTGATGTACTACGTTCCCGTGTTGGGACTGATCGGCCTGGTAGTGATGATCGGCAAGGCGATGTGGGTGAACCGACAGGATGCCGGCGATGCGAACATGAAGGAGCTTGCGGGTTACATCGCAGATGGGGCCAGCGCCTTCCTGAAGGCCGAATGGCGCGTACTGGGGATCTATGCCGTGATCGCCGCGGTCCTGTTGGGCTGGAGCGGTACGTTGGTGGAGCACAGTGACTGGGTCATCGCCTTGTCGTTCCTGATCGGCGCTTTCTTCAGTGCGTTCGCTGGATGGATCGGCATGAACATCGCCACCAAGGCCAATGTCCGGACCACGCAGGCCGCGCGCACGAGCCTTTCGAAGGCGTTGCGTGTCAGTTTCAATGGGGGCACGGTCATGGGCCTCGGCGTCGCCGGTCTTGCCGTGCTGGGTCTGAGCTCGCTGTTCATCATCTTCCTGCACATGTATGTCGTCTCGGGCGATGTGAACGGTGATGAAATGATGAAGGCGCTGGAAGTGCTCGCCGGCTTCTCGCTCGGTGCCGAATCGATCGCGCTGTTCGCCCGTGTGGGCGGTGGTATCTACACCAAGGCGGCCGACGTGGGTGCCGATCTGGTGGGCAAGGTCGAGGCCGGTATTCCCGAGGACGATCCCCGCAACCCCGCGACCGTGGCGGACAATGTGGGCGACAATGTGGGGGACGTCGCCGGCATGGGCGCCGATCTTTTCGGCAGCTATGTGGCCACCATCCTGGCGACGATGGTGCTCGGCCGGGAGGTGATCAGCGCCGACAACTTCGGAGGGATGGCACCAATCCTACTGCCCATGGTGATCGCCGGGCTGGGGATCCTGTTCAGCATCATCGGTACCTTTTTCGTACGCATCGCGAAGGAGACCGACAGCGTCATGGGCGCGCTCAACAAGGGCAACTGGGGGTCCATCCTGCTCACGGCCATCTCCAGCTATTTCGTCATCCAATGGTTGCTGCCGGACACGCTCAAATTCCAGCGGCTGTTGGCGGACGGAACGCTGAGCGTCCATGAGTTCAGCCGGATGAACGTGTTCTATGCCATTCTGCTGGGACTGGTGGTCGGTGCGTTGATGAGCGCCATCACGGAATACTACACCAGCATGGGCCGGAAGCCGGTGGACAGCATCGTGCAGAAGAGCGGCACGGGCCATGCCACGAACGTGATCGGCGGATTGGCCGTGGGCATGGAGAGCACCTTCCTGCCGATACTGGTGCTTGCGGGTGGCATTTACGGCGCGTTCAGCCTGGCGGGACTGTACGGTGTGGCGATCGCGGCGGCCGGGATGATGGCCACCACCGCCATGCAGCTGGCGATCGACGCCTTTGGTCCGATCGCGGACAACGCCGGAGGCATCGCCGAAATGAGCGGTCTGCCGAAGGAGGTCCGCGCACGCACCGATATCCTCGATGCCACGGGCAATACCACCGCGGCCACCGGAAAGGGCTTCGCCATCGCATCGGCCGCGCTGACCGCGCTTGCGCTCTTCGCCGCCTATGTGGGCCTTGCGGGCATCAATGCGATCGACATCTACAAGGCCGATGTGCTCGCGATGCTGTTCGTCGGCGGCATGATCCCGATGCTGTTCAGCTCCCTGGCGATCAGTGCCGTGGGCAAGGCCGCGATGGACATGGTGAAGGAAGTGCGCCGCCAGTTCCGTGAGATACCCGGCATCATGGAGGGCAAGGCCAAGCCCGAGTATGAGCGGTGCGTGGCGATCAGCACGCAGGCATCGATCCGGGAGATGATCCTGCCGGGCGCCCTTGCCCTGCTGGCGCCGGCGCTCGTCGGATTCACGATGGGCCCCGAGGCGCTCGGTGGTCTTTTGGCCGGCATCACGGTGAGCGGGGTCCTCATGGGGATGTTCCAGAACAATGCCGGCGGTGCGTGGGACAATGCCAAGAAGAGCTTCGAGAAAGGGGTGTTGATCGATGGCCAGGAGCACAAGAAGGGAAGCGACCCCCACAAAGCGGCCGTGACCGGCGACACAGTGGGTGATCCGTTCAAGGACACCAGCGGACCGAGCATGAACATCCTGATCAAGCTCACCAGCATCGTGGCGCTGATCATCGCCCCGCACATCAGCCTCAACACCCCCCACGAACAGGAGCTCCCGAAGAACACCATCGAGAACATGCCAGTGGGCAGCAGCGATGCCTACGTAGCTCCGGTCCGCGCGGGCCAGGCAACGGCCGGGGTACCGGCGGTCGATGCGCACGATCGCCTCTGAGCATGTCGGACCGTCATTGAAAGGGCGAGGTCCGACCTCGCCCTTCTTGCGCTGTATAGTGGACGGTCACTTCTTCTTCACAGCGACCTTCTTCTTCTGTTTGGCCGCCTTGCCGTTGCCATTGGTCGATGGCGCGTCCGCTGGGAACAACCCGTGTATCTCGGCGTCGATCCCGCTGACGATCTTGCCAAGGTCCTCCGCGTTCGTCGGAAAGGAGTTGTTGTCCACGTCGATCACCAGCAACCGTCCCTTGTCGTATTTGCCGATCCAGGCCTCGTAGCGTTCATTGAGACGCTTCAGGTAGTCGATGCTGATGGAGGTCTCGTATTCGCGGCCACGTTCGCTGATCTGACGCACCAGCGTCTCCACGCTTGCGCGCAGATAGATCAGCAGATCGGGAGGAACGACAGATGTCTCCATGTTGTTGAACAGCCGGAAGTAGTTCTCGAAGTCGCGCGTTGTCATCAAGCCCATCGCATGCAGGTTGGGCGCGAAGATGTAAGCGTCCTCATAGATCGTGCGGTCCTGGATCACATTGCGACCGCTGCGACGGATCTCCATCAATTGTTCGAACCGGCTGTTCAGGAAGAAGATCTGCAGGTTGAAGCTCCAGCGCTGCATGTCCTTGTAAAAGTCGAACAGGTACGGGTTGTTGTCCACCGCCTCCTGGAGCTGGTCCCATTTGTAGTGCCTGGCCAGTAACTGGGTGAGCGTGGTCTTGCCGGAGCCGATGTTGCCTGCGATCGCGATATGCATGGAACGGGTGATGAGGGCTGACGAAATTAATCGCCCTGTGGCGAGCAGCGGGCCGATGTGGAAAAGTCGCTGCGTGCAAAGCGCGCACGGCCGCTTATCAACGATCCGGCATCCGGTCGATCTCGATGCGGTCGTCCAGAAGGAAATAGAGGTGCTCCTGCTCCACGCGCGCATCGCGAACGCGATCTTCCCGCAGGTCGGGAGGGAGGGGGAGCTCGACCGTGCTGAACAGGCGCATGTCATAGCGCTGCAACACACCATCCTTCACAAAGAACACGGCCTGCTTGCGCACTTGGAAATGCTCGGCCCCGACAACGGGCAGTGTCCTGGCATACGTGCCGAAGAGGTCGAAGACGAAGATGCCCTCGTCGGGGCAGTTCACATAGAGCCAGTTGTCCAGCTCGGTCATCTCCACCGGCCGGGGAACGGATCCGAGCAATTGGTCCAACGGGCCTGTCGATGCGATCTCACGCAGCTGTGGGTCCACCCGCACGAGGCGGGGTGTGCGTTGGTCATAGAGCCAGAAGGCGTTCTGTACGCTGGCGCAGACAAGGGCCACTTGGGGATAACCACGTGATGAAAGATCGATCGTCCCGCCCTGAACGCTGAGCGTGTTGTCGAGCATCGCCAACTGGCCCAACTCGTCACTGAACAGCACAGGCTTCAGCGAGTAGAAAGCGTCGATCGTGCGGATGGTGCCGAAGGTCTTGACGCTGTTGCGCGCACGTTCCCGGCCCATCTCATCGAAGAGGAGCAGTTCATCGCCGCGAACGGCGTACACGTTGCCCAGTACATCGGTCGTGAAGCGGTCGAAATGACCGGGAATGGTGACGACCTGCTGCGCGGGGGAGCGCGGTCCGCCGAGCAGGAGGAAAAGGACTGCGATCGAAGAGGAGCGCATCAATGGACGAGGCTCGGTAGCAGTTGGTCGATGATGCTGCGGTCGTTCATCAGGCGGGGCACCTTGTGCTGCCCGCCGAGCTTGCCGCGGTCCTTCATCCAGGCATGGAACGTCCCGCGTGGCAGGATATGCAAACGTGGACGGGACAGGGCCATGTCGCCCTTGCGCTTCGCATCATAGTCCGAGTTGGAGTTGCGTAGCTCTGCATCGAGCACCTCGATGAACCGTTCGACATCGTCCGGTGGCCGATCGAACTCGATCAGCCATTCGTGGCCGCCCGCGTTGTCGCTCAGGTAGATCGGTCCGGCGGTGTAATCGCTGACCGCGGCGCCCGTGGCCACCACCGCGGCTTCGATGGCCCTCTCGGCGTTCTCCACGATCAATTCCTCGCCGAAGGCATTGATGAAACTGCGCGTGCGGCCGCTCACCTGGATCCGATAGGGTGCCGTGCTGGTGAAGCGTACCGTATCGCCTGGCATGTAGCGCCAAAGGCCCGCATTGGTGCTTATCACGAGCGCGTAGTCCACACCGGTCGTCACTTCGTGCAACAGTTTCGTCGCGGGTTGTTCCCTGGTCATCTCCTCCATCGGCATGAACTCAAAGAAGATGCCGTAATCGAGCATCAACAGGAGGTCTTCGGCATCTGCGCGGTCCTGGATGGCGAAGTAGCCCTCGCTGGCGTTGTAGCTCTCCAGGTAGTTCATGGCCGCTGAAGGGATCAGGTCCCGGAACAACGCACGATAGGGTCGGAAGCTCACGCCGCCATGCATGAAGAGTTCCAGGTTCGGCCAGACCTCGTTGATATGCGATCGGCCGGTGATCTCCAGGATGCGCCGCAGGATGATCAGCGTCCAGCTCGGTACACCCGCGATGCTGCGCACATCCTCGCGCATGGTCTCCCGGGCCATCTGCTCGATCTTCTCCTCCCAGTTCTCCATGAGCGCCACCTCTTTGGCAGGTGTACGACGGATCTCCACCCAGATCGGCAGGTTACGGATGATGATGGCCGATAGATCACCGCTGTACGCGTCCGCGCGGAACCGCTCCAGGCTGCTGCTCCCACCTACCACCATGTTCATGCCCAGATAGAGCTTGCTGGCCGGGTTCATGTCGTAATGCAGCGCAATCAGGTCCTTGCCGCCCTTGTAGTGGCAGTCCTCCAGCGCTTCACGGCTCACCGGGATGAACTTGCTCCTGTCCTGGGTGGTGCCACTGCTCTTGGCGAACCATTTGATGTCGGTCGGCCACAACAGGTTCTGTTCACCCCGTCGCAGGCGTTCCACGTAAGGGCGGACATCGTTGTAGTCCTGCAGCGGCACGCGTTGCCTGAACACGTCCGGGTCACGGATGCTCTCGTAGTCGTAGTGTTGCCCCCACTCGGTGAAGCGTGCGGACCGCACCAGATGGAGGAAGACCTCGTACTGTGCCTCGTACGGATTGCTGCGGAACAGATCGATCTGCTGCAGCCGCTTCTTGATCAGGTAGGAGAAGAGGGCGTTGACCGGCATGCGCGCGAGGTGTGTGGGCGAATATCGTCCGCGCCTACTTTAGCCCAAAAGGTAAGCACCCGTTCCGATCATGGTGGAAGGTCCGCTCCGAAAGATGCTCACCGGTCTCGACGACCGTGTCCATTATGCACTTGTGGTCGGTGAGGCCCATGTGCCCATCGATGATCGCGTCGGCGGCCCGTTCACCTTGCATGCCTCGGGTAGGAAGACCTGCGTTATCTGCGGTCGGTCGGTGAGCAAGTTCTTCGGGCAGGGGTTCTGTTTCCCCTGTTCCCGGGATGCACCGGAGGCGTCCGAATGCATCGTGCGACCGGAACTTTGCCGTGCGCATCTGGGCGAGGGACGGGATCCGGAATGGGAGCGTGTCCACCATGATCAGGAACACGTGGTGTACCTCTCCTACACGGGTGGCATCAAGGTCGGTGTCACCCGCAGCACACAGGTGCCGGTGCGTTGGATCGACCAGGGGGCGGTGGCGGCCGTGGTGATCGCGCGAACGCCGTACCGCCGATTGGCGGGCCTGATCGAAGTGGAGCTGAAGAAGCACTTCGCGGATAGGACGAACTGGCGGGCCATGCTGCGACCGGTCATGCCGGATATCGGTGCCCTCCTGGATGCGCGGTCGCAGGCGGTGACCGCACTGGCGCACGAGCTGGGCGCATACGTGCTTGCCGATGAGGATCCCTGGCGGATCGACTATCCGGTCGATCATTTTCCCCCGAAGGTGGCCAGTGTATCACTGGACAAGGAGCCCACGATCACCGGCACCTTGGCGGCGATCAAGGGACAGTACCTCGTTTGGGCCGATGGGCGCGTGCTGAATGTCCGGAACCACGCGGGTTACCATGTGGAAGTGGACGTGCCAAGGAATTTTTCATGAACGGACCGTAACCCGGTCCGGACGACCCACGTAACAGGAGCAGGTTTTGGTCATTGGAATGATCGTTAGGGCACGTGAAGGGCCGCTCGTTCGAGCGGCCCTTCACACGTTCCGGTGTTCCCTTTCCGTCAGTGGACCTGGATGTCGAAAGGCATGCGGGCCTGGATCCCGATCGCCCGTTTCGCGTCGCGCATCTGTTTGAAACGGTCCAGCATCTCCGCATCCGAGCCGAACACCTGCGTGGCGATCCAGCTCTTGGCTTCCGTATTGAGCTCCGATAGGATCTGCTGGATGAGCTCCTTCTGTTCCGGATACTTCACGATGCGGTACTTCTCCAGGTGCGCCATGCCCGCGGCACCGGCGATGGCGGCCTCCAATCCACCGATGCTGTCCACCAGGCCGATCCTCTGGGCATCCGTTCCGGTCCATACGCGGCCTCGACCGATGCTGTCCACCATGGCCACATCGAGATGCCGCCCATCCGCCACACGCTGTTCGAAGGTCCCGTAGAAATCATCGATGTAGCGCTGGATCACCTCGCGTTCGTCAGGACGAAGGGGACGGGACACATCGAAGAGGTCCGCATATTCGTTGGTCTTCAGCCCGTCGAAGGTGATGCCGAGCTTGTTGTTGAAGAACCCCTTGAGATTGGGGATCATGCCGAAAACCCCGATGGAACCCGTGATCGTGGTGGGTTCGGCATAGATGCGGTCGGCGGCACAGCTGATGTAGTACCCCCCGCTGGCCGCCAGGTCGCCCATGCTCACCACCAGGGGTTTGGACTGTCGGGCCAGATCGACCTCGCGCCAGATCATGTCGCTGGCCAGGCCACTTCCACCCGGTGAGTTCACGCGCAATACGATGGCCTTGACCGCGGTGTCCTGACGCGCCTTGCTGAGGGCCTTGATCAAGGTCTCACTGCCCACCACATCATCCTCGCTTTCGCCGCTGGTGATCTGGCCCTGGGCATACACCACGGCCACCTTGTCCCGTCCGCCTTCGTGATCGGCATCCTGAACATGGGCACGTGTGTAATCCGCGAGCTCCACGCTGCGCAATTCCTCCTCCCTGTCCATGCCCATGCGTTCCTTCACACGGTCCAGCACCTGGTCGCGGTACATCACACCATCGGCAAGACCGAGCTTCACCGCGTCCTCGGCGTGGCGGACCTGAAGTTCCTCGGCGATGGTGTTCAGGCGCGCCTTGTCGATCTTGCGCTGCTGTCCCACCACGTCGAGGTAGTGGTCCCAGATGCCGAACACCAGCGCGTGCATCTGTTCGCGATTGGCCGGGGTCATCTTGTCCTCCGTGAAGGTCTCCCCGAAGCTCTTGTACTTGTTGTTCGAACCCTTGATGAACTGGACGTCGATGTCCAGCTTGTCGAACATGCCCTTCAGGAACATCATGTTGGTCCGAAGGCCTCGGAAGTCGAGATCGCCCATCGGTGCCACATAGACCTCATCGGCGGCGCTAGCCACGAAGTAGGAGCCTTGCGTATAGAACTCGCTGTATGCGATCACCGGCTTTTCACTGTTGGCACGGAACTCCAGCAGTTTATTGCGGATCTCCTCGAGCGTGGCGGTGCGTGCATCGATCGTGGTGAGGTCGAGGAAGATGCCCTTGATGCGTTCGTCACGTTCCGCCTTGTCGATGTCCTTCAGCACCTGGTCCAATCCGAGCTGTGTCATGCCCCGGAAAGGGCCAAGGTCAAAGTTGAACTGGTCGGAACGCCCGCGGTCCACGATGGGCCGGTCCAGCTTCATCGTCAGCACGGACCCGTCCTTCACCTTGGAAGGCTTGCTCTCGAAACTGAAAGCGGACCCGATGGCGGCCAGGGAGGCGAAAAAGAGGATGAGCAGGACGGCGCCGACCAGCAGTGTGCCCAGCATCGAGGCCAGCATGAATTTCAGGAATTGTCGCATGGTCTGAGAGTTCGTGTGGTTCTTAACATCGCCGAAAGTACCCCGGTCGGCCGGCCAGGGATGGGGTGATCACACCAGCGGTGGGGCACCGGTATGGAAGGTGCGCGCCGGATACCTTTGGCTGCGATGCGGAAAGGTCTCCCGTTCCTTCTGCTGCTCGGGGCAGACCTGGGCGATCCACCTGTGACGTTCGCACAGGCCGGGAAGGCGTTGGAACGCGAGATCGGCCCCATCCTCGCCCGAAGTCGGGACCATTGGACGGAGGCCGTCGGCTTCCCGGGCGATCGTCCGTTCCTGAACAGGGCATTGGTGGTGGAAGCGGTCCGTGATGCGCACGAGGTGATGCGGCGGCTGCTGATCATTGAAAGCGGGCTCGGGAGGGTCCGGGAGGTCGGGGCACCGGTGGGTCCCCGCCGGATCGACATCGATATTCTTCTCGCCGGGGGCCAGGTCATCGACCGGCCGGGCCTGCGGGTGCCTCATCCAAGGATGCACGTGCGGCATTTCGCGCTGGCGCCATCAGCGGACATCGTGCCCGAATGGAGGCATCCCCTGTTGGACCGCACCGTGCTTGAGCTGCTCCGCGACCTTGAAGTCCATTCATCGGATGCGTCCTGAGTATATCGCAGTGGAAGGCCTGATCGGTGCGGGCAAGACCACCCTGGCGCGGCGTTTGGCGGAGCGATGGCAAGGCCGGCTCGTTCTTGAGGAGTTCGACGACAATCCTTTCCTGCCGCGTTTCTACCAGGACCCCGAGCGGTACGCTTTTTCCGTGGAACTCTCCTTTCTCGCCCAACGCTACCATCAGCTCAAGCGGGTCACCGAGCAGGACCTCTTCGCATCTTCTACCATCGCCGACTACTCCATTGGCAAATCCTTGGTGTTCGCAAGTGCGACCCTGTCGCGGGAAGAGAACGCCCTCTTTCGCGACCTGTACGCCATCATGTATGCCGATCTTCCCCATCCGGAGCTGATCGTATACCTGCATCTGGGAGCGGAGCAGCTCGCACAACGGATCCGCCAGCGCGGTCGCGCCTACGAGCAGGGCATCCGCTCCGATTATCTGGAGCGGCTTCGGATGCTCTATTTCGACCATTTGTCCAAGGCGGAACACAGCAGGGTGCTCATCGTGGACCTGGAACATACCGACCTGTTGCAGGATGAGGGCGCGTTCGAGGCCCTGTGTGCTCGGATCGAATCCCCGCTTGAAGCCCGATCCGAAGTGTTCAGGGCCTGATCCACAGGAGGCCGTGAAGAATTGGGCGAAAAGCCCGGAAGTGCCCGGAAGGGAGTGAGTATACTTGCAGCCGAAAGCATTCATCAATGCATCACATCACCATGGAACACAGGCACTTGCGAGGAACCGCGTTGCTCGCTGGAGCGGTCTTGCTCATCGCCGGCTGCGGAGGGCTCGGCAAGATGAACAAGTACGCCGAAACGATCAAGTACACGGTCGACCCGAACCCCTTGATCGTCCAGGGCGACACTGTCGCGGTCAATATCCGCGGCAATTTCCCCGGCAAGTACTTCTATAAGAAGGCCCAGGTGGAGCTGACCCCGACCATCACCTATTCTGGAGGAGAGACCCCGCTGAAGATGGCCGGTTTCCAGGGTGAGAAGGCCGCTGGCAACTACACCGTGATCCCCTACGAGACGGGGAAGGACTTCACCTACAGCGACAAGGTCGCCTACACGCCCGGTATGGAGCAGAGCGAGTTGATGGTGAAGATCCTTGGGAAGCAGGGCAACAAAGAAAAGCCGTTCGATCCGGTGAAGCTGGCCGATGGGGTGATCACTACGCCCTATCTCGTCATGAGCGATGACAAGGTGCTCCTTGACAAGGATGCCTTCCAGCGGATCACACAACACCAGCAGGCCCTGACGCTGAACTACTATGTGGCCAGCGATCGCATGCTGCCGGGAGAAGAGCGTGACCAGGACGTGAAGGACCTGCAGGTCTTCCTGAAGGCCAACGCCAAGAACGAGAAGGTGGCGATCAGGAACATCACCATCGATGCCTATGCAAGCCCGGAAGGAGAGGTCAACATGAACGAAGGCCTTGCCAACAAAAGGGATGAGGCCGCCAAGCGTTGGACGATGGGCCAGATGGTGCGGAACAAGTACACGAACGCGAAGAACGATTCGCTCTACATGCTGAACCCCCGTGGCGAGGATTGGGCCGGCTTCAAGGCCGCCATGGAGGCCAGTTCCATGTCCGACAAGGATCTCGTTCTCCGTGTACTGCAGATGTATCCGGACGTGAACAAGCGCGAGCAGGAGATCAAGAACATGGCAGCCACCTACAACGAGATCCGCGAGGACATCCTCCCGAAGCTGCGCCGTTCGGAGATCGTGGTGAACTACGAGCGTATCGGCCACAGCGACGAGGAGCTTACCGCGATGAGCAAGACCATGCCGGATTCCATGACGGTGGAGGAATTGTTGTATGCGGCAACGCTCACGGACGACCTGAACGAAAAGCTCCGCATCTACAAGGAGACCGAACGCATCTATCCGAACGACCATCGCGGTGCGAACAACGTGGGCTACATCTACATGATGCAGAACAAACTGGCTGACGCGGAAGCCGAGTTCTCCAAAGCCAACGGCATCATGGACAATCCTATCAGCACGAACAACCTGGGCGTATGTGCCCGCCTGAAGGGCGACCGGAAGAAGGCGAGCCAGATGTACAGCAAGGCGATGAGCGCCGGACCCGAAGTGAAGTACAATCAGGGCATCATCGACATCCAGAACGGCAACTACGGGAGCGCGAACAGCAACATGAGCGGGATGAACACGTTCAATGCCGCGCTCGCCAAGATGCTCGGCGGGGACGCGGCCGGTGCGCAGCGCATCTTGGAGGCATCAGCTGACAAGGACACCGCCATGGGCCACTATTTGATGGCGATCATCGGCGCCCGGCAGGGCAACGGTGACATGGTGCGCAACAACCTGGGCATGGCCGTGCAGAAGGACCCGACCCTGGCGGACAAGGCAAGGAAGGACCTCGAGTTCCGCGACTTCAAGGACAACCTCGGCATCTGACCGATCCTCATCGATCAACAAGAGGCCCCGACGAGCGTCGGGGCTTCTTTGTTCCCGGACCCGGGATCGCCTCAATCCGCTTCGTACTCCAGCCGCATCGTGATGGAGGCGGTCTTTTTCTTGGACTCGGTATTGAACGCGCCACCCCAGGAGTAGTCCTCGTCGGAATTCTGCCCGGTGATCTGGAAGATGCCCATCCTGGCCGTGACCAGGTCGCCCAGATGCCCCCCCGCCTCCCTGGCGATGGTCTCCGCGCGCTGGCGGGCATCCTCCGTGGCCTTGGCGATCATCTGCACCTTCAGGTCGGCGAGGTGGGTGTAGTAATAGCGTGGTGGCTGGGAGTAGAACCGGATGCCCTTGTCCAGCAGCTCCGTGATCTGGCGGCTCAATTCCTCGATCTGTCCGACGTTCTTGGATTCCACGGTGATCGATCCCTGCAGACGGTAGCCAAGGAAGTCCTCGCCGATGTACTTGCCATCATCGGTATAGCGCGACCGGGTCTGTTCCTGCGTCCCCACTGCGCTGAAGATCACCGCACTGTCCGGGACCTGCTTGCCGCGCAGGTATTCCTGGATGATCTTCTTGGCCCGTTCCAGGGCGGCATACGCCGCTGGTAGCTCGGGATCCTCCGTCGTGAAACTGCCTTCCCATACGATAAGGTCGGAGGTGAAATCCTCCTTGCCCAATCCGGTGACGGAGATGGCCCCGCGTTCATGGCCGCGTTCCACATAGGAGCGACCGAGCAATGCGGCGGCAAGGACGATGGCCACGGGAAAAAGGACAGCGACGAGCGGTTTCATGGATGCGGGTTGCGCGTGAAGGTAGAACGCGCCCCTCGTTCACTCCTTGCCCGACGAAGAGCGAAGGCCTTAGAAGATGATCTTCTGGCGGCGGATGCGGGCGCGGTACTTCTTGCTGCCGCTCTTGTACTTGTAGAGCTTGTGGTGCAGCACGATCTTGAAGAACATGTACGCGTCGTTGTCGCTGCTATCGCCGCGTTGTTGGCCGGCGGCGGTGGTGATCTCGGTGACGTACGTGCCCTCATGCAGGCTGGGGTCGGCCAGATAGGCGGCAATGGGCCCATGGGCCGCCTCGATCGCCGAATTGTCGTAGTACACCGTGCTCACATCATCGATGTAGTCCGTGAAGGTCTTGGTGTACTGGAGCTCGAGCCCCACGCTCCAGGCGCGGCTCAGGGCTTTGCGAACCCCCAGACCCATGGGGATGCAGAACTGGAAGTTGGAGTATTCGGAGGCTCCTCCCGGCAGCCCCTGACCTTCAGTGCCAAGGGGCTTCAAACGGACCCATCCGTTGTTGAACCGGGCCCTCGGGTCGAAGTAGAACCCACCGATGCCCACGAACCCGTAAAGACCGATCTTGCTCGCCTTCTGACCCTTCACACCGCGGAGGTCGTACACATGGCCCAGCTCCTCCTTGAACGTGTGGATCTCATAGACCACGGAGAACTCGAACACATCGGAACGGAAATGCAGGTTCCGATTGTGACGGAAGGTCTCTTCCGTCAGGTTGTCATTTCCGGACAGGATCCCATAGGTCAACGTGGTGCGCACCGACTGCTTTTCAAAGGTGTAGTAGCGCCATCCGAGGCTGACCGCCGGTTTGGTCTGGCTCAGCTCAAGGTCCCAGATGAAGTTGGTGCCGATCTGGTCCCGACCGCCGAGCTCACCCAGGAAGTTGGAAGCGCCTATCCCGAAATCCAGTTCGTTGCGGTTGGTCTTCCAATAGTTCGATTTGCGGAAGTACTGGGCGTTGACCGGACCGACCGCCATGCCCATCAGCACGATCCATACGCTCACTATGCGCCATCCTGAACGCTCCTTCATACCGTTGGGCACGGGGCCATCCAAATATAGCAGGCTTGTCCAAGCGGTCAAGCGGGCGAAGGTCATCATTGTTCCCCTAAGACCTGTTGACGGTCCCAGGGTTGCCTTTGAACGGAGGAACGCCCCTAGGGTTCTGGAGGGCCGAACGCCTGCAAGGACCACCAAGCGGCGATCCCTGCGCAAACGGAGACGTTCAAGGAGTGCTTTGTGCCGATCTGCGGAACTGTAAGGCAGGAATCGCACGCTTGAACGACCGCATCATCCACGCCATGCAGTTCGTTCCCGAGCACCAGCGCGACGGGCACTCCGGATAGGGGCCTCACCTCGTTGAGCGAGAGGGCCAGGGCCGTTTGTTCGAAAGCCAGTACACGGTATCCTTTCGCCTGCAGGTCGAACACGACATCCAGTGCCGCTGTCCGGTGTGTCCAGGGCACGGAAGCCGTGGCGCCAAGGGCCGTCTTCTCAATGTCCCGATGTGGAGGGCAGGGGGTGAGGCCGCATAGGACCAGTCGCTCCAGACCGAAAGCATCCGCGGTCCGGAAAATGGAGCCCACATTGTGACGGCTCCGGATATTGTCCAGAATGAACTGGACCGGTCGTTTGACCATTCGGCGATACGTATCCGGGTCGATGCGCCCCAGTTCCTCGTCGCTCAGTTTCCGATCATTGGCGGGCATGGTGGGAAAATGTTGAAAACGGTGATGGTATGGGGGCCTGTCGGGCCGTAGGTGGGGCCGTACCTTTCCGGGCTTGCGGGGTGTCTCGCGACAGGACCGGATGAGCAAAGGAAAGAAGATGGAAACACCCCTGATGCGCCAGTACGAGCGCATCAAGGGCCAGTACCCGGACGCGGTGCTCCTTTTCCGCGTGGGGGATTTCTACGAGACATTCGGGGAGGATGCGAAGGTGGCCGCGGGCGCGCTGGGGATCGTGCTCACCAAGCGGCACAATGGCTCAGCGGGTGAGGTCGCCCTGGCGGGATTCCCACATCATGCGTTGGAGAACTATCTGCCCAAGCTGGTGCGGGCGGGACATCGCGTGGCCATCTGCGACCAGCTCGAGGATCCGAAACAAGCCCGGACGGTAGTGCAGCGCGGCGTGACCGAGGTGGTGACCCCGGGAGTGGCCTTCAGTGACCGGGTGCTGGACCACCGGAGCAACAACTGGTTGGCGGCGATCTGTGTAGGCAAGGGTGGGCGCTATGGCATCGCCTTCCTGGATGTCACCACAGGAGAGTTCCTCATCGGTGAGGAGGACGCGTCCGAGATCGCCCGCTTCCTGGAGGGTCTTGGTCCCAGTGAACTCCTGCATCCCAAGGGGTCGGGTGATGCCTTCATTGGTGCCTGTACGACACAGCGCTATGCCTATGGGTTGGAGGATTGGGCCTTCGCCGAAGAACCTGCACGCGAGCGCTTGCTCAGGCAGTTCGGTACCAGCACGCTCAAGGGGTTCGGGGTCGATGACCTGGTCCTTGGCCAACGAGCGGCCGGAGCGATCCTGCATTACCTGGGCGACACACGCCATGAACAGCTCGCCCATGTGAACCGGATATCCCGCCTGTACACCGGGCAGCACCTGGGGCTGGACCGCTTCACGCTGCGGAACCTTGAGGTGGTCGCACCTGTGAACGAAGGTGCCCGAACCCTGCTCAGCGTCCTGGACCGATGTGTGACACCGATGGGATCACGGTTGATGCGGCGTTGGTTGACCTTCCCCCTTGTGGACACGGCCATCATATCGGATCGGCATGAACGGGTGGCCGCCTTTTTGGAACTGCCCGAGGTCCGACGCCGGGCAGGAGAGGAATTGGAACGCATCGCCGACCTGGAGCGATCGGCCGGCAAGGCAGCGGTCGGGCGGATCCAACCCCGGGAAATGCTCCAGGTCCATCACGCGCTCGAAGCGGCCGGACGCCTTGGATCGGTCCTGCGCGAGGCTGGTGGCGCATTGGCCCATGCGGGTGCCGAGCTATGTCCCGACCTGGCGCTATCCGAACGCATCGCCCGCACCCTGAGCGACGATCCGCCGGCCACGGTCCAGAAGGGTGGCGTGGTGCGGGATGGCGTGAGTGCGGAACTCGATGGATCGAGGCACGTGTCCGGTCATGCGAAGGAACTTTTGCTGGACGTGCAGCAACGGGAAGGTGAACGGACGGGCATCCCCAGTTTGAAGGTCGGCTACAACAATGTGTTCGGCTACTACCTCGAAGTCCGGAACACGCACAAGGCCAAGGTCCCGGCGGATTGGGTGCGGAAACAGACCCTGGTCAACGCGGAGCGCTATATCACCGATGAGCTGAAAGCACTGGAGGAACGCATCCTCGCCGCCGAGGAACGGATCCAGGCCCTCGAACAGCAGCTCTTCGACGGGCTGGTGGCGGAGATCAACAAGGCGATCACATCCGTTCAGCATACCGCCATGGTCGCGGCCGAACTGGATGTGCTGCGCAGCTTTGCCGAACAGGCGGAGCGATGGGGCTATGTCCGACCGGTGTTCACGGAGGACCTTCGGGCGGACATTCGCGATGGCCGGCATCCGGTGATCGAGCAGCAACTGCCTCCCGGTACACCCTATGTGGCCAATGATGTTCTCCTCGACCCTGCGGATCGGCAGCTCGTGGTCATCACCGGTCCGAACATGAGCGGAAAATCGGCCCTTCTGCGACAGACGGCGCTGATCGTACTGATGGCGCAGGCGGGCAGCTTCGTACCGGCATCAGAGGTACGGATCGGTCCGGTCGACCGCATATTCACCCGGGTGGGTGCCTCCGACAACCTGAGCACCGGAGAAAGCACCTTCATGGTGGAGATGAACGAGACGGCAAGCATCCTGAACAATCTGACGGAACGAAGCCTGGTGCTCCTGGACGAGATCGGGCGGGGGACCAGCACCTATGACGGCATCTCCATCGCCTGGGCCATCGCCGAATACCTGCACGAACACCCGGCACGGCCGAAGACCCTCTTTGCCACGCACTACCACGAACTGAACGAAATGGCCGCCTCCTTTCCACGCATCCGCAATGCCAATGTGGCCGTGCGGGAGATCGCTGGGAGGGTCCTTTTCCTTCGCAAGCTCGTGCCTGGTGGAAGCGACCGCAGCTTCGGGATCCATGTCGCGGAGATGGCCGGCATGCCCCCCCGTGTGCTCGATCGCGCGCGGAAGGTGCTGGCCCATCTGGAACGGAGCCATGCCGGGGATCTGGGGGACGGGGATGCCCCGCCACGGATCCCTGTGTCCGGAAGGGAATTGCAGTTGAGCATCTTCCAATTGGACGACCCGACACTGGAACGGGTCCGGGACGAGATCGATGCGCTCGATATCGATACCCTGACGCCGGTGGAGGCCTTGCTTAAGCTCAATGAGATCAAGCGCCTCGTCCAGGGTGGAAAGACCAAGTTGCGCAAGGCCTGACCCGATCCCCGGATCGGTCCTTTGCTATATTTGCAGCCCCCAAGCGAGAGTAGCTCAGTTGGTAGAGCACGACCTTGCCAAGGTCGGGGTCGCGGGTTCGAGTCCCGTTTCTCGCTCGAGAGAAGGTGGTCGAAAGGCCACCTTTTTCCTTTCAAGGGCAGCTGATGAAGGTCCGGATACGGGTCGGTGGGGATCGACAGGTTCGCTTTACGGTCCGCAGTTCGCACGCATGGACCGAACATCCCAACTTTGCCACCACGCCCGGGTGGTGGAATGGTAGACACGAGGGACTTAAAATCCCTTGGTCCGCAAGGGCCGTGCGGGTTCAAGTCCCGCCCCGGGCACCGCAGTGAACGGATCTCGAGCCGATGCCGCACCTGGCCCGCGTGGCCGGATCGCACCCACGCCCAGTGGTTATCTGCACGCGGGCAATGCGTTCAACTTCCTGCTCACGGAGCGGTTGGTGCGCCATCTGGGCGGCCATCTGCTGCTTCGCATCGATGACCTGGATGTCGGGCGCATGCGACCGGAGTTCGTCGAGGACATATTCCGATCCCTGGAATGGCTTGGGATCGCATGGGACGATGGTCCCTCGGGACCGGATGCGTTGGAACGCGTCTGGTCTCAACGCCACCGATCGCCGCAGTACCGCAAGTGCCTGTCCGAACTGCGCGAGCGGGGTGCGCTCTATGCTTGCGACCATTCGCGTACCTCCCTGCTCGAGGACCGATCGCCGGGGAAGCCCTATTGTGCCCATCGGTCGGGTGATCTGCCCTTCGATGCACCTGGTGCGGTCTGGCGCCTTCGGGTACCGGAGGACACCAGGATCGTCATACAACAGTTCGACAAGGGGGGCGAGGAAGTGGACCTGATGTCCGTGATGCCGGATCCGGTACTGCGCGTGCGTGATGGACGACCGGGCTACCAGATCGCCTCGCTATGCGACGACCTGGTGCAGGGCATCGACCTGATCGTCCGGGGGGCGGACCTGCTGCCTTCCAGTGCCTGCCAGACCCATTTGGCGCGCGTTCTCGGCCGAACCGCGTTCATGGATGTGCGGTTCGTGCACCATGGATTGATCTTCGGTCAGGACGGGCTCAAACTGAGCAAATCCGCCGGTGCGGACAGCCTCAAGGCGATGCGCGAGCGGAATGCCGATCCAACGGTTCTGAAGGCAATGGCGGACAAGAAAGCCATGGAGATATTGGAAGCCCACGGCGATTGATGCATCACCCGCCGAACATCTCGCGTACCTTCTCAAAGAACCCCCGGTCCTTAGATGAGGGCTTTGGTTGAAGACCGGGACTGTTGCGCAGCTTCTCCAGAACCGTCCTTTCCTCCTTGGAAAGGTCGGTGGGCGTCCAGACCATGAGGTGGACGAAAAGATCGCCATGACCACGGCCGTGCACGTCGGGCAGGCCCTTGCCACGCAATCGCATGGTGCGTCCGCTCTGTGTGCCGGGTTCCACCTTCACCTTGGCCTTGCCATTGATCAGGGGCACCTCGATGGCACAACCCAGGGCCGCATCCGCCACATTGAGGAACGCCTCGTAGTGGAGATGCATCCCGTCCCGTTTCAATTCCTGGTGGGGTTCTTCTTCGATCACGACGAGCAGGTCACCGGGCACACCGCCGGCCGGGGCCTCATTGCCCATGCCGCTGATGTTCAGCTGCATACCTTCTTCCACGCCGGCGGGAATGCGCACATCGACGATTCGTTCCTCCCGAACGAGGCCATGTTCATCGCTTCCGGGCGCCCGTTTGCTCACCGTTCGACCGATGCCACCGCAAGCCGGACACGTGCTCACGGTCTGCATGTGGCCCAGGAAGGTGCTCTGAACACGCGTCACCTGGCCGGACCCCTGGCACGTGGAGCAGGTACCGTATTCACTGCCCTTGCCGCGAACGAGCTTGTTGACCTTGATCTTCTTCTCGACACCCTGGGCCACCTCCTGCAGATCGAGCTTGATGCGCACCCGGAGGTTGCTGCCCTTGACGATCCGCTGGCCGCGCGATGATGCGCGCCCACCGAACCCGCCGAACGCACCTCCGAACGCATCACCGAAAATGTCGCCAAAGTGGCTGAAGATGTCGTCCATGGACATGCCCCCGCCCTGGAATCCTCCGGCGCCGGCACCCATTCCCGCATGTCCGAAACGGTCGTACCTGGCTTTCTTCTCCGGGTCACTGAGGATCTCGTAGGCCTCAGCCGCCTCCTTGAAATGGTCCTCGGCGGCCTTGTCGCCGGGGTTCTTGTCCGGGTGGTACTTGATGGCCAGTTTACGATAGGCCTTCTTCACCTCCTCGGGGGTGGCCTGGCGATCGACGCCGAGCACCTCGTATGGGTCGCGCTTGGCCATTGGTACCTATTCGCCCACCACCACCTTCGCGAAGCGAAGCACACGGTCGTGCAAGGTGTACCCTTTCTCAAGCACATCGATCACCTTTCCCTTCATGGCGTTGGATGGGGCGGGGGCCTTGGTGACCGCTTCGTGGTGGTCGGTATCGAAATCCTTCCCGATCGGATCCTCCATCGATCTGACACCCTGGGCGCCCAGAATGTGCATGAGCTTGCTCCGCACGAGTTGAAATCCTTCCTTGACCGCGTTGATATCGTCCGTGCTGTCGTTGCTCCGAATGGCACGGTCCATGTCGTCCAACACGGGAAGCAGGTCCTGAAGGACGTTCTCGCCAGCGAACTGGATCAGCTCCAGTCTTTCCTTGGCCGTCCGCTTCCGGAAGTTGTCGAACTCTGCGAATAGCCGGACGTATTTGTCGTGCAGCGCGTCGTGCTCGGTCCGTTGGACATCGAGTTCCGCCTTCAGGGCCTCCAATTCCGAGCCGTCGCTGATGCGCGCATCATCGATCCGGTGGCCGCTTGCCGCCTCGCTGGAAGGGCCCAGGGGATTGTCTTCGCTCTTGGCCAGCGGGCCTTGCTCCCCGGTCCTGGGAGTGTCGTCAGGTCTGTTGGACATGGTTTTTTTTCGCGGATTGAACAGTGCTGCCATGCGGTCAAGGGCCGTGCCGATCGCGGCCGGGCGAAGGTAGGGGGTCAGGATGGCAGTCGGACTGCAGGAAATGCAGGCTGCGGCCGCGCCGTGCCCCTCACTGCCCCGATGGCCGCGTTCAGAGGCTCTTGATGCGCTTGTCCAACTCCTGGTGAAGGGCCAGACCGCGGAGATTCTTGGCGACAATGACCCCATCGGGGTCGACCAGGAAGTTCATCGGGATGCCGGTGATCCCATAGAGGCGGGCCGCTTCCGAACTCCAGGCCTTCAGATCGCTCACATGATCGCTCCAGCTGAGATGGTCCTGTTCAATGGCCCTGCGCCAGCTTTCCCTGTTCTTGTCCAGGCTGACACTGTATATGGTGAAGCCTTTCGCATCCTTGAACTTGGCCTTGCTGTACTTCTCATAGGCCTGCACCACGTTCGGGTTCTCGCGTCGGCAGGGTCCGCACCAACTGGCCCAGAAATCGATCAGGACATACTTCCCACGCAGATCCGAGAGCTTGAGCACCCTGGTACTGTCCACATTGAAATAGGCCAGTTCGGGGGCCCTGTCGCCGATGTTCGTGCCGATGTTCGGCCCCCCATTCCCGCTCATGCGGTCCGTGAACCCGTAGACGGTCAGCAGGGCAATGGCAGTGATGATGGCAGTACGTGTGCGTTGCATGGTGCGGCGATGCTCTGGTCGCGAAGGTAAGCGGTGTGGTGGCCTTGGGGCCAGCGAACATCGTGCCGGAAGTCCGGACTATTGGGTTCCAGAGCGACTTCGCTCCCTGCCCATCACCTCACGTTTCATCGGGTCCAGCTCGATCAATGCGTTCAACTTCTCGATCAGCGCCTCGCCGTGCAGGTCCTTCGCGATGATCACGCCGTTTCCGTCCACCAATGCATTGGTCGGGATGAACGCAGCGCCGTAGGTCATTGCCGCCGGGTTCTCGCCATCCTCCACCGCACTCACATGCCAGGGCCATTCGAGGTGGTCCTGCTCGACGGCCTTGCGCCAGGCGTCCCCCCCACCTTGCCTATCCAAGCTCACGCTGAAGACGGTGAAGCCGTTGCCAACGGTGTAGAAGTTGTCCTTGTAGGCCTGCCAGGTGTGCACGACGTTCGGGTTCTCACGCCGGCAGGGCCCGCACCAGCTGGCCCAGAAATCGACCAGCACCAACTTGCCGCGCAATTGGGAAAGGCGCAGCACCTTTCCATCGAGTCCTTTCATCGCGATCTCCGGCGCGGTATCGCCCACTTGGACATTGACCAGGCGGCTCTGTGCATGAAGACCGATCGCGATGCAGCAAGTGGGGATGAGCAGGAGCGTGCGCATGGGTCCGGGTTCGTCGCACAAGGTATGCCGATCACAAGGGGCGGGGCGATCAGATCCGCTCAATGGCCGCCCCCAGTGCCTGCAGACGTGCATCGATCCGTTGGTAACCCCGGTCGATCTGTTCGATGTTGTGGATCGTGCTGGTCCCTTCGGCGCTGAGCGCGGCGATGAGCAGGGCGACGCCGGCCCGGATGTCCGGGCTGGTCATGCTGATGCCGCGCAACAGAGGCTGGAAATCCTGGCCGATCACCGTGGCACGATGAGGGTCGCACAGGATGATCTGCGCACCCATGTCGATCAGCTTGTCCACGAAGAACAGACGGCTCTCGAACATCTTCTGATGGACCAGCACGCTGCCCCTGGCCTGGGTGGCAACGACCAGAACGATGCTCAGCAGGTCAGGTGTGAAACCGGGCCAGGGCGAATCAGCGACCGTCATGATGCTGCCATCGATGAAACGGGCCACCTCATAACCCTCCTGGGCGGGTATCAGGATGTCATCGTTGACGAACTGCAGGGTGATGCCCAGGCGCCGGAAGACATCCGGGATCATGCCAAGATGTTCTCGTCCTGCGTTCTTGATCCGCACCTCGCTCCGTGTCATCGCGGCCAGCCCGATGAAGCTGCCGATCTCGATCATGTCAGGCAGCAGCCGATGTTCGGTGCCATGCAGTCGATCCACGCCGTCAATGTGGAGCAGGTTGCTGCCGATACCATCGATAAGGGCGCCCATGCGCACGAGCATATGGCACAACTGCTGGACGTAGGGTTCACAGGCGGCGTTGTAGATCGTCGTACGACCCTCGGCCAGCACGGCCGCCATGATGATGTTGGCCGTGCCCGTCACGGACGCCTCGTCCAGAAGCATGTAGCAGCCCTTCAATCCCTCGCTCCGTACCTGGTAGAAGCCCTCACGTGCGTCGTAGGTGAACGTGGCGCCGAGCTTCTGGAAACCGGTGAAGTGGGTGTCCAATCGCCGGCGACCGATCTTATCACCGCCGGGTGTCGGTATGTACCCACGCCCGAACCTTGCCAGCAATGGTCCCACGATCATCACGCTCCCGCGCAAACCACCACCGAGCTGGCGGAACTCGGGCCTTTGGAAGAATTCGATGTCGACATCCCTGGCCGTGAAACGCCAGGAGCCTTCACCCAGATCGTCCACGATGACACCCATGGCCGCGATCAGCCGGATCAGCTTGTTGACGTCGACTATGTCGGGTACATTCTGGAATGTGACCGGTTCGGGCGTCAGCAGCGCGGCGCAAAGCACCTGCAGGGCCTCGTTCTTGGCACCTTGCGGCACCAGTTCGCCTTTCAATCGATGCCCTCCTTCGATGCGAAAACTACCTATGCCGCCCTTTCGGATCATGCCGGTAAAGGAACAACGCGACGCGTGCCCCGATCCGTCCATAGACGGGTGACTTTGAACGATGCGATGTGAAGGGTGGCCTGCGCTCAGTAGCGCTTCTTGCGCTTGCGGTTCCGGCTGCGGCCACTTCGCTTCTTCGGGTCGGCATCGTTACGCGGCCCGCTCTGTTGCTGGCGGAGCAGTTCGTTCGTGGCGATGAGCTGCTGGTCGGTCGGGAGCTTCAGTTGGCCCTTGCTCAGTTCAGCAAGGTCCTTGATGATCACGACATCGCCCACGCTGTCGCGGTTCCAGGCCAGGAACTGTCGCTTCATCAGGTTGGCGATGAGCAGGGTGAAGGCCTCCCGTTCCGGTCCTTCGTCCATGGCGGAACACTTGTCGATCATCCGCTCGACGATATTGCCATAGTGTCCGTAACGGACCTTGTTCTTCGGATACGGCACGCGGTCCGGGGACGTGTCCAATTCCTCGGGCGTCGGCATCGGGAAAGGCGCGTCCACGTCGAGCTTGAAATCGCTCATGATGTACAGGTGGTCCCAGAGGGTGTGGTCGCCGTCCTCACTGTTGCGCAATGCCGGGTTCAGCCGCCCGATCACCTGGATGATGGCCTTCGCGGTCCGTGTGCGTTCGCCGCGGTCCTCGATACCCATGCAATGGTCCACCATGCGTTGCACATGGCGACCGTATTCGGGAATGATCAGACGCGGGCGTTGCGTGTTGTAATCGAAGGCGGGCATGTTCTTTTCCATGGTCAGGGGGGAGCGGACCAGCATCCTGGGGTGGGACGGGCAGCGCAGGGCGCGAAAGCTCCGGTCAAAGGTAGCAAGCTTGTGCGCTTGGTGAAGGGCTCAATCCTGGATGACCTTCAGCCGGGCGAACCGCAACAGCAATTGCTTCTGGCCCGAACTGGGAAAGAATACGGTGGCCTTCAGGTCGGGTGCACGGCCCTCGATCTTCAACACCTTGCCCTTTCCGAACCGTTCATGCTCAACGGTAGCGCCTTCCTCCAAGCCTTCCGGTGGAGTGGTCCCCAAATTGGATGGGTTCCCCGATGGAGTGCCCGCGATGCGCTTCAGCTTGCGACGGGAGGGCGATGCGGAAGGTGTCTCCTCCGCGCGTCGCGCAGCCCGCGCCGTGGTGGGATGATCGGTCGTGTGTACCTGGCTCCGGCTGCGCCAGGGCGGGTTACGCTCGGAGCGGCCAACGTCCGGTCCGTCCTGGTGCCAGGGTCTCTCCATGGCGGCTGGCAGTTCCAGGTATTTCCGGTCGATCTCGTCCAGGAACCGGCTTGGTTCACAGGTCGTCAGGTTCCCCCAGCGGTATCGGCTCATCGCATAGGTGAGCGTGGCGCGTTCCTTCGCGCGGGTCAGGGCCACATAGAATAGACGACGCTCCTCCTCAAGGTCCGCACGTGTCTGGACGGCCATCAGGTTGGGGAACAGATCCTCCTCAAGACCGACGATGTACACGTATGGGAATTCCAGGCCCTTGGCACTGTGCACGGTCATCAGGCTGATACGGTCGTTGTCGTCCGGGTCCTCCTTGTCGGCATCGGTGAGCAGTGCCACGTCGATGAGGAAATCGGGCAGTGTACGGGGGCTATCGCTACCCTCGTTGTCATCGCTGAACTCCTTGATGCCGTTGAGCAGTTCCTGCAGGTTGTCATAACGGCTGATGCCCTCCGGCGTGCGGTCGGCGAAGAGCTCACGCATCAGGCCGGACGTGCGGGCGATGTGCTCCGCGAGCGCATAGGCGCTGTGGGTCGTGAGCATGGTGCGGAAGCTGTCGATCATCAGAACGAAGTCGGCGAGATGCTTGCGCGTTCCCGCATGGAACCCCATTTCGTTCAGATGCTGATGCAGGAGCTCCCAGATGGGCAGTCCATGTTCACTGGCGGCCACCATCAGCTTTTCCATCGTTGTCTGACCGATGCCGCGAGCGGGATAGTTGATGATCCGTTTCAGCGCTTCCTCGTCCCTGGGATTGCAGGTCAATCGGAAATAGGCGAGCAGGTCCTTGACCTCCTTGCGCTGGTAGAAGCTGGTCCCACCGTAGATGCGATAGGGGATATTGAGCTTCCGGAGGGCCTCCTCCATGGCACGGCTCTGAGCGTTGGTGCGGTATAGGATGGCAAAGCCCTTGTTGGGCACCTGCCGCTGCATCTTGGTGGTGAAAATGTCGTGCGCCACGTAGGCCCCTTCGTCATTGTCGCTCATCGCGCGATGCACCTTGATCGGCTCCCCCTCCCCGTTCTCCGTCCAGATGGTCTTCTCGATCCGGTCGCGGTTCTTGTCGATCAGGCTGTTGGCGGCGCCGACGAGGTTCCCCGTGCTGCGGTAGTTCTGTTCCAGTTTGAAGAGCACATGGTCCTCATAGTCCTTTCTGAAATTAAGGATGTTCTGGATGTTGGCGCCGCGGAAGGCATAGATGCTCTGGCTGTCATCGCCCACCACGGTGATGTTCTCATTGCGTGCGGCCAGGGTGCGTACGATATTGTATTGGGCGAGGTTCGTGTCCTGATATTCGTCCACCAGGATGTACTGGAAGCGCTGCTGGTATTTCACCATGGTCTCCGGATGGTCCCGGAACAGCAGATTGGTGTTGAACAGCAGGTCGTCGAAGTCCATGGCACCGGCGCGGAAGCAACGCATGGCATACTCCATGTAGAGCGCCCCGAGCTTGTCACGTCCCGTTGCCGCATCTCCGGCCATCAGTTCACCGTCGTTCAGGTATTGCTCCGGGCCGATGAGGTTGTTCTTGGCGATGCTGATCCGCGCATGCACTTGATTGGGCTTGTAGAGCTTGTCGTCCAGCCCCCATTCCTTCAGGATGCCCTTGATCACATTGCGACTGTCGTCGGTGTCATAGATGGTGAAGTCCGAAGGATAGCCCAGCAAATGCGCTTCGGCCCGAAGGATCCGGGCGAACACGCTGTGGAACGTGCCCATCCAAAGGTTGGCCGCCTCGGCGCGTCCCACGATGCTCGCGATGCGTTCCTTCATCTCGCGTGCGGCCTTGTTGGTGAAGGTGAGCGCCAGGATGCGGAAGGGGTCCACGCCCTTGACCGCCATCAGGTGCGCGATACGCACGGTAAGAACGCGTGTCTTGCCCGAACCCGCCCCGGCGATGACCATGTTGGGTCCATCGGTATGCGCGACGGCCGCTCGTTGCGCTTTGTTCAGTCCCTGCAGATGGTCCATGAAGCCCCAAAGGTAGCCGCGAAGGGGAGGGGCTCAGCGGCGGATCAGGAACTGAACCTGCAACGCATAGAGGTTCGAATTGAGCACGGTCCGCAGGGCATCACCGTGCACCCACATCAGACCGGTGCCGAACTGCGCGTAGGGTCCGAGGTCCACCCGCTTGCCGATGCGAAGACCGACGGAGGCGGTCAATGATCCGCGCAGGCCCGTTGTTCCGCGACCACGCACCGACTCGTCCAGGAACGTGTGATCGGTGCCCTGACCGTCGACCTCGTCCGTGCGCGTGCCCAGCACCTGGATGGTGGACGTGGCGGCATTGCCGAGCTCTGCGGATAGTCCCCCCTGCAGGAACAGGTGACGGCCCAGGAAGAGCGTCCACATATGCCCCGCGCCGACCGCCAGTTCGGTCTGCGACATTGTGTAGAGATAGTCCGTGGTCATGAGCGTATCGCCGGACCGGTCATTGCGGGTGTAGAATAGAAAGAACACACGTGGAACAATTGCCAGATGGAAGGTCCATGCATTGTCCGACATCGCGCCGTTCACCAGATGCGCGGCGGTCACGCGGGGTCCCAGCTCCAGCCCGAACGCCACGCTGTTGTAGCCGAAATAGAAGCCGCTCAGGTCGTCGGGTGTATCCGGCAAAGCTTCGGCCGCGAATCCTTCGAAGTCCTTCAACCCGAGCGCGCCGTGGTTCTCGACCACGACACCGAGCAGGCCGCCGATGGAACGCACCTTCATCGGCCCGCGTACCGGTTCGCTCCAATAGGCGCTGTCCATCTGGGCCTGTGAGATGGCGCTCCTGGTCAACAAGAGGAGCATCCAGAACAGGGACCGTGCGTGCATGCACGAACGAAGGTAGGCGGACGTCAGCTCACGTAGCGAAGGCCACGACCGGGGTAGCTCGCGCTCTTGCTCAATTGTTCCTCGATCCGCAACAGCTGGTTGTACTTGGCGATCCGGTCGCTTCGGCTGGCGCTGCCGGTCTTGATCATGCCACAGTTCGTGGCGACCGCCAGGTCGGCGATCGTACTGTCCTCGGTCTCCCCGCTGCGATGGCTCAGGATGGCCGTGTACCCGTTCCTGTGGGCCAGGTCGACGGCTTCGAGGGTCTCGGTGAGCGTGCCGATCTGGTTCACCTTCACCAGTATGCTGTTGGCGATGTTCTGGTCGATGCCTTGTTGAAGTCGCGTGGTGTTCGTCACGAAGAGATCGTCCCCAACGAGCTGCACCTTGTTGCCGATCCTCCTCGTCAGCTCTGCCCAGCCGTCCCAATCGTCCTCCGCCATGCCATCCTCGATGCTCACGATCGGATAGCGGTCGCACCAATCGGTCCACAGGTCGACCATTTCGATGCTCGTCAAGCTCTGGCTACTGCTTTCCAGCACGTAGCGCTTCTTCTTGGTGTTGTAGAATTCCGTGCTGGCGCAATCCAAGGCCAGAACGATGTCCTTTCCGGCCTCATATCCCGCTTTCCCGATGGCCTCCATCACCAGTTTCAGCGCTTCCTCGTTGCTCTTCAGATCAGGGGCAAAACCACCTTCGTCCCCGACGTTGGTGCCCAGCTTGCGGCCCTTGAGCACGGTCCTCAGGTGGTGGAACACCTCGGCACCCATGCGCAGACCCTGGGCAAAGGTGGGAGCACCCACGGGCATGATCATGAACTCCTGCACATCCACCTTGTTGTCGGCATGGGCGCCACCATTGAGGATGTTCATCAACGGCACGGGCAGGGTGCGTGCATTCACACCCCCGACATACCGATAGAGCGGGAGTCGGGCCTCGCTGGCGGCTGCCTTGGCCACGGCCAGACTGACCCCGAGGATGGCATTGGCACCCAGGTTGGCCTTGTTGGGCGTGCCGTCCAGGGTGATCATCGCCTTGTCGATCATCGCCTGCTCGTCGACGGGGGCCCCATGAAGCTCATTGTTCAGCGTGCCGTTCACGTTCTCCACGGCCTTGAGCACGCCCTTGCCCAGATAACGTTTGACATCGCCATCACGCAATTCCATCGCCTCATGGGCACCTGTACTGGCACCACTGGGCACGGCGGCCCGGCCGAAATGCCCCTCGTCCGTGTACACGTCCACCTCGATGGTGGGATTGCCTCGCGAATCAAGGATCTCGCGGGCCTGGATCTTGGCGATCAAGCTCATGTGCGGGTGATGTTCGCTGTCGTCGGTCCCTTCTGTTCCACGGAACGTTGGTGTTGCGCCATCAGTTCCACGAACCGATCGAACAGATAGCGTGCATCGTTGGGTCCGGGCCCGGCCTCGGGATGGTATTGCACGCTGAACACGGGTCTTGCCTTGAGCCTGATCCCCGCCACACTGCCATCGTTCAGGTGCACATGGGTGATCTCCGCGTGCGCATTGGCCTCTGCCGCGCCGCGTTGGACCACGAAGCCATGGTTCTGGCTGGTGATCTCGTCCTGTCCGGTGGTCAGGTCCTTCACCGGATGGTTGATGCCGTGGTGGCCATGATGCATCTTCTCGGTGGAGATGCCCTGGCTTTCGCAGAGGAGCTGATGACCGAGACAAATGCCGAATGTGGGGATGTCGGTGTCCACGATGGCCCGGACCAGCTGGACAGTGTCGGACATGGCGGCGGGATCGCCCGGTCCGTTGCTCAGCATGAACCCGTCCGGTCCCCAATCCAACATCGTTCCGAGCGGTGTGTCCATGGGGAAGACACGGACGAGACAGCCTCGTTCGTTGAGGCAGCGGATGATGTTGGACTTGACGCCCAGGTCCAGCAGGGCGACCCGATGCAGGGTTTCTACCGGGGCGGACTCGTACGGTTCACCGGTGGTCACGCGGCTCGAAAGCTCCAGCCCTTCCATGGAAGGAGCGGCACCGAGCTTCTCCCGCAGGACCTCGATGGCCGAGTCGTCGCTGCTGATGAGCGCGTTCTGAGCCCCCTGGTCGCGGATGTGCCGCACGAGCTTGCGCGTGTCGATATCGCTGATGCCGATGATGCCTTCGCGCAGCAGATGGTCATCCAAGGAGCGGTCGGACCCCGGTCGGCTGCGAACGTCGCTGAACTTCTTGACGACCAGTCCGGCGATGCGCACCGATCCGCTCTCGGACTCGGGGTCCTTCACCCCATAGTTGCCGATGTGGGGTGAAGCCATCACCATGATCTGACCGGTATAGCTGGGGTCGGTGAAGATCTCCTGATAGCCGGTCATGCCGGTGTTGAAGCAGATCTCCCCGGTGGTGCTGCCCCGGGCACCGATGGCCCGGCCCTCGAACACCGTGCCGTCGGCGAGCAGAAGGATGGCCTTGGGGCGATGGCTGACGAGCATGCGGGGGCCAAAGATACCGGGGTGGAAAAAGAAGGGGCGCCGATCGGCGCCCCTTCTTTTTCACAGATCGTGGGATCGCGGTCGATCCGCCTATTCCGCGCGGTCCTCAGTGGCAGGGGATCCCGTGGCCGGTAGGGCTTCCGCTGGCTTAGCGGTCTTACCACCACGCCGGCTACGCCGGGTCTTCTTCACCTCTGTGCCGGCCCCTCCACCTTTGGTGTAGACGGTGTTGAAGTCGACCAGTTCGATCATGGCCATCTCGCTCGCGTCGCCCAGGCGATTGCCCAACTTGATGATGCGTGTGTAGCCGCCAGCGCGTTCGCCCACCTTGGGGGCCACATCGCGGAACAGGGCGGCCACGGCCTCCTTGTTCTGAAGGTAGCTGAACACCGTACGGCGGCTGTGCATCGTGTCGGACCTGCTCTTGGTGATGAGCGGCTCCACGTAGCGCCGCAGGGCCCGGGCCTTTGCCAGTGTGGTGTTGATGCGCTTGTGTTCGATCAACGAGCAGGCCAGGTTGCTCATCAGGGCATCCCGATGGGCCTTCTTCCGGCCAAGGGCGTTGTTCTTGTTCCCGTGTCTCATGACGTCGTCGTTCGCGTTGTGCCAATGTGGGCGGGAATGGTCCCGCACCTAGGTCACTCCTTGTCCAATTTGTATTTGCTCACGTTCATGCCGAAGCTAAGTCCCTTGTTCTCCACCAGGTCCTCCAGTTCGGTCAGGCTCTTCTTCCCGAAATTGCGGAACTTCAACAGGTCGTTCTTGTTGTAGGCCACAAGGTCCCCGAGCGTCTCGATGTCCGCTGCCTTCAGACAATTGAGGGCGCGTACGCTGAGGTCCATGTCGACCAGTTTGGTCTTGAGCAGCTGCCGCATGTGGAGGCTGGTCTCGTCGAACTCCTCCTCCTGCACCCGCTCCTCCATCTCCAGGGAGATGCGCTCATCGCTGAACAGCATGAAATGGTGGATCAGGATCTTGGCGGCCTCCTGAAGGGCGTTCTTTGGATCGATGCTACCGTCGGTGTTCACCTCCATCGTGAGCTTCTCGTAATCGGTCTTCTGCTCCACACGGGTGTTCTCCACGGTGTACTTCACGTTCTTTATCGGGGTGAAGATCGAATCGATGAAAATGGTGCCGATCGGTGCACCTTCCACCTTGTTCTCATCGGCGGGCACATAGCCACGACCCTTTCCGACGGTCAGTTCCACATTGAGCTTCACATTGCCTTCCATGTGGCAGATGGGTAGCTCGGGGTTGAGGACCTGGAAGCCGGTGGTATGCTTGCCGATGTCGCCGGCGGTGAAGGTGTCCTTGCCACTGATGGTCAGGGAGACCTTTTCGGTGTTGACGTCCTCGAGCTGGCGGCGGAAGCGGACCTGCTTGAGGTTGAGCACGATCTCGGTCACGTCCTCGATCACGCCCTTGATGGTGCTGAACTCGTGTTCGACGCCCTCGATGCGGATGGCGGTGATGGCGAAGCCCTCCAGGCTGGAGAGCAGGATGCGCCGCAGGGCGTTGCCGATGGTGATCCCGTAGCCGGGCTCCAGCGGACGGAACTCGAAGATGCCACGTTGTTCGTCGCTTTCGATCATCACGACCTTGTCGGGCCGCTGGAAATCAAGGATGGGCATGGGTGTTCCTTTCGGTTGGGGTTAGGTTCTTACTTGGAGTACAATTCCACGATGAGCTGCTCGCGGATGTTCTCCGGGATCTGGGCGCGTTCGGGCATGGACAGCATCTTGCCGGTCATGCGGGAGCCGTCCCACTCGAGCCAGTCGAAACGTTGGGCGTTCACGGCCACACTGTTGGTGATGGCCTCCAGGGCGCGGCTCTTCTCACGCACGCTGACCTGATCGCCGGGACGAAGGGTGAAGCTGGGCACGTTCACCACCTTCTGATTGACGGTGATGTGGCCGTGGCCCACCAACTGGCGCGCAGCACGCCGTGTGGGGGCGATGCCCAGACGAAAGACGGTATTGTCTAGGCGCGCCTCGCAAAGCTGGAGCAATGTTTCCCCGGTGATGCCCTTTTTGCTGGCCGCAGCATGGAACATCTTCTCGAACTGGCGTTCGAGGATGCCGTACGTGTACTTGGCCTTCTGCTTTTCCTGGAGCTGCAGGGAGTATTCGCTCTCCTTCCGGCGCCGACGGTTGGGGCCATGCTGGCCGGGCCCGTAAGGCTTGCGCTCCATCCACTTGTCCTCACCGTAGATGGGCTCCTTGAACTTGCGCGCGATCTTGGTCTGTGGTCCTCTGTAACGTGCCATGGTGCTTCTCTCTTTGTGCCGGCTCAGACGCGGCGCTTCTTGGGCGGGCGGCAGCCGTTGTGCGGCATGGGGGTGATATCAACGATCTCGGTCACTTCCACGCCGCTGTTGTGCAAGGCCCGAATGGCGCTCTCACGCCCGCTGCCCGGGCCCTTCACGAACACCTTCACCTTGCGCAGGCCGAGCTCGAAAGCCTCGCGGGCGGCCTCCTCCGCGCTCACCTGACCGGCATAGGGCGTGTTCTTCTTGCTGCCCCGGAAGCCCTGCTTGCCGGAGGATGACCAGCTGATCACCTCCCCCTTGTTGTTGGTGAGGCTGATGATCAGATTGTTGAAGGTCGCGTGGATGTGGGCCTGTCCATGGGACTCCACGTGCACGTTCTTCTTCTTTTTCTTGGCGTTTCCGCCTTTTTCCTGTTTTGCCATTGTCTTGATCGGTCAGTTCGGGTGTTGCGCCGGGTGCCGCTCCGGTCGGGAGGGTCCGGTCGCTTCCACCGTCCTTACTTGGTCGCTTTCTTCTTGTTCGCCACGGTCTTGCGCTTGCCCTTGCGGGTCCGGCTGTTCGTGCGTGTGCGTTGGCCGCGTGCGGGCAGGCCCAGGCGATGGCGCAGGCCGCGGTAGCAGCCGATATCCATCAGTCGCTTGATGTTGAGCTGGGTCTCTGAACGCAGCGCGCCCTCGACCTTCACGTGGTCATTGATGTACTGGCGGATGTGCGCCTGCTCCTCATCGGACCAGTCGTCCACCTTCTTGTCGGGGTCGACGCCTGCCTTCTGGAGGATGTCCAGGGCCGTGTTCCTCCCGATGCCGTAGATGTAGGTGAGGCCTACACAGCCCCGTTTGTGCTTGGGAAGGTCGATGCCTGCGATACGTGCCATGTCGTTCTGGGTATGATCAGCCCTGCCGTTGCTTGAACTTCGGGTTCTTCTTGTTGATGATGTACAGACGCCCCTTGCGGCGGACGATCTTGCAGTCCACGGAGCGTTTCTTGAGTGATGCCCTGACCTTCATCGGTTCGTGTCTTAGCTCTTGTAACGGAAGGTGATCCGGCCCTTGGAAAGATCGTACGGGCTCATTTCCACCTTCACCTTATCACCGGGCAGGATCCGGATGTAGTGCATGCGCATCTTGCCACTGATGTGGGCGGTGATGACGTGCCCGTTCTCCAACTCCACGCGGAACATGGCGTTGCTCAGCGCCTCTTTGATGACGCCGTCCTGCTCGATGGTCCCCGCTTTGCTCATTCCTTCCTGTCCCTTGTTCCTGTTCGTTCCCTTTGTTCTTTTCTCCGATCATAAGTGTGGCCCCACCTCGGCGTTCACCTCAACGTGCCACATGTTGCGTTCCTTCAGCACATCATCGATGTGACCGAAGGTGGAGAGGACCTCTGCTTTTCCGGGGCGGACCGCCACCGTGTGTTCGAAATGGGCGCTTGGGCTTCCGTCGTGGGTGATGATCGTCCATCCGTCCTCGAGCTGTCGCACCTCCCGACCGCCCATGTTGATCATCGGCTCGATGGCGATCACCATGCCTCCTTTCAGCTTCATCCCGTGCCCGCGACGTCCGTAGTTCGGTACTTCCGGTGCTGTATGCAGTTCCTGGCCCACGCCATGGCCCACCAGCTCGCGCACCACACCGTATCCGTGCGCCTCGGCATGCTGCTGCACCGCAAAGCCGATGTCCCCCACGCGTTCGCCCTCCACGGCATGCTCGATCCCGAGCAGCAGGCTCTCATAGGTCACCTGCAATAAGCGATGCACCCGCTCGTCCACTTCGCCCACGGCGAACGTATAGGCGCTGTCACCGTAGTAACCCTTCATGCGTACGCCGCAGTCGACGCTCACGATGCATCCATCGGGCAGGGGCACGTCATTGGGGATGCCGTGGACCACCTGGTCGTTCACCGAGGTGCACAGTGACGCCGGGAAGCCGTTGTAGCCCTTGAACGCCGGCTCGCCCCCGTGGTCACGGATGTGCTCCTCGGCCACCCGGTCGAGCTGCTCCGTTGTAATGCCCGGCCGGAGATGGCGTGCCACCTCGGCCAAGGTCCTCCCAACAAGCAAAGAACTCTCCCTCACCAGTGCGATCTGCTCATCGCTGAGATGGTCCACGGTCCGTGCCATGTCCTATCCCACCATGCCGTAGGCCGCTCCTGTTCTACCCTTGATGCGTCCCGTCTTCATCAGGCCGTCATAATGTCTCATCAACAGGTGGCTCTCGATCTGCTGGAGCGTGTCCAGCAGCACGCCCACCATGATCAGCAGCGAGGTGCCGCCGAAGAAGTGGGCGAAGCCCTGTTTGATCCCGAACATCTGTGCGAACGTCGGCAGGATCGCCACGATGCCGAGGAAAATGGCCCCGGGCAGGGTGATCCGCGACAACAGTTCGTCGATATGGTCGGCGGTCTGCTTGCCCGGCTTGACGCCAGGGATGAAGCCGCCGTTGCGTTTCATGTCGTCCGACAATTGATTGGGGTTCACCGTGATCGCCGTGTAGAAATAGGTGAACATCACCACCATGAGGAAGAGGCTGATGTTGTAGAAAACTCCCTGGGCGTTGGCAAGCCCGATCAGCCATTGCGGCGGATCGTCGAAGGCCTGGGCGATGTACATGGGGATCAGCACGATGGCCTGCGCGAAGATGATCGGCATCACACCCGCCGCGTTCACCTTCAGGGGGATGTAATTGCGTACGCCTCCGAACTGCTTGTTGCCCTGTACGCGCTTGGCGAATTGGACGGGGATGCGACGCGTGCCCTGCACCAGAAGGATGCATCCGGCGATGATCAGTACCCAAAGGACGACCTCGACGAGCAACAGTACGAGACCGCCGCCACCAGGCCCCATGCGACCGACGACCTCCTGGGCGAAACTCTGTGGGAATCGGGCGAGGATGCCGATCATGATGATCAGGGAGATCCCATTGCCCAGGCCGCGTTCGGTGATCCGTTCGCCCAGCCACATCACGAACAGGGTGGAGCAGGTGAGTATGATCACGCTCGTGAAGAGCCAGAACTGACTGTCCGGGCGCGCCGCGCTGTCGATCGTGGCGTAGATGTAGCCCGGCGCCTGGAATACGCAGATCAGGATGGTGAGATAGCGGGTCCACTGGTTGATCTTCCGGCGACCGCTTTCCTCGCGTTGCATCTTCTGCACCGCTGGCACGGCGATGCCCATCAGCTGCATGATGATGCTGGCGCTGATGTACGGCATGATGCCAAGTGCGAAGATGGACGCTCGTGTGAAGGCCCCGCCGGTGAAAAGGGAGAGGATCTCCACCAGACCACCGCCTCCGGTCGAACTGGAGGCCAGGCGGGCGCTGTCGACCCCGGGCAGCACGATGAAGCTGCCGATGCGGTACACCAGGAGCAGGCCGAGCGTGATCAGGATCCGCGTGCGCAGCTCCTCGATACGCCAGATGTTCTTGATCGTGTCGATCAGGTTCTTCATGCCTTCCGCTCGATGATCTCCGCCTTGCCGCCCGCTTTTTCGATCGCCGCCTTGGCCGTGGCGCTGAAGGCGTGGGCCTTCACGTCAATGGCGGCGGTCATCGCTCCACGTCCGAGCACCTTCAGCAGATCGTTCTTGCCGATCAGACCGTTCTCCCGCAGCACGTCGGGATCAAGGGCCTTGAGCTTCTTCTTGTCCACCAGTGCCTGGAGCGCGTCCAGATTGATGCCCTTGTATTCCACGCGCGTGGGGTTGGTGAAGCCGAACTTGGGCACCCTGCGCTGCAGGGGCATCTGGCCACCCTCAAAACCACGTTTGCGGCTGTAGCCGCTGCGGCTTTGGGCGCCCTTGTGCCCGCGTGTGCTGGTGCCGCCGCGACCGCTCCCCTGGCCACGGCCGATGCGCTTCTCCTTTTTGGTGGCCCCTTTGGCGGGTTTCAGATTGGTGAGGTCCATTTCTCTCGCTGCGTTGTGGTTCAGGCCTGTTCTTCGACCGTCACCAGATGTTGCACTTTGGCCACCATGCCCCGCACCTGCGGGGTGGCCTCCAGTTCATTGCGCTTGCCGATGCGGCCCAGACCGAGGGCACGGAGGGTGTCCTTCTGGCGCCTGGGCGTCTTGATCTCGCTGCGCGTCTGGGTGATGATCAACTTGCTCATGGTCGTTCGAATGGCCTGTACAAGGCGGATTATCCGTTGAACACTTTCTCAATTGGTACACTGCGCAACTGGGCCACGGCGTTGGCATCGCGCATGTCCATTAGCGCGCTGATGGTGGCCTTCACCACGTTGTGGGGGTTGCTGCTGCCTTTGCTCTTGGCCAGCACGTCCGTAACACCGACGCTCTCCAGCACCGCGCGCATGGCACCACCGGCGATCACACCGGTACCGTGCGCTGCAGGCTTGAGGAAGACGCGCGCCCCGGCGAACTTGCCCTCCTGGCTGTGCGGGATGGTGCCCTTGCGCACCGGCACCTTCACCAGGTTCTTCTTGGCATCATCGATGCCCTTGGCGATGGCTTCCTGGACCTCCTTGGCCTTTCCGAGGCCATGACCGACCACGCCGTTCTCGTTGCCTACCACCACGATGGCCGAGAAGGTGAATGTGCGACCACCCTTGGTCACCTTGGTCACACGGTTCAGGGCCACGAGCCGGTCCTTCAGCTCCAGATCGCTGCTGCGTACTTTCTTGACGGTTGCTGCTTCCATTGGGGTCCGATGATCAGAATTGAAGGCCGGCCTCACGGGCGGCATCGGCCAGGGCTTTCACGCGGCCATGGTAGAGGTAGCCATTTCGGTCGAAGACGACCCGGTCCACGCCGGCGGCCTTCGCTGCCTCGGCCACGGCCTGGCCCACGAGCCTGGCCTGTTCCACGCCGGTCGCGTCGTGTGCTTTCTTGTCCTTCAGCGAGGAGGCACTGACCAGTGTGCGGCCCTGTTCGTCATCGATCAGCTGGGCGTAGATGTCCTTATTGCTGCGAAAGACCGACAGACGCGGACGTTCCGCGGTACCGCGCACGCGGATGCGCACCCGCTGGCGGATCTTGGCCCTACGTTCGTTCCTGTTGAATGCCATGGCTATCTGTTATTTGCCGGCGGCCTTGCCGGCCTTGCGACGCACCTGTTCGCCGACAAAGCGGACACCCTTGCCCTTGTAAGGCTCGGGCTTGCGCAGTGCACGGATCTTGGCGGCCACCTGACCGATGAGCTGTTTGTCCGCGCTTTCCAGGCGGATGATGGGGTTCTTGCCCTTTTCCTGGGCGGCGCTGACCTTGATCTCGGCGGGCATCTCGAAGGTGATCTGGTGCGAGAACCCCAGGGCCAGCTGCAGTTGCTGTCCTTTGGCGGTGGCACGGTATCCCACGCCCACCAGTTCCTGTTCGACCACGAACCCTTCGCTCACGCCCTTCACCATGTTCGCCACCAAGGCCCGGTAAAGGCCGTGCTTGGAGCGATGCGGCTTGGCGTCGGACGGACGTCCGAAGGTGAGGGTACCTTCCTCGTTCTTGACCGTGATCACCGGGTCGATCTGCTGGGTCAGTGTTCCCTTCGGGCCCTTCACGGTCACCAGGTTCTTGTCGCTGATGGCGATCTCCACCCCTTTGGGCAGGCTGATCGGTGCTTTTCCAATGCGTGACATCGTTCCTTGGTGTATCAGCTGACGTAACAGATCACTTCACCGCCCACCCCGAGCGCCCGGGCCTCCTTGTCGGTGACCACGCCCTTGCTGGTACTGATGATGGCGACGCCCAGGCCATTGAGCACGCGGGGTAGTGCGTCGGCATGCGCGTAGCGCCTCAGACCGGGGGTGCTCACCCGTTCCAGTCCACGGATGGCGCTCTGACGCGTTTGCGGATGGTACTTCAGGGCGATCTTGATCAGGCCCTGCTTGCCGTCCTCCTCCATCTTGAAATTGAGGATGTAGCCCTTGTCGAACAGGATACGCGTGATGTCACGCTTCAGGCCGCTGGCAGGTACCTCCACCACCCTCTTGCGCGCCTGGATGGCGTTGCGCAGGCGGGTCAGGTAATCGGCTATGGGATCGGTCATCATGGTCTTTCGATCGTTGCGCTTACCAGCTTGATTTGGTCACACCGGGGATCTTGCCTTCCAAGGCCATCTGGCGCAACATGTTGCGCGAGATGCCGAAGAGGCGCACATACCCCTTGGGCCTGCCGGTGATCAGGCAGCGGTTGTGCAGGCGCACATAGCTTGAATTGGCGGGCAGCTGCTGCAGTTTGTCCCACTCTCCGGCAGCTTTCAGGGCGGCGCGCTTGGCGGCGTACTTCTCCACCATCCTGCGGCGTTTCCGCTCGCGTGCCTTCATGCTTTCCTTGGCCATGTCTGGTTCGGTCTCTTATTTCTTGTTGTCGGCGAAGGGGAACCCGAAGGCCTTCAACAGGGCCTTGGCCTCCTTGTCCGTCCTGGCGGTGGTCACGAACGTGATGTCCATGCCTTGGATGCGGTCCACCTTGTCGATATCGATCTCCGGGAAGATGATCTGCTCCTTGACGCCCATGGTGAAATTGCCCCGGCCATCGAACCCCCTGGGGCTCACACCACGGAAGTCGCGGGTGCGTGGCAGGGCCACGGCGATCAGCCGGTCCAGGAAATCGTACATGCGGTCGCCACGCAGCGTGAGGCGCGCTCCGATGGGCATTCCACGGCGCAGCTTGAAATTGCTGATGTCCTTCTTGGAAACGGTCGGTACGGCCCTTTGGCCGCCGATCACCGTCATTTCGGCCACGGCGGCATCCACGATCTTCTTGTCCCCCACGGCGCTGCCTAGGCCCTGGTTCAGGGCGATCTTGACCAGTCGGGGGACCTGCATGGCGCTCTTGTACTTGAACTCCTGTTGCAGGGTGGGGATGACCTCCTCGCGGTACTTGTTCCGAAGTCGGGGTGTGTACGTGCTCATGACTTGATCACCTCGCCGGTGCGTTTGCTGTAACGGACGAGCTTGCCGTCCTTGTCCTTCTTGCGACCGACACGGGTGGCCTCGCCGCCTTTCGGGTCGATCAGCATCAGGTTGCTGATGTGGATGGGACCTTCCTGGTCGATGATCCCTCCCTGCGGGTTGGCCGTGGTCGGCTTGCTGTGCTTCTTATGCACATTGAGGCCCTCCACGATGGCCGTCATGCGGGTGCGGTCCACCTCGAGCACCCGGCCCTGGCGACCACGGTCCTCGCCGGCGATGGCCTTCACCATGTCACCCTTGCGGATATGTAGCTTCTTCTGCATGGCTCAAAGCACCTCGGGTGCCAATGAGATGATCTTCATGAACTTCTTTTCGCGCAGTTCCTTGGCAACGGGCCCGAAGATGCGTGTGCCGCGCATTTCGCCCTGCGCGTCGAGCAGCACCACGGCATTGTCGTCGAACCGGATGTAGCTTCCGTCCTTGCGGCGCAGTTCCTTTTTGGTCCGCACCACCACGGCCTTGCTGACGGTGCCCTTCTTGGCGTTGCCGTTGGGCATGGCGTCCTTGATCGATACCACGATGGTGTCACCGATGCGCGCATAGCGACGGGCGGTGCCACCGAGCACCCGGATACAGAGCACCTCCTTGGCGCCGCTGTTGTCGGCCACGTTAAGCCGGGATTCCTGTTGGATCATCGCTCCTTCGCTTTCTTATTTGGCGCGTTCCATCACCTCCACCACACGCCAGCACTTGTTCTTGCTGATCGGTCTGGTCTCCATGATCTTCACGGTATCGCCCACATGGCATTCCTTCTTCTCGTCGTGCGCCATGAACTTGCTGCTGCGCTTGACGAACTTGCCATATTTGGGGTGCATCACACGGCGTTCCACGGTCACCACCACGCTCTTGTCCATCTTGTCGCTGGTGACGATCCCGATCCGTTCCTTCCTCAGTTTGCGGTCCATTGCCGTGCGTTATTTGCTGTTCTGCTTGATCTCCCGGGCGCGGATCTCGGTCAGCACACGGGCCACTTCCTTGCGGTGCACACGCATCTTCATCGGGTTGTCCACCGGTGAGACGGCGTGATCGAACCGCATCTTCCGCAAGGTGTCGCGTTCCTCCTGCAGTTTGTCCTGCAGCTCCTGGAGCGTAAGGTCCTTCAATTCAGTGCCTTTCTTCTTCATGGCGCAATTCAGGCCTTGATCTCGATGTCCTCACGGACGACGAACTTGGTCTTGATCGGGAGTTTCTGTGCGGCGAGGCGCAGGGCTTCCTTGGCCGTCTCGAGCGGTACGCCGTCGGCCTCGAAGATGATCCGGCCCTTGTTCACTACGGCGACCCAATGGTCAAGGGCGCCTTTGCCCTTACCCATCCGCACCTCGGCGGGCTTGGAGGTGACGGGCTTGTCCGGGAACACCTTGATCCACACCTGGCCTTCGCGTTTCATGTAGCGGGTGAGCGCGACACGGGCGGCCTCGATCTGACGGCTGGTGAGCCACACGGATTCCATGGCCTTGAGACCATATGATCCAAGGGCGACACGGTGACCGCGTTGGGCCATGCCCTTCATGCGGCCTTTGTGCATGTTGCGGCGGCGGGAGCGCTTCGGTTGCAGCATGACGATCAGGCTTTGGGGTTACGCGGACCTCGACGGCCACCGCCACCACGGCGTTCGCCGCGCGGCATCTTCGGTCCTTTTTGTTGGCCGGCGTTCGGGCTGAGGTCCTTCTTGCCGAACACCTCGCCGCGGCAGATCCAACACTTTACACCAATGCGGCCCATCTTGGTGTGCGCCTCGGCGATGGCGAAGTCGATGTCGGCGCGCAAGGTGTGCAGTGGCACGCGGCCGTCGCGGTACTTCTCGGTACGGGCGATCTCGGCACCGTTCAAACGGCCGGATACCTGCAACTTGATGCCTTCAGCGCCCATGCGCATGGTGCTGGCCACGGACATCTTCATCGCCCGCCGAAAGCTGATGCGGCCTTCGAGCTGACGCGCAATGCTGTCCGCCACGAGCCGGGCGTCCAGTTCCGGGCGCTTGATCTCGAAGATGTTGATCTGCACGTCCTTGCCAGTGAACTTCTTGAGCTCCTCGCGCAACTTGTCCACCTCCGTGCCGCCCTTGCCGATGATGACCCCGGGGCGTGCGGTATTGATCGTGACGGTGACGAGCTTCAGGGTGCGCTCGATGATGATCTTGCTCACGCTCGCCTTTTTCAGGCGGGTGGTGAGGTACTGACGGATCCGTTCGTCCTCCACCAACTTGTCGGTGTAGTCGTTGCCGCCGTACCAATTGCTGTCCCAGCCCTTGATGAAGCCGAGGCGTTGTCCGATCGGATGTGCTTTCTGTCCCATGGTTCGTTCTCTCGGGCTTATTGGGCGGAATCGACGATGAGTGTGACGTGGTTGCTGCGTTTGCGCATACGGTAGGCACGGCCCTGCGGAGCAGGGAGCATCCGTTTCAGGGAGCGGGCCTCGTCCACCTGCACCGAACGCACGACCAGGTTGGCCGCCTCGGCTTTCTTACCCTCGTGCTTGGCTTCCCAGTTGGCGATCGCCGAACGCAGGAGTTTCTCCAGGTCGCGGCTGCTGTGGCGCGTGCTGAAGCGCAGGATGTCCAGCGCGCGGCCCACTTCGACCCCACGGATCAGGTCGGCCACCTGGCGCATGCGGCGCGGGCTGGTGGGCACGTTGCGGAGGCGGGCGACGGCTACCTGCTTCATGACCTCTTTGCGGGCTTCAGCGGCGTTCTTCTTGCGGGCTCCCATGGATCGTTAGTTCTTCTTGTTGCCGGAATGTCCGCGGAAGGTGCGCGTGGGTGCGAACTCGCCCAGCTTGTGCCCCACCATGTTCTCGGTCACGTAGACCGGGATGAACTTGTTGCCGTTGTGCACGGCGAAGGTCAGGCCGACGAAATCGGGCGTGATGGTGCTGGATCGTGACCAGGTCTTGATCACGTTCTTCTTGCCCGCGCTCTGGGCATCGCTCACACGACGCGCCAGCTTGTAGTGCACGAACGGGGGTTTCTTCAGCGAACGGCTCATGATCTATCAGTTGGCACCGCCCTTCTTCTTGCGGCGCGCGATGATGAACTTGTTGTTCGGGTTCTTGGGATGACGGGTCTTCTTGCCCTTGGCATAGAGCCCTTTGCGGCTGCGTGGATGTCCGCCCGAGGCACGGCCTTCACCACCACCCATCGGATGGTCCACCGGGTTCATGGCCACGGCGCGTGTCCGGGGGCGGCGCCCCAACCACCGGTTGCGGCCCGCCTTGCCGCTCTTCTGCAGCATATGCTCGGAGTTGCCCACGGTGCCCACGGTGGCGATGCAATCGCACAGCACCATGCGCACCTCGCCGCTCGGCATCTTCAACGTGGCGTATTTGCCTTCACGGGCATTGAGCTGCGCGAAAGTGCCTGCGCTGCGGGCCATGGCCCCACCCTTGCCGGGCTTCAGTTCGATATTGTGCACCAGGGTGCCCAGGGGGATCTCCGATAAGGGAAGCGCATTGCCCACTTCGGGAGGGATGCCTTTTCCGCTTTGGACCTGCTGGCCCACCTTCAGGCCGTTGGGGGAGAGGATGTACCGCTTTTCGCCATCGGCATAGTAAAGAAGAGCGATACGTGCGCTCCGGTTGGGATCGTACTCGATGCTCTTCACCGTGGCGGGGATGCCGTGCTTGTTGCGCTTGAGGTCGATCTCGCGGAAACGTTGTTTGTGACCACCGCCGATGTAGCGCATGGTCATCTTGCCCTGGTTGTTCCGACCACCGCTCTTCGTGCGGCCCTTGGTCAGGCCGGCTTCCGGGGCCTTCTTGTCCACGCCCTGGAAGTCGGTGATCACCCGGTGACGGGTACCGGGGGTGACGGGGTTCAATTTGCGTACGCCCATGGTCGTTCGGTGCTTCTCAGGGTCAAATGCTGCTGTAGAGGTCGATGGACTCGCCTTCCTGGAGCGTCACGATCGCCTTCTTGTAGGCCGACGTGCGGCCATGCAGGATATCGGTCTTGGTGTAGCGGGTGCGCGTCTTGCCGCGGACGATCATGGTACGCACGCCGGTAACGGTGACACCATAGGCCTGTTCCACGGCGTCCTTGATCTGGACCTTGTTGCTGTTGCGGTCCACCACAAAGCCGTACCGGCCCTCCTTTTCGCCTTGGGCGGTCATCTTCTCAGTGATGATCGGACGGATGAGGATCTGGTCCATGGCTTACTTGGTGAGGATGGCCTCGAGCGGAGCGATCGCGTCCTTCACGATCAGCAGGCCGTTGGCGTTCATGATATCGTAGGTGTTCAGTTCGGTGGCGGTCACCACGCGGGCACCCGGGATGTTTCGCGAACTGAGGATCAGCATTTCATCCTTGGCGGGTACCACCAGGATCGATCGGCGGGTGCCCAGCTCAAAGGACCGGAGGATGCTGACGTACTCCTTGGTCTTCGGTGCGCCCAGGCTCACGCCATCGAGCACCTTGATGGAGCCGTCCTTGATCTTGTGGCTGAGCGCGCTGCGGCGGGCCAGGTCCTTCACCTTCTTGTTCAACTTGAAGGAGTAGTCGCGCGGTTTGGGGCCGAAGATGCGTGCGCCGCCCTTGAAGAGCGGGTTCTTGATGCTGCCCTTGCGGGAACCGCCCGTACCCTTTTGCCGGTGGAGCTTCTTGGTGGAACCGCTCACCTCGCTCTTCTCCAGGGTCTTGTGCGTGCCCTGGCGCTTGTTGGCGAGGTGTTGTTTTACATCCAACCAGATCGCATGATCGTTGGGCTCGATGGCGAAGACGGCGTCGCTGAGCTTCGCCTTCTTGCCGGTGGCCTTGCCGTCGGTGCTGTAGATCTCGATCTCCATCTTATTTCCAGATGATCACGGTACTGCCCTTGGCGCCGGGCACTGAGCCCTTCACCATGAGCAGGTTCCTCTCCTTGTCGACCTTCACCACCTGCAGGTTCTCGGTGGTCTCCTGTTTTCCCCCCATGCGACCGGCCATGCGCATGCCGCGGAACACGCGGGCGGGATAGGAACTGGCGCCCACCGAACCGGGTGCGCGGTTCCGATCATGCTGGCCGTGCGTCTGGTCGTTCACGCCGCTGAATCCGTGGCGTTTCACGACCCCCTGGAAACCCTTGCCCTTGCTGGTTCCCGTCACCGTGACGAAGGCGCCCTCCTCGAACAGGCTGGTCAGATCCACGATGTCCCCGGGCTTCAGTTCCCGCTCGAACTCCTTGAACTCATGCGCCACTCGTTTCGGCGTGGTGCCTGCCTTCTTGAAATGTCCCTTCAGGGCGGCCGGTGTGTTCTTTTCCTTGCGTTCCCCAAAGGCGAGTTGAACTGCCTGATAGCCGTCCTTCTCCTTGGTCTTCACCTGGGTGACCACACAGGGGCCCGCCTCGATCACGGTGCAACCCACCAGTTGCCCCACGCTATCGTAGAGGCTGGTCATTCCGATCTTCTTGCCGATCAATCCGCTCATGGCTTCGTTTCTTTAATCGGTCAGACCTTGATCTCGACGTCCACACCGCTGGGAAGTTCGAGCTTCATCAGGGCGTCGATCGTCTTGCTGGAGGAACTGTAGATGTCCATCAGGCGCTTGTAGCTGCACAGTTGGAACTGTTCACGCGCCTTCTTATTGACGTGCGGTGAGCGGAGCACCGTGAAGATGCGCTTGTGCGTGGGCAGCGGAATGGGACCGCTGACGACAGCGCCCGTGCTCTTCACCGTCTTCACGATCTTCTCGGCGCTCTTGTCGACGAGGTTGTGATCGTAGGACCGCAGCTTGATCCGGATCTTTTGGGTCATCGCGAGGGTTCTGCTTAGGCTGATACTTTGCCACGCACCTTGGCCAGCACGGCCTCGGTGATGTTATTGGGAGCGTGTTCGTAATGACTGAACTCCATGGTGCTGCTGGCGCGGCCGGAGCTCAGGGTGCGGAGGGAGGTGACGTAACCGAACATTTCGCTCAAAGGCACCTTGCCCTTGATCGCCTTGGCACCGGCGCGGTCCTCCATGCCCTCGATCTGCCCACGGCGACGGTTCAGGTCGCCTACGATGTCACCCATGTTCTCCTCGGGTGTCACCACCTCGATCTTCATGATGGGTTCCAGGAGCACGGGCCTGGCTTTTGGCAGTGCATTGCGGAAGGCGGCCTTGGCACAGACCTCGAAGCTGAGCGCATCGGAGTCCACGTTGTGGTAGCTGCCATCGTAGAGGGTCACTTTCAGGCTCTCCATCGGATAGCCAGCAAGCACGCCATTGGACAGGGCGGCATCGAAGCCCTTCTGTACGGCGGGGATGAACTCGCGGGGGATCACGCCCCCCTTGATCTCATCGATGAACTCCAGGCCGGTCTTGGCTGGATCGGACTGAGGTTCGATGCGCACATGGATGTCCGCGAACTTGCCTCTGCCACCGGTCTGCTTCTTGTAGAGTTCGCGGTGTTCAACCTGGGTGGTGATCGCCTCCTTGTATTTCACCTGAGGCGCACCCTGGTTGCATTCCACCTTGAACTCGCGCTTCAACCGGTCCACGATGATCTCCAAGTGCAGTTCACCCATGCCGCTGATCACGGTCTGCCCCGTTTCATCATCGGTATGCACCTTGAAGGTGGGATCCTCTTCGGCCAGTTTGCCGAGCGCTGCGCCCAGCTTGTCCATGTCGGCCTGGCTCTTGGGCTCCACGGCGATGCCGATCACCGGATCGGGGAAGCTCATGCTTTCCAGGATCACGGGTTTGTCCTCCGAGCAGAGCGTATCACCGGTGCGGATGTCCTTGAAACCGACCGCAGCGCCGATGTCACCGGCCTCGATCAGTTCGACGGGGTTCTGCTTGTTGGAGTGCATCTGGAAGATGCGGCTGATCCGCTCCTTGCGCCCGGTGCGCATGTTCATCACGTAGCTTCCCGCATCGACCTTGCCGCTGTAGCAGCGGAAGAAGGCCAGGCGGCCGACATAGGGGTCGGTGGCGATCTTGAACGCGAGCGAGGACATGGGCTCCTCGGTGCTCGGCTTGCGCAGGATGGCCTCTCCACTGTCCGGGTCGGTACCGGAAACGGCCTCGATGTCGACCGGACTGGGCAGATAGGCCATGACGGCGTCCAACATGGTCTGCACCCCCTTGTTCTTGAAGGCCGATCCACAAAGGATCGGGGTGATGCTCATGTTTATGGTGCTCTTCCGGATGGCGTTCATGATCTCCGCCTCGGTCAGGCTGTCGGGGTCGGCGAAGTACTTCTCCATCAGGGAATCGTCGCTTTCCGCGACGGACTCGATCAGCTTGTCACGCCACTCCTTCACGGTGTCGGCGAGGTCGTCGGGGATAGGCACCTCGGTCCAGGTCATGCCCTGGTCGGCCTCGTTCCAGACCATGCCCCGGTTGTTGATCAGGTCGACCACACCCTTGAAATTGGCCTCGGCCCCGATCGGCACCTGAAGCGGTACCGGATTCGCCCCCAGGCGCTCACGGATCTGCTGCACCACGCTGAAGAAGTCGGCTCCGCTGCGGTCCATCTTATTGACGAACCCGATCCGTGGTACCTTGTATTTGTTGGCCTGACGCCAGACGGTCTCGCTTTGGGGCTCCACGCCACCCACGGCACAGAACAACGCCACCGCACCATCGAGCACCCGGAGGCTGCGCTCCACCTCCACGGTGAAGTCGACGTGGCCAGGGGTGTCGATCAGATTCACTTTGTACTGGTCACCACGGTAGTTCCAGAAGGTGGTGGTGGCGGCACTGGTGATGGTGATGCCGCGCTCCTGCTCCTGCTCCATCCAGTCCATCGTGGCAGCCCCATCATGCACCTCGCCGATCTTGTGGACCAGGCCGGTGTAATAGAGGATGCGCTCGGACGTGGTGGTCTTCCCGGCATCGATGTGGGCCATGATGCCGATGTTGCGCGTGTATTTGAGGTCCCGTTTGGACATGTTCTTCCAGTGGACTTAGAAGCGGAAATGGCTGAAGGCCTTGTTGGCCTCGGCCATCTTGTGGGTCTCTTCCTTCTTCTTGAACGCGCCGCCCTCCTCACGAGCAGCGGCCATGATCTCCTGGGCAAGGCGTGCGGCCATCCCCTTCTCGTTGCGGTTCCGGCTATACCCGATCAGCCACTTCATCGCCAGGCTCCGCTTGCGGTCGTCGCGCACGGGTTGCGGGATCTGGAAGTTGGCACCCCCGACACGGCGGGTGCGCACCTCCACCTGCGGGGTGACGTTCGTGAGGGCCTTGCGCCAGACCTCAAGGCCATCCTCGCCGGTCTTCTCGGATACGATGTCCAGGGCGTCGTAGAAGATGCCGAAGGCCTTGTTCTTCTTGCCCTCCCACATCAGGTTGTTCACGAACTTGGTCACCGTCACATCACCGAACTTGGGGTCGGGCAGCGTGGTGACGAAGCGGTTGTTGGTGGTCTTCCTCATGGCTCTTGCGGGGCCTTATTTCTTGGGGCGCTTGGTGCCGTACTTGGATCGACGCTGGTTACGGCCCTCGACACCGGCGGTGTCGAGCACGCCACGGACGATATGGTATTTCACACCCGGCAGGTCCTTCACACGGCCTCCGCGCACCAGCACGATACTGTGCTCCTGGAGGTTATGGCCCTCGCCGCCGATGTAGGCGATCACCTCGTAACCGTTCACGAGGCGCACCTTGGCCACCTTGCGAAGGGCCGAGTTCGGCTTCTTGGGCGTGGTGGTGTACACCTTGGTGCAAACGCCGCGGCGCTGCGGGCAGCTCGTCAGGGCCACTGACTTGCTCTTGTACCGCGCCTTCTCGCGGCCGTTCCGGATCAACTGTTGGATCGTAGGCATAGCTCCGTTTCGTCCTGTTTCTCAGCCGCTTTTGCACATGGTTGGGGCAAAAAACGGGCTGCAAATGTAGGAGATCTTCCTTTCAAACAACGCAGTGTTGAAGGAATTTTCAGTCGTTCCGCAAGGGCCTATCGGCCATGACGGCTGGTCGTGAACGGCCTGTCCGGAGATCAATGATGAACAACTCGACCGACGGTCGTCTCCCGTCCCTGGGGATCGCGAAGGACGATGAACAGGACCCCCGTGGGCAATTGGCTCAGGTCCAGAACAATACGTTGTTCACGGACATCGAGGTCCTTCAGTGTTCGTCCCTGTCCATCCACCAAGCGAAGGTCACCATCCATCCGATCCCCGTCGGTCCTTTCGATGGTGACGCTGTCCTTGGCCGGGTCCGGATAGCAGCGGAACGCGACACAGGAGGGCGCGGAAGGTCCTTCGATCGCCGTGGCCGATGTCCTCCAGGCAAAGGTGTAATCACCAGGTACGAGGCCATCCACATCGAACCGGGCAAGCTTGTCGGTGGGGCTACCCAGAGTGCTCATCGAGTAGTTCCCCTGGTCGGTCCAGGGTGCTCCGGCATCCGGTCGGTACATCAGCGCAAGGCTGTCCTCATTGAAGGCCAGCCCACCCATGTCCTGGGCCAGTCCCGTGTCGAAGGCACCGGATGTGATCGTACGGCCATCGAACGTGATCCGGGCGCTGATATCGGTGCCCGCCGGGAATTGTCCACCGATATGCCACCAGCGATCGGGTGAGATCGTGAACAGACCGGCCGGCTGTGCCCAGGGATCGGCCGCTACCCAGTATTCCTGCACGAACAAAGGAATATTTGAAGGCAGGGCATTCACTATGAGCAGCATGTCGGTCCGGGGCAGGTTCAGATTGCCGGGTTGGGTAAGGGTGTCCTGGTCGTTCGTGATCGCCAGGCTGATCCGGTCATCGTCGTTCACGCGCACCTCCACGGGATCGAACGGACAGGCGAACTGCACCTGTCCTGATGTACCGCCCAGGTCCGCCATGCTACGGTGGATCGTCCCGTCAGCGGCCACACAGGTCATGCTCACCGGCACATGATGGTAGGCATGATCGGCATGGCGGAGCTTCTGGCGGAAGAAAGCAGTGACCAGGTAAGACCCGCCATCCGGCGAGACCAGGAACGAATCGACCGAGAAGGCGGCCCATCCGGGTTGAAGGATCCAATCCTCGAAATAGTCGCTGAGGTCGTATCCCGTTGCCGAGGACAGATCGTCCCGAAGGTCCTCGGTGCTGACATCCATGAACGCATGTTGTGCGAGGAAGTTGGTCAGGCCGGACCTGAACAGACTGTCACCCAGGTAGTTGCGCAGGGTGTGCAATGCATCCGCGCCCTTGTTGTACGTGGTGGTCCCATAGGTGTGGTCCTGGGGCATATCGGCCAATGACCACCATCCCTCATCGTCGAGATGAGCCCGCTGCAGCATGCGGTGGTGGTTGTCGCGGACCTGGTCCATGTACCGTTCACTGCCATACACGGCTTCGAGGAAAAGGTAGCTGAGGTATTCCGCAAAACCTTCGTTGATGTACATCTCCTCCGCACGGCGGCATGTGATCAGATCACCGAACCAATGGTGCGCCAGTTCGTGTGCCATGGTGGCCTCATACTGCAGTCCACCGTTGACGATCGAACCCGGGTAGGAGATGTTCGTGGCATGTTCCATGGCACCTTGCGGGGTGATGCAATAGCCCACACGTTCCCAGCGGTAGGGACCGAACCAATCCTCGAACGCATCGAAGGCGTCCTTCAGATGGATGAAGGAATTCTTCAGGTCGGTCGTGTCGTTGGCATGGTCGACGAGTTCGACCGGGATCGTATCACCGGTGATGCTTGGGAAACGATCGTGCACGGCGACGTAGTTGCTGGCGGTCACCGAGGCGAGGTAGCTCGGGACCGGTTCGTTGAGCCTCCATACCGTGAGCAACGTGTCCGGACCAGGACTGGTCTCGGAGATCCGCTCACCGTTGCACCAAACGCGTTGGCCCGCGTTGCTCAGAACGGAGAACGTGAAGGTGCACCGCTCGACGAAATCGTCGAAGCAGGGGAACCAGGCGCGCCCGAAGCTATGCGGCTGCGACTCGAAGGCCACACCAAGGTCGTAGACCACGGCCCCCGCCGTGTAGAAGCCGCCCCAGCCCGACCCATCGATGACCGGGTCACCATGGTAATGGATCTCGGTCACGAGCGTATCTCCCGGGCCATGAGGTGCGTCCAGATCGATGTCGAGCAGTTCACCCTGTTGCGCGAAGGCGAGGTCCCCGTTCGCGCCGATCACCGAATCCACGGTCAATGCGAGCAAATCGAGGGGGAGATGGTCAATGCCCGCGATGCGAGGGGTCCAATGGAGGGTGGCCCGGCCAAATAGCAGCCCCACATCTGCCTGTGTCAGGTCCAGGTCGATCCGGGTGTCCAGGATGTCGATGCTGTCGCTCCGGGTGGCCGAAGAAGCCGGGGATCGCGCGTCCACGACCAAGGCATTCGAGGCGATCTGCCAGTTGGACCGGACATGGGTCGGAGCGGTCCATAGCAAGAGGATCAGGGCTCCGGGCAGGGTCGGTCTCATGCGTATCAGGCTCAGCGTCCGCCAAAGGTATCCCCGATCCCAACGGTGGAACATGCCTGTCAGGATCCCTATCTTTGGATGTTGGCCTTGAGATCCTGAGTACGCCCCTTGACCCCCAGCGCGGATGAAGCCCAGCACCGAACTGCACGACCTGATCCGTTCCCTGTCCAAATCGGAGAAGCGCTTCTTCAAGCTGCACTCCGCGTTGCAGAGCGGGGACAAGAACTATCTGAAGATCTTCGACGCGGTCGACAAGCAGAAGACCTATGATGAGGAGGCGCTGAAGGAGCAGTTCAAGGGAGAGACGTTCATCCGTCATTTCCCCTCGGAGAAGAACCACTTGTACAAGTTGATCCTCAAGGCGTTGCGCGCATATTACAGCGAAAGCACCTCGAGCGGACAACTGAAACAGGAGATCAAGAACATCGAGATCCTCTACGAAAAGGCGCTCTTCAAGGAATGCAACAAGCTGCTGCACCGGGCCAAGAAGCTGGCCCGCGACAATGAGAAGTTCTATTACCTGTTCGAACTGCTCAGTTGGGAGAAGATGCTGCTGGAGGAAGCCTACGAATCAGGTGTGTTCACCAAGGACCTTGACGCGCTCATCGATGAGGAGCGGAGCGTGATCGAGAAGCTGCGCAATCTGGCCGCCTATCACATCCTATACTCGAAGATCAATTACGTGTTCCGAAGTGGTGGGTACGTTCGCAGCGAGGAGGAGCACGCCATGGTGGAGGAGATCGCGCAGCATCCCTTGATCGTGGGAAAGAACACCGCCTTGAGCCACCGTGCGGCCACGATCTGTTATTACACCCAGGGTTTCTGTGCCTGGGCGAAACGGGACTGGGCCACCGCGCTGGCCAAGTTCCAGAAAGTGCGGACGATCCTTGACGGGCATGAGCTGATCAAGCGGGATCTGCAGAAGCGCTACATCCGGACATTGCATTACATCATCAATGCCCAGATCGAGCTGGGGGACCATGCCTCGGCACAGGAGAACATCGCGGCGATGCGACGATTGGGGGACTCCCAGGGATTCGGTGGGTTGCATATCGCGTTGCAGGTCTTCAATGCCAGCTATCTGAGCGAATTGCGCCTCCTGGACCGCATGGGGGAGCATGCCCGCGCCCTGGCCCTCGTGGACAAAGTGATCGAAGGCATGGAGGAGTTCGGGCCCCGTTTGCACAAGGAGCAGGAGATCGAGTTCTACTATACGCTTGCGATCGTGCACTTCGGCGCCGGGGAGATGAACAAGGCGCTGTTCTGGTTGAACAAGGTGCTGAACGATACCGAACCGACCCTGCGACAGGATATCTTCACGTATGCCAGATTGTTCAATCTGGTCGTGCATTACGAGCTTGGCAACTTCGATCTGCTGGAGTACATCGTGCGATCGACACATCGGTTCCTGAGCAAACGACACCGGGCGCATGACATGGAGAACGAATTGATCGATCATGTGAAGAAGTTGGGTCGCGCTACTTCTCCAACGGTGAAGCGAGAGCTCTACGCCGGACTGTACGAGCGGCTCAAGGTGCTGATGCAGGACCCGAACGAGAGCCTGGCCCTCAAGTACTTCGATTTCCTGTCCTGGGCGCGCAGCAAGGTGGAGGAGATCCCCTTCTCGGAAGCGGTGCGCCTGCGTGCGCCGAAGGGTGCACGGGCGGCGGAGCTCAACGGCCGGAAGCCAGCTCGCTCACCTTCACGATCCTGAACTCGGTCCGACGGTTCATCTGGAATTCCTCTTCAGTGCAGGGCGTGCCGTCCACGCAACCGTTCACCGGACGGGATTCCCCATAGCCTTTGGCAGTGATGCGTTGCGGGTCGACCCCACTGCGGATCAGATAATCCACCGCGGCATTGGCGCGGGCGTCGGACAGCACGAGATTGTAAAGGTCGCTGCCCCGGCAATCCGTGTGCGCGCTCAACTCGAACGACAGCTGCGGATTGTCGTTGAACAATTTGGCGAGCTTGTCCAGTGCGGGGGCGGCATCCGGACGAATGTCCCACTTGTCATAGTCGTAGTAGATGTTCTCCACCACGAACGGCTTGTCCAGTTGCACATTCATCAGATGGATGTCCTCACGGAACGTGGTGCCATTGGCGAGCCCCTCGGTGTTGATCTCATGGCTGTCGGTCAACCGGCCGTCCATCCGTGCCTCCAGTCGGTAGCGCTGGCCGGCCTTGAGCGGGAATCGAAAGGAACCATCCGCTGCGGTCAGAGAGGTCATCTCGGTATCACCGTCCAGCGCCTTCAAGTGCATTTCCACCTGTGGCAGGAAGGCCCCGGTGGTATCGTCGAACACGATCCCTTCGACGAACAGGATCGGTTCCTGCACGAAGAACTGGTACAGTTGGTCGCTGCCGGACCGGTCGCTGCTGAAATAACCGTGTTTGCCATCATCGGTCAGGGTGAGCCCGAGATCATCCGACCGGGTATTGATGGGGTAGCCCATGTTCTCCGGTGCCGACCAACCGTTCCCCTCCGGATGCGTGGCGAAGATGTCCAGCCCACCCATGTTCATGTGGCCGGTGCTGGCGAAATAGAGCACGTCCCCGGAAATGGTGGGGAACATCTCGTCGCCCGCCGTATTCACCGTGGGGCCCAGGTTCTCCGGCGTTCCCCAACCGGTTCCGTTGTTCACGCAGCGGAAGATGTCCTTACCGCCCAGGGTGCCGGGCATATCGCTGACGAAATAGAGGACCTTGCCGTCCGTGCTGAGCGCGGGCTGGCCCACGGAGTAGTCATCGCTATTGAATGCGAACTCGTGAAGGTCGCCCCACTTGTCGGTGCTGTCCAATGTGGCCCGGAACAGCTTGATGTTGCTCTCATCCAGCTCGTTCTTCAGCAGCTTGCTATGGTAGTAGTTGCTCCGGCTGAAGAACATCGTGCGTCCATCAGCGCTGAAGCAGGCGGGACCTTCGTGGTATGGACCATTGACACTGCCCGGCAGCGGTATGGCAGGGTCCCAGATGGCCACGGAACGTTGGTGCATGAAAAAGAGATCGAGGTACCCGTTGCCGTTCCATGGGTTGGTGCGGGAGGTGCCTGCGGCCCGCTCACCGGTGAACACCAGCCCGTCCGCCACAGGCACCGGTGAAAAGGCGTTCGTGAAGCCGTCTGTGGGCAGCAGGCTCACTACGTAGTGTGCGGTATCCTTGTAGAACAGCGCATCCTGCTCACAGGACAGGATCATGTCGCGGGCCTCGGCGCATTCAGGGTTCGCCGCAAGGACGTTCATGAACTGGTCGCTCGCGCTCTCCTTGCGACCGAGTGCCATCAGGACCTCCCCGTATCGCATCGCATCATCTGCGGACAGGGGCTCGGTCGAGGCGGCCTTGGCGTAGAGGTCGGCGGCCTCGGCGAAATGGCGCAGGCGGCGTTCCGCATCCGCGGCCCGAAGCATGGCGGCGTGGTCCTCGCTGCCGGTGAATGCCCGGGCATAGTGGTCGGCGGCCTTGGCATAGGCCATGCGGGCATAGGCCTTGTCGGCCTGTGCGAGCTGCCAGTTGGAACAACCGGCCAGCAGCAGCGTGCCCGCGATCGGCAACAGGGTCTTCATCCTCCTCATGGCTTAGAAATAGCGCGGTGTTTTGATCTTGATCACCTCCTGGCCAAGGTCGAAGCCGAGCATGATCTCATGCGAACCCTGCGAATAGCCGCGCAGCTCGCTGATGGTCATGTCGTAGGCGTAGCCCACCCGCAGGAACGGATTGATCTTGTATTCGACCATGCCGACGACGGCATCACCGGTCCGGTAGCCCACGCCGAACCAGAAGCGCTCCTTGTAGAGGACATTGGTGTTCAGGTCCACCTCGAACGGTGCATCCGGCTGGTACTTCACCATCACGGATGGTTTCAGGTCGAAGTACTCGTTGAGGTGGAAGACCCGACCTGCCGTCAGGTAGTAATGTTGCGTGAAGTAGTGGTCCGTGGCGGTCTGGACCTCCGGCGTGATCGCCTGGTCCGCTGCATAGATCATGGGAACGGATAGGCCCACATAGCTGAGCTCGTCGTACCAGTAGATCCCGAAGCCGAACTTGCCGACCAGTTCGTTGCTGATGTTCTGCGCGAAGGCGGGATCGTTCTCATCCCAATAGCGCAACTGGTCCAGCTGGGCCGAGTACAGCGATAGGCCGGCCTTCAGGCCGAAACAGAGCTTGCTGCCGCCAAGACGAAGGTGATAACTGTAGTGACCGTCGATCTCCAGATCGCGGCTGACACCGATCCGGTCATGCACAACACTGAGGCCGAGCCCCATCTTGTTGTTCATCAACGGGCCGTCCACCGCGAACATGCTGGTGCGCGGGGCACCGTCCACGTTCACCCATTGGGCGCGGTGAAGCAGGCTGCCGCTGACGTACGGATGTGTTCCTGCATAGGCCGGGTTCAGGAACAGGCCGTTGAACATGTATTGGCTCACCATCACCTCTTGCTGGGCGAAGGCCGCCACCGGGGCGATGAGCCCGATGGCAACGATGAGCTTGTGGATCGTATTGCGCATGGTCCGTTCTTCGTTTGTGGGCTCAGCGTCGGAGATCGACATAGTCCTGCAGTTCGATCGCGCCGTTGTTGATGCGCAGGATCACGAAATAGGTGCCGTCGGGCAAGGGCTGGCCCTGGAGGTTCTCCCCGTTCCAATCATTTCGATAGTTCAAGCGTTCATAGACCTTGTTGCCCCAGCGGTTCAGCACGACCATTTCGTTCCGCGCATAGGCATCCAGGCCCTGGACCACATAGGCATCGTTCATGCCATCGCCATTGGGGCTGAACCCGGTGGGCATGATCAGGTCCTGGGGTTCTTCGAGCAGGATCTCCAAGCTGATCGAACAACCATTGGCGTCCGTGATGGTGACCTGATAGCTACCGGCGCTGAGCCCTGTTGTCGTCGATGTGTTCGCTCCGTTCGACCACGCGAACGAATAGGGTGGGACACCGCCCTGCACGTTCACTGAAGCAGCCCCGTCATGTCCATGGAAACTGCTCACATTGTAACCGTTCGGGAACGTATTCGCCGTGGCCGTGGCCAGCAGCTCGTCGCTCTGCCCCACCACATAGGAATCGCTCCAGGTGCAACCGTTGGCGTCCGTGATCGTCACGGAGTAGGTGCCTGCATGGAGATCGCTCAGGTCCTCCGTGTCACTTCCATCGTCCCAGGCATACATGAACGGTGCGGTCCCAGAGCTTGTCTCCAGGTCGATCGCACCGCCATCCGATCCGTAACAGAGGGCATCCATGACCACGGCCGCCGCATCCACACCGGGGGTGCTCTCCACGGTCGCGGTCAGCCCAGCGACGCAACCGTTCGCGTCGGTGACGGTCACGACATACATCCCGGCGGCCAGTCCTCCCAGGTCCTCGGAGTTGCCCGAGCCGTCCCAATCATAGGCATAGTCGGGGCTTCCGCCGGTGACCGTCAGATCGATCGAACCGTTGTTCGAGCCGCAGGAGGCGATCTCACTGGTGGCGCTGAGTTGCAACGCATCCGGCCCGATCAGATCGATGCAGGATTGTGTCGCACATCCATTGGTGTCCATGATGGCAAGGCAGTAGGTCCCGGCCAGCAGCCCGGAGATATCTGCAATGGTGGTGGTGAAACCGTTCGGGCCGGTCCAAGTGGTCTGATATCCGGGCGTTCCGCCGGAAATGTTCGAGGAGATCGCGCCATCGGATGAACCCTGGCAGGAAATGTTCGTGCCACCCGGGAAGGTGTTGGCCTCCAGGACAGCGTCCAGGAATGGTGGCGCTTGGAGAGCGATGGTCTGGACCAGGGCACATCCGTTGGTATCCGTGATCGTCACCGTGTACCCGCCAGCGATAAGCGATTGGATGTCCTCGTCCGTGGCGGTGAATCCGTTCGGTCCCGTCCAGTTGAAGGTGAAGCCGCCGTTCCCACCGTTCGCAGAGAGATCGATCGATCCATCCGTGGCGTCACTGCAACTGGTATTGGCGCCACCGACATATTGCGACAGCACATGGCTTTCGCCGATCGTACTGTCCGGCTCGGTCAAAGTGATCTGGAGCTCATGCGTGCACTGGTTCGCGTCAATGATCACGAGTTCATAGGCCCCTGCCGGTGCTCCGGCGAGGTCCTCGGTATCGTAGTTCGTGCTGTCCGGACCACGCCAGTCGAACGTGTACGGTCCTGTGCCTCCGCTCACGGCGAGATCGACCAGGCCATCACTTGCACCGTGGCAGCTGATGTTCGTGCCGCTTGCGAAAAGGAAGGGATCGAGGGTCCCGGAGATCGCACTGGCGGGTTCGGTGAGCGTGATCAATGTGTCCAGTGGACACCCGTTCACATCCGTGACCGAAAGTTGGTAGTCACCAGCGAGGAGCGTGCCCAAGGTGCTCGCATTGCTCGTGAATCCGTTCGGACCCGTCCAGGACATGGTCAAGGGCAGGGCGCCGCCACTGATGTTCACCTCGATGACGCCGGTACTGTCACCCGAGCAAGGAATGTTCACACCACCATAACTACTCACATAGGCAGTTAGGCCCATGGGCGTGGATGCCGCGATGGTGGCGCTTTGTTGGGTGCCGCAATTGTTCGCATCGGTGATCTGCACGGTGTAAGGTCCACCGGACAGTGCGCTCACGTCCTCGGAGTTGCTGTTGAAGCCGTTCGGGCCGGACCAGATGGTGGTGTAGGGTGCGACCCCGCCGGTGATCGTCAGGTCGATCGCTCCGTCGTCCAGGCCATTGCACACATTGCCGCTCACATCCAGCACGGCGTTCAGGTCACCCGCTTGGGTCAGCGTGTAGGTACCGTTGGCGGTGCATCCGTTCGCATCGGTGATGGATACCTGATAGACGCCCGCCTGCAATGCGGAAAGGTCCTCATCGCTGCTTGCGAAACCGCCCGTCCCGGTCCATGCGAATTGGTAGGGCGTGGTACCGCCGCTCGCAGAGATGTCGATGGCGCCATCGTTCCCTGCACATCCCACCTGGTATCCATTGCCCACATCCGAAAGTGTCCCCGTGATGCCTACGGTAGTGGGTTGCGTGATGGTGATCGAGGCGCTGGCGCTGCACCCGCTCACATCGGTGACGGTGAGCAGATAGGGCCCTGCCGCGAGACCGTTCAGGTCGGCATCGGAAGAACTGAAACCGTTCGGTCCGGTCCAGGCGTAGCCATAGCCTGATCCTCCACCGGTCACGGTGATGTCGATCGAGCCGTTCATTGATCCCTGACAGGGTACATTGTTGCCATTCCCGTACTGGCTCAGGAGCGCATCGATCGCGATCGGGTCCGGATTGGTCAGTTCCAATTGTGCGGACTCGCTGCAACCGTTCGCATCGTTCACGGTAACCGTATACAGCCCCGGGAACAGCCCGCTGATGCTGGGAGCACTGGACTGGAAACCGTTCGGTCCGGTCCAATGGACGTTGTAGGGCGCATTGCCACCGGATACCGCCAGGTCGATCGCGCCGTCCGATGCATCGCCACAGCTGACGTTGCCCCCCCCTGGATAAGTGGCCGGATCGAGCGTGAGGTCGAGCGGCGCAGGACCGTTGAGCGTGATGGTCGCGCTATCGTTGCAGCCGAGCAGGTCGTTCACCACCAGCGTATACGCGCCGGAGGTGAGCCCGATGACATCCTCACTTGTGGCGGAGAACCCATTGGGGCCGTTCCAGCTGAACACATAAGGTTGGACGCCACCGGCCACCAGGGCGTCGATGCTGCCATCGGCCGCTCCGGTGCAGCTCACGTTGCTGTTGCCGATCAGGGCAGGTACCAATCCCACATGCACGGGCGTCGGACCGGAGATGGTATAGGTGCGCAGGGTCTGGCAACCGTTCTGGTCCGTCAGGGTGAGGTCGTACGTGCCTGTTGTGATGCCATCGATGTCATCGGTGATCGCCGAATAGCTTCCCGGCCCGTTCCATGCGTAGTAATAAGGAGGGGTCCCTCCCGAGGCGGATACCGCGATCGATCCATCGCTGGCACCCGCACAAGTGATATTGTATCCGCCGGGGTAGGTCGATAGGATGCCGTTCACCTGGAAGGCACCGGGTTCGGTCACGTCGACGCTTTGTTCGTGCACGCAGCCGTTGGCATCGGTGATCGTGACGAAGTAGACGCCCGCAAAGAGATCGGCGGGGTCCTCATCCGTTGACGAAAAGGCGGCCGGGCCGCTCCAGAAATAGGAGTAGGGACCCACACCTCCGGAAACATCAAGTGCGATCGCGCCATCATTCGAACCGTTGCAGAGCGCGGTCTGGGGAACGGCAGATGAATGCAGGGCCGGCGGAGCGTTCAATGTGAACGCATCGTACCAGGCGCATCCATTGTCGTCGGTGATGGTGACCTGATAGGTCCCGGGTGCAAGGCCGGCCACATCCTCCGAATTGCTGGCGAACGCATCGGGCCCCGTCCACTGGACCTGGAAATTCCCCGCACCACCGCTCACATCCAGTGCAATGCTACCGTCGGCGGTTCCGGCGCAGCTCGTGGCATATCCTCCGTTGTAGGAGGCGGTGAGCGCGGACACATTGATGGGTGCTGGTTCGGTGAGCGTGGCGGAAGCGTTCGTCGTACATCCCGCGGCATCCGTGATCGCGACCGAATAGCTGCCGGCAACGAGACCGTTCAGATCGGTGCTGGTGCTGGAGAACCCATTGGGTCCGGTCCACGCGGTGCTGTAGGGCGCAAGGCCACCGGACACGGTCAGGTCGATGGCCCCGTTGCCGCCACCCGCGCATGCGATGTTGTCTCCGCTGTCATAGGACAACAGGACCTGGGTGCTGGTCAATGGTGGCGCCTGATCGAGCGTGACCGATCCCGTGGTCGCGCAGCCATTGGCGTCATTGACCGAAATGGCGTAAGCACCCGCGGTCAACCCGGTGATGTCCTCCATGCTCGAGGAGAAACCGTTCGGTCCGTTCCAGGACACCGAATAGGGAAGGGTGCCGCCCGTAATGGTCGCGTCGATGGCTCCGTCGCTGCTCCCATTGCAGCTCACTTCAAAGCCGCCTGTGTAGGTCGTCGCCACCAGGGTATTGCCCATTGCGGGGGGGGCGGTCACGGAATAGCTGCTCAGTGTGGTGCAACCGTTCGCGTCGGTGATGGTCACGTGATAGGTGCCCGCGGTGATGCCCACAAGGTCCTCGCCCGTGCTGGTGAATCCGTTCGGTCCGGACCACAGGTAGGCCAGTGGAGGGGTGCCACCGGAGGCGCTGAGATCGATGGCCCCATCATTGCTGTTGGCGCAGCTCACGCCCCAACCGCCGATGTGGCTGTCAAGGGTGGCGGTCGCGGCGATGGACCCAGGTTCGCTGACATCGAACGATCCAGTGGCATGGCATCCATTGGCATCGATGATCTGCAACTGGTAGACACCGGATGCCAGCCCCATGATATCGGTGGTGTTCGCGGTGAACCCATTGGGTCCTGTCCACGCCGGGCTGTAGGGACCAACACCACCGGAGATCGTCGCATCGACCGCACCGGTCGGTGAACCCTGACACGCCGCGGTCGTGATGGAAGCGGTGGTCGAGATGGCCGGAGGCGCAGTGAGTTCGTACTGTTGGGCGAACACGCAACCATGGGCATCGGTCACCACGAGATCGAAGGTGCCCGGCTCGAGCCCGCTGAGGTCCTCGGCCCCGGTGCTGTTGCCAAGCGCATCGCTCCACTGGTAATAGTAGGGGGCTGTGCCACCTGTAGTGGTGATGTCGATGCTTCCATCGGTCGCATCGGCGCAGGAGACGTTGAAGCCACCGCCGAACACACCGAGCATGGCGTTCACCGTCACCGGTGCTGTAGGTCCATCGATCGTGACGGGATATTGTTTCGTCGTGCCGCAACCGTTGTTGTCGGTGATCGTGATCCAATACTGACCGGGAGCAAGGCCCGTCGCGGTGGGGCCGAACTGTACGGGCACCGTGTTCCATTCCACGGTGTAGCTGCCACTGCCACCGGTGACATCAAAAGTGGCGTACCCATCGCCTGCCCCGAAGCAGGAAACTTCACCGAGGTCCTCCACGAAAGCGCTGATGGGCGCTGTAGGTTGGCTCACCTGGACGTTCACAGAACTTGTGCAACCCTGGGTATCCACCACCGTGGCGGTGTAGCTGCCTGCAGCGAGGCCCGTCGCGGTCGGGCCGGTCTGCGGAGGGGTCGTGTTCCAGGAGATCTGGTACGGCGCGGTCCCGCCGGTGGCATTGACGGACGCGGAGCCACCGGCCCCACCATGACAGAGCGCGTTGCTCACTGTCGTCACTGTCAGTACGAGGGGTGCGGCCGGCCCATTGATGATCGTGGAGGTCTGCGCGGTACAGCCATTGTTGTCGGTGACCGTCACCGAATAGAAGCCGGCGGTCAGGCCGGTCGCCGTGGCGCCGGTCTGCACGGGCGTCGTGTTCCATGAAAAGGTGTAGGGTGCGTTGCCTCCCGCCGCCGCAGCGGTGGCCGATCCCGTCATCGATCCATAACAGGTCTGTGCGGTGGTGCCCACCATGTTCGCGATGACCGGAGCCGGCTGCGTAATGACGATGTTGCCCGTTGATCCACAACCGTTCGCATCCGTAACGATCAGATCATAGCCGCCCGCTGCAAGGGAGCTCAGGTCCTCATTCGTCGATGTGAACCCACCTGGTCCGGTCCAGTCGAACACGTAGGGTGGAATGCCACCCGTGATCGAGGCATCGATGCTTCCGTTGGAGCCGCCATTGCAACTGATATGCGCGGTGCCATGCAGCACGGCGGATAGGTCGATGGACATGGCCGTGGCGCTTGTCAGCTCGAAGCTCTGGGAAGTGCTGCAGCCGTTGGCATCCGTGACCGTGAACTGGTATTGGCCTGTCCCCAGGCCGGCGACGTCCTCGCTGGCGGCGCTGAACCCGTTCGGGCCGGTCCATGCGAAGTCATAGGGAGGCGTCGCTCCGCTGACGCTCATGTCGATCGCGCCGTCGGTGCTGCTGCCGCAGCTCACCGGCACCCCGTTGTGGTCGCTGACCGTGCTGCTGATCGAGAACAGTCCGGGTTGGTTCACGTCGAACGCCATGCTCGTCGTGCAACCATGTGCGTCGGTCACTGTCAGTGCATAACCTCCGGCCACCAATGTGGAGATGTCCTCGCTGCCCGCCACGAACCCATCAGGTCCGGTCCATGCGTACGCGTAGGGGGGTGTGCCACCCGCGATCGTGACGTCGATCGCACCATCGGCCGCACCCTGACAATTGGCAGGGGTCACATTTCCGGCGATCGTCAAGGCGGAGGGCTGTGCGATGGTGACGCTCACCATGGTGGAGCAGCCGTTCGCATCGGTCACGGTCACCGTGCGTGTTCCCGCGTTCAGACCGCTCGCCGTTGCTGTCGTTTGGACCGGCGTTGTATTCCATGAATAGGAGTACGGTGTTGTCCCGCCGGAAACGGTGACATGCGCGGTGCCATCGTTCCCACCGTGGCAGGCCACATCGGCATGTGCATCGATGGTCGCGGAAAGGGCCGCTGCAGGCCCCGCGATGATCACGTCCAGGGCCGACGAGCAGCCATTGGCATCATGCACCGTCACGGAATGCGTTCCCGCGTCGAGCCCCACGGCGGAGGCCGCGGTCTGTGCCGGCGAAGTATTCCATGAATAGGTGTAGGCGCCCGTTCCTCCGCTGGCTTGTGCGGTGGCGCTACCGGTGGAGCCCCCGAAGCACTGCACGTCCTGCTGGTCGAAAAGCACCACATTGAGCGCATTGGTCGGCTCAGTGATCGTTACGTCGCGGGTCGTGCTGCAACCGTTCGCATCGGTGACGGTCGCCGTCCATGTGCCGGCTGTCAGTCCTGAGGCCGAGGAGCCGCTCTGGACAGGCACCGTGTTCCATTGCACGTCATAAGGGGGTGTGCCACCGTTCACGCTCAGATCGGCGCTTCCGGTCGCATCGCCGTGACAGGCAACGTTCGTCAACCCGACGACCGTGCTCTGCAGCGCCTGGGTGGGCCCACCAATGGTCGATGTCGCGGAAGCCGTGCAACCATAGGTATCGGTGACCGTCACCGTGTAGCTGGCCGGTGTGAGCGGGGAAGCGGTTGCACCGGTCTGCACGGGTATCGTGTTCCATGCATAGGTGTATGGTGGGATACCGCCATTGACATCCACGGTGGCACTGCCCTGTCCATCCCCCGAACAGGTCACATCGGTCGTGTTCGAAATGGTCGCATCGAGCGCGTTGGTCTCGGTCAGCGTGGTCGATGCGCTCGTCGAGCAACCGTGTGCGTCGGTGATGTTCACCGTGTAAGGACCGGCGTACAGTCCATTGATGTCCTCGTTCGAGTTGGAAAATCCATTGGGGCCGGTCCAGGTCACCGTATAGGGTCCGGTGCCACCGGTGATCGTTGCATCAATGGCCCCATCATGGCCGCCGAAGCAGCTCACGTTCTGTCCAAAGGCCAGGATGGACGGGTCGAGCGCGACGGCCAGCGTCTGTGGTCCGCTCACGACAAAGCTCTGACTCCGGGTGCATGCCGCGTCGGTCACGGTAACGGAATAGGTTCCGGCAGGAATGCCGCTGATGTCCTGGGTGGATGCGGTGAAACCGTTCGGTCCGGTCCAACTGTAGGTATATGGTGCCTGACCGTTGCTGACGCTGAGGTTGATCGCGCCATTGCTTTGACCTTCGCAGAGCGGTGCTGTGATCATGGCGCTCAGGGTCAGGTCGCTCACCTTCACGGTACGGTGGAAGACCTTGCTGCAGGAACCGTCGGTCACCGTTACCGTGTAATTGGTGGTGGTGGTCGGGGATGCGACGGGGTCGGCGCAGTCGGTGCAGCTCAGGCCTGTGGCGGGAGACCAGGCGAAGGAGGATCCCCCCGTGATGGTGAACGGCCACGAACCGCCGATGCATATCGTACCACCTGGTGACAGATCGGTGAACAGCGAATCACGGATGTAAAGGGTCAGCGAATCGATGATGGTGCTCGGACAATCCGGGTTCCCGAGGACCACGTGGATGCTCTCGGTCCCTTCGTTGATCACATCGAACAAGGGGTCCACCGGGCGGTCGACGAAGGTCTGGTTCGCCGGAATGGTGATGTTCTTCGGAATGTTCGGGTTCGGACTTCCGATCTGCTGGTAGTCGGTCCCGTTCGTCGCGGTGCCCTGCAGATAGTATTGCAGCATCAAGGGGGTCGGCCGTGGATTGGCACGACTGAACCGGATCCAACCAGGGTTGCATGCTTCGATCAGGTCCGGGCCTCCATTGGCCGTGTATGTGCTGAGACTGAGCGTGGGGCTGTGCACCTTCGCGATGAACACCCCGGAGTCGAACTTCTTGTCGGAGGCATCGGCCACGATCAGTTTCAGGTGGTAGGTCTCGCAGGCCTGAACGGTGGATTCCGCGTAGAGCCCCTGCGTGAAACCATCGTACTGGATGTCGGCACCGCCCGCATTGTCGTGGTAGTAATTGCTGTTCGAACCGTTGTTCACGTTATTGATCGTGACGGGCGTGCTGGTGTTGGGTACCAGTGCGATGTTGTGGTCGTTGCCAGCACCGGGATCACCGGAGATGCCCGGACCGCTGATGAAGAACCCGAACACGTCGTTGTACTGCGATCCGACCCATTCATTGTATTCCTCGGACCCGAACACGAAATCGAAATGCAGCGTGTCACCCGACGGGATCACGTCGAACTCGAACTTGCATGCATTGTAGGTCGTTCGCCCGGTAACGATGTTCAGCAGCGGATCACCGCCCGTGCTGGGCTGATAGGATGTGTTCTCGGCATCATTGGGACCGATCGCATCCTCGATCCGCCCGGATGTCAGGATCACCCCCTCGGTCACCCCACCGAAAAGGCTTCCCGAATAGGTGAACTCTCCATAACCCTGCGATGCGCAGTTGATCTGGGGGTTCGAAATGCTGACCCCTTGGCCGGTTATGGTGCTTGCCAGCTCCTGCAGGTCCGTCTGCTGGGCCACGTTGAGTTGCGCTTCAGCGGCGGTCATCCCGCCCAGGATAAGGCCACACAGCACCATCGAACGGCCGAGGGCCTGGCGGTCCTTGCTTTGCATCGCCTTCAACATCGTTCTCATCGGATCGCGGCGCATTGGGCCTCCAGTGAGGCTGGGTCGTCGGAACGTTCAGCGACCCGGGATGCAGCGACATGCCGATCGATCGCGGCCAGCGCGGAGGTGCGCTGCACGGTACCTGTTCCGTCCAGAGGGGCGATCACAAGGATGCCCGCCGGGACGCAGGCGTAGGTGATCCGTGAAACGCCCTCCTGCTGAAGGTCGACGGAGATGGCATCACGTTCCGTCCCGGTCAGTGCGTTGATGTGCACGGCCAGGAACCGATCGCTCGCGGGAGCTTGTGCACGAAGGATCGCAGCACCGTTCCAGACCAGCAGCAGCAGTAGGGTCGAACTCCTCAGGTTCAGCATGTTGTCCAGGTCTTCGTTCATTCCGGTCCGACCGCACACAACGGTCGGGCCCCATCGGGGGCGGCCCTTTATACCAGAGCCCGCCGGATTTGGTTCCGAAGAATGGTATGATGCGTTCAGGGATCAGCCGCGTTGGAGCGAGGCGGCATATAGCGCGACGCCAGCGGCCACGGACACGTTCAGCGAGCCCATCCGTCCGGTCATGGGGATCCTTGCCAAATGGTCGGCCATTCGAAGCACGGATGGTCCGATGCCCTGCTCCTCATCACCCATGACCAGGCAGAGAGGCCCCTCCAGGTCGATCCGTTCCAGGTCGTCGGCCCCCTTCTCGGTGAGCGCCACGATGCGCAACCCGTGGTCCCGTAGCCGGTGCAGGGCCTCGGGAAGCGAGCGTACCCTGCATACGGGGATCCGGAGCAGGGCGCCGGCCGAGCTCTTCACCGCATCGGGACCCAACCTGGCGCTGCCGGAAGCGGGCACCACCAGGGCATGTGCCCCGAGACATTCCGCCGAACGGGCGATGGCCCCGACGTTCCGCACGTCCGTGACACCGTCAAGGGCCAGGATGAGCGGCGCGATACCCCGGTCGTAGGCCGACCCGACCACCTCATCGAGGTCCTGTTTGGAAAGGGGGCTCACGAATGCGACCACCCCCTGGTGCTCACCTCGCACCAGCCGGTCCAGCTTTTCCAGTGGGACCCGTGCCAAGGGAACACCGGCCTCCCGGGCGGCATCGCGCAGTGCGCGCATCTGGTCCCCGCCACTTTCACGGCGCACCAGCACGCGCTCCACGTGCGCGCCGGCGGCCAATGCCTCGAGAACGGGGCGCATGCCGTAGATGATCCCGTTGCGGTCCACGCGATCAGTTCTGTAGCACTCTTCCGTTGCGCCAGCTTTCCACGTTCCGGTACCAGGCACCTTTCAATGTGGGGTCGCGATGCAGGACCATGTCGTTGTCGCTGAAAGGTTCATCGCGCCGCTCGAAATCGAAGGTGAGCGACATCAGATTGTTCTCCTCCCCGTAGGTCCAGCGCTCACCCTTCGGGTTGCGATAGATCGCGGTGGGCGTGCCGAAGATGATGTGCACGAGCCCCCGGTCCGTGCGCCAACCCTCCACCACGCTGGTGAAATAGCGGTTGGCGTTCTCGACCCGTTCATAGTAGGCGCCGATGGCCTGCCTGGCGCGCTCGCGATCGCCGGCTGCGTCGAGCCAGAATTCCTCCACGGCCTTTCGCGGTTCCTTTGCGGTGCTGATGCGATCATACTCCTGCAGGGAGGTGATATAGCGCAACGGCCGGACCATGTCGGTCCCTGCTGCCACATAAGGATAGCCAGGGCCGAGCATGAACAATGTGTAGCCGGCCTCGTGGGCGGTATCGGGCCGCAGATGGATGAACCCACGTTCTCCGTATGGCAGCAGGAACGTGCCATCCGCGTCGACCTGCATCGTGAACGTGCTGTCGGGTGCGCGATCGATGGTGGGTGGCGGTTGGGTGGCGAACACCGGCGCTGGCAACCGCATGTCCTGATCATAGTATGCCCCGTACAGTGTCCAACCCGCGTACTGTTCGCAACGGATACGAATGGTGTCCGGGCCGGCAAGGTGATCGTCGAACAGCGGAAGACCGTTGTCCATGCGCATCGGTAGGAAATCGTTGCGGACGCGCTCACCGGAACGGTCGACGTTGAGGAGCAGCGCGGTGCTCGCTCCCCGGTTCAGGTCGGTCGCAGTGATCTTCAGGAAGAAGGTCCGTCGGTCGTTGCGCTGCATTTCCATGCTGCCGATCAATTCCTTGTCCTGGCGTGGGTCCTCGGAGCTGTCCTTCACGAAGGTGGACATGCTGTCGAGCAGCTGCTTCATGTCGCGATCGGCAAATGCCTCATAGCGCAGATCGACGCGCGCGCGGAAAGGGGCGCCGTCCCCTTCGCTCTTGTAGAGGAGGTCGCGGGTGCGCAACTTGAAGTAGATGGTACCGTGGTCGCTGGTGCCGTTGTAGACCCTGGCACGCAGGTCGATCGAACTGGCCTCCTGCCCATAGAGGTAGGCCATGTTGTCGGGGGTTCGTATCGGTGGGCGGGTTCCGTGGCACTGCCACGAGAGCGGGCCGATGGCCAGGAGCGCGACGATCGGCCAGGGTCCCTTCATGGCAGCAGGCGTTCCTCGTTCTCTTCCATCGCGCGCCCGAGCAATTTCTCATCGATGGACCGGTTCGTCTTGGCGCCGAGCTGCTTGAGCAACTCCACCTGGCGAACAAGGTTGCCCGGTCCGGAACTGAGCTTTTTCATGGCCTCCACGTAGCTGCCCTGTGCCGAATTGAGCTGGTGCCCCACCTTCTTCATGTCCTCGGTGAAGCCGGTGAACTTCTCGTAGAGCTTGCCGGCACGATCGGCGATCTCCAGATGGTTGCGGCTGATCCGTTCATTCTTCCAGATGCTCGCCACGGTGCGCAAGGTTGCCATCAGCGTGGTGTGGCTCACCATCACCACCTGACGGTCATAGGCTTCCTGGAAGATCTCCGGGCGTTCACGCATGGCCAGCAGAAAGGCCGGTTCGATCGGCACGAACATCAGCACGAAGTCGACGCTCTGGACACCGAACAATTTGGAATAGTCCTTTTCGGCCAATCCCCTGGCATGTGCCCGCAGACTGTCCACGTGCTGCTTCAGCAGTTGCTCGCGTTCGTTGGGGTCCGAACTGCTGGCGAACCGGTCGTAATGCACAAGCGAAACCTTGCTATCGACGATGATGTGCTTGTCGTCGGGCAGGTGCACCACGGCATCCGGTCGCAGGCGGCTGCCATCGCTCAGCGTCGTGCTTTCCTGCATGGTGAACTCCTCGCCCCGGACCAGACCGCTGCCCTCCAGGAGCTTTTCAAGGATCATCTCGCCCCATGCCCCCTGGGCCTGGGTATCGCCTTTCAGGGCCTTGGTCAGGTCGCTGGCCTCCTGGCTGAGGCGCTGGTTCTGTTCCACCAACTTCAGGATCTCGCTCTTCAGCGTGTGGCGTTCCTTTCCTTCGGTCTCATAGGCCTTGCGCACCTGCTCCTCGAAGTCCCGGATCTTTTCGCGCAACGGGTCCAACAGGCCCTTCAAGGATTCCTGCTGGCGCTCGTTCATCTGTTTGCCTTTCTCCTCCAGCAATTGGTTCGAGATCAGCTTGAACTGGTCGAACATCTGCTGTTTGCGCTCCTCCTGCGCGCGAACCTGTTCTTCCAGTCTATCAGTGAGCGCCCGGTTGCGTTCCTTCTCCGCGGCCAGTTCGGTACTGGTGCGCAGCAGTTCCTGTCGATCGGCGGCCTGTTCCGCCTGGAGTTCGGCCTTCTCGGTCCTGAACGCCGCGCGCTCCCGATCACGCTCCTGCTCTGAGGACCGCAGCATGGCCACTGTTCCAACGCGTGAGGAACGGCGCATGAGCCATGCGCCGATGGCGGCACCGAGCAGCAGGGGCAGAATGGCGGTCAGGAGGGTGTCCACGGGAGGTCCGAAGTTAGACAGCCGTGCGGCTTTCAGTTGTCCAGGACCACGACCAGCGTGCCCACGTCCACCGCATCGAACAACGCGACGATGTCCCGATTGCGCATTCGGATGCACCCCATCGAGGAGGGGCTGCCCAGGCTCGTTTCATCCCCTGTCCCGTGGATGTAGATGTAGCGCTCATGGCTGTCCACGGACCCGCCCTGGTTCCGACCGGGTTCGGATCCTTCCAGCCACAGGATGCGGGAGGTGATCAGGTCGTGGTCGAGGTCGGGGTGCGCCAGGTCGGCCACCTCCCCGGTGAACATGCGGTCCTTCAGGATGCCGCCGATCGGGACACCGGCACCGATCTTCTCGGCTACACGATGGAGCCCTTCGGGTGTGCGGTAGCTGTCCTGTTCCGATCCCAACCCGGCCTTGGCCGTGGAGATGACGTGCTCGGCGATCATCCGTCCGTCACGAACGTGGAACAGAAGTTGGCGTTCGACCGCTATATAGAGGATGTCGCCACCCAGGTCCTGGTCGGGATAGCGTGATCCGAGGTAGTCGATCAGCATATCGGCCAATCCCTGTTTCGGATGGTCGTGGGGTTGCGTCGCAGCAAGCCAGGGGAGGAGAAAGGGAACGGACAGGAAGAGGAACCGACGCCTCATGGATCAGAAAAGGCTGGTGAACCCGAAATGGACCTTGCCGGACCGGAAGGAAACGGGTTGGTCGAACTGACTGCCGAGCGCATAGGTGAGGCTGAAGATACCGGCCTTGGTCTCGAAGCTTGTGCCGACACCGAACCCGATGGGCTCATCGGAAAGGACGGGCGACCTGCTGCGGTCCTCCCACCAGCCTTGGTCCACGAAAACGAACGCGTTCGAATTCTCCTCCAGAAGAAGGCGGTATTCGACCGTCCCGATCACCCAGGTACTGGCGTAGATGGAGGCTTCGTCCGCTCCGCGCAGGCTCTTCAATCCACCGATCCGGAAGAGTTCGTTCGTGTAGAGGACATCGTTCACCATGGTGCCTCCCTTCGTTGCGATGCGGACGGTCCCGCGGCGGCCGATGGCCAGGTGCAGTGCGGCTTGCCCGGTCACCTCGTACTGCACGGTGCGTTGGGTGATGGTCCGTGTGGCGTCACTGCTGTCCGGCAGGCTGCTCTTCTTTTCGCCCACTGAACCCTCGATCGCCAGCACATGGCCGCGGCGCGGGTTCGGCCGATAGTCGAGCCGGTCGCGCTCCAACCCCAGGCCATAGGTGAACATCTCCACATTGCCCAGTCCTGGCGTTGTATTGATGGAGCGCCCGAGCGTCCGGGAAGACTTGCTGTTGACGAACACGGCGAGCTTGTCCCCTTGGCGCAGGACGTAGTTCGCACCTGCGCGGCCGTTCACCTCCAGGAACGACGTGTCCCTGCGGAACAGCTGCAGGCCAAGATCGAGGCCGAAGGGGGTGTTGAATACATACGGTATGGAAAGGCCCGCCTTGAGGTCCTGGGTACGGTCTTTCAGGCTGCGCCAGTTCAGATCGATCGCTTCACCCCGGCGCAGTGCATTGCGCAGGTGCAGTTCCACATCCCCGGTCAGGGCGACCTTGCCGGTGACCGCGTCGGGAAGGACCCCGAGGATGCCGTTGATGGAACTCGCCTTCTTCGCATCCAGGAACAGATACAATTTGGTGACCTCGGGGGCGAACAGGACATAGGGCTTGCGCACCTGGCTGACGAACGGGATGGCCTTGGTCCGGTCCACGGTGCGGGCCACTTTCGACTCATCGTACGGATCACCTGGCCGAATACCGAGCTGTTGCTGGAGGTAGCGCTCCGATACGTGGGCCGTTCCCTTCACAACGATGCTGTCGATGGTGACGGATCGGCCCTGGTCAAGCATGATCGTCGCGTGCAATCCGCCGGCCGACGGGACCAGACTGTCGAGACGCACCTCTGCAAAGGGATGTCCGTTCTCCTCACAGAACGTCAGCAGGTCGTCCATGACATGCACCAATTGGCGCGGTGCGACGGGCCTGTCCGTGAAGGTGCGTTCCTTCAAGCGCGTGCGTTGCGCGATCTCGAACGGTACGCCGGACGTGCTGAGCCGGACCCATGTATAGCGCGGGCCGAGGTGCACCCGGCAGAAGCTCGTGTCGTGCCGCGTGGTGCAGGAATCCACGGAGACCTCCAGGTAGCCTCGTTCGCTCATGTCCCCGATCAGGTCGCGACGCCACCGTTCCGCATCGATGCTGTCCTTCAGGACGTGGGTCCTGTCGAAGGGATGGGGGAGCCGTTGATCGGACCCGAAAAGAAGCCAGGCACGTTGGGCCTGCACCGGACCGCACCGGACGAGCACGAGCAGGACCAGGCAGCAGTACAGGCGGTTCATGGGAGCTGCCAATCGATGGGTGCCTCGCCACGGGCCAGCAGGATCTCGTTGACCAGATGGAAGTGGCCGCATCCGATGAAGCCGCGATGAGCGGACAGGGGCGAGGGATGCGGAGCGCGGAGGATGTAATGGCGGTCGGTATCGATGAGCGCGGACTTTTGCTGGGCGTGGCGCCCCCAGAGCAGGAAGATGATCCCGTCCCTCCGTTCGGACAGGGCACGGATGGCGACGTCCGTGAACGTCTCCCACCCCTGCCCCTGATGCGATGCGGCCTGTCCGGAGCGAACGGTCAGGGTGGTGTTCAACAACAAGACCCCCTGGTCCGCCCATGCACCGAGGTCGCCGGAAGTGGGGAAGGTGGTGCCCAGGTCGCGGTGCAACTCCTGGAAGATGTTCTGCAGCGAGGGGGGGAAGGGTACTCCCGCCGGCACGCTGAAGCACAGTCCATGGGCCTGACCCGGTCCATGGTAGGGGTCCTGACCAAGGATCACGACGCGTACGCGCGTGAAGGGTGTGCACAGGAGAGCGTTGAAGATGTCGCGTCCACGTGGGAACACCGGACCACGGCCGCGTTCCTCGATCAGGAACCGCTTCAGCCCGACGAAGTAGGGCTTGTCGAACTCGGGCCCGAGCACGGCGTTCCATCCGTCCCCCAGATCGGGTCGGGAAGGAGCTTCCATGTTCGTGTCGGGACCCATCAGCTCGTTCGGTGGATCGCAAGTTCGAAGATCGATCGTTGAAACATTTTCCGAGAACGGACGTCCAAACGGATAACTTTGGGCGTCATACCTTCGTTAGCGATAGTGTGGATGTCCTAAGCCAAACGGTCGAACGATGAAAAAGCTCCTGTTGGTACTCGCTGTCCTGGTCACCGGTGCGATGATCCTCAGCTCCTGCAGCTCGGGTCATTCCTGCCCTGCCTACAGCAAGGTCCACAAGGTACCCGCTGAACGCCCCGCCTGAGGATCGGGCGGTCGGTGCCCAGGCAAAGGACGGAACATTGGCCCGGCATGCCCGGGCCTCGCCATTTCTCCCATTTCCTTCAGCGATAGTGGAACCGGAGGTCCTGCACCAGGTCCTCTCTCAGGCTCATGGCCACCGGGCACGTGCGTGCGGCCTCCTCCAGTTCCGCGCGGGCCTCTGCGCTCAGACCTTTCCCGTCCAGTTCCACATCGATCTCGATCCGGAACACCCGTCGGGGATCGGTGGCCATATGCTTGATCACCGTGGCATGCATGTCCTGTAGCGGATAGCCTTTTTCCCTCGCGCGGATCCCCATGATCGTCATCAGACAACACGCCAAGGACGTGCTCATCAGGTCCGTTGGCGAAAATGCTTCCCCGCGTCCCCGGTTGTCCGGAGGTGCATCGGTGACCACAGTCCCCCCGCTGCGCTCATGGAGCGCTTCGGTGCGCAGGTCGCCCAGATAGCGTACAAGTGCAGTTGCCATGATCGATGGTCGCCCAAGGTAGCATGGCTTCGTAGCTTTGTGCGTTGTTCCCCCTGCAGGTCATGCGTTCCTTTTTCATCCTCATCCTGATCCTGCTCGCCGCCGGGGTGGCTGCGCAACAGACCCTGTACGATGAGACCACCATCATCTATAAGAAGGAGCTGGAAGGTGGGTTGATCCTGCACGGTGATGGCTGGGGCGTGGACTTCTTCCACGGCAAGCACCGCACGGCGAAGTCACGCCGCATGATCGGGATCGAGATCGTGGGGATGAAGCATCCGAAGGAGATCAAGAGCTTCAATCCCTACTACGAGGATTCACGCGGTTACTTCTATGGGAAACTGAACTCCCTGCTGTTGCTGCGTCCGACCTGGGGGCGCAAGGAACTTTTGACCGACAAGCTCAGGAAGAGCGGCGTTGAAGTGAACTACCTCTGGGGCATCGGACCGAGCATCGGCTATCTCAAGCCGGTGTACCTGCAGATCGGCAAGCCCGGCATCCCGTACGAGACGATCGACGTGGAACGGTACGATCCCGATGTGCACTACCCGGATGATATCTTCGGAAGGGCATCTTGGTTCAAGGGCTTCGGCGAGGGAAGCTTCGTGGCGGGTGCGTTCGCCCGCTTTGGGCTGAATTTCGAGTATTCGGGCAACGCCTCGGGCATCAAGGCATTGGAGGCCGGTGCATCCATCGATGCGTTCCCTACCAAGGTGCCCATCATGGCCGACCTGGACGGTGTGGACAACAAGCAGTTCTTCTTCGAGTTCTATGTCTCCCTGAAGTTCGGAAAGAAGTTCGTCCGATGAAGGACAATACCCCGCCCACCACCGAGCGATCCCTGCCCCGAAAGCCGGACTGGTTGCGGGTGAAGCTGCCCACCGGGGAGAACTACCGGAAGGTGCGCGGGATCGTCGAGGAGCATGGGCTGCACACCATCTGCCAGAGCGGCAACTGCCCGAACATGGGCGAATGCTGGGGAGAAGGTACCGCCACCTTCATGATACTCGGCAACACCTGCACACGGTCCTGCGGTTTTTGCAACGTGGCCACGGGACGGCCCGATGCCGTCGACCCGTTCGAGCCGGCGAAGGTGGCGCGTTCGGTGGAGCTGATGGGCGTGAAACATTGCGTGATCACATCCGTGGACCGTGATGACCTGAAGGATGGAGGTGCCGACATCTGGGCGCGGACCATCCGCGCCATCCGACGGCGCTGCAAGGGCACCACCATGGAGACGCTCATCCCCGATTTCCGGGGTCGCTGGGAGGACCTGGAGATCGTGTTGCGGGCCGCGCCGGACGTGCTTTCGCACAACCTGGAAACGGTGCGCCGGCTCACGCGTCATGTGCGCGTCCAGGCCAAGTACGACCGCAGTCTGGAAGTGCTCATGCGCGCCAAGAGGGCCGGTCTGCGCACCAAGAGCGGCATCATGCTCGGACTGGGGGAGACCGAAGAGGAGGTGCTGGGAACAATGGACGACCTGCGCAGGGTCGGCACGGACGTGATGACCCTCGGTCAGTACCTCCAACCGACCAAGGCCCATCTGCCCGTTCTGGAGTTCATTCCTCCTGACCGGTTCGCGTTCTTCCGCCAGGCCGGCCTGGACAAGGGGTTCCGGTTCGTTGAGAGCGGTCCGCTCGTGCGTTCGAGCTATCACGCCGAGCGCCACGTCAGGTGACCCCGGGCGGTGTGCGGGGCAAACGCTTCATCTGGCCGCGTCAGCACGGGGAAGCCGGGCTCCGCAAGGAGCGTCACACGGGGTTGAAGCCCCGCGGCTCGGTCGTTCAACCGGGAATGGACGTGGATGAACGTGAATGGACGAAGCCGTGCCCAATGCACGACCCGCCTGCCCGGAAGGGGCAGGCACGTCCATGATCGTCCATTCCCGGTCCGGATGGATCTAGAGGTGATGCGCGGAGCGGTGTGCCCATTTCAGGTGGGCCACGGGTACCTTTACGCTTTCGGATCAGTGGGACCCCATGAAGAAGATGCGTGTTGCGATCAATGGTTTCGGAAGGATCGGCAGGATCACCACCCGTGCGATACTGGCCGGGAACGGGATCGAGCTCGTCGCGGTGAACGATCTCGCCGATGATCGGACGCTCGCGCATCTTTTCAAGTATGACTCGGTGCATGGCCCATATCCGGGTGCGGTCGATCATGCGGACGGCCGCCTGCGGATCAATGGTCAAGACGTGCGTTCGTTCGCCGAGGCCGATCCCGCGAAGCTGCCCTGGAAGGAGCTCGGGATCGACGTGGTGATCGAGAGCACGGGCCACTTCCTGACCAGAGACCTTGCTTCGGCACACCTCAAGGCAGGTGCCAGGCAGGTCGTTCTTTCCGCCCCCGCGAAGGACCCCTCGATCAAGACCGTGGTGCTGGGCGTGAACGACGCAGTGATCGACGGCACGGAGGAGATCATCAGCAACGCGAGCTGCACCACGAATTGTGCGGCGCCGATGATCCTCGGCGTGCTGGAGCTGTGCGGCATCGAGGACGGCTTCATCACCACCGTGCACAGCTACACCGGTGATCAGCGCCTGCATGATGCGCCACACCGGGACCTGCGCCGGGCGCGGGCGGCGGCGGTGAGCATGATCCCGACCACTACGGGAGCGGCCAAGGCGATCACCCGCATCTTCCCGGAGCTGGATGGCAGGCTTGGCGGAAGCGGCATCCGCGTGCCTGTGCCCGATGGTTCCATCACCGATATCACGTGTCGCGTGAAGGACCTGAGGTCCGCCGAGGAGGTCAATGCCTACTTCAGGCGAATGGCGGAGGGGAAGCTCAAGGGCATCCTGCGCTACACCGAGGATCCCATCGTGAGCGCGGATATCGTGGGCGATCCGCACAGTTGCATCTTCGATGCGCAGCTCACCAGCGTGGTCGGCAACATGGTGAAGGTGATGGGGTGGTACGACAACGAGTCCGGTTATTCCAACCGTCTCGTCGACCTCGTGCGGAAGCTGGGCGCGCTCAGGAGGTAGTACCGGCCAGCGTTGCCGGCGCACCGCTGATCCGCACGTCCCCGCTCGTCGGACCATCGCCGGTGCGTTGCATCAATTGAAGCTCCTCCCCATCGAAGACCGCATAGGTGAAGTACGTGATCCAATCGCCGAGATTGACGTAGCGGCTACCCGGGGCCACCTCCATGTCGATCGGCAGGTGGCGGTGGCCGAAGATCATCAGGTCGAACGGCTCTGCCTTCAGCATCTCCTTGCAGTACTGCACCAGCCATTCCTTTTCGGCGCCGAGCCATTTCCTGTCGTTCGCATGGCTCTTCCTCCGGCTGCGTCCGCTCCAGAACTCCGCCAGGGCGATCGCGAGGTTGGGGTGAAGCCGGGCGAACGCCCACTGGCTGAGCGGGCTCCGGAACACCTTCTTGATGAACTTGTAGCCATGATCGCCAGGTCCCAGGCCATCGCCGTGGCCGATCAATACCCTTTTGCCGTTCCAATCGACGCGGACGGGTGAACGATGCACCTGCATGCCGATCTCCGAGGGCAGGTAGTCGAAGATCCACATGTCATGGTTGCCGATGAAGAGGTGCAGCGGGATCCCCAAGTCGGCCATCTCCGCGAGTTTGCCCAATAGCCGAACGTGACCGCGAGGCACGACCTTGCGCCATTCGAACCAGAAATCGAACAGGTCGCCCAGGAGGTGGATCTCGGCAGCATCCTGCATGGCCTGGTCAAGAAAGGCCACGATGCGTTTCTCACGCGCCAGGCTGTGCTCCGCATCGGGCACACCGAGGTGGAAGTCGGACAGCAGGTAGATCTTCTTGCCGGGGGCCATCAGTCGGTGATCCGTCGCAAGATCCGTGTCGGGTCCAGTTTCTCCAAGGCGAACACGAACCGGATCCTCTCCAGGAAGGTGAAACCCTGTAATTCCAACTGGTCGCCGATCTCCTTCGAATACACCAGGGGTACCCACATTTCCATGACGTCGCGGACCAGTCGGATGCCAAATCCGGCTTCGTAATAGGAGCGCCAGGAGGTACGCCTGCCGTTCTGGGTCACTTCCACATAGGGTGCGGCGCCCCAGCTGCCGAAGAGGGAGAGGGCGGGGATCGGCAGGTCGGCCTCCACGTTGACGGCGGTGATCCAGGAATCGGAGGTGCCGAGCGCGTTCGGCGTCTTGAACCCGCCCTGGTACTTGGTCATTTGTGCGGCCGTGATCCGACCTACATCCTGTCTTTCCAGATAGGCATGGTCAAAGAGCAGGTCCGACGAACCCCAATACAACCGCCAGCCCATCTCCCGATGCATGAGCGCATCGTCCCTGCGCAGGAAGGTGCCTGCGAAAAGGCGCAGTGTGACACGATGTTTGCGCGTGTCGTAGATGAACCGCTGGGTGGCGTCCAGTTCCAGACGCGTGAAGGCCGGATGCTGCAGGGCGGTCAGTGAGGCTTCGAAAGGCATGAGGCCGTGCGGCTCACGCACGGAATAGGTCAGGACATGATAGATGTCCTCGTTCAGCGCATCCACGTTCGTGGCGTCCACAGTGCCTTGTGAATGCTGTTGGAGTACCACGGTCCGATAGGTGACCGTGTGGCGCAGTCGGGTCTGTCCGGATCCGTTGCGCAGGTCAAGGGCGACGCTGGGTGACACGCGAAGGAACCACCTGGACACTGGTCCAAGGTCGCGGAGCGATGCGGAGTTCACGGAGGCACCGAGGTGGATATTCTCGCAGGTGCGACTGCGCAAACGGTCGAAGTGGTACATGACCCGACCCGCACCGACGACGCGTTCGCTAATGGATCCGAACAACGGAGCAATGACGTATTCCAGCTTCTGCGACGGGAAGGTGGTGTTGTACAATGCCAGTCCGCCCATCCAACCGTCGTGCGCATTGTAGGCGAGCGCCGGCGTCCAGTAAGTCGTTCGTCGATCATCCCGTTCCAGACCGACAAGGAACTTGAGGCGGTGGGGGACGCTGTGCTTGAAAAGGCCATGGTCACGAACCCGGTCGTTCCTGCGGTCGATGTCCAGGGTGCGATCGAACGCGTCGATCCGCACCTGGTCGGCATCCTTCCACGGCAGGGTGACGGTCCCCCGGCCTGGGTCGGCCTGCACCCATACGGTACCCAGTGTATCGACCCCCAAGGTGTCCGCATCGCGCATTCCTGTGACCGGGAACGGCATGCGCGTCGACGCGGTGGATCGGTAGGTGAGCATGTTCCCCTCCAGTGCCTTCGCCTGGATATCCACTTTGTGCGCCGTGCCCAGCAGCTCGTCGAACGCCCAGGCGAGGTCCAGTCCGCAGGCCTGTTCGAAGGCGTTGCGCACATCCTCCGGGCCGGGATGTTCGTGGTGCCAGGCATCGAAGTAGGCCCGCATGCATTGATCGAAGCGGTCCGGTCCGAGATAGGCGAAGAGCTGGTCGAACACCAGGGCTGTTTTGCTGTAGACCATCGCACCGTAGTTCAATGCGGTGAAGCAGGTGGAGGGGAGGTCGATGGGCTGATCAAGGCCACGCCGGGCGTTCAGACGGTAGGTCAGTTCGTTGAGCACGCGGTGTTTGTCCTGGAGCGTGCTGGTCACCCGGCCCAGAAGGGGAAGGCCGATCTGCAATCCACCCTTCGGATGCCGTTCGCGCATGTACCGCAGCTCCTCGAAGCTGTTCATCCCCTCGTCCATCCAGGGGTGGTCGCGTTCATTGCTGGCCAGCATGCCATAGAACCAGTTGTGTCCCACCTCATGGGTGATCACATCATCGAGCTCCTCGGCATCGCTCACATCCCCGATCACGGTGATCATCGGGTACTCCATGCCGCCTCCGGCGGAGATCGTCCCTTCCACCGCCGTGCACATCGCATAGGGGTATTCACCGACCCAGCGCGCATAGTGCGCCACCGCTTCATCGACATAGTCCGCCGCATCCTTCCACAGCCCGGCGTTCCGCTCGGTGAACAGCACCCGGGTCCGCACGACATGCCCGTTCGGCAGTTGCACCTGCGAGTTCCGGACCTGATAGCGTTTGTCGGCGAACCAGGCGAAGTCATGGACATCGTCCTGGCGGAAATGGAGGGTCTTCATCCGCGGAGATGAAGGTGGGAAGGATCCCCCGGTGGAATGCTTGCCGGCCGCTTGCCGCAGAGGTGCGCGCGCCAGGGAATCCATCCAGACCTCCTCGGCGGCGCCATCCTGCAGTTCGCCCGTGGCGCCCACGACATAATTGGCGGGCAGCGTGATCCGCACATCGTAGGAGCCGAACTCGGAGTAGAATTCGCCCTGATCGAGGAACGGCATGGCGTGCCAGCCATCGCGATCGTACACGGCCGGTTTCGGGAACCATTGCGTGATCGCATAGGATCGCCCGTCGTGCCCGAGCCGGGAGAAGCGCCCCTCGGGGACCTTCACGCGGAACGGCGTACCGATCGTGACCGTGCCCCCCTTCGGGACGGCAGCGCTCAACTTGATCCATGCGATGTCGCGATGGGCCGGGTCGTATCCCCATGACTGCGGCTGCCCACCGCTGCGAAAGTCAAGGCTGTCGATCGAACCCCGGTCGGCTTCCGACGCGAAATGCAGATCGAACTTGTCCATGCCGTCCAGCTGGTGGCAGAGCGCCGTGCCCCGGTCGGAGTATGCATTGGGCCAGAGATGTACCCAGATCGTGTCCAGCGCCCGGTCGCTGTTGTTCACGTAGTCGAACTCCTCGTAGGCGTCCAGGCGGTGCCGGACATCATCCAGGGTGACCTGGATGCGCGTGTCCACGCGCTGCTGGAAATAGGCCTGTGCGATCGCCTGACAGCCCCCGGTCATCCCGATGACCACGGCGATCGCATGACCGGTCCGTCTCATGACCCGAGGACCTCGGCGAGCTTCTGCTCGAGGGCGGGCCCGCGAAGGCCCTTGGCGATCACCTTGCCGTCCGGGTCCACGAGCACGGTGAAAGGGATGCTCGAGACGCCATACTCCTGTGCGGCGGCATTGTTCCAGAAGCCGAGGTCGCTGACATGCTTCCACGGCAGACCATCCTGTTCGATGGCCTTCACCCAGGCATCGTGTGTGCGGTCCAGCGAGACACCTAGGATCTCGAACCCCTTGGCATGGAAGCGCTCATACACGCGCTTGACATTGGGCATCTCCATCCGGCACGGTCGGCACCAGCTGGCCCAGAAATCGATCAGGACGTACTGACCCCGCAAAGCGCTCAAGGCGAACGTGCCGCCCTGGGGGGTCTGTTCCGCGATGTCCGGCGCCATGGACCCGATGGGGATGAGGTTGCTCATGCGCTCCATCTCCTGTTCCTGTTGCTGTCGGGCCTGCAACTGCTTCTCCACCCGGTCCACCTGATCGCGGAAGTTCACATAGAAGGCCGAGCTGGCCATGGGGCCGCGGAGCTGATCGCGCACGGACTTGTAGCTGTCGAACTCCTGTTGGATGTTCAACTTGCCGATGGCCGAGAGGAGCGCGGGTGATCCCGGGTTGTTTGCGATGAACTGTTCGCAGAATTCGTAGTAGGCCCGGTTCGTCCTGTTCAATGCGTTGATCGTGGAGGTGTCCTGGGCACCCTGGATGATGTGCTTCATGCTGTCCAGGTCGATCTCGAACCGCCTGGCCTTCCGGTAGAACGCATACAGGCTTTCCGTGGCAGGACAACCGCTCAGTGCGGTGGGTTCGTCCAGGTGGCCGGTGCCGGCCTCCACGGCGAGCGCACAGGTGCTGTCCATCGCGATCACCAGGGCCGGCCCATCCTTCATTTGCAATTGGTAGAAGTCCATCGGAACGGGAGGGACCTGGAGCGAGCCGCGCCCGGCATCGTCCAATCGGACCGAATCCACATGAACGGGACGGTTGTTCTCGAACCGATTGAAATACACCGTGGCACCGCCGGCGCCCTGGATGTCCAATGTGATCGTGGTACCGTGGGGGCCGCTCGCCGCGCAACCCAGGATGAGGGTGAGCACCATGGCCGGATAGGCCCTTGGGAAATGCAGGCTCATGCGTTCTCGTGTTCGAGCATTCGGCGGACCACTTCATTGGCCTGCCGCGGGTCCGCCTTGCCCTTGGTGGCCTTCATCACCTCGCCCATGAACAGCCCGAGCAAGGCCTTGTTCCCCTGCCGGTAGGCCATCACCTTTTCCGGGTAACGGTCCATGGTGGTACGCATCGCGGCTTCCACGGCGCCTTCGTCCCGTTGCTGGATCAGGTCATTGGCACGCGCCAGCTCATCCGGCGAACGGTCCGGTTCCGCCAACATCAGTGGAAAGAGCTTCTGTGACGCGACGCTGTGGCTGACCTGGCCCGCCTCGATCAGGTCGACGAGTCCGGCCAGCTGCGCGGGGCGCACCGGCAGGTCCTCGATGCCCCGCCCATGCTGGTTCATCCAGGCGCGTACGTCGCCCATGACCCAGTTCGCGGCGGCCTTGACATGGCCGGTGCCTGCCAGCACCTCCTCGAAATAAAGCGCCGTCGCCTTGTCGTCCGTGATCACTTCCGCGTCGTAGGCCGAAAGCCCGAGCTCCGTGGTGTAGCGTTGCTTGAGCGCACGCGGCAATGGGGGCATGGCGCTCCGGACCTCCTCCATCTTCTTGTCCGACACCTCCAGTGGTGCAAGGTCGGGTTCCGGGAAGTACCGGTAGTCGTGCGCCATCTCCTTGCTCCGCAATCCGATGGTCACGCCCCTGGCCGCATCGAACGTGCGTGTCTCCATGTGCACCGTCCCGCCCTTTTCCAACAGGTCCGCCTGACGCTGCGCTTCATGTTCGATGGCGCGTTGCACGCTCCGGAAACTGTTCAGGTTCTTCACTTCGGTGCGGGTGCCGAACGTGGAGCTTCCTTTTGGGCGGACACTGATGTTCGCGTCGCACCGAAGACTGCCCTCCTCCATGTTGCCGTCGCAGATGTCCAGATAGCGGACCAGGCGGCGCACCTCGACGAGATAATCATGGGCCTCCTGGGAGGAGCGGATGTCCGGCTCGGAAACGATCTCCAGGAGCGGCACACCGGCCCGGTTCAGATCGATCAAGGTGTGGAAGGGATCGACGTCGTGGATGCTCTTGCCGGCATCCTCCTCCATGTGGATGCGCGTGATGCCGATGCGTTTTTCACCGCCATTCCGATCGGGGATGATGACCTCACCGCCCCGGCAGATCGGCGTGGTGTCCTGGGTGATCTGATAGCCCTTCGGCAGGTCGGGATAGAAGTAGTTCTTCCGCGCAAAGTGCATGCGTGGCGCGATGGTGCACCCGCAGGCAAGACCAAGACGGATCGCGAGGTCGACCACCTTTTCGTTCAGCACGGGCAGCGTACCCGGATGCCCCAGGGATACCACGCTCACATTGGTGTTCGGATGGTCGCCGTATGCGTTGGGATCGCTGGAGTACGCTTTGCTTTCGGTGATCAGTTGGGCGTGTACCTCCAGGCCAACGACCAGTTCCCACCGGTCGCTCCAATGGCCCTCTGCCGTGTGTTCCTGCGTTCCGTTCATCGGTCGCTCGTCCGGACCACGCGTTGGTGCAGCACGCGATCACCGCACTGGATGACCAGCAGGTAGACCCCGGCCGGCAGGTCGTCAAGTCCAACGGTCCAGGCGCCCTGGTCCAGGTCCGGTGGGGCCTCCTGCAACACCGTGCGTCCGTCCACGTCGAGCACGGTGATCGTCGCATGACCGTTCGTCGCGAACAACGGTGCCACATGCAATGTCCCGGTCGTAGGATTGGGCCATGTGCGCACCTGCGGCAGTTCACCGCCATGGTCCCGAACGGCCACGGCCTGATCGATGTCGAACACGAACAGGCCGCCCTGCATGTCGCTCACCAACACGTGACCGCTGGGCAGGAAGGGGTAGACGCCCCAGGCGCCCTTGTAGCTGTTGCCATTTGGGCCCGTGTAGGTATCGTAGTATCCGATCACCTGGCTGTTGGAGGGGTCGCTCACGTCCCACAACCAGTACCCGTCGTAGTAATAGCTGACGTGCAGCATGTTCCCGTTGATCAGGGGATTGTGCGGGATCGAGGTCGGGGCCCAATCCACACCGATGGTGTCGATGAACTGGATGTCGCCCGGGTCGCTCACGTCGAATAGTTTGAGGTCCTGGCCATGCGTCTCATCGGCCATCACGTACAGCCAGCCGTTGTCGTGCAACCATCCGCTGTGATTGTAGCCGGGTTGCGGATAGCTCGTGAGCGATCCCAGCACGGTCGGTGCATTGGCATTGGTCAGGTCCACGATGTGCATCGCGTCCTGGTCATTCAGGTAGGCGATGTTGTCCCGTGCGTACATGTCGTGCACGTAGCCGATCTCGCTGTTCCACCAGGGCACGTTCTGCTCCGGGATGTCAAGCAGGGTCGGTTGTTCAGGATCGGCAAGGGAGTAAATGCCGAAGCCGGTATTGCCGCCACACGTGTACAGCCGGGCGTTCAGCGTGTCGATGAAGATGTTGTGCGCACGGTTGAACAAGGCGTTGGAATCGTAGACGATCACGACGGAATCCGGCAGGTATTGCATGTCGACGATCTGCAGGGTGCCGATCCCCTCATCACAGACGATGTAGAGGTAATGTTGATAGGTCTTCATGTCGCGATGCACCAGCATGGGGCCCTGCACGGCACCTGGGATGAAGGCCACTTGATGGCCGTTCACCGCGTCGGTCACGTCGAAGATGTGGGTGCCCAGGGAGCTGCCGATGATCGCATATTCCGAGCCGTCCTGTGCATAGCCCCAGACGTCATCGTACTGGTTGTCGAAAGCGGCGCTGCCCGGGATGGAGTCCGGGTCCCAATGGAACAACAGGTGCACGTTCAGGCTGTCCTGGGAACGTACGAGGAGTGCGAAGCACAGTCCTGCCAGGAGCAGGGTATTGCGGAGCATGTTCATTGGGCTGCGATCAATTCCTTCATGATCAAGGTAAGGCGGGGCTCGGCCTCCTCGGCCACGCGCTGCACCATTTCGTGCGTCGTCTTCACGATCCTGCCCTTCACGCCGATATCCGTGATCACGCTCATGGCAAAGCACGGGATCCCCATGTGGCGCGCGGCGATCACCTCGGGCACGGTGCTCATTCCCACGGCATCGCCGCCGATGGCCCGCACGTAGTGGTATTCCGCGGGGGTCTCGAGCGTGGGGCCGGAAAGCCCGGCATAGGTCCCGGTGCGCACGGCGATGCCGTTCGACTCCGCGATGGACCTGGCCTTGGCGATCATCTTTTGGTCGTAGGGCTCGCTCATGTCGGGAAAGCGGGGACCCAACTCATCGATGTTCGGACCGACAAGGGGGTTCGTCGGGAAAAGATTGATGTGGTCGTCCAGGATCATCAGGTCGCCGATCTCCATCTGCGGGTCCACGCCACCGCAGGCATTGCTGACCAACAGGCGCTGGATGCCCAGGAATTTCATCACCCGCACGGGCAGGACCACATCGTCCATGCTCCAACCCTCGTAGTAATGGAAGCGGCCCTGCATTGCCACCACGGTATGTCCGCCCAGTTCGCCGAAGAGCAGGCGTCCCGGATGACCCTGTACGGTGCTCACCGGGAAGTCCGGGATCTCGGCATAGGGGATGGTGTGCGATACGGCGATCTCGCGGCCCAGGCCGCTCAGGCCGGTCCCCAGGATGATGCCGGTGTCAGGGGTCAGGCCGGTGGTATTCCTAAGATGGTCAGCGATGCGCTGGATGCGGGGCAACATGGTCACGGATGAGTGCGGCGAAGCGTTCGGGTTCGTGATGGATGAAGGCCTGCATTCCGATCACCGCGATGGGCAACCCGTACAAGGGGTCCCCTGCTGGCAGGGGGCCCAGTCGGGCGGCATCCTTTTCCGTGGTGATCAGCACCTTCGGGCCGGGCGCGAAAGTACTGAAATGCCCCGCCAATGCTCGTTTATCGGCCGTGCTGTAGGGATGATGGTCGGGGAACGACCGATGGTCCACGCGGCCCCAGAGCGACCGCACGTGCGTCAGCAACGGACCGGGATCGGCGATACCGGTGAAGAGCAGGGCCCGCACCGAGGCGCCGGTCGGCACTTCCCCGCTCCGCCCATCCGACCAATGGGGTCGTGCATAGGTGATGCCGGCGAAGAACAGGGCCTGTCCCTCCTTCAACCGGAGCCGTCGACGCTGTTCTGCGGCGACGATCCCGCCCGGTTCATCCGGGCATTTGGTCACCACCACCACATCGGCCTTGTGGGCCCGTGACCGCAGGTCCCGCAACTTTCCCGCGGGGAACAGTGCATCCGAATCGAACGGACGTTGCCAGGTGGTCAGCAGGATGGACAGGCCGGGGTCCAGGTGGCGATGTTGCAGGGCATCGTCCAGCACGACCGCCCGCACCCCGGGGACCGCGCGTACGATATGCGCGATGGCCTCGACGCGGTCCGCACCGACGAAAACCCGGACATCCGCAAAGTGGTGCTTCACCTGCAACGGTTCGTCACCGGTCCGCTCCGCGCTGTCCGAGGGCCGCACCTCCATGATCCCGCTCGTACGGCGTCCATATCCACGGCTCAATGTGGCCAGCGGCCGGACATCCGCCAGGATCCGCACCACCAGTTCGAGCATGGGCGTTTTGCCGGTCCCGCCGAGGGCCAGGTTGCCGATGGCGATGGTCGGTACCGAGGGACGCACGCGCTTCAGGAGGCCCCGGTCGTACAGGGCGTGACGGACATGAAGGACCGCGCCAAGGACCACTGTGGCCGGCCAGGTCCAGAGCCTTCGCAGCAGCATCGCCAACTTTGCCGGAGCGGACATCAACGGCGAAAGATGCGGAACAAAGACCTGATCACGGCCCTGGAGCACTGGGCGCCCCCTGAGCTTCAGGAGGAATATGACAACTGTGGGTTGCACGTCGGGGACCCCGAAGCGGAGGTGGGATCGGCAATGGTCTGTCTGGATTGCACCGAGGCGGTGGTGGAGGAGGCGGCCGCCAAAGGTTGCGGACTGATCATCAGCCACCACCCCGTGATCTTCCATGGTCTGAAGAGCCTGGTAGCTCGTGGGCCCGTGGAAAGGACCGTTCTCGCGGCCATCCGGCATGGCATTGCCTTGTATGCGATCCATACCGATCTGGACAATGTGATCGATGGGGTCAACGGGGAGATCGCCGAGCGGCTGGGCCTGAAGCCGGTCCAGGTGCTTGACCCGCGGCCGGACCAGCTGGGAAAGTTGGTGGTCTTCGTTCCGCAGGACCATGTCGAGGCGGTGCGCAGTGCGCTATTCAGCGCCGGGGCGGGGCGGATCGGCCGGTATGACGAGTGCAGTTTCGACCTGAAAGGCACGGGCACCTTCCGGGCGGGCCCGGGCGCCGATCCCTATGTCGGCACGAAAGGCGAGCGCCACGCGGAAGCCGAGGTCCGGGTCGAGGTGATCTACCATCGGCCCATGGAAAGGGCCATCGTGAAGGCCATGAAGGCCGCGCACCCGTATGAAGAGGTGGCCTATGACCTCTACCCGCTGAACAATGCGCACCCGGAGGTGGGGAGCGGACTGATCGGGAAGTGGGATGAACCCATGGGGGAGAGGGAGTTCCTGGCCCGGCTGAAAGAAGTGTTCCGGCTGCAAGTGGTGCGGCATTCAGGCCTTACGGGAAGGCCGATCGAACGCGTGGCGGTATGCGGCGGTTCTGGGGCGTTCCTGCTGAAGCGGGTCCTACGGGCCGGCGTGGATGCCTATGTCACCGGGGATGTCAAATACCACGAGTACTTCGACGTGGACGGCCGACTGCTCCTGGCCGATATCGGACACTATGGCAGCGAGCAGTTCACCACGGCCCGGATCAAGCGTCATTTAGGGGAAATATTCCCTACATTTGCGGTCCATTTGACGGAAACCGTCACGGATCCCATCCACTATTCCTGAACATGGCGAAGACCGACGTGAAGACCGCGGCCAAGGAGAAGAAACAAGCCGCCGGAAAGAACGGTGCTGCTCCCAAGACCGGCACCACGGCCAGCAAGGCCGAGATCACGATCGCGGAAAAGCTGGTGGACCTCTACCGTCTCCAGGTGCTGGATTCCCAGGTGGACCGCATCCGCATCCAGCGCGGCGAACTGCCGCTCGAAGTGCAGGACCTGGAGGATGAGGTCACTGGTCTGGAGACCCGCCTCGGCAAGTTGGAGGAGGAGCTGAACGAGCTGGAAACGGCCGTCTCCGACAAGCAGAACATGATCAAGGACGCCAAGTCCCAGATCAAGAAGTACGAGGCCCAACAGGCCAAGGTGCGCAACAACCGCGAGTACGATTCACTGAGCAAGGAGATCGAGTTCCAGAATCTCGAGATCCAACTGGCCGAGAAGCGGATCAAGGAGACCAAGGCCCAGATCGAAGGCAAGAAGGAGGTGGTCGAGACCTCCAAGACGCTCTACAAGGAGCGCAAGAAGGACCTTGATCACAAGAAAAAGGAGCTCGACGACATCATCGCCGAGACCGAGAAGGACGAAAAGACCCTGTTGAAGAAGAGCGATGCCGTGGCGGCCAAGGTGGAGGAACGCCTGTTGAGCGCCTATCACCGGATCCGGGGCAACGCACGGAACGGACTGGCCGTGGTGGCGGTGGAGCGTGGCTCGTGCGGCGGTTGTTTCAACGCGATCCCCCCGCAGCGTCAACTCGACATCAGCAGCCACAAGAAGATCATCGTGTGCGAGCATTGCGGCCGCATCCTGGTGGACGACTACGTGGTGGAACGCGTGACCGGCGAGACCAAGGAGTGATCCCCGCCATTCCTGGGAACGAACAAAAGGGCCGCGATCGCGGCCCTTTCCATTTTCCAGGGGGCGCTGCTATGGGCGGTACGTGAAGGTGAAGAAGGTCCGGTAGCCGGCAATGGTCGCATCCACCGGCTGGACCAGGTCGGAACCGTACGGATAATAGCGAAGTGTCCGTTGGTCGTAGGTCATGGTCAGGTCCAGGGATACATGCAGACGCCGATAGCCGATACCCAGCGCATAGCGAGTCAGGGGCAGCCCATGCCGAGGGTCGTCCTTCACGAACGGGTCCTGCCGATAGGCCCAACCCCCCCGTGCATACCAGGGCCCGAAGCGCCATTCCGTGCCGATCCGCACGTTGTGCGTGGCCTGGAACACATCCTTGATCCGGGTGTTCTCCACGGAGAAATCATAATCGTCTATCTGGCTGCGGCTTTGTCGGAAGCGCATCGCCCGGAAGTCGGCGTATTCGTAGTCCATGCTCACCGTGCCATGGGCGCCGGCCAGATAGGCCGCGGATACCATCGTCCGCCAGGGGGTGCGGATGCGATAGGCATAACTGCCGTCCGGTGAGTCCTGGGACCACGAGGTGCCATCCACAAGGTCGCTCGTGATCGATGCCGTATACGCATCGTTCATCGCATAGAAGGCCGGGCTGTGGAACGCGATGCCGGCCCGGAAACGATCGGTGAAGCGCCCCACCGCGCCCACCTTGAAGTCGACGCCGCTCCCGCGGATGGTCAGGGCCTCCTCCCACGTGAAGTGCTGGAGGTTGTCATTCGGGTCCACCGCGGTCTCCGTGTGCTTCGTGCGCTGGTCCAGACGGGAGCCCAATATGCCGATGGAGGCACCGATGTACACCTTGTCGGCATAGTTGGTCGCATAAAAGATGCTCGTATTGCTGTTCGATCCCGTGGAGGTGATCGTGTGTTCCTGGTCCACCGGTGTGCCGTCGGGGTTCGCCCCCTGGTAGGTGTTCGCGACGGTGTCCAGGGGATCGATCAGGTAGGTATCCCATGCGAGACCCGCCGTGAAGGGATAGCTGTCATAGAGCGAGCCACTCGGTGTCCCGTTCGCCTGCCGGACGAACTGCTGGACCAAACTGGTCGACACATGGTCCGCCCGAGCGGTCCGTGCGAGGTTGAAGCCGGCGGTGCGGTCGTACACCACGCCGAAGGTGCTCCCATGGAACTCGGACCCTTCCTTGGCACCGAAATGGAGCGCGAGTGAAAGGTTGTTGAAATAGAGCTGTTCCGTGGTATTGTCCGCGCGGGTGCCGTAGTGCGTGGCGCGTGCGTCCATCACCTCAAGGGCTGGGGTCAGGCTCAGTTCCGTGGTCTGGTACAGGCCCATGCCGCCCGGATTCACGTACAGTGCACCGGGGTCGGCCCCGAGCGCACCGAAGGCGCCGCCCAAGGCCATGCTGCGCGCCGAGCCGCCCGGTTCCATGTAGGAGGTCCGCAAAGCATCCTCCTCGTTCTGGGCGCAAAGTGCTGCGGCCAGGAAAAGGACTGGCAGCAGGATGGACCGCTCCCGGAACATCAATGTCCTATTTCGATGGACCTGCCTCAACGGCGGTGGCCGGTATTGCCGCCCGATCCCCCTGTTGATGGCGCACTGCGTGAGGGGCTCGCCGGTGATGGTGAGGAGCTGTCGTTGCCAAGACCGCGCCCGGGCGAGGTCCTTGCGGGGTGTTCTTCGACCGCTGGGCTCGATCGGCCCTCATGACGTTCCATGCGCGGCATTGTGCGGACAGGGGATGGACGACGCTGCAGTTCCGGTCGCTGGGCAGCGTTCGGGTACAACCGGATCCGTTCACCGACCGGTGGCGTCATATGTGTCGTGGACGTGGTCCCTGAGCCCGCACCATCGGTCAGTGATGGGCGATGGCCCACATAGTGACCATTCCCGGTCGTGCCGCCATCGGACACATAGATGGGTGTGCCGTACCAACTGCCCGGTCCGTAGTAGCCATAACCACAATAGGAGCCATAGCCGCTGTAGTACCCACTGTAATATCCGCCGTACGGCCAATAGCTGCCGTATCCATAGGAATACGGATATCCCCATCCCGAATAGGGCGAATTCCATCCGGAATAGTAGGGATCGTACCATCCGCCATAGGGGCTGTTGTACCCATAGTAGAGGCTACCGTAGGGGGAGCCGTAGTAACCGCCAAGGCCAAGGCCCATTCCGAACCCGAACCGACCGTAATTGTAGTAGTACGGATCGTTGTAGGTCATGTCGTAGTAGCCGCGTCCATTGGCGTAGGTCTTCGCCTCGCCGGCGTCATAGTAATCCTCGGTATCCACATCAGCGGGTGCCGAGCGTTCCTCCTTGGTCGGAGCGGGTTCCTCTGTCCGGGCCGCACGGACGGGCGCGGCCTCCGCGCGGTCGTATACCGGATCATGCACATCCGAGGTCGCCAATGTCCCTGCGCACCCCGACAGCACCAGTACCAGCGCCGCCAGGATCGGAGGTGTGTTCACAAGGTGAGCGGTACGTTCCATCATCGTTCGTTCTATGCCCCGCGCAGGGGCGTGTTGGCTACATTTGGCACCCTTTCACGTATCAAAAATAATACCAGCTGGGCCTTGAGCGACATCCTGACAAAACGTGCGGACGACTATGCCCAGTGGTACAACGATCTGGTGTTGAAGGCCGATCTGGCCGAGCACAGTGATGTGCGTGGGTGCATGGTGATCAAGCCGCATGGCTACGCCATCTGGGAGAAGATGCGCGACGCCTTGGACGGCATGTTCAAGGCCACCGGGCACGTCAACGCCTATTTCCCGCTCTTCATCCCGCGCAGCTATTTCGCCCGGGAGGCCAGTCATGTGGAGGGGTTCGCCAAGGAATGTGCCGTGGTCACGCACTACCGGCTCAAGAGCGATCCGGAGAAGGGCATCGTGGTGGACCCGGAGGCGAAGCTCGAGGAGGAACTGGTGGTGCGGCCAACGAGCGAGACCATCATCTGGAACACCTACAAGGGCTGGATCAAGAGCTACCGCGACCTGCCCCTGCTGGTGAACCAATGGGCCAACGTGGTCCGGTGGGAGATGCGTACGCGCCTGTTCCTGCGCACGGCCGAGTTCCTCTGGCAGGAAGGCCATACCGCCCATGCCACCAGGCAGGACGCGGAGGAGGAGACCATGCGCATGCTCGATGTGTACGCGAATTTCGCGGAGGAGTGGCTGGCGATGCCGGTGATCAAGGGCGTGAAGACGGAGAGCGAGCGCTTCGCCGGTGCGGAGGATACCTATTGCATCGAGGCGTTGATGCAGGACGGCAAGGCCCTGCAGGCAGGTACATCGCACTTCCTCGGTCAGAACTTCGCGAAGGCCTTCGATGTGGTGTTCACCAACCGCGAGAACCGTCAGGAGCATGTCTGGGCGACCAGCTGGGGCGTGAGCACACGCCTGATGGGCGCCCTGATCATGACACACAGCGATGATCACGGACTGGTCCTCCCTCCGAAGCTCGCTCCGGTGCAGGTGGTCGTGGTGCCCATCTCCAAGAACAGCGAGCAGCTCACGGCCATCACCCGACATGTGCAACCCATCCTGCGGTCGCTGCGCGAACGCGGCATCACCGTGAAGTACGACGATGACGACACCAAGAAGCCCGGTTGGAAGTTCGCGGAATACGAGTTCAAGGGATATCCGGTGCGGATCGCCATCGGTCCACGCGACCTGGAGAACGGCACCGTGGAGGTGGCTCGCCGCGACACGCTGGAGAAGGAGATCCTCCGGATGACCGACCTGGCCGAGAAGATCGAGCACCTGCTCCAGGCCATCCAGTCGAACCTTTACGAGAAGGCCCTCCAGTTCCGGGAGGAACATACCAGGGCCGTGGACGGCTACGCGGAGTTCAAGCAGGCGATCGATGAAGGGGGCTTCATCCTCGCCCATTGGGACGGCACCGAAGCGACCGAGGCACGCATCAAGGAGGAGACAAAGGCCACGATCCGATGCATCCCGCTATCGGGCGATCCCACTCCGGGCAAGTGCATGGTGACCGGCGCGCCCAGCGCACGACGCGTGATCTTTGCACGGGCCTATTGACGCATGACCAAGAAGAAGACACCGGCACCCCGGGACATGGTCCTTGACCTGCTCAAGGGCAAGTCGGTCCTGAAACAGGACATCTTCCAGATCACCCGGGACACCTTCGTCCTGTTGAAGGAGGTGGTGCAGGAGATCGCTGCCGACCTGGGTGCCGCGATGGCGAAGGTGGATGAACGGGTCACCATCCAATACCGGGACAAAGGGGAGATGGCGTGTGAGCTGAAGGTGGCCGGGGATGTGATCATCTTCCATATGCACACCAATGTGTTCCGGTTGGAACAGAGCAATAGTCTGTGGAGGAACACCTACCTGGAGGAGGACGAGATGCGCGGCTACTTCGGCGTCATCAACATGTACAACTTCCTCAGCGACTCGTTCACCTACAACCGTGGGAACGACCTGGGCTACCTGGTGGCGCGGCTTTTCATCAACAAGGACCGCCACTACTACATGCAGGGCAAGCGGCAGCTCGGTTTTCTCTACAACGACCTTCCCGGTGCCGTCCTCGACCGCGATCACCTGAAGGCCTTGCTCTGGTCCGTGATCATCTATGTGATCGATTTCGACCTGCTGACCCCGCCATACGACGCGGTGAACCAGGTGACCGTGAGCGAGATGAACGAGCTGAATGCGAACCTCCAGCTCAGCACGGGAAAGCGACTGGGTTTCCGCTTTCAGGCGGACATGGACGACATCCTCTAGCAGGCGCCGGGGCGGCGCCGTGCCCTTTTTTCATGGCCGCAGGAGCGTCACCGGCCCTTCCATGCGGGAAGGGAACTTGATCAGATAGATGCCCTGGGCCAGAGGGCGAAGGTCGACCAGGGCGGATCCGCGCGCACCGGTCACTACATGCATGATACGGCGACCGGTCCTGTCCAGAACGTCGAATCCCGGCGGTACGCCGCCCCCGTTCACATCCACGCGATAAAGCCCCTCGGGGTCGAGCATGGACACGACAGGCCCAACGATGCCCTGCTGTTCATCGAGGCCCACGGGGAATGTCACGCAGAACGGAGTGCTCTCATCCGTGGCGAAGGCGCCCCCGTTCGCCAACTGGCCCTGTCCGGTGCTGCTCAGCCCATAGGAACCAGGGCCATTGTCACAGCAAAGTCCATCCCCGTATGCATCATAGATCGTGAAGGTGTAGCAACCGTCGGGCAGGCAGAACTGTTGATCGATCGAGGCACCCGTGGAGAGGCCGGCATAGGGTCCGCCGGAGGCCACCACGGCACCGTTCCCATCGGTGATCTCCCAGGAGGTCTCTCCGGGATAGTCGTCCAGGAGCAGCGTGAGGTCGAGCACGTTCGGTCCCACCGAAACGGGGACCAGGACGGTGGCGGTGTCGCTCCCGAACGCATTGGATACGATCAGGGAGACCGGATAGGTGCCGGGTCCTGGGAACACCACGTCTGGCGCCGCTTCCGTGCTCGTGGCCGGGCTGCCGTTGGCAAAGGACCACGACCAACCCGGAGCGGCGTCCAGGGAGGCATCCTGGAAGTGCACGGCCTCCCCGGCGCAGATCGTCGTGCTCCCGAACGCGATGGCGGCGACTGGGGCGGAGGTGGTGGGCACGAATACCGGCGTTCGCCAGATGCCCCGGCCGAACGTGGCGGCATAGAGCGCGTTCTCAGCGGTGTCGAGCTCCAGTTCGGTGATGATCGCAGGTGGCATACCCTGTCCGAACGGCTGCCAGATGCCGAGCTGGTCGTCTCTGTAATACACACCGAGGTCCGTGCCGGCATAGATGCCGTTGTTCGCACCGGAAAGAACGATCGTGTTCGCCGGTACGTTGGGCAGGTTGGCGGAAATGTTGGTCCATGCGTCCCCACCATCATGGCTCTCGAAGGCCTTCTCCCCGTCGCTGTATCCGGAAAGGGTCACGAACACGTGCATCGCATCCATGGGGTCGACGGTGATCGCGGTCACGCTCAGATCGGGAAGGCCGTTGTCAGCGGGTTGCCAGGAGGTGCCGCCGTCGGTCGTACGGCGCATCCAGGCGTCGTTGCAGAAGTAGATCACCTGGTCGTCCGATGGCGCGATCGCGATGGCGCGTACGTTGCGCGTCGTGTTGAAATTCGAGATCTTGCTCCAGTTGCTGCCGCGGTCATGAGTGATCCATAGATTGTTGTAGCCGGCCACCAGCGTGAACGGGTCCTGCGGGTCCATCACATAGGGCGTCACCCAACCGCCATCCTCGGTGATCGATGAGGAGATGTTCCCCTTCGACTGCCAGGCGTTCATGGTGCGGAAGAGCGAGCCGTTCTGGGAACTTCCGTACTGGACCTGGGCATCCGTAGGGTCGATGATCCCCTCCATCCCATCGGCGCCCTGCACGTGGGTCCAGGTCCCATTGTCCAGGAGGTTCATGCCATTGTCCTGCGCGCCTGTGATCACTTGCTCGAGGCCCGGTTGCGACACGCCCAACCGGTAGCATTGCATGATGCCCAGGCCCGCGCTCAGGTCGTCCCAATCGTCCCCTCCATCGGTACTGCGGAACACGCCTCCATCGGAGCCGCAATAAAGCCTGCCGCTGAACGATGCGAGCGCATGGATGTCGGCATGCGTGTAGCCCACGGTGGAGGGATAGGTCCAATGCGACTTGATCGTCCAGGTCGTTCCTCCGTTCCCACTTCGCCACACGTTCACGCCGCCCACATACACGATCTCCGCGTTGATCGGGTCGGCGGTCAGGGCGATGTCGTACCAGCACTGACCTCCACTGTCGCCTCCGTTCTGCTGATACCCGAACAGGTTCGGTGCGCTCGAGCGCAGGGTGAACCCGGAACCGCTGTCCGTGCTGCGGTACAGGCCCTCGAATCCGCTGTCGTCCTCGCGGCCGCAGAGGAGGTAGACCATCCCGGGATCGGCCGCGGAAACAGCGATGGCCATGCGGTTCACGTCGCCGGCCGGTGGCACGCCGGTGATCACCGGGGCAAAGCTGGCCCCGCCATCGGTACTGCGGAAGAACTGGTCCGTGCAGGCGTATACGATCGTCGGGTCGCCGGGCTTGTACTCCACGTCATAGCTCGAGCCAGCAAGGCGCTGGGTCCAGGTGGCGCCGCCATCGGTGGTCTGCCAGATCCCGCTGTTGGTGGCGCAGAGCAGGGTCTGCGGGTCGGTCGGGTGCATGATCAGCCGGCGCGTGGTGCGTGTCAAGGTCTGTGGCCAGTCCAATCCCGTGGTGTTCCAGGTGGCCCCGCCATCGGTGCTCTTCAGCACGCCCAGTGCGTAGGTGTCGCCACCGTCGCCGTCGCCCGTGGCGATGTAGATCGTGCTGCTGTTCGCGGGATCGATCGCGATGTCGCTCACGCCGACCGGTGGCAAGTCCAGCAGCATGGCCGTCCAGTTGAGGCCGTCATCCTGGCTGCGCCAAAGCCCTCCGGACGGGGAACCCACGTAGATCGTGGCCGGGTCATTGGGGTCCTCGACCACGCAATTGACGCGGCCATTGCCAGGGTTGAAGCTGATGGAGGTCCAACTCCGCGGGCCGAGCTCGGTCCAACTGGCCGACTTCATCCGCGGCAGGGACGGAGCGGACCGTCGCACACGCACGGCATGGGCGTATGCGGCCAGGTCGGGCAGGTCACCACTGGGATACACGCGGGGAGCGAGGAACGCATCGAGCCGCATCAGTTGTTTGTAACCCTTGCCCTTCTCGTGCTGACGCCCCTGCCAATGCTGATCGAACCCGGCCTTCAGGTGGTACCAATCCATGTCGGTCCGGTCCAGGTCGTTCACCCAATTTTGGGCATGGGCCGCAGGGGTGATGCATGGGAACAGGACCGACAGGAGGAGATGGCGTGGGCGCATGTACCTCAAAGCTAGTGATGGGGATAGGGTGCGGCTCCACCGCCATGTCGCGGATACCTTCGCGTCGCCATGCACGTTCTCCGCCCGGTACGCACCACCGACGGTTCCTTCACCCTTCGGAACGAGGGGCTCAACGAGCACTACCACTCCGTGCACGGCGCCGTGCAGGAATCGCGGCACGTGTTCATTCGGAACGGGTTGCAGGCCATGGGGCTCCCACACATCGATCTCTTGGAGGTGGGCCTTGGCACCGGACTGAACGCCCTGCTCAGCTTCCTGGCCACCCGTGAGCTGCCATGCTCCGTGCGCTACACCGCATTGGAGCCTTACCCGGTGGGCGCTGACCTGCTACGGGTGATGGACCATTGCGGCGCGACCGGTGTTCCGGAGGTGCGTGATCACTTCGAAGCATGGATGAACGCCGGGCCCGATGTGACCATCGCCGTCAGCGAGCGCTTCTGTTTCGTGCGCCTGGAACAACAGGCCGAGACCATCACCCTGAAGAACGCCATCGATCTGATCTACTTCGATGCATTCGCTCCGGAAAAGCAGCCGGAGCTTTGGACGCAGCCGGTCTTTCAACGCATGTTCGCCACCCTGCGGCCGGGCGGTATCCTGGTGACCTATTGCGCGAAGGGACAGGTGCGGCGGGACATGGTGGCTGCCGGCTTCGCGGTGGAACGCCTGCCCGGCCCACCGGGCAAACGCGAGATGCTGCGTGCCCGGAGACCCATGATCACCTGAACATGGGACGTTTCACCATCCGCGTTTACGGCCTGCTCGTCCATGATGGCCATGTGCTCGTTGCGGACGAACGGATCAGCGGGCGACCGATCACGAAGTTCCCTGGTGGTGGGTTGGAATATGGCGAAGGGACGAAGGATTGCCTGGTCCGCGAAGTGCGTGAGGAGATCGGTGTGGAGGCTTCGGATGTGGCGCATTTCTACACCACGGACTTCTTCCAACGCTCCGTCCTCCACGCGGACGAGGTGCAGGTCTTGTCCATCTATTACACGTTCGATGTGCCGGACCCCGGCATCATCCCCGCCTCGACCGGTCGTGCGCCGGCGTTCCCGGCGGAGGAGGGTGGTGAGCTGTTCCGGTGGCTTCCTCTGGCTGAAGCGGGCCCGGAGGATGTGTCCCTGCCGATCGATCGGCAGGTCCTTGGAATGCTGCTGGACAGGGAGGCCGTCTAGACGCCGAGCCGCTTCACCACGTACTGCTCCACCTGTCGGAACAGCTCCTCCGGTTCGTATGTGCGCCACTCCACATCGTTCATGCGGCCGCCGACAAGGAAATACTGATCGATGTTGGCGGCCTTCATGTCATGGAGCACGTGGTCCCGAAAGTTGAGTAGCGCGATCCAGCCACCACGGTCCTCGACCTCGTCCCACCATTCCTCATAATAGCTCTCATCGCTGGTATGGAAGTTCATCACGTTCTCACCGATCAGGATGAACTTGCCGATGCCCTGCGCCATCAGGTGTTCCACGATGTCCCGTTTCAGGTACATGATGTCGTTGTGGAGCAGGTCGTTCCATTCACCGATCATCTCGATCACCGCAAAGCCGTCGTCATAATCCGCGAAAAGGATCTTGATGTACAGGGTGGACGACCCGAATTCGTCCCATTGCGGGTGGATGGCGTGGTCATATACCGCGTGCGTGAACTCGAACTCGCTGTAGATGCGGCCATGGAAGGGCGAACGCTCATCCTCCTCCGCGGTGTAGCGGTGGCGCCAGTTCCAGAACGGTTCGATGTCGTGCATCGGTGCAAAGATCGGTCAGGAAGGGGCTTTGCGGCCAGGTACATCCGCCGATGGCGCGGGAGGCTCGGTGCCGCCGTGTGTGTGATCTCAGCGTGACGCTCTTTCCCTCTTGGGGTAGATCTAGGTCCACAGATGACGCAGAGAGTGCAGAAATACCCTCCGTGCCTTTGTGCCTCCGTGTGAGCCCCTCATTGCGTCTTGGCGGTGAGTTTCAGGTCCACAGAAGGCGCAGAGAGCGCAGAAGGCTCTGTGTCTTCGTATGCGCGCCTCCCCCGCTCACTCCCTGCCATGCTCCAGCGCCCTCCTCACGCTCCCCCATTTCTTCAAAAGAGCATTCGCCTCTTCGTACCCGATGCCCGATCCCTCCATCACCATGCGGGTCCCGCGGTCGATCAGTTTGGAGTTGCTCAGTTGCATGTCCACCATGCGGTTCCCCTGCACGCGGCCCAGTCGGATCATGGCCGCCGTGCTGATCATGTTCAGGATGAGCTTCTGTGCGGTGCCGCTCTTCATGCGCGTGCTCCCGGTGACGAACTCCGGACCGACCACCGCGACCAGTGGATGCCGCGCGGTAGTGGCCACCGCGCTGCCCGGGTTGCACGCGATGCCGGCGGTGAGGATCCCTTCCGCGTTGCACCGTTCCAAGGTGCCGACCACGTAGGGTGTCGTACCGCTCGCCGCGATGCCCACCACGGTGTCGTCGGCACCGATCGCGTGTTCCTGCAGGTCCTTCCATCCCTGTTCCCGGTCGTCCTCTGCGAATTCCACGGCCTTGCGGATCGCGCCATCCCCTCCGGCGATCAGGCCGATCACCAGTCCGTGGGGGACACCGAACGTGGGTGGGCATTCGCTCGCGTCCACGATGCCCAGGCGACCGCTGGTGCCCGCGCCGAGGTAGAACAGCCGCCCCCCTTGTTGCATCCTTGGCACCAGTGCGTCCACGAAGGCCGTGATGGCCGGTACGATCCGCTCCACGGCGTCCGGAACGAGATGGTCCTCGGCGTTGATGTGGCGGAGCAGTTCCTCGGTGGACATCCGTTCAAGGTGGTCGTACCGGGAGGGTCGTTCGGTGATGCGTTCCATGGGGCGGCTTGGTTGCAAAGAAAAAGGGCCGCGCGATGCGGCCCTCTTCCTTGTCGATCATCGATCCCGTCAGTTGAAGACCAGCTTGCGCGTCACCGCGCCCTGATCGAACTGCAGTTGGATGAAGTAGGTGCCGTTCCCCAACCCGTTCCGGTCGAGGTCGAACTGCCTGGCTTCCACGTTGGCGGCGTCCACCTGGCGTCCATTGACATCATAGAGCGTGTACATCCGGATGGTCGCCTGTTCGCTGCCGATGGTGACACGGTCCGTTGCCGGGGTCGGGTAGACGGACACGCCTTGCGCGATCGGGTCGCTCTCATCGATGCTCACCAGGGAACAGGGTCCGAGGTTGAGGGCACAAACGATCCGCGGGTTCATGTAGCCCATGATCGTGTCGATGTAGGTGCGGCCTTTTGTCGGGCTCATGTCCGGGTTGCTGGCGAGTGACGCATCATTCGTGGTCACGCCCGGCATGATCTCCACCTGGGCCAGCGGCGAGTTGGGGTCCCACCATTGCCAGGGACTGGCCTCGTCCATGGCTGGAGATGGCCAACGCGGGCGGATGAACGGGAAGAGGCCTTCGGGGGATGGGGAAATGGTGACCCCGTCGATCGTCTGTCCATACAATGCGCGTGCGGCATCGGTGTATGGATCGCCATCGGGCAGTGTGGCGAAGGCGTCATTGTTCCCATAGGTATTGATCAACTGCTCGAACAGATTGGACCCCTGTACGGGCACCACGGGGCCGCCGGTGGTCGGCACGATCACGATGCCCTCGGTGAAGGGAGCGAAGGGATCGAACACGGTATGGAACGCCACCATGGGCACGTCGCCCGGAGCCACCCAGCTGGTGTCGGCGAGCGCACCGCCGAGGTTCACGCAGAACTGGGTCTCGTAGTCGAATCCATTGGGGCGGTAAAGCGTCAGCTGTCCATTGAAGCCGGCGAGGTTGCCCACCAGGGTCGTATCCACATAGCTCGTTGTCGGATCGAAGGGGTCGGGGCGGAACTTCTCGATGAAGAGCTCGGCGGGATCGTCCAGCGTGGCGTTGGCCAGAGCGATGTAACCTCCGGTGCCCTCACCCAGCACGATGATCTTGTTCGGGTCGACCGCCCAGGTGTTCACGCCGGCGGCGTCGGCCTTCAGATTGCGCACGCACTGGCGCACGTCATGAATGGCGCGGTAGATGGCGTTCAACAATTGGCCGCGGCGCTCCTCCTCCGTGGCCGCCAGCGGGTTCCAGCCCAGCCGGTAGTCCATGCTGATCGCCACATAGCCGCGGCGGGCCATCTGCTTGCAGATCTCCACCGCACAGCTGTCCGTGCGCAATCCGGTGGGACTGCCATTGGTCGGTGGGGGAAGTGCGTTGCCCGTGTGCAGGTACAGCACCACGGGTCGAGCGGATTCGGAGTCCACGCCCTGGTCCGGCTGGTACACGTCCATCTGCAGGTCCTTCACCTTCACCACGGTGGACCCGTCGTTGGGGTCGAAGAACTCCGGGGGGATCGGTTGCTGCATGCTCACCAGGGTCTGCAGCTGCACGATCTCCGCGGGTGCACCCGGGTCCTGCACGTTCGAGGGAGGCAGGAAATCGATGTTCACACCATAGCTGATGCCACTGGTGATCGTGATCTCGGAATTCGTGAACACCTCTTCCAGATAGCGCTGCTGCGCCGCTGCGGAGAGCGTGGTCACGCCGAGTACGAGAGCGAGTAAAGGTCGATGGTCCATGTTTCGGGATTTGTTCGGTTAAAGGTAAGCTGCTCAACGCATGTCGAGCTCGTAGATCAATTGCAGGTAGGCGAGCCTTCCGACGAGCGGACCGCCGTACACCATCCGCACGTCGTTGTTCCACATCCGGTCCCCTTTCTCCCCGTCGGGCACGTCCGGATCGAACAAGGGCACCACGCCGAACAGGTCGCTGCAGCCGAGCTTCACGGTGAGGTTCTCCTTCGGGAACCGCACGTTCACCTGGGCGTCCACCATGTCGTAGCTCGGTATCGGTCCGGTGAACTGCGGCGAGCCCTCGAAGGTGAAGCCCTCGATGTATTTGTAGTTGATCCCGAAGCCCAGGTCCGGGCGTGTGGTGAAGGGAATGCGCAGGTCGTGCCCGGTGACGCCGATGTTGAATTTGTTCTCCGGTGTGTTGAAGGCGGGAATGATCGGGTCGTTCGCGCCGGCCACCAGCTTGTTCCAGGAGTAGTTCACGGCGTAGGTGAACTTCTTGGAATAGAAGTTCACGCCGAGGTTGGCCCCTTCGGTGCGCACCTGTTCCGTGGAGTTGGTCGCCACGCGGTAGACCTGGAGGCCGCGTGGGAATGCGCTCGCATCGAAGGTCGTGCTGATCCCGATCAGATAACCGATGAAGTCCTTGTACCAACTGTGGTAGGCGCCGAGGTCGATGTACATCCATTTCCCGATGGTGCCCCGGTAGCCGGCCTCGATCGTGCGCACCTGTTCCGGCCGCACGCGGTCCACGTTGAAGTACTCCAGTTCGTTCAGACCCGCCTGGAGGTTGGGGCTGTTCCGATAGGCATCGAACGAGTCCAGCGTGATCAGGCTGTCGCGGCCTTCCTCGAACTGCCCATCGATGTTCCCCAGCAGGATGGCCCTGCCGACGTTGTAATAGAGGTATTGGTCCGCCAGGGTGGGATTGCGCACGGCGCTGCTGAAGGAGAGACGGATCGTGTGGTCCGGCGTGGGGTTGAGCACGAGCGAGGCGGCGGGGGAGAAGAGGTACTTGAAGTTCTCGTTCTTGTCCATCCGGATCGTGGCCGTGGCCTTGAGCCTGCGGTCCATGAATGAACGTTCCACACCCACGTACCCACCGAATTCCCGGTTCACGATCCGCACATCCGCCGTGTCCCGGAAGATGGTGCCGGCCGTGTTCGGATGATATTCACGGTAGGCACCCCCCACGGCGATCTCCGCCCATGCCGGCTTGAACCGGTATTCCCCCATCGCGTGGAAAAGGGCCGACTTGTCATAGAACAGGGAACCTCCATCGGTGAAGCGGGTGCGCTTGATCTCGTCCAATTTCTCGTTGAATCGATCGGTATCCACCACATAGGCCGGGCTAAGCTGCGGTGATTCCAGACCATTCACGATGTCTGCCACCATTTGGTGGTATTGAACAAAGAGATCGTGATGATCAGCGATGAACTGGGATAAATAGTCATCATAGGCCTCTGCGGTAGTGATCCCATGAGCTAGAGCCTCGCTCGGTGTATAGTAGTCCGGTTGTGTGGCATCGAGTAGCCCGGGAGCGAAGGATGTGCCGATGAGGGTATCCCAAACGGTGAAGTACGCCGTGTTCCACGCCTTGGTGGTGCCGCTGGCCTCCTGCAGGCGGATGCCGGTGGTGTAGATGTCGTAGGTGTCCCCGGCGTCCTCGTGGGTCAGGTAGGCGCGTGCGAACCAGGTGCCTTCCTGTCCGATCCCGATCTGGTGTTGGAAGAACTGGATGTTCTTCAGCCGGTAGCGGTTGTCGCCCTGGTACACCGTGCTGCCGGTGCTGTAGTTGTGCGCGGTGTAGAGTTCGACGGGCGCGATGGGGTCGGTGCCTGGCTTCAAACGGAAGTGGAGGGAGATGCCGGCCTTGAGGTTGCGCGTGCCATAGTCCACCAGGTCCGTTTCCTGGTACCCGGGGCGCAGGTAGATCCCGAGGCCGGGGTGCTCCCGCCGGCTTTGCAGGGTCTGGCTGAAGTTGTTGTTCACCTCGGTGTTCTCATCCCCGTAGATGTTCACCGCATCGTAGCGCCCCGGGTTGTCCACGCCCGTGGGCGAATCGCTGGTGGCGGAATAGTCCTCCGCGGTCCAGTCCTCGGCACGCATGCCGAAGAAGTTCAGCTTGTAGGCGAACCAGGGTGTTCCCTTGTCGTTCTTGATCACCTGGGCCCAGCGCACCGCTCCCTCCAGCAGGTTGCGCTCGCCGCCCTTCGCACTGATGCTCAACCCCGGGAACAGCCAGGGGCTCTTGGTGGTCATGTTGATCACGCCGTTGAAGGCGCCGGGGCCGTAGTAGGCGGTGCTGGCCCCCGCGATCACGTCCACCTTCATCACGTCCAGGTCGCTCGCCCCGAGGAAATTGCCGAGACTGAAGTTGAGCCCCGGACTTTGGTTGTCCACCCCGTCGATCAGCTGCAGGCTGCGCACGGGGCTGGTGCTGTTGAAGCCGCGGGTGTTGATCACCTTGAAACCGAAGCTGGCCGCGGTCATGTCCACGCCTTTCAACGTGCCGAGGCTCTCGTAGAAGTCGCCGCTGGGCGCTTCCCGGATGGCGATCACGTCCATGCTCTCCACGGTGAGCGGGGCCTGCTTCTGCTTCTCGCTGATCCGGCTGCCCACCACTTCCGCTTCCTGGAGCAACACCTGGTCCGCGCTCAATTTGAACTTCAGCTCCTGGTCCAGGCTCTTCACCAGCACCTCCTGGTCCTGGTAGCCGATGAAGGAGATCACCAGGGTGTAGGGCGGCAGCTCGTTCACCCCGATCTCGAACCGGCCGTTGACGTCCGTGGTGGCACCGGTGGTGGTGCCCTTGATCACCACGTTCGCGCCAATGAGCGTTTCCCCCGAGGCCGCATCGACCACCACGCCCCGGAGCCGGTATTGCTGCGCGAGGGCGGACAGCGGGGCCACCAGGACCAGAAGAATGAGCAGGCGCAGGGAGGTTGACGGCATCGGTCCAGGATCTTTCGGCGCTCTCGTTCCGCCCCGGCGATGCCGCCGACGGGCGTCGCTAAATATAGGAGAGGTCCATCACCATCCGCGCGCCATGGCGGCCGCCATGCACACCATCAGGACGAGCAACGGCAGTTCGTAGATGGTCAGGCGCGCCAGTAGCGGCGCGGAGGAGAGGTCCGGTGTGCGCCCCTTTTTCATCTGGGACCGCCAGCGGATGAAGGTGACCATGGGGCGCAGTTCCAGGAGCAGCACGATCACGAACAGGCCCATCTTGGTCAGGAACGTATGGCTGGTCAGGTAATAGTCCGAGCCCTTTTCCACGCCGCCGAAGGCCCGCCAGAGCCCCGTGATGATCCAGAGCAGGGCGGCCACGCCGTACCAGTTGTCCGCATGGAACACCGCGTCCAGTCCTGTGATGTCCCGCAACCTGCGGAGCGCCCGCCAACGTCCCCACACCGCGCCCAGGCCGATGGCGAGGGCCAGCAGGTGGGCGATGGCCAGGGTGAGGCGCAGGAACATCGCGGCCAAAGTAGGTCGATCGGGCGAAGGGTTTCCCTAACCTTGTGCCATGTCCATCCGGATCACGTTCCACGGGGCCGCACAGATGGTCACCGGAAGCAAGCATCTGCTCGAGGTGAACGGCAGGCGCGTGCTGCTGGACTGCGGCATGTTCCAGGGCGAAGGCCGGGAGAGCGATGCCAAGAACCGCCACTTCGGCTTCGACCCACGGAGCATTGACGCGGTCATTCTCAGCCATGCGCACATCGACCACAGCGGATCGTTGCCCCGGCTGGTAAAGGAGGGCTTCAAGGGGCCGATCTGGGCCACGCCCGCCACGCGCGACCTCTGTGCCATCATGCTGGAGGACAGCGCGCGCATCCAGGAGAGCGACCACGAACACGAGCTGCGCCATGCGCGTGAAGGTGCGCGGGTACCGGATCCGCTATACACGGTGGCGGACGTTGGGCCGATGATGGACCGGGTGCGTACCATACCCTATGGGACAGGTCAGGAGGTGGTCCCCGGGGTGCGCTTCATGTTCACCGACGCCGGGCACATCCTGGGGAGTGCGGCAGTGAACCTGACGGTGAGCGACGGCGAACACGAAAAGCGGATCCTCTTCAGCGGTGACGTCGGCCGGTACGTGGACCGCCTGCTGCCCGAGCCGGCGGAAGTGCCACAGGCCGACATCATCATCACGGAGAGCACGTATGGCGACCGGGATCATCCGGAACCCGGGGAGGCGGAACCGGAGCTCCTGCGCCAGGTCCTGCATACCTGCGTGGAGAAGAAGGGCAAGTTGATCATCCCGGCATTCAGCATCGGGCGCACGCAGGAGGTGCTGTACGTGCTCAACAAACTGAGCAATGAGGGGAAGCTCCCGCGGATACCGGTCTTCGTGGACAGCCCGCTCGCGGTGGACGCCACGCGCGTATCCCGGGTGCATTCGGACCTCTTCAGCCCGGAGGTCCGCGAGGAGCTGCACCGCGACCCCGACCTGTTCAGCTTTCCCGGCGTGGAGTTCGTGCAGAACGTGGAACGGAGCAAACAGCTCAACGACCGCCAGCAACCCTGCATCATCATCAGCGCCAGTGGCATGATGGAGGCCGGCCGGGTCCGCCATCACCTGCTGCATTCCCTGGGCAATGCGCGCAACACCGTCCTCGCGGTCGGTTTCTGTGCGCCGGGCACCCTGGGCGACGACATCCTGTCCGGTCGGGAGGTCGTGCACATCTTCGGCGAGCCGGTGCGGGTCAAGGCGGAGGTCGCCCGCATGGGGTTCTACAGTGCGCACGCCGATCGCCGCGAGCTCATGCGTTTCCTGGAGGGCCAGGACCCCGCCTCGGTGGAGCGGGTCTTCCTGGTGCATGGTACGCCCCGCTCCATGGAAGGGCTGCGCGCGTTGCTCATGGAACGGGGCTTCGCGCATGTGGAGATGCCGGAGCGGGGCAGTGGGTGTGACCTCTGACCATCCGCCACTACCGGGCACTTCCGCTTTCCATCCTTGCCCGCATGCCCTAGTTTCGTGGTCCCTTTCGCGGACGCGTTCCGTTCCTTGGGATGACACATCACGAACAAGAAGCCGGCGAGAAGCTCGTATACGACGAGGTCTATCTCCGGATCCATTACGATGCCGCGCGTTCGTTGGTCCGCCTCGCCTGGCAGGGTTATGTGCCGTCCGAGACCTACCGCGAAGCGTTGGACACGGCGCTGGAGTTCGTGCTGCGCAACAAGGTGCACTTGTGGCTGGCCGACCTCCGCGGCATGAGCGCGATCCTGCGTGACGATGAACTGTGGACCAACACGGATTGGTTCCCGCGGCTGGCGCGCACCAAACTGCAGCGCATGGCGATCCTGCCCTCGCTGGACTTCTTCAATCAGATGAGCGTGCGGCGGATCATGGACGGCACCACCGGTGTCATCGAGTTCCCCGTGGGCTATTTCGCGGATCCGGAGGAGGCCCTGGACTGGCTGCTCGAAAAGGACGTCAAAAGCGCTTGAAGGTCATCAACCTCCAAATCGTACTGCTTTCTTCAATTGGTCGGGAAGTTCCGGCAATTGACGGCGCGGGAACAGGAAACTGCCCAGATCGGCGATCTCGCTGAAGATGTAGTGGCTGTCCATCGCGCCGCGCAGATAGGCCTTGCCTGTGCTGCCGCCCGTGCCCACGCGCAGACCGATCATCCGGTGCACCATGTTCAGGTGCCGGCCACGCCAGGCCGCCATGCCCGCATCGATGTCCAGCAGGGATTCCAGGAACCGGTAAGGCTGCTGGAAGAGGGGTTCGTCGCGGAAAAGCATGATGAACAGGGCGCTGCGGCAGGCAGCGGGGCTGAGGTGCCCGCCCGCCCGTCCGGTGACGAACACTTCCTTCCATAGCGCGGCATTGCCTTCCTCGCCCTCCGCCAGACTTGCGGTGTACAGTTCTTCCAGCTTGTTGAAATAGGTGCCTTCGCCCGCCGGCCAATAGGCATCGTTCAGGAAGGGCATGCGTTCGAGCCAGGCGTTCACCAGTTCGAGCAGTGTGGTGCCCTGTTCCAACGCGTCGATCGCGGCCTTGTCCGCGGGCTTCAACTGGCTGGTATAGTACTGTTTCCCGAAGCGTTCCTCCATGCGCAGGCCCAGCTTGGCCTCGAGCACCTTGAACTGCATGCTCTGGAATCCGGAGGCCGGGCGCAGCATGTCGCGGAAGTCGAGGAAATCCAGCGGGGTCATGGTCTCCATGATGTCCATCTGGTGCACGAGCACATCGAGGATCGTCCGCACGCGCTGCATGCGGTGCACGGCGATGTTGAGCTCGCCGCCATTGTCATCCACATGGCCGTCCGCGAACAGGTCCATCACGCTGCCCACTTCATGCAGGATCAGTTTGAACCACAGTTCGTAGGCCTGGTGCACCACGATGAAGAGCATCTCATCATGAGCGGGCCGGCCGAGCTTGACGCTCTCCAACTCCTGCGCGTTCAGGACCTTGCCGAGTTGCAGGTACTCGGGATAGTAGACGTTGCCGCTTGCCATGGCACTTCGGGTTGCGGCGCAAGGTAGCGGGCGCGATGGGGAAGGGGATGACCGGGCTCAGGGCCGCACGCGCGGATCGGGTACATTCATTCCCGGCAGGGCCATCCCGCAGGCAGCGGATGAACCCCGTGGGCACGTCCAATGCAAAACGAGACCATGACACGCTTCACCCTGTTCTGCATGCTGCTGGCCGGCACGACGCTCCAGGCACAGTCCTATCGGCCCTTTCCGGAGAGCGATGCCGCCTGGAACGAGACCCACGGCATGATCACGGTGGCACCCGGTGGGGCATTTGCCTGGGTGGATTGCGAACGCGTGGTCCATTTCGCGAACGACACGTTGATCAACGGCACCTCCTACCACCAGTTGTGGTCGCATGGGCATTGCCATGGCTATGAGATCCCCAACATGACGAACCCATGGGACTATGACGAGCCGGATGCACTGGTCCGGTTGTTCCGCCAGGACACGGCCGCCCGCCAGGTGTTCGCTTTTGACACGCTCATGGCCCAGGAACGGCTCTGGTTCGACTTCGGCATCGGTTTGGGACCTTATCCCGCCACGATCGACAACCAGTTGGTGGGCGACCTGCACGTGGTGGCGCTGGACAGCATGGAATTGAACGATGGGTGGCACCGCACCTGGGTGCTGGGCATGATGCAGAACGGTGTTCTTGTGGACAGTGCGTTCTGCACGGTGATCGAGGCCGTCGGGAGCACCTACGGCGTGATCGCACCCTTCGGCCTGGTCATGCCCTTCGAATGGAACGACATGCTCAACTGCCAGGTGGTGGACAGTGCCACCATCTATCCATACGGTGGCGGGCCGTGCGATCTGACGGTAGAGGTGCCGGAGCAGGAGCGGACCACGGCGGTCGTGGCATACCCCAACCCCACTACCGGGATCGTGCGACTGTCCGGGGGCATCGGGAACAGGCACTTTGAGATCTGGAACGCACGGGGTGTGTTGGTGCGCTCCGGGTCACTGGACGGCGACCGCATCGATCTGGGTGACCTGCCGCCATCGGTCTATACCATCCGGTCGATCGGTCCGGGTGATGGGGCCGCGCAAGTGTTCCGCGTGGTGCGTGAGTGACCGATCAGGTCCCAACGGAGGCAACGCGCCTGGATCACCGCGTCTTCTGTGTACATCCCCCGATGATGCGCACAAGCCTACTCCTTTTGGTCCTCGCGATCGCGGTGGACCATGCACATGCCCAATGCGGACCCTACAAAGGCCATCCGGTCTGGCCGGACACCGTCGGAAGCGCGTTCGTGAACCTGACCGAATGCGGTGCGTCCATCACCGGTTGTCAATGGGACAACGGTTCGACGGCCCAGCAGGTGGATGGTCTTTCCGTCGGGGCGCACAGTGTGGTATTGTATGATGGCGTGAACCCGGTGGACACGCTGACCTTCGCCATCGAACAATTGCACTGGGACCTGGGCCAGAGCGTCCTTCTCTCCGCTGGCGCCGTGGAGGTCGACATCTGGGCGCAGGTGCCCTATTGCGGCACGCAGATCTTCAACTTCCCGCACTGCCCGCCCGTGGCCGATTCCACGGTGGTGTACCTGATGCAGGACGGGATCGCGATCGACAGCCTCACCCCCGTGGAATGTTCGTCGGCCAGCCATTGGTGGAATTTTCTTCCCTTCGGGCATCTGTACCAGACCACGGTCACCGACCATTCCATCTGTGGCTCACACGAAGAGGGCCCTGTGGTGGTCGCCTATTCGCTAGGGGCAGGACAGTTCAACGTGCTGGTGCAGAACGCGAACGGCGGCAACAACGGCAGTATCCAGGTGCTCTCGGTGGGACCGGATCTCTTCGCGGTGATGCCTCCACCAGCCCCGGTCACGGGCTTGTTGGGCCTGTTCACGTGGCCGGACCAGGTACAAGCGGGTGCACCGCAGTTGGGGTCGAGCGCCGGTTGGAGCAATTTGGCGCCAGGCGATTACCAGATCCTCTTCGCGCCCGACTCGCTGTGCAACCTCGTGGATACGATCGTCACCATCGACGCGGCCACGGCGATCGGCGATGCATCCGCTGCCGCGTCGGACCACCTGCTGGTATGGCCGCAACCGTTGCGCGATGTCCTGTATTGGAGCGGAGAACGGAAGGGTGAGGTCCGGGTCATCGACATGAACGGTCGTGTGGTCCGCAGCGGACCGGACCTTGGGTGGTCGGACGTGTCGGACCTGCCGGCGGGTATGTATGAACTCGATCTCGGCGATCGCAGGGCGCGGTTCGCGAAGTGGTAGGATCCCTCCATTGTTCGTCGGATCTTTCCCATCTTGAGCAACTGAAGGACGCCAGGAACGTCTTCCCAGTAGGAAAACGACCGAACATGCCGGCTTCGGGACCCAAGCGTACAGGTCAAGCATTGCGAGGGGTGGGCCTTGTTGTGGCACTGACCGGGCTGGCCTTTTCACCCAATGCGTTCGCGCAGGGCACCTTTCCATTTTCCAGCGGACCTATCCCGCAATGCGACACCAGCACCTTCACCGCCAACGTGTCGGGGGTCGGTCAGTTGGATTGGCCGGGGTCGTTCTGGGCGTATTGGTTGGACAATGTGGCGCTGAACATAACCACCGATCACCCACAGACCCTCCAGGTCCTGCTCACCTCACCGGCCGGCACGACGATCACGCTCTCCGCGTTCAACGGGGCCGGCGGCCAGAACTACACGAACACCCTTTTCCCCTTCTGGGGTGGTCCGAGCATCACCACGGGAGCGGCCCCGTTCACCGGCAATTGGTCGCCGCAAAACGGTTCACTGAGCGACTTCATCGGGGAGTGGGGCAGCGGGACCTGGACGATCACGTTGATCGACACCGCCTGTGCCAATGGTGGTCTGGGGCCCAACGGCAATTGGACGCCGGGTTGGTTCGACGGCGGGAACGGCGGTTCCGCGATCGCCTTCGGGTTCGATCCAGGTCCGCCGCCCTGCATGGGGTGGGTCAATGATGGCCAAGGTTCCATCTGTCCGGGGGAGAGTTTTGACATTCTCGGGTATTTCATGACCAATTACCCGTACAACTTCGTGATCTATGGAATGAACTACCAGCCGCTCGCCGCACCAACGACGGTGACCACGCCTGGTTCGTACTATGTGGAGGGCACCGATCCATGGGATGGATGTGTTTACGGGGCCAATTTCACCCTCTCGGCCGGTGCGACGGTGTCCCTGGGGGCCGATCAGGCGATCGATGCATGTCCGGGCGTGCCGGTGGACCTGACGGCGATGTACCCCCTGAACGGTGCCGCACCCGCCTGGTCGTTCTACGGATCGTCCATCACCACCGCACAGGCGGCGACGGCGACGTCGCCGGGTAGCTACCGATTGATCGGGACCAGCAGTGATGGTTGCACGGATACGGCTCTGGTCACGCTGAACGTGCTGGCCGCGTCCGCACTTGGCCCGGACCAGGCGGCGAGCATCTGCCAGGGCCAGAGCACCGACCTCACCACGGCCTTCAACATCACCGGGCTGACAGCGGAATGGACGCTCTCCGGCAACGCCGTGGCCGATCCCACTTCGGCTGATGCTGCAGGCAACTACTTGCTGGTGGCCACCAACACCGATGGGTGCACGGACACCGCGCAGGTCGCCCTGGCCGTGACGCCGAACCCCGCGCTGGGACCGGACATGGCGCTTAACACCTGCTCGGGGACGAGCGTGGACCTCACCGGGCTTTATGCCACGGGTGTATACACCTCCAACTGGACCCAGAACGGCACCGCCGTGAACGACCCGACCGCGGTGAACAACAGCGGGGATTACGAACTGGTGGTGGCGGACATGATGAATTGCACCGATACAGCGGTCGTATCGCTGACCCTTGATCCCGTGCCGACGCTCGGGCCCGACCAGCAGGCGGCCATCTGCAGCGGTGCCGCGTTCGATCTCTCCAACACCTTCATCACCTCAGGCCTCACCACCACATGGACGCATGGCGGGTCGATCGTGGCGGATCCGACGGACGTGGCTCTGCCCGGTGCGTACCAGTTGGAAGCCACGAACAACTTCGGATGTGCCGATACCGCCGTGTTGGCGCTCACCGTGCATGCGAACCCCTCGCTCGGCGGTGATCGGTCCTTTTCGATCTGCCCCTGGCAGTCCGTGGACCTGGGTACCGTGTTCCATGTGGCGGGCATGACGGCGGCATACACCTTTGCTGGGGTCCCGGTGAACGATCCCACAACGGCCGTGGACAGCGGGCTGTACGTGATCTCGGTGGTGGACGCGAACGGCTGCGTGGACACCGCGACCGCCTTCGTGAGCCCGATCGAATGCCTTTGCGAGGCCGACTTCACGGAGGATGCGCATTGCCTGCAGGACCCTGTGCAGTTCACGCTCGTGGCCGACTCCGCCATCGTGGGTGCCCACTGGGACTTCGGTGACGCGGCGACGAACTCCTCGGCGATCGATCCACGGGTCGCCTTCATTTCCACGAATGACGAGCATGTGCTGGTGACGCTCGAGGCGGAGCTCACCTGCGGCACCGTCACCGTCGAGCACCTGGTGCACATGCCCGATTGCACCGATTCGTGCAGCGTCTACATCCCGTCGGCCTTCACGCCCGACGCCGACCACGTGAACGACCTCTGGAGTTGGGTCGGCGAGTGCAGGCCCGAGGATTTCTCCATGATGATCTTCGACCGCTGGGGCGAGCTGGTCTTCAAGACCGAGGATCCCGATGAGCCCTGGGACGGCACCTGCAACGGTACCCAGGTCCAGGACGGTGTCTATGTCTATCGCGCAGGCTACCGGTTGCCCTATCAGGACCGGAAGGAAGTGACCGGGGCGGTGGTGGTGGTGAGGTAGATCGCGCCGATACCTCAGAACCGCACCCTTACCTGCAACTTCACATCGCTCTTCACCGGGCCGCTGATCTCCTGCAGGCCGGAGCTGATGCGGTCCTGGCCGTTGTAGATCCAGGCGCCGTAGCGCAGCCAGAGGTCCACGCGGTGCAGGGGTGTGAGGCGCAGCATGGCGTACCAGCGCATGCCGCGGCCGTAGTAGGGTGGGATGCTGAACACGCCGATCAGGTCGTTCTCGTAGGCGTAGACCCGCGCGTCGTAGCTGGTGGTGTTGAAGAGCGCCGCGCGCAGGGTGATCTCCCAGATGCTGCGCAACGGACGGTGTACCAGGTCCTGGTAGATCAGGAAGCCGTGGTCGAGGGGCGCATCGCCGCGCTTGAAATCGACCACCTCCACCCGCGTGCGCAGGCTGATGCTCCGGCTCACGCTGTAGCTCGCGTTGAAGCGGTAGTTGTTCTGCACGCGCCGCACGATCGCGTCGATGCCCTGTTCCGGCAGTTCGGTGTTGTAGCCCTTGTCCTCGTGGCGGGCGCGCACGTACAGGCTCACCTTTTTGCTTGGCGACCAGTTGAGCTGGCCCAAGGCCTCGTAGCCGCTGGTGGGTGCGTCCACCTGGTAGCGCAGCCACGGGAAGGTGAACTGGTCGAAGTAGCAGTTGAACACCCAGGCCCGGCTCGCGCGGATCTCCAAGCCGGTATAAAGGCCGCGCTCGTTCCAGGGATTGCTGCCTTCGGCGAAACCCACGCTGTACAACCCGTGGAAGTCGCGCTGGTAGTCGCGGTAGAGCACGGCCAATGATACGCGCCGGTCCAGTGCGATCAGCGTGCCCACGTTCAGGCCGATGCCCCCGTTGTCGCTGCGGGCCACTTCGCCGAAGAAGCTGGCGTTGCGGTACAGCCACGTGAAGTCGGCACCAAGTGTGGTGTTCGCATCACCTTGGAACTCGAATTCATTGTAGGGTTTCACGTTCTTGTTCAGCGTGGCGTCGAATCCGACGTGCGCGCCGGTGACGCCGATCTGGAAGTGCGTGCGGCGGTAGGCGATGTGCCCGCCGAAGGTCTGCGCGACGATCGCATCCTTCTTCGCCAGTTCGGTATTGGTGCGGTGGAAGCCATCCTCCTGGAACGAGCTGAAGGTGATCTCCGGGGTCTCCGCGCCGGCCGTGTCGCTCACGGCCACGCTGTTCGCGTCCAGGTTGTTCCGCGACCAGAACGCGGTGACCTCCACGTGCCTGATCGGTTCCACGGTGATGCCCGCGCCGCGGTTGAACAGGTTCTCGTTGACGCTGGTGTAGGGCAGCAGGCCGGAGGCGTTGCGCTTGATGTTGAGCGTGTACGACGACTTGCTGCTGAAAGCGAGTCCGCTCCAATACGTAAGCCCCAGCCCGAACTGCGCCTGGTAGTCGCCCAGCGCGATGGCCTTCACGCGGCCGAGGTCGCGGATGAAGAGGTGCGCGCTGTAGAAGTCGAAGCCGTTGGGCTGGCTGCCTTTGAAGAACTCCTCGCCCTCGTCCTTCTCCGCCGTGACGCCGAAGCTGAGGTTGCTGCGGTAACGGGCGCGGTAACGCACGTAGAGCTTGTACGGACTGCCGAGGTAGACCTTGTTGTTGGCGCGGAGGGAATCCCGGACGGCGGGGTCGCTCGCATCGGCCAGGGGATCGCCGTCGGGATCGGTGTACTCCTGGCCGAAGAGGTTGGTGCGGTCCTGGAAGCCGCGCCGCTCTTCCACGTTCACCTGCGAACGGATGGTGACCTCCTGCGTGAGGTTGCGGAGGATCTCCTTGAAGCCGGCCCGCGCGCCCTGCTCGCGTTCGCGCACGGTGACGAAGGGACGCACCAGCTCGATCGTGCGGGCATCCCAGGCATTGATCGTCTGCAGCTCGTAGATGCTCAGCAGCGGCCCATCGCGATGGATGTGGTCGAACAGGGCACCGATCTGGACGTCGGTGAGCAGGCCCAGGGTGTTCAGTTCCTCCGGCGTGGTGTGGTTCAGGTCGATCGGGTCGGTGTAGCGGTCGGTGAGCACGTCGAAGAGCGTGGTGAGGTCCACGTCGCTGTCCTCGCCGAGGTTCTCCGCCGCCGCCTCGATGCGCTGCTCGATCAGGTCGCGCGGCACGCCGTGGTCATCCTCCTGAGCGGTCCCGTGGAACGCTGCGAGCAACGCGCAACCGGCCAGGAGGCCCCGTCTCATTGGAAGGTGTACGTGAGGTCGATCATCGGTGTGGAGCCCAGCTGCGAGCGAAAGGCCACGGCCATGTTCACGTCGAACTGCTTCAGGCGCAGGCCCAGGCCCGCGTGCCCGCGCACGTCACCCGTGCTCACGCCCGTGCGCAGGTACAGCACCTTGTTGGGGTGATATTCCAGGCCGGCACGGAAGCTCTCCTTGCGGTCGATGTCCTTCGCCGCCTCGGCGGTGATGATCAGCTTGTCGCTGAAGGTGTAGCCCAGTCCCGCGCGCAGGATCGTGGGCGACTTCTCGTCGTAGGGCCCGCCGATGCGCGCCTGTCCGGGGTTGTAGAGGTGCGCGCCGATCCAGAGGTGGTCCGTGAGCTTCGCCTGCACGCCGATCTCGGCCGTGACAATGCCCGCGCTGCCGTAGCCCTCGCCGAAGCGTACGCCGGTGTAGTCCATCTGGATGCCCACGCGCAGCCCTTCACCGAAGCGCATGGCATAGGCCAGCCCGGCCTTGGTCTCGTTGTACAGGTCGAAGCCGTAGCGGCTGGCGGTGGCCGCGATCGTACCGCGGCCCAGGGGCACTGCGGCGGCGAAGCCCTCCATGCCCAGCTCGGGCGCCAGCCAATGCTGCTGGTAGTAGATGCCGACGGCGGGACGCGTCAGTCCGGCCAGCCCGGCCTGGTTGGAATACACGCTCCAGAGGTCGCTCAGCGTGATCGTGCTGTAGCCCATGCCACCGTGGCGTGCACCGATCGGCAGGTTGTCGCCGCCGGCGAAGGCCTGAAGCCCGCCGATCAGGGCAAGGGAGAGCAGCATCCGGCGCATGGTGCCGAAAGTAGCGGATAACCGGATAGAGGTCGTTAAGGAGGTGAGAAGATGACGGCTAGCGACGGTCGGTCCGATCACGTCGTCAAACCGGAGAGGTCCCACGCTGCTTCAGGACGATAGTGCAACTCCCCGTCCTCCACGTGGAGCGGAGAAGGGATGTTGTCGCCATACACCCGGCCGGTCCCAAGGCCTTGCGCGCCCTCCGTGGCGAGCGTGGCCGTCCATTGTGCGATCGCGTTCAGACCGATGTTGCTCTCCAGCGCGGAGGTGATCCACCAGCCGATCCCGCGTTCGTTCGCCAGGGCGATCCATTCCTCCGCCGCCTGCCAGCCGCCCAACAGGCTGGGCTTGATCACGATGAAGCGGGGCCTCACGTGGTCGAGCAGGTCCACGCGGAGGTCGTTGCGGTTGAGGCCGATCAGGTCCTCGTCCAGGGCGATGGGAAGGGGCGAGCGTTCGCACAGTTCGGCCATCACTTCGAACAGTCCGGGCGCCACGGGTTGCTCGATGCTGTGCACCTGCAGGTCGGCGAGCCGTTGCAACACGTCCATGGCATTGCGGGCGTCCAACGCGCCGTTCGCATCCACGCGGAGGGTGATGTCACCGGGGCCGTATTCCGCGCGTACGCTCTTCATCAGGGCCAGTTCGTCATCGATGCCGATGGCGCCGATCTTCATCTTCACCGTGGTGAAGCCGGCGTCGATCTGTTCGCGGATGCGCGATCGCATCGTTCGTTCGTCGCCCATCCACACCAGACCATTGATCGGGATGCCGCGGCGGCCGAGGGTGAAGTCAGAGGGGAACAACTGCTTGGTGCCGCTCACCTCCAGGTCCTTCAGGCATTGCTCCAGGGCGAAGCGCACGCTGGGCAGTTCGACGAGATCCGTGGTCAGGCGTTGGTCCCGATCGCTCGTGTTGGCGCAGAGCGAAAGCAGCGCCGTGCGCACATCGGCGGGGAACTCCCTGCTGTGGCCGGGGAACAGGGCGGCCTCGCCGATGCCGCGCACCTCCGGCCGTTCCGCGTCCCAGGCGATCAGGTACCACGCCGTTCGTTCGGTGATCACGCCCTTGCTGGTGCCCAAAGGGAACCGGGGATGCAGGGTGCGCTCGATCCAGTTGGCGCGCATCATCGGACGAGCGAGAGACCGATGGAGAAGGCGATCGCACAGAGGAAGGTCCCCAGGGCGAGGCGCTTCAGTTCGGGGTCGAGGGTGCGCGGGTCTAGGTTCTGCAGCACGCGCTTCATCTGGCTGGCCAGCATCGGCGTGGCGATCAGGAAGCCCCATTGCGCCATGGCGCGGAAATGCAGCCCCGTGAAGGCGGCCAGGCAACCCAGTCCGCCCACGATCAGCAGGGCGTGGTACACCTTGTCGCGTTCCACGCCCAAGCGCACGGCCAATGTGCGCTTGCCCTTTGCTTCGTCGTTCACGATGTCGCGCAGGTTGTTGGTGTTGAGCACGCCGGTGGCCAGCAGGCCGAAACCGATGGCGGGTAGCATTGCGGGGGTCCACCACGAACCAGTGTGCAGATAAAAGGTACCCATCACGCCCACGATCCCGAAGAAGAGCAGCACCGAGATGTCACCAAGACCGGCATAGCCATAGGGTCTTCCGCCATAGGTGTAGCGCACCGCCGCCGCGATCGCCAGCAGTCCGATCCCGAGGAAGACCAGCGTGGTGAGCGTGGCCCCGAACGCGACGAGGAGGAGCGCCACACCGCTGATCAGCGCCAATGCGCCGCATATCCAGAGCGCGCGCTTCATCCGGTCCGGGGTGATCGCTCCGCTCTGCACCGCGCGCTGCGGACCGACGCGTTCATGATCGTCGGTGCCGTGCTCGTGATCGCCCAGGTCGTTCGCCAGGTTGCTCAACACCTGCAACAGGATGGCCGTCACGAGCGCCAGCGCGAACACCACCCACTGGAACGATCCACGGAACGCGGCCAGCGCACTGCCCACCAGGATGCTGCTCACGGCGAGAGGCAGGGTGCGCAGGCGGAAGGCGTGGAGCCAGTGCTTCATCCGTTGATCACTTTGTGCTCTTCGCGTCTCGACGTGAACGCTCAGGGGAACTTGGGGAACTTCTGGAAGTCCGGCGCCCGTTTTTCCAGGAACGCATTCCGTCCTTCCTGGGCCTCGTCCATCAGGTAGTACATGAGCGTGGCATCGCCGGCGAACTCCATCAGGCCGCGTTGGCCGTCGAGCTCGGCGTTGAGGCCGCGCTTGATCATGCGCAGGGCAAGGGGGCTGCGTTGCATCATGATCCGGCACCATTCCACCGTGGTGTCCTCCAACTGCGCGAGCGGCACCACCTTGTTCACCATGCCCATCTCCAGTGCCTCCTGCGCGGTGTACTGTTGGCAGAGGAACCAGATCTCGCGGGCCTTCTTCTGGCCGACGTGACGCGCGAGATAGCTGCTGCCGAAGCCGGCATCGAAGCTACCGACCTTGGGGCCGGTCTGTCCGAAGCGTGCGTGCTCGGCCGCGATGGTGAGGTCGCACACCACGTGCAGCACGTGACCGCCGCCGATCGCGTAGCCGTTCACCATGGCCACCACCGGCTTGGGCAGTTCACGGATGCGCTTGTGCAGATCGAGCACGTTGAGACGCGGCACGCCATCACTTCCGATGTAGCCGCCACGGCCCTTCACGTTCTGGTCGCCGCCGCTGCAGAAGGCCTTGTCGCCGGCACCGGTCAGCACGACCACACCGATGTCGGTGTCCTCACGCGCGATGTCCATCGCGTCGATCATCTCCTTGTTGGTCTCCGGGCGGAAGGCGTTGTAGACCTCCGGTCTGTTGATCGTGATCCTGGCGATGCCTTCGAAGCGGTCGAAGGTGATGTCCGTGTATGTCTTGATGGGTGACCAGTTGCGGGAGCTCATGCGGAAGGGACTTTCAGGCCGCGGTGCAGTGGCGCATCGAACGTGCGATGTTCATGACGTGCGGAGTCGATCGAAATAGTCGCGCAGGACCTTGGGCGAGGTGAGCGCGTCGGTGACGATATGCAGGACGGCAGGACGGTCGTGCTCGGCATAGAGCGCGTCCAGCCCGGCCTTCATTGTTGTCGTGTCATCAGCGAAGAAGTAGGGGAGGTGGTAGCTCGCCACCAACTTCTCGATGTCGCGTGCGTGCGGTGCCTCGAACCACTCCAGCAGTTCGGGATCCTTGTCGGGGCCTTCAATGAAGCGGAAGATGTTGCCACCGCCGTTGTCGATCACGATCACCTTCAGCTTGGACGAAAGGTGTTCGTTCCAGAAGGCGTTGCTGTCGTAGCAGAAGGCGATGTCCCCGGTGATCAACGTCGTCGTACGCCCCGAGGCGAAGGCGGCGCCCAGCGCGGTGCTCGTGCAGCCATCGATCCCACTGGTGCCGCGATCGCCGTACCAGCGGATGCCCGGCCTACGGTCGAAGAGCTGGGCGTAACGTGCGGGTGTGCTGTTGGCAAGATGCACGTCGCTGTCCGGCGGGATCCGTGCGTTCAACAGGTCGAACACCTGCAGATCGCAGAAGGGTACATCCTTCAACAAATGGTCGTGCGCGTCGCGTGTGCGGGACGCCACCATCCGCCAGGCCTCGCCATGGATGCTGTCGTTCCCCTGGACCTGGTCCGCCACCTGTGCGAAGAAGACCTCCGGGCTGACCGCGAAGTCGTGCGTGAGGCTTTGGTAGGTGTCGAAATGCCTCCGCGCCACGTCGATGTGCCAGTGCTGTTCGGGGCGCCACTTCCGCAGCAGGCCCTTGATGCGTTTGCTCACCACCGCTCCCCCGCAGGTGATCAGCAGATCGGGCTTCAGGTCGTCCGCATTCTTCACGCCGATACCCGCGATCGTGCGATCGATGCAGGTGATGAACGCCGGATCGTCCAGGTTGCTGGTGGCTTCCGTGAGTACCGCGACCTGGGGCAGCGATGCGAGCCGTTGCAATTGACGCTTCAGTCCATCGCTCCAGATCCCCTGCCCGACCAGCACCATCACCTTGAGCTGGGAGGACATCTGCGTGATGGCCCAGCGCGCCATTTCCGGCAGGACGAACTGTTCGGTCAGCGCCTGGGCAACGCGGCGGGCCGGCGGATGGTCATCGGTCCTTCCATAGAGCGGCTCGTCGAACGGCACATTGACCTGGGCGGGGCCGGGTACCGGAAGCAGGGTGGCGTCGATCGCGGCGTTGATCATCAGGCCGCAGCGCCAACGTGCGAGATCGTCCGTGGCCTGTCTTGGCAGTTGCACGCTGTGCTTCAGGTGAGGCGCGAGAACGTCCTTCTGGCGGATGGTCTGGCCTTCTCCCTGATCGATCCACTCCTCGGGCCGGTCGGCGGTGATCACCAACAAGGGAACACATTGGTAGAACGCTTCGGCGACGGCGGGAGCATAGTTCAGCACGGCGCTGCCGCTGGTGCAGATCAGGGCCACGGGTGCATGGAGCTGTTGCGCCATGCCCAGGGCGAAGAAGCCCGCGCTGCGTTCATCGATCACGCGCAGACAATGCATGTCCGGATGTCCCGCGAAGGCGATGATCAGGGGCGCATTGCGACTGCCGGGACTGATCACCGCATGACGCACGCCTTTCTCTGCACAGAGCCGCGCCAGTTCGGCCGCGGCGAAGTGGTCCGACGTGGTCATGCGGGCGGCGAAGCTGATCGCGAGGCCTCCAGGGCTTTCATCCAGAATTCGGCCTTTCGTGAGGTCTCGTCCCATTCCTTCGCCGGTTCTGAACCGGCCGTGATGCCCGCGCCAAGATGGAACACCGCGTGATCCGACAACGCTTGGAGGCAGCGGATGTTCACGAAAAGCTCGGTGCGCCCATCCGCGCGCCATGGTCCCCAGAAACCGCTGTAAAGTCCGCGGTCATGCGGTTCATGGTCCTTGATGAACGCGCGTGCCTTGTTGCGCGGTGTGCCGCACACGGCCGGCGTGGGGTGCACGGCGAACACGACCTCGTCCAGGCTGTGGCCGGTCATGTCCGCCTCGATCCGCGTCCGCAGGTGTGCCACCGGTCCGGCATGGACCACCTCGGGACCGCTGATGTGGATGTCCTTCAGGCCCAGTTCCAGCAAGCCTTCCACGACGCTGCGGGTCACGAGCATCTGTTCGTGGCGTTCCTTGGCACCCCATTCCTCGGGTGTGCCCGGTGCCTCTTCCACCGGACGTGTGCCGGCCAGGGCATCCAGTTGCACCAGGTCCTCCTCGGCAAGCACCAGCCGTTCCGGTGACGCGCCGAGCCAGGTGCCATGGTCGGGCGTGTGCATCAAGGCCACGAGGGCGTTGGGCATTTCGTCCAGGGCCTGCACGAACAGGTCGGTCAGGTCGGTCCGGTCCAATTGATGGATCGCGATCCTGGAAAGGACCACCTTCTCCAGCTCCCCGCGGCCGATGGAGGCAAGTGCTTCGGAGACAAGTTGCTCATAGACCGCCCGTTCCGTGGGTTGGGCTGGTGGCGGGGAGTTGGCCGGCCGACCGGAGCAGGCATGCAGGTGGTCCTGGAACACGGGAAGATCACCGAACGTCAGTTCCACGTCGGCCCGGATGATCGGCAATCGTTCACCCTGCTGTTCGAAGGGTGCCATGACGAACGCATCGTTCAGTTCCCAGAGCAGGCCAGGGTCCACGTGGTCCAGGTCCGGATCACGCTGCGCCCAGATCGTTGCAGGTTGCCCCGGGGCGCGGAATGCGGCGAACGTGAGGCTCTGCCGCAGGCAATGACCGATGGCATCACGGATATCCTGGCTCATGGCTTTCGGTCGATGATCAAGTTGGTCAGTCGGCAAACCGCGACGAGGTGTCCTGCATCGTCGGTGACCCGGATATCCCACACATGCGTGGTCCGACCCCGGTGCACGATCTCACCAACAGCAAGGACCTTTCCGGAGCGTACGCCGCGCATATGGTTCGCGTTCACCTCGATGCCCACCGACGCCTGCTTCTCCCGGTCGATCAGCAGAGTGCTGCCCATGCTGCCCAGCGATTCGGCAAGGGCGGCCGTGGCACCGCCGTGCAACAACCCCAAGGGTTGGTGGGTGCGTTCGTCCACCGGCATTACGGCGATCAACCGGCCCTGTTCGTCCACATCATAGCGGATGTCCAATTGGGCCAGCAACGTGCCCGGCCGAAGGGAATTGGCGAAGGCGGCATGCTCCGGTGTGAAGGCCATGGGCCCAAAGGTATCCGACGCGCGATCTTTGCACCCATGGAAAGGCCGTTGGTGCGCATCCTTTTGGTGGAGGACGAGGAACCGCTCAGGCGTACCATCCGACTGAACATGGAATTGGACGGGTATCACGTGACCACCGCAGTGGATGGTCCGGAAGGGTTGGAAAAGCTGCGCGGTGCCCGTTTCGATGTGGCGATCCTCGATGTGATGCTGCCCGGCATCGACGGCTTCACTATCTGCGAAAGGGCCCGGCTGGAGGGGATCACGACGCCCGTGCTGTTCCTTACCGCGCGCTCTGCACCCGCCGATCGCATTCGCGGATTGCGATCAGGTGACGACCATCTGGGCAAGCCCTTCGAACTGGAGGAACTGCGTCTCCGGGTCGGTAAATTGATCCAACGGAGCCACGATGGCCCCGTGCAGCATCTGCAGGCCTTGCATGAATTCGGCGGGAACCGCATCGATCTGAACGCCTTCGAGGCAGTGGGTGCCGACGGGCGACGCCACGCCCTCAGCCAGCGCGAGGCCATGCTGTTGCGCCTGCTGCTGGATCGCCCCGGGGAAGTGGTGAGCAGGGAGGAGATCCTGCAGAAGGTCTGGGGGTACGATGTCTATCCGACAACGCGTACCGTGGACAATTTCATCGTCGCATTCAGAAAATATTTTGAGTCAGAACCACGTGATCCTCAGCACTTTATAAACATCAGAGGGGTGGGTTACAAGTTCGTGCCCTGATTTTTTTCATGCGCGGCGGCAACCCTCCCTCAGGACCTTCGTCTTCAAATCGTCAGGGGCAGAATTCTTCCATCCTCTGACATTGGTTCCATCATTTTTCCTTGCAGGTTTACCGCGCAGGGGCTCCGAAAGGGGCCCCTGTTCGGTTCCTGTTGGGCCGTGCGGTGAGACATGGCTTGCGTTCGAGGTTCCGTCTTGCTAACTTGGTCGGCAAGATGTGCGGTCCCGGAACGGGCCTGTGCACCTCGGACCTCAACTGTGAACGAAAAACCCAGACGAATGCGTCACACCTTACTCCGTCCAATAGCGCTTACGCTCGGCCTGGCCACCTCCATCCCGATGCTCTTGTCGCAAGGGACCGTTGATATCGGCCTGTTCAGCACCGGAGACCAATTGGAGGTGCGAGTCAAGCCACACGCGGACTTTGATGGTATCCTATCCTCGGTGGTGTTCACGCTCCGTTGGGACCAGAACACCGATCTGGACCTGGGTGATATCGAGCAACCCGGCGATGTGCATGTGTTCCTGCCCATCTCCCGTTCAGGCAATGTCCGGAACAGCGGTACCTACGAGTATCAGGTCTTTGCCGGGTTCGGCCTAACTCCGATGCACGATGCGGGCACCACTTGGACGGCCGGCAAGGAGTACACCATCATGACCATACCGTACACCGGTTCTGCGGACGTGCAACTGGTGAACGACAGCTGGACCGGTGAACTGCTGAACAATGCGAACTACTACATCTCTCTCGGTGGCCAGGACCGTACCGGCCAGATCTATAAAAGCGCAGTGAACGCGACGGACCTGGACGGCTCAGTGCGTATCCTTCCGAACCCGAACGATGGACATTTCGTCTTCTCGTTCGTGGTGGCGGAGCAGAGCGACGTACGCGTGCAGGTGATGAACACCTTGGGCCAGGATGTGTTCAGCGACGCGCTGAAGAGCTACCAGGGTACCTACCAGCATGAGATGGACCTCACCTCCATGAGCAATGGGATCTACTATCTGAAGATCACACGGGAGGGTACGTCGAGCGTGCACAAGATCGTGTACCGTTGATCCTCGGACCACGGACAGGAAGGGGCGCTTCGGCGCCCCTTTTTCATTGGCCTTCGGCGCAAAAGCGACAGTAGCGGCTTTCGGCACGGTGCGCGATCGGGACGTCCGGGTCCATCATCCGACGGACCAGACGACCGAGCAGGGCACCCGCCCGTGGGAGGAATTCGTTTCCCAGGAGCATCCCCCCATCAACTACGAGCGGCAACCCATCCAGCATCGACCGGGCCCGCAGCGGGACGATGCAAGCGGAGATCGGACCCGCCTCCGCAACGGTCGTCAGATACAACCAGGAGTAGATGATCAGTTGCAGGGACTTGTCCGTGAGCTTGTCCAATGGTTCGGGGTCGGCGAATGCGACCTTCAGTTCGCTGGGGTCGACGTGTCCGGTCTTCATATCCACGAGCCGGCTGACGCCATCCCTTTCCTCGATCAGATCGATCCGGCCCTTCAAATGCACCGGGTGGTCCAGGCCGTGGAAAGCGGTCGGCAGCTCGGCGGCGATCTCCGTCTCCGCTGCCAGGATGCGCAATCGCTCCCCCTTTGACACCCGCTTGTGCAGCTGCTCCAGGTGCGCATCCAAGGCTTGACGGGCCATTGTCATTTGCAGGAACGCTGCGCCGGTGGACAGGTCAATAGGGATGTCCAACGCCCTGGAACGCTCGTCGAGCAGGTCGGGCAGACTTCGCCGCAAGTGTTCCAGATCGGCCGGCGTGACCCACTGTCCCATGAGTGCCCGATGCATCTGCTCCAGCACGCCATGCACGACCCGCCCGAGCTCGTCATGCCCCAATCGGTCCGCTCTGGACGGCGTTTCCTGAAGTCCGAGCACATATTTGAAATAGTGATCGAGCGGACAAGTGAGCCAGGTGGAAAGTGCCGTGGGGCTCCAGCCGCTCTCGCATCGGGCCCGCAGTGCATCCAGTTCCTGCGGTCCCTTCCGCAGGGCAATATGCGCATCGTGCCTTTTGCGGATGGGGATCCGCACGTCCACGGACTGCAGTTGAGTTGCCGCAGCTCGGGGAAGTTCGTGGGCCCATTGCTGAAGGTATCGGCTGGGGCCACCGGCCTCCTCGCCACTGTCACCATGCACCAGGGTGATCTTCCGGGCGTGATGGAGCAATCGGAACACGGGATAAGCGCTGACCGCCTGGCTGTCATCCCCCAGTGGCAGTCCATACGCCCGGCGGATATCCCATGGAATGAAGCTGTTCTCGATGCCGGCCCCGGGAAGATGCCCCTCTTCCGCGCCCAGGATGATGAAATGCGCATGGTCCATGGCACGCGATTCCAAGAGCCCCATCACCTGTATGCCCTCCAGGGGCTCTCCGTAGAGATCGATGCGGGCTTCGCGGAACAGGCGCAGCAGCACTTCGCTGTAGGCGGCGACCGTCATGGGGCGGTCCTCCACCTGCAACAGGGCATCGAGCCGGTCGATCACCAATGCTGTACGGAACAGTTGCTCCTCCATCACCGGGTCCGGTCGTGCTTCTTTCGCGGCGCGCAACAGGTGATGGATGCGATCGCGCAGTTGGCCCGCGTGCCTGACATCGACCAGGGCAGCGCTGAGATGATCAGCAACGGGGTCCCCTTCAGGACCTTGGCGAAGGACATCCGGTGGAATGCGCCCGCCACGGGCCATCCGGAGCATTCCCAATGCGTTCTCGACACGCGTGCCCGCATGGCCCCAAATGGCATGGCCCAACAGATGGGACAGGGCGTTCTCACGCGCGGCGCGTGATCCGGGCGCCGTGTGCAGTTGGAGGAACGCATGGAGCAGATCGCCGATGGGCATGTCCGCCAGTGCCAGGCCCATGGTGACGTTCACCGGTCCCAGTTCCTCGGGCAATGCGCTCAGGAGGGGGGGCAGCAATTGCTCATCGGAGAGGATGATGCACGTATCCTCCCGTTCATCGGGAGATGCGTTCAACAGCTCACCGATCGCCGTCCAGACCTGCACCATGCGACCTGGAGCCCGGACGACCCGCACCTGGGGCGGATCGCCGCGCACCATGTCCTGTGCAGGGATCCGGCCGGCACCGAGCGCAGCAATGTCAGCGCGAAGAAAGCGGCCTGCCTCTTGAAGTTCGTGCTCGAGGTAGTAGCGGTCGGCGTCCCAAGCCACATCCGCCCGTCCCGCATCGCACAGACTTCTGACGACCTTCAGTTGTGCAGGTGTCAGCGCGTTCAGTCCGGCGAAATGGACCCGGTCCCAGCGTCCGAAAGAAGCCGGGTCCAGGGCCTTGTCCGCGGCGATACGGGCGATCTGCCCGGTCGTTCCCAGGCCTTTCCGGAACAGGGTCTCGAGCAAACGTTCATGCAGTTGGGCATGATGGGCCCATCGTTCGGCCAGGTCCTTTTGTCCCTTGCTCAACTCACCCGATCGGTAGCTCCAGGCATCGATCTCCTCCAGGTTGCGCAGATCCCGGTAGATGATGGCATGGTCCAGCAAGTGCTGGTCCACATCGTTCATGTCCCTCAGTGCGGTGGGTCCCCATTGGAGGAAATGTTCCAACGGGTCGGCCTTTTCACCCCGCAATTCCAGGTGCACCTGGTGCAATTCCAACAGGGTGGCAAGGCTATCGAGCTGTTCCAATCCCGCCAAAGCGGTCAGGAAAGTGTCCAGGGTGTGCACCTGTGGGCTCCAAAGGGGACCGCGATGGAGCAGAGCGAGGTGTTGGCGCAGATGCAGTCCGGCCCGCCGACTGGGAAGCACCACCGCGATGTCGCGCAAAGCGCTGCCATGATCCTGCAACAACAGGTCGGCCAACTCACGCAGGAAGATCATCGCCGGAAGCTTCTGAAATTCGTGGACATGTCCAGAAAGAGCGTTCCCGGGTTTCCCCAGTTCAGACGGTCGGCCAATGGTAGCAACTTCTATCGGATCGAGACGATGGACCGGTTCGTTGAACTGCAGGTCATCGGTCGACGGGTCGTCCGACATGATGTGCATGCCCGGGTCTTCCCGGAACGGCAGCGGATCCAGGATATGCTTGATGGTGCGGACGGGGCCTTTCGGTCCATTCCGGAGGAGGAGTTCCTGGCCATCCTCGACCGGTGGTCGGAATGATCCACGGCGAGCAACGGGCATTCGTATCTTTTCGTCCTTTGAACGTGCGCATGCTCCGGTCCATCACTGTGGCGATCGGTTCCCTGGCAGTGGGGACCTTGATGGCCACCCACATCATCGGTGGGGAGTTGTACTACGATCACCTGAACGCGGACTCCTACCAGTTCACGTTGAAGGTCTATCGCGACTGCGGTCCGGGCAATACCAACAACCAGGGATTCGACGCGAGCGCCGAGCTCGGTGTCTTCGACAGTGCCGGCAACTACCTCTTCTCCGCCGTGGTCCCCACGCCCACTCCGGTGTCGGTGCCTGTCGTGCTCAACAACCCCTGTCTGACGGCCCCGGCCACGATCTGCGTGGAAATGGCGGAATATGTGACCGTTATCGATCTGCCGACACTTGCCGGTGGTTATGTCATTTCATACCAGCGTTGCTGTCGGACGCCCACCATCTCGAACATCACCAACCCCAATTCGCAGGGTCTGACCTGCACGGTGACCGTTCCGGACGTGAACGTGTTCGGGTACAACAGCAGCCCTCGGTTCACCAATTATCCACCGATCGCACTCTGTGTGAACCAGGATTTCGTGTTCGATCATTCGGCCACCGACCCTGACGGTGACCAATTGGAGTATTCCTTGATCACGCCCTACAATGGCGGCAACACATTGACCCCCATGCCCTCACCTCCGGCCGGACCTCCCTATATGCCGGTCAGTTGGGCCACGGGGTTCTCCCAGAACGCGCAGATGAGCGCGAACCCGCCATTGACGATGGACCCGGTGACCGGGGAACTGACCGTCACTCCCAACACGATCGGCTCCTATGTGGTGGGTCTCGGTGTGCATGACGTCCGGAACGGGCAGGTGCTCAGCGAAGTGTATCGCGATCTACGGTTCGATGTGGTGCCCTGTCAGGTGCTGGTGACCTCCTCCATCCAGCAGCAGCAGGTCTTTTGCACGGGCAGTACCGTGCAGATGGTGAACCTGAGCACGGGCGGGAATTTCTACCATTGGGACTTCGGCGTTCCCGGCACTGATGCCGACACATCGGACATGGTGGCGCCGAGCTTCAACTACCCCGACACAGGGATCTACACGGTCACCCTCGTGGCGAACCCGACCTGGCCCTGCGCGGACACGTCGTACGCCACGTTCCAGATCTATCCTCCATTGGATCCCGGGTTCCTGCCACCCGGCATCCAATGCCAGGGCGGACCGCCAGTGACGTTCAACGCGCTGGGCAACTTTACATCAAATGCGCAGGTGGATTGGGACCTCAGCGCGTCCGGTTCCCCGGTGACCGCGTCGGGTCCCGTGGTACAGGCCGCCTTCACACAGCCGGGCATTTTCCCGGTGCATCTCACCATCGAGGACCATGGATGTTCCGACACCTTCACGGATTCAGTGGAGGTCCATCCCTATCCGATCGCCCTGTTCACCACGGACACGGCGGGTTGTACACCGCTGCAGGTGCATTTCGACAACGGGTCCGCTGCCTGGACTCCGCTGCATTATCAGTGGGACTTCGGCGATGGGACCACCTCCACGGACGCCACGCCCAGCCATGTGTTCAACGATCCGGGTGCCTACCCTGTATCGCTCCAGGCATGGACCGATAGTGGCTGTATCGATGTGGCCACGTTCGTTCGATCACCGGCCGTCCAGACCTGGACGCCCCCCCGGGCCGGTGCGTATGCGGAGGACGATCTGCTCAGCATCTTCGATCCGGTCACCACGGTGCTCGATGCCTCCCAAGGTGCGAATGCCTGGCACTATACCGTTGATGGCACCAGTTACGACACACCTTCGTTCACGCACGTGTTCACGGATGCCGGTATCTACACGGTGACACAGGTCGTGACATCCGGACCGGGATGTCGGGACACTGCACAATTCGCCATCCACGTGGGTGATCATCTCTTCTACGCACCCAACGCGTTCAGTCCCGACGGTGATGGGACGAATGATGTTTTCCTGCCGGAAGTACTGGGTGCCAGGCAGTACGAACTGTCCATCTACGATCGGTGGGGTGCACGTGTCTTCCATACCGCGGACCCGAAGCAAGGATGGGATGGATCGGGCGCGTTGCCGGATGTCTACGTATACAAGGCCTGGCTGGCCGAATACAGTACGGTGCGCAAGGAATTCATCGGCACGGTGACCCTCATCCGTTGAGTTCCATGTCGATATGCGGGATGCCGTCCAGGGGATATTCCGGGCCGGTGGCCATGTATCCCAGACGCTCATAGAACTTGCGAAGGTGTGCCTGTGCGGCCAGCCTCGATCGACGCGAACCATGGAGTTCCTGCACGGCATGCAGGCATTGCTCCATGAGCCGACGTCCCACACCATTGCCCCGATCCACCTGGTCGACGACCACACGCCCGATGGCGGGGCGGTCATGTTCCCCCGCAGGCAGGATGCGTGCATAGGCGATCACCGCGCCCTTGGGCGATCGGCCGATGACATGCATGGCGTCCGGATCGAGCCCATCCAATTCCGGATAGGGGCAATCCTGCTCCACCACGAACACATCGATCCGCAGACGAAGGATATCGTGGAACAGACGGGTGTCGATCGCGGAAAAGGGGAGGACCTCCCATCGGACCATACCGGCCTTGATGTTCATGCTTCCATCAATTCACCCGACCGTATGTACAGCAGTGCACCACGCACATCCGATCCCACGATGTCGGAGAGCAGTTCGCGGTAGTTGCGGACCTGTTCCCGATGCACGTCACGTGGTGCCCCGGTCTTGATGTCGAGCACGCGCCATTCCTGGTGCGCACGGACGATGCGGTCCGGCCGCAACACATGGCCCTCGGCGGTGATCAATGGTGACTCGGTCAGGACCTGTGCATTGTCGGCGAAGTAGGGTCGGACCTCCTCGCGTTCGAGCACAGGTCGCAGCAGGTCCTCGAGCGTCCTGGCCGATCCAGGATCGATCATGCCACGGGCGACCGCTGCGTTCAAGGCGGGCACCAGATCGTGGACGCCCCGTACCTGCGCAAGCACCGCATGCACCAACTTGCCGAACCGGACCAGTGGTACCGGGTCGGTCGGGTCCCAATCTTCCGGTGCCGTGCGCCGGACGATCACCTTGCGCGGACCGATCACAGCGGGTGGGATCTCCTGTGGTGATGCATGTGCGGGAGCGATCGGGCCGGCTTGGACCACTGCGCGTTGGCCGATCGGGGCATCAGGGCCGGCGGTCGCAAGATGCGCATTCCAATGTGCGATCGTCCCTCTGACCAACGGGTCATGGCTTCCTGCACGCAGCAGCGCATAGAGGCGCTGTTCCGGACGTGTGAACGCGACGTAGAGCATGTCGATATGGTCCAGACGGCGCAGGTCCTTTTCCTCGACCGCTTCCGGCAGCTGCGCCTGTTCGGCCAGCTTGTTCAAGCGCACAAGGACACTTGGTAGCTGGGGGACGACGGTCCCCGGGTCCACCCAGATATGTTCCACGTGTCGTCCGGATCGCGTTGCCATCTCCGTGTAAGGCACGATCACCACGGGGAACTGCAATCCCTTGGACCTGTGGATGGTCAGCACCTGGATGGCCGACCCATCATCGGGCAGGGCCACTCCTGTTTTGGAGCCGTCCCGTTCCCATTGCTCGAGGAACGTACCGATGTCATGCCCATGCTCGTGCATGCATGCATCGACGATGTCGAGCAATGTGGCAATGAACGCATCCCGCGTTGGGGTGAGACCCAATGCTTGTACCACGGCCATGGCACGGTCGAGCAGTGTGGGCCCTGCTGATGCTCCTCCTGCCTTTCCGAGAAGCTCCTCCAATCGTTCGGAGGGGCGCACATATCCATCGCGGCCCAAGAACAGGTCATTGTCCGTGGGCCCGCGACCATGGACCAATGCCCATCCCTGCAAGGCACGGGCGGCCGCTTCCTCCGATCGGTCGTGAAGGAAACGCAAGGCGTCAACGATGGCGTTCACAGCCGGATCGCGGGCCAGCCGAAGGCCATCGGGAGAAACGACCGGGTGGCCCGCATCGGTCAGGGTACGCGCGATCAACTGGCCCTGGGTGCTGGTCCGTGTCAACAGGGCGATATCACCTGGCCGATAACCATCGATCAAGGCTTCCTGGACCAGTTCGAGCACACGGTCCTGTTCGAAGGCCTCGCGATCGGCCCCGGTCAGTTCGGAAGGAACGATGGAGAATGCGACCATGCCCTCGTGCGCGGTGAACGGTTCCTGCTCCGAGTCCTCATAGACACGCTGCAGGTGGTTCGGGAGCGTTCGTCGCAATGCGTTGAAAAGTGCATTGTTGGACCGCACGATCGCACGGCCGGATCGATAGTTCCGAACAAGAGGAGGAATGGGATGATATGCCGCCTGCAGGGCCGCTTCGCGGCGCGCGCCGTCGTATATCGCTTCGCGGTCGTGCAGGTCGGGCAGCGCGATGAACTGCCGCACTTCCCCATTGCGCCAGCGGTAGATCGCCTGTTTGGCATCACCCACCAGAAAGACGGTCCCGCTTTCCCCCAGTGCGTTCTCCACGAGGGGCAGGAGCGCCCACCATTGCAGCACGGAGGTATCCTGGAACTCATCGATGAGGAAATGGCGGTATCGTTGACCGATGCGCTCGTAGATGAAAGGCACGGGTTCGTCCCGCACCACCTCTGCGACACGCCGGGTCAGGTCCTGAAAGAAGGTGACATGGTCCTCCTGTTTTGCCGCCTCGAGCTGTTCGTCGAGTATGTGCAGTGCACCCGTTGGCATGAGGTCGCGCAGTACGGCCAGACGGAGACGGTGTTCGCGCAACGGGCGGTCATAGAATTCCTCGATGCGGTCCAGGAGCGCGTCCAATCGGGATGCGATGGCATCGATCCGCGCCTTTGCGGCGGGCGAGGCACTTCCGGAGGACCAATTCCCACTGGCGTGCACTTTCCTCACGGTTGCTGTCAGTTCCGGGGGCATGATCGGAGCAGCGGCAAGTGCCTGGAAGAATTTGAAGGGTCCGCGTCCGCCATGGGCCAACTCGTTCTCGCGGACCTCATTTTCCTCCAGGAGCGCGAGTGCTTCGCCGCCCAGGTCGCGGAGCATTCCGACGGTCCTTTCGACCTCGTTCCGGAGATCATCACGCACCTGCAGGAACGTCGCGGCCCCGATCCCCCGGAGCGCTTCCAGATGGGCCATCGCCTGCTCCTGGCCCAGCTGCGCACCCAGTTGCAGGAATGGTCCTTCCGGTGACCAGCCCTTCTCGTCCTCGAGCAGTTGCTCGCAGGTAGCCACGAGCAGTTCGGTGAGCGCTGGTGCATTGCCGGCCCGGGCCAGCAGGCGATCCACGGCTTCGGCATGGTAGTGCGCCAGATCGGTGCTCATTCGAAGGTCCTGATCCAGGCGCAGATCGCGGGCAAAGGGTCGGACCACGCGGCGTACGAAGGCATCGATCGTGGTGATCGCGATGTCAGGCCAGTGGTGAAGCATGTGGGCATGCACCGCGTTGGCCCGTTGACGCACCACGTCGGGCGGGACGCCGATCCCATCCAAGGCGTTCAGAAGATCCCGGGTGCGCGCCTGTGCGTGATCGCCTGAAGCCAGGTCCAACAGATAGGTCAGCACCCTCTCGCGCATTTCCGCAGCCGCCTTGTTGGTGAAGGTCAGCGCCAATATCCGGCGGTAGGCGTTCGGACGTTCGGACCCAAGCGCCAGCACCAGGTAACGCTTCACCAAGGCATGCGTTTTTCCTGCTCCCGCGGAACTGTGCAGCACGTTCAACATGGTGCCGGGCCCATCGGGGGCCAAGTTAGGATCCCAGGTCCCCAAGGACCACCGATGACATGGGTCACCGGATCCCGGGCGGGTCGACCGTATTTTTGTGGATGGCCCGGGTCCTCTTCGGTCTGCGCAGAAGGGGGCCCTTAGCACCACAATACGATGCGAAAGCTCATTTTCTTCGCGGCATTGCCCATCCTGCTGGCTGCCTGTCGCCAGGACATTGCTATACCGCCCGAACCGGCCCCGACCAACACATCGTGGATCACGATCACCTACGCACCCTTTTGGGAAGGGACCGCGTTCGACAAGTATTCGGTCTATCACGACGTGCTTCAGCACCGGGTCCAGGTGCAGGGACTGAAGTTCTATCTGGCCATGGCACGGGCCAGACGATCGAACGGCACCTGGGAGGACCTTTTCACGGTGGACCTGCTCGACCTGTTGAACGGGCCCAAGAGCCGGAGCTATGCCTTGCCGGCGGGTGACTACAACATGGTGGAGTGGGGTATCGGATTGCCGCCGGACCTGAACCATACGGACCCGGTCACCTATCCCGCCGAACATCCCTTGAGCTATGCACAAGGCACTTGGTGGAGCTGGGCCGCCGCCTACCGGTTCGTGATCTTCGATGGACGTTTCGATGTGGACCCGAACGGGACCGAGGTGCCACCACCCGGACAATTCAGCATCCATACCGGACTGGATACCTGCTACCGTACGGCGCAATACGACATCACGGGGACCACCGTGCCGGATACGGGGTATGCACACCTGCACATGAACATCGACCTGGCCCATCTGCTGTACAGTGCGAACGACACCATCGACCTGGAGGTGGACAATCAGGCGCACGGCGCCAATGTCGAACTCGCCTCACGGTTGTCCGACAACGTCCGCGACGCGATCACCGTGCATGCGCCATAGTGCGATGGACCTGAAATGGGTGGCCCTTCCGATGGTATTGCTGGCAACGATGGGTTGTCGGAAGGAGGAGCCATCGGTGGTGGAGGAGGGCAATGCGCCTTTCGAATTGCAATTGGCACCGGGCATGCCTTACCCGCCCTTGCGCGATGACAATCCGCTGACGGATGCCAGTGTTCGATTGGGGAAGATGCTGTTCTTCGAAGAGCGGATCTCACGGACCGGAACGATCAGCTGCGCCAGCTGCCATCATCCGGACCGGTCTTTCAGTGACACCCTGCCGAAGAGCCTGGGCGTGGACGGCATGCCGGGGATGCGCAACGCACCGCCCCTGATAGACCTGGCCTACCACCAGGGCTATTTCCGTGATGGCGGCGTCCCGACGCTCGAGCTTCAGGTGCTTGCACCGGTCGGCGACCCCCTCGAGATGGACAATGACATCAATGTCGTCGCTTCGGCGCTCGGTCAGGAGGAACCCTACCGGACCATGAGCCACTTGGCGTACGGGCGGGACATGGACGCCTATGTGATCACCCGGGCCATTGCCAATTATGAACGCACCCTTTTGAGCGGATGGTCGCGGTACGACCGCTATCTGCAGGGCGAGGCCGATGCCCTGACCCAACAGGAAGCGCATGGGGCGGAGATCTTCGCGAGCGATGCCGCGGGTTGCACGCATTGCCACAATGGCCCCGATCTGAGCGACCACAGCTATCAGAACGTCGGTCTCTACATGGATTACGAGGATCCCGGAAGGGAGCGCATCACGCTCGATCCGAACGATCTGGGCAAATTCAAGGTGCCGACCCTTCGGAACATCGCACTCACAGCTCCGTATATGCATGATGGATCGATGGCGACATTGGAGCAGGTCGTGGACTTCTTCATTGCCGGTGGTGTCGGGCATCCCGATCAAAGTCCCTGGGTCCACCCGCTGGACCTGAACGCCACGGAGCGTGCCGACCTGCTCGCCTTCCTGCACGCATTGACCGATGAACGTACCTTGGACCAAGTGCCATGATGAGGTCGTACCACATCCGAACAGCCATTCTTGTGTTGGTCGCAGTGTCGATCATCGGGATCTCCGGCTGCCGCAAGGAGGATCCGGAGCCTCCCGCGGACACCGGGTTCCATGCCACGCCCTACGATCTGCAGATCCCGTCCAACCTGCCACCAATGACCATCCCCGCCGACAACCCCATCACGCAGGAGGGCGTGGAGCTGGGACGCTACCTGTTCTATGACGAACGCTTGTCAGGGGACAACACCCAGGCATGTGCCACATGCCACGCGCCTGCGTACGCCTTTACCGACCATGGGAACCAGTTCAGTGAAGGCATCGATCATCTTCAGGGGACGCGCAATGCCATGCCGCTATTCAATCTGGGATGGGGCCAGTACTTCTTCTGGGATGGGCGCGCTGCCACCTTGGAGGACCAGATCCTGCAGCCCGTTACGAACCCGATCGAGATGCATGACACCTGGCCGAACGCCGCATCGAAGATCGATGCCGATCCGGCCTATGGGGACCTGTTCTATGCGGCGTTCGGGGATTCGCGTGTGGATTCCCTGCAGATCGCCAAGGCGATCGCCCAATTCCTGAGGACGATGATCAGCGCGAACTCCCCGTTCGACAAGTGGAAGCGCGGGGAGGGTACGATCTCGGTCGATGCCCAACAAGGATATGCGCTGTTCCAGCTGGAAGGTGGTCAGCCGCCATTCATCCCGAACGGACAGGGTGGTGCCGATTGTTTCCACTGCCATACACCGGCGGGTGACCTCTTCACCGATGAACAGTTCCACAACAACGCACTGGATTCGGTGTTCACGGACCTGGGACGCGGTGGCGTCACCGGGGATCCGTTCGACATGGGCAAGTTCAAGACCCCGTCATTGCGCAACATCATGTTGACCGCACCGTACATGCACGACGGACGCTTCGCCACGATCGACGAGGTGCTCGATCACTACAACGATGGGGGTGTGACCTCTGCGACGGTGGACCCTTTCATGAAGTTCACGGACCCGGACCAGACCCTTGAACTGAACGCGCAGGACCGTCAGCAGATCATTGCCTTCCTGAACAGCCTGACCGATCATGAGTTCATCACCGATCCGCGGTTCCAGGACCCGGGTCAACCCTGATCCTACGCTGCGCGCTCCTCGGCCGGGCCGGGGCGCCAGGTATAGTGTCGGAGCTTGTCGCCGTAGACGCTCGGCTTGAAAAGACTTGTACCCAGGAGGATCCGGGCGCATTCCTGAACCCCCTCGATGATGCTGGGGTGGGGGTGCACCAGATCGGTGAGTGTACGGATACCGAGGCCCGTGTGCATCATGAGGGCCACCGCCTGTATGGCGCTTGAGGCATGCTCGCCCACGGCACGCATGCCGAGCACACGCATCTCCTCATCGTCCGTAACGAGCACCTTGAAAAAGCCACGGGTGCGTCGCATGGCGATGGCGCGTGCCAGGCAGCTGTAATCGATGCGTGCCATGCGGTAGGCGATCCCTTGCAGACGACATTCCTGTTCGTTGAGGCCCACGCCGGCCACCTCGGGTTCAAGGAACATGATCGTGCTCGTGTGCTCATGGTCCAGCACGGTGGTCGGAACGCCCGCGATGGATTCCGCGGCATGGCGTCCCTCCATCTCGCCGAGGTTCACCAGCATGTGCGCGCCGGTGACATCGCCCACGGCATGGATGTGCGGCACGGACGTTCGGGTGCCGTCCACAAGGATGCAGCCCCGGTCCGGATCCACGGCCACACCTGCCGCATCCAGACCAAGTCCGTCCAGGTTGGGCGTGCGGCCCACGGATAGCAGGGCACGGTCCACGGCGATCGTGCGCTTGCGCCCGTCGGTGAAGGCCAGGGTGTATTCCACGCCGTGGGGAAGTGCTTCAAGTCGTTCCAGGCGGGCGGAATGATGAACGAGCACGCCCTTGCTTTCCAATCCCTTGCGGACCACCTCGCTCACGTCCGCATCCTCGAAGGGGAGGATGCGTTCCGCACGATCGATCAAATGGACCTGGGTGTGGCCGAAATTGGCAAGGATGGTGGCGAACTCGCATCCGATCACACCGGCACCGATGATCACGATGCTCCCGGGGAGGTCGTCCATGTGAAGGATGCCGTTGCTGGTCATCACGCGTAGCTCGTCCACGTGAACGCCCGGGATCGCCCTGGGGCGGGACCCGGTCGCGATGATGAAATGTCGGGCACGGATGGTGGTCGTCATGCCGGGTCGTTCGATGCGCAGGTCATGGGGACCGATGAAACAGGCGTGGCCCCGTTCATGCCGGAACCGGTCGGTGCTACCCGCGAGCAGTTGCATGTGACAGGCATAGAGGTACTTGCGCTCGAACACGGCCTCGTTCACCGTGCGGGTGATCTCCTCCCAGGACAGACGGAACGGTCTTCGACCGCGTTCGCGGACCACCTCGTTGGCACTTGATACGCGCTGCGAGAGCTCCCACAAGGTCTTCGACGTGAGGGCACCGTCGTAAATGCCCGTACCACCGATCCGGTCGCGCTCCACGAGAAGGGTGCGCAGCCCCAGATCGATCGCCCGCATTGCGGCGGCATAGCCCGCAGGGCCTCCGCCAATGACACAGAGATCGTAATCGTCCATTGCAGGAGAGGAGTACCGCAGAGCTTCATACGGATGCTTCCCGTCAATGTTCCCCGTCGATCCGCCAGGCGCTTGCGACGATGCGTCGTGCTTATCCATCAACGGTCGGTATCCTTTGGAGGCGGCGATGCGTAGCAAGGTGCGATCCGCAAGCGGCGTGAGGTCCTTTCGCCATATGCTCTCCGCGCTCATCCTGTTGAGCGCCGGTCCTATCAGCGCGCAATGCCCGCAGTTGTACGACTATGATGGGGCACTGTCGAGCACGCCCATCTGGTACAGTTGCTCCGGCTCCAGTTTCACCCTGCTGATCGCCAGCCCGAGCACCATCGGCAACTTCTCCGTGGATTGGGGAGATGGCGGTCCGGTCTACAGCGGTGGGTCCCTGGTCCCGCCACAGTCGGTGAGCCATGTCTACGCCGCTGCTGTGGCACAATACACGGTGACCTTCACCGAAACGGTCACCGGTTGCGTCGTCACCGGCACGGTGATCATGGAGGAAAGCACCAGTGCGTCGATCCAGATCCCTGTTGGTGGGTTGACGCAGGTATGCGCACCGCAGGCCGTGGACTTCGTCAATTCCAGCACCAACACCTCTCCGAACACGGTCTTCACCTGGGATTTCGGAGATGGGTCCCCACCCTTCGTAACGGACTACACGAACCTGGGACAGACCATCTCGCACACCTATCTGCCGGGAACCGTGAGCTGCGAGACGACGGTGCATCTGGCGGCTGAGAACAACTGCAACACATTGCAGGGTGGTGCCAGCCAGGCCACCTTCAACCCGATCCGGGTCTGGGACCTGGACAGCGCCCGGATCGCTCCGTCCGCCACCTTGCTCTGCTGGCCCGACAACGAGGTGACGTTCCTGAACGTCACCGATCGCAACTGCGTCCAGCAGGGCAACATCTACCAGCGCTTCGAATACTGGAACTTCGGTGACTACTGGGGTGCGAATCAGGATTCCATCATCGACTGGACCCCCTGGCCGCCGACCTTTCCGCACACCATCGCCTATCCCGGCATCGGGACCTACGAAGTGACGATGCTGGACAGCAACTATTGTGGCGTCGACACGGCCCATGTGACGATCACGATCGTTCCCCCGCCCAATGTCACCGTGACCGTTGCACCGGACACGATCTGCTCTGGAGAGACGGCCCAGTTCCATGAGACGACCGCCGGAGGAGCGAACTATTTCCAGTGGGATTTCGATACGGGAAATGGTTTCCAATCCACCGGTGCGGGCGATCAGGCCCATTCGTACAACGCACCCGGAAGCTATACCGTGAGCTACGCGGCCAGCATCCAGGGAGCCACCGCGGGATGTGCGGATACGGCCTCGACGGACCTGATCGTGCTTCCCAGTCCGGATGCACAGTTCAATGTCGATCAGGATGCGGCGTGTGATTCCCTTACCGTCATCTTCACGAACGCTTCCAATGGTGGTGTGCAACGCCTCTGGGACTTCGGCGATGGGACGACGAGCACCGCCACTTCGCCTCCACCACATTTCTACGGCACCACCGGCACCTATACCGTGACCCTGACCGTGACGAACGCGCAGGGTTGTCAGGACCAGGCATCGCATGAAATCCATGTATACCCTCCTCCCAATGTGCAGATCGGGGCATTGAACGTTTGTGAAGGCGAGCCGGCCCAGTTCCATGACCAGACCGTGTACGACCCCGGCAATGAAGCGGTCCAGTGGAATTGGGACTTTGGTGATGGCAATGCCAGTCCGCTCACCGATCCCTCCCATCTCTATGCCTCCTCATCCGCCTATGTCGTCACCTTGACGGTCACGACACCCTATTGTTCGGGCACGGGCACGGAGAACGTGCTGGTGGAGGCGAAACCGAACGCCATGTTCACACCGGTCCCGGGTGTTGGCTGCTCTCCCTTGGAGGTGCAGTTCAACAATACCAGCACCGGGGCGGTGGATCATCAATGGGACTTCGGCGATGGAAGCACCTCGGGCGCGAACTCGCCGCAGCACACCTACTTCAATGCCGGACCTGGAAGCGTCATGGACACCGTCCGGTTGATCGCGTCCACACTCTCCGGTTGCGCGGATACCGCCTATGCGATGATCGATGTGGCCCCGCCGGTGGTGGCGGCCTTCATGCATGACGCGCAGCCGGGCTGCGCTCCATTGGATGTTCAATTCACGGATCAGAGCAGTGGTGCGAACGGTTATCAATGGGACTTCGGCGATGGGACGACCAGTACGCAGCCATCTCCCACGCATCAATACACGAACACCACGCTCTATCTCCAGGTCAACACGGTGACCTTGATCGCTTCCTCCCCGGGGGGGTGCACGGACACGGTCAGCCAGAACATCCTGGTCTATCCCACACCGGACTTCGCCTTCACAACGCAGCCCGATAGCGGGTGCGCACCGCTGACCGTGACCTTTCCGAGCATCGTGGGCGCGGTCTCCTATCAGTGGGATTTCGGTGATGGCACCACGGGCAGCGGGCCATCTCCTCAGCATATCTATCTGAACACGGGAACGACACCACAAACCTATCCGATCACCATGGTCGGGGCGAACGCGTTCGGATGCGTCGATACGACATACGGTTCCGTGAACGTCCATCCGGTCCCCACTGCCCAGTTCACGGTCGGCAATACGACCGGCTGCCATCCGCTGAGCGCACTGCTCACGAACACCTCCCTCGATGCGTCCATCTATGCATGGACCTATGGCGATGGACAGAGCAGCGACACCTCGGCGTTGCAGCACGTCCATACCTGGTACAATTTCCTGGGCCCTGGTGATGCCACCTATCCCATCTTCCTGACCGCGACCAATGCGTATGGTTGTTCGAGCACGGCATCGGACCAGGTCGTGGTGCATCCGGCGGTGGATGCCGGCTTCGTTGCGGACACGGTGGGATGTTCGCCGTTCGATCCCGGTTTCGGGAACATCTCCACGGGAGCTGTGTCCTATCAATGGGTCTTCGGCGACGGCTCGGGATCACTGACCGCGGCACCGGCCCACACCTACATCGCGCAGGGCCTGAGCGACGTGGCATATGACGCCTTGCTGGTCGCCACATCAGCGTTCGGATGCACCGATACCGCATCACGGACCATCACGGTACACCCTGCGCCATTGGCCCAGTTCGCTCCCTTGCCGGGAGCGGGCTGTCAACCTTTTCCTGCCCAGTTCCACGACCAGACCATCGGTGCGGTCTCCTCACAGTGGGATTTCGGGGACGGTACGGGCACAACGACCGCGCCCGGAGATGTGGTCCATGTGTACACCCATCCCGACACCGCTCCGGTGATCTTCAACGTGGTCCAGATCGCCACCTCGGCCTTTGGCTGCGTGGACACGACCACCGAGCAGGTGGAGGTCTATCCAGCGATCGATGTGGCGTTCACCGTTCCGACCGATGGTTGCTCGCCGATGCCGGTGGCGCCCCTGGATGCATCGTCCGGGGTCGGCTCCTACCTCTGGGACATGGGTGACGGCACGCTGCTCGTGGGGTCCGCACCCGCGCATACCTACGTGAACACCGCAGGCGTCACACAAAGTTGGACCATCACCCTCGTGGGCACTTCCGCATTCGGTTGTTCGGACACCGTCCAGCAGGTGGTGAACGTGCATCCCTCGCCCGAGGCGGTCTTCCAAGCGACACCCTTCACCCAGCAATACCCGGCATCGACGGTCACCATCGCGAACAATACGCCCGGCAGTGGATGGAACTATGTCTGGGACCTTGGGGACGGTACCTCATCGAACGCCATGGACCCGGGCAGCCATGACTATGGGACCTGGGGGCAATTCACGATCTCCTTGGTGGTGACCGACGGGCTCTGCAGCGACACGGCCCTCCAGGTGGTGGAGGTCACGCCGCCATTGCCAACGGTCGACTTTGTGGGATCCGGTGAGGGATGCGTGCCACTGACCGTGCATTTCACGAACACGTCGCTGCTTGCGGTCAGCTATCAGTGGAACTTCGGTGATGGGGGGACCTCCACGGCCGATGATCCGGTCTATACCTACACGCAGCCGGGCACCTACACGGTTTCGCTTACCGCCTGGAGCAGTGGGGGCGGCGTAAGCACGGTGGTGCACGTGGACTCGGTGGTCGTGCATCCCAGGGCGACGGCCTACTTCGTGCTGCAGCCGGACGAGGTCATCGTACCGAGCCAGCCCGTCTTCCTCTACAACCTCTCGGGCAATGCGAACAGCTATCTCTGGGACCTCGGTGATGGCACGACCTCGGAAGAGCTGAACCCGGTGCATTACTATCAGGATGCTGGTGAATACGACATCTCACTGATCGCGAACAATGCCTGGAACTGTCCCGACACGTTCGCATTGCAGGGTGCCGTCACCGGTTCCACCGCAGGCGACATCCAGTTCCCCAATGCGTTCACTCCCGGGAACTCGGGCCCGACGGACGGCGTATACGACCCGCAGAACTTCGACAATGACTACTTCTTCCCGGTATACGCGGGTGTGGAGGATTACCACCTCCAGGTGTTCGATCGCTGGGGAGAGCTCGTTTTCGAGACCAACGATGTCAAGGTGGGCTGGGATGGCTACTACCGTGGTGTCCCCGCCAAGCAGGACGTCTATGCCTGGAAGGCCCAGGTCCGTTTCAGCGACGGCCGTGAACAAGTCCTCACCGGTGACGTGACCTTATTGCGATGATCCCATGAAAAAGCACGGACCCCTCCTTTGCCTGGCCCTGATGGTCACAGGATCCCTTCAGGCGCAGAAGAACTTCAAGCGTGTGCATGATCGCATGCTCGACGAGGCCGAGTTCCTTTTGACGACGGGGGACTACCTCGAGGCATCCCGGATCTTTGAACGTTTGGTGCCCGTGGATACCGATTTCACCCAGGTCGGTTACGAGCTGGGGCGGTGTTATCTTGAACTGCCTGGTCAGAAAAGCAAGGCGGTGCCCCTTTTCGAGCGGGGTGTTCGCCAGGGCCACACGGAATCCTACTATCAGCTGGCCCTCGCGCGCCATCGCCAGGAACGATTCGATGAGGAGATCGACCTGTTGAACGCCTACAAGCAGCTTTTCCACCGCGAGGTGGACGATCCCGAGGTCGATCGGCACATCGCGATCGCCCGTGCGGCGAAGGCCATGGAGGAGGCACCCGTGGAACTGAGGACCTTCAACATGGGGCCGCGGATCAACGGTCCGGACCATGATTACTGTCCGCTGGTCACGGCTGATGGGAACACGCTGTATTTCACCTCGCGACGCGAGGGCACGACCGGTGAGATGCGGGATCCCAACCGACAATACTTCGAGGACATCTACGTGGCGCATCGTACCGACGATATCTGGTCGGATGCCATGAACGTCGGAGCACCCTTGAACACCGCCTTGCACGATGCCACCGTGGGCCTGGACCCGGATGGCAGCGCGATGATCATCTATCGCACGGGCCGCGACCTGGTGAGCGGGGACCTGTTCGAGTCGAAGCTGGTCAATGGGCAGTGGACGGAGCCGGCCTACATGACCGAACAGATCAACTCCCCCTATCAGGAGGCCAGTGCGAGCATCTCACCGGACCATAACGAGATCTACTTCAGCAGCGATCGGCCCGGTGGCTTCGGAGGGAAGGACCTCTACCGGATCCGCCGCCTGCCGAACGGGCAATGGAGCCTGCCGCTCAACCTGGGCCCCACGGTGAACACGCCCTTCGATGAGGACGCGCCTTTCATGCACAGCGACGGCACGACGCTGTTCTTCTGCTCGAACGGGCACAATACCATGGGCGGATACGACATCTTCAAGACCGTGCTGATGGACCCGGACCATAACGGTTGGGCTGATCCCGAGAACATGGGCTATCCGCTCAATACGGTCAATGACGACATCTATTTCACCCTCTCGGCGGATGGAACGACGGGTTATTTCTCCAGCGAGCGTCCGGGTGGTCTCGGCGCCCAGGACATCTACAGGGTGGAATTCCCGAAGAGCCAGTTGGACTACACGGTGGTCCACGGTCTGGTGGTGAACGCGATGGAAGGCCCGGTGAAGGCCCGGGTGCTCCTCACGGACGAGAACGGCGAGGCGGTGGTCGGCTTGTACAACACGAACGCGCGCAACGGCAAGTACCTCATGATCGTGCAGCCTGACAGGCGGTACCACATGCGTGTGGAAGCGAACGGCTATGTCACCAGTGAGGAGCTGCTGAGCACGACCTCCATGGACGGTACGCAGGAGATGGACAAGGTGACCCGCTTGCTGACCACGGAGGAGACCGAACGTCTTTCGCGGAATGAGCACTAGGTGGCGCATCGGCTTGATGTCGTTGCTGTGCGTGCCGGGCCTTCGGGCACAGGATGCACAGTTCACCCAGTTCTATGCCGTACCCACGTACATCAGCCCGGCCTTCGCGGGGACCAGTTTGCAAAGCCGCGGGGCCCTGGCCTACCGTGACCAATGGCCCAGCATCCCTGGCGCCTTCGTGACCTATGACGTGGCCTACGATCATTATCTGCGGAACATGAACAGCGGGATGGGCCTGCTGATCACCCATGACCGAGCGGGGTCCGGTGCCTTGCGCTATACGAGCGTCGCGGCGCAATATGCCTATGAGATCGAACTGAAGCGGAAGGTGTTCCTGCGGCCCGCCCTCCAGGTGGGCATCGTGGACCACGCGGTGGACCTGAACAAATTGACGTTCGGTGATCAGCTCGCAAGGGGTGATGACATCTCCACCTACGAGAACGTCGATCGACGGGAGGTCAAGTACGCGGACGTGGGCGCGGGGCTCCTGTTCTTCTCGCCTACCAACTGGCTCGGCATCGCCTTCCATCACCTGAACGAACCCGACCAATCGCTCCTGCTCAACGAGACCAAGGTGCCGATGAAGTTCAGCATGCACGGCGGGCACCGCTTCGCCATCCGCACCCGCATCATCCAGAAGCATTCACAAAGCGTGGTCGCCGCGTTCAACTACCGTGCACAGGCGAAGTACGATCAACTGGACCTTGGCGCATACTACGAGCGCGAGCCCTTCTATGCCGGACTATGGTACCGGGGGATCCCGTTGCTCAAGGGGTATGCACCGGGATATCCGAACAACGATGCCATCGCCTTGTTGCTGGGCTTCATCGTGAAGGACATGCGCATCGGATACAGCTATGACCTGACCGTCTCCCGACTGGGTGCACGCTCAGGGGGTGCGCACGAGGTCACGCTCGGGTACGAATTCGCCGACCGACGCAAGAAAAAGGCGATGAGCAAGCGGCGCATCGTGCCTTGCGCCAAGTTCTGACCGCTCAATCGGCGGCATCCGCCTTGTCCGACAGCTCGATCCAACGGTCGGACATCCGCTCCAGCTGGCGCAACACCTGCTCGAGGTCCAGACTTCGCCGCGCCAGTTCCTCGTGACCGAGCGCTGGATCGTTCATCGCGGTGATCAGGTCATCGCGCCTGTTCTCCTGTTGCGGGATCTCGCTCTCCAGTCGTTCCAGCTCCAGGCGTTCCGCGTAGGTGATCTTCCTCGGCCTGGCCTTGGGCTTGGCGGTCGGTGGGTCCGGGGCGGAGGTCCTCGCAGGTGTGGAGGTGGCGACCTTCTGTTGTTCGCGCAACTCGGTGAACGTCCCCACGTGCTCCTTGATGGTACCTGCCCCCTCGAACACGAGCAGTCGGTCGCAGACCTTGTCCAGGAAAAAGCGGTCGTGCGTCACCACCAGGATGCATGCGTCCAGGTCCACGAGGAAATCCTCAAGGGCGTTCAGCCCGGCGATGTCCAGGTCGTTGGTCGGTTCATCGAGCAGGAGCACATTGGGGTTCCGCATCAGGACCGTGCACAAATGCAAGCGCCGACGTTCGCCCCCGCTGAGGGTGCTGGCGAACTGCCATTGCTTTTCCCGGTCGAAGAGGAAGCGTTCGAGGAGCTGGGCCGCGGAGAGGGTCCGGCCCTTGGTCAGTGGGATGACCTCCGCGATGTCGCGCACCACATCGATCACACGCCTGTCCTCCTCCAGTTGAAGACCTTGCTGATCGAAAACACCAAGGACGACGGTCTCACCGATGGTCACCTTGCCCATGTCGGGGCGCATGCGGCCGGTGATCAATTCGATGAAGGTGCTCTTGCCCACGCCATTGGGCCCGACGATCCCGATGCGGTCGCCGCGCTTGAGGGAATAGTTGAATTTCTCGACGATGCTGCGTTCACCGAATCGTTTCACCAGGTTGCGCACTTCGATCACCTTGCCGCCGAGTCGTTCCATCTTCACCTCGATCCGCAGGCCTTCTTCGCGGTGCCTGCGGCCCGCCGCCTCCTTCAGGACATCGAACGCCGCCAGACGGCTCTTGCTCTTGGTGCCCCGCGCGCGGGGCATGCGACGCACCCATTCGAGCTCTTGCCGCATCAGTGTCTGCAGCTTCTGCTGGGTGGCCTCCTTCACCCCCTCGGCGAGGGCCTTCTTCTCGACATAGTAGCTGTAGTCCCCCTTGAAGCGGTCGAGCGAACCATTCTCCAGCTCGACGATCTCATCGCAGACGTTGTCGAGGAAATAGCGGTCGTGGGTCACGAGCAGCACGGTGAGCCCCGATCGGGTGAGTTCCGCTTCGAGCTGCTCGATCATGTCGAGGTCCAGGTGGTTGGTGGGCTCGTCGAGCACCAGTACGTCGGGATCGGAAAGTAGTGTGCGCGCGAGCGCCAGCCGCTTCTGCTGTCCTCCGGAAAGGGTGTTCACCGCCTGTTCCAGGTCGCGCAGGCCGAATTGATAGAGCAGGCTGCGGGCGCGCGCCTCGTGGTCCCATGCCTGAAGTTCCTCCACCCGGTCGATGCAGCGTTGCAGTTCGGAAGGCGGCGCATGCCGGGCCACGGCATGTTCATAGGCCCGAATGGCGTTGCTTACCGGATCGTCCCGGTCCAGCATCTCGTCCACCAGGCTGCGGTCACCGGTCATGCGCACATCCTGCGGCAGATAGGCGATGCGCACGCCCTTGTTGAAGGTGACCTGTCCGGCGTCCGGCTTCTCCAAGCCCGCAATGCAGCGGAGCAGTGTGCTCTTGCCCGCCCCGTTCCTGGCGATCACCGCCATGCGCTGGCCTTTTTCGAGACCGAACGACACCGCGTTGAAGAGTTCGCGAGGCCCGTAGCGTTTGCTCAGGCGTTCAACGGAGAGGACGTTCATGCGCCGGCGGGGTCCTCTTCCATCCACGCCACGCGTTGCGTCAGTTCGTGGTAGCACAGCACGTCATCCGCGAAGTAGTGTGCGGCCATGCTCTTGCGCGAAGCGTTCGGTGCGGTCATGCGCTTGCCGCCGTGCAGGAGGTTCGCATGCCAGATCAGGACATCACCGGGCCGGGCCAGGAAGGTCTCCGGCCGAAGGCGGTGCTCGGTGATCGCCTTCGCCACGGCCACCTCGTAGTGCGCATAAGCATCCTCCCCGATGGTGAACGTGCCGCCGCCGTGGTCGAAGGTGGGGTTCAGGATGTAGGGCAGCTTGTGCGAGCCGGGATAGTAGATCAGCGGTCCGTTCTCCTCGGTCATCGGTTCCAGGGCCACCCAGGCGGCGGCGAGGTAGCCGAGGGGATGGGTGGTCATGTGGATCGTATCGGAATGCGCGGCCTGCTCGCTGCCGGTGAGGAAGTTGATCGTCTGGAACAGTTTCATGTGCCGCCCGAGCAGCAGGTCAAGGACATCAAGGATACGCCGGTCCGTGGCCATTCGACGGACCGCTTCGCTCCGGCGGTAGGCGAACATGATCTTGCGGCCGGTGAAGTTGAAGTCCACCACACCGTCACGGACCAAACGGTCGATCTCGTTGTTCACGGCCCCGACCTCCGCTTCGGTGAACAGGCTGCGCAGGATCATGTAGCCCTTGTCCGGCCATTGAAGGATGCCATCGCACACGGGTCGGCTCAGGTCCTTCAGTCGCGGATCGGTCAGCAGACGGTCCTGTGCATCGGGCCGGTCCAGCCAGGGGGTCCGGTCGTCCGCCGCGGGCAGGGCGGAGCTATCGATCGGAAGCAGGGGGCTCCGCGTGATGCCGTACTTGCGGAACATGCGCCGGGCATGCGTGAGCCGGCGCGGGTTCATCAGGTTCAATAGCACATAGTTCGCCTTGAATGTCCGGAGCCTGCCGTAATACCGGTCGAGCCACTTGCGCATGGGTCAAAATTAGCGGGCTTGCGAGGGCGTTCCGTCCGTGTCCCTGATCTCGCGCAGCAGCTTGCCGATGTCGGAGATCAACCGGTCCACGTCGGCCGTGGAGGTGCCATCGTAGAATCCACGGATCCGGAGCTGGGGGTCAACGAGCACGAAATTCTCAGTATGCACGAAATCATCCGGGCCACCGTCCCCCTCGGTCACCGCGGCGAAGTAGGAGCGCCGTGCCAGGTCGTAGATCTGTTTGCGGTCACCGGTCAGGAGGTGCCAATGGGCGGGATCGGCCCCGAACCGGTCCGCATAGGCCTGCAGTACGGGCACGGAATCCATTTCCGGCGTCACGCTGTGGCTCAGGATCACGACACGATCGTCGTCCTTGTAGGCCTGCTGCACACGGGTCATCTGGCTGCTCATCTTCGGACAGATCGAGGTGCAGGTGGTGAAGAAGAAGTCAGCGATGATGATCCGGCCCTTGACATCGTCCAGGGTCAGGTGTTGACCTGTCTGGTCGATCAGGTCGAAATCGTGGATGTGATGGGTGCCCTGTTCCTTCAGCACCGAGGGGTCCACGAGCCGTTGGTCCAACTGGGACGGTCGGAAGATCGGAAGCTGGTCGTTCTTGAGGTACGGGTATCCGATGAACACCGCCAGGAGGAAGATCCCCAGGATGATGGCGACGCGAAGGAGGAGAGCGGTGGGCCCGCCCTTCGCTCTTTTCCGATCATCCGCCCCATTCATGCTCATATCCGACCGTGAAGATGGAACGGTAGCGAAGGTCGGGAAGATCGATCTCGCGATCGTACCTGTAGCCGAGGTTCAGTTTGTGCCCTCCGCCCAGCTTCAGCTTCATGCCAAGGCCATACCGGATGCCGATCAGCCTGTCCCCGGTGTAATGGAACGCATTGAAGGTCTCGGCCTTGACATAAGGGTCGATCGGGAACTTGCGCGTGTTCCATTCCAGTCCGATCTCGTTGCGGACCAGGTCGCGGATCTTCCACACGGGGATCCACTCATGCTGTCCCTGCAACTGGTACCTCACCGCGAGGCGGCCGATATCGCCCACCAGGGTGAGCTGGAGATCCGTCCGCTGTGAATTCGTGTTGTAGCGATCACGGAGGTTGTAGCGGTGCTCGAGACCGAGACGGAGCCAGTGCTTGAACCGGTAATTGGCGCCGAGTATCGTGTAAAAGAGACGACCTCCTGTCAGGTTCTCATCGGAGCGATAGCCGAGCTCGAGCGTGGTTCGGAACTTCCGGTAGAACTGTTTCTCGTACTGGCGTCCGCTGGGTTTGTGCAAAGGCTTCACCTCCACTGCGGCGCTTACCCAAAGTTCGGCGCTGCTCCGGGGGCGCTCCTGCGGCTGCTCCTGGGCCACCAGGTGGGATGCAGGTGCAAGCCACAGCGCCCAGACGACCGCGCGGACCCTCATTTCCAGTCCTCGACGATGATGTCGGGCACCTCGTACACCTCGCTCTTGTTCTCGATGGAAATGTGCGCGTAGATCGGTCGCACGCCGGACTCACAATCGTCCGGGCATTCGGAATAGGCGAACACGGTGTAATCCCCCTTGCGCAGCCAGGGGAATTTGTACCGACCATCGGGCCCTGTCCGTGTGTCATCATCGAAGGTCTCATGGTCCCCATAGATGAGATACACACGGTACTCCGGTGCGTAGTACTCAATGCCGGTGGGCAGGCCGGTATCCTTGTTCACCTCCTTGACGAACACCCGGCCTTGGATCTCCGCCTTGCCGCCCTCCCCGGGTTCCTTGGCACAACCGGCGAGACTGATGAGCAGGGCGGCGGTCGCCCATGCGGGAATGGTCCTTCCTTGCAGGTTCATCGGATCGTAAAGCTAAGGTTAAGCCTCGTCGCGTCAGGCGTAGATGCCCTCCACCGTCCCGGCGTACTTCGAAAGGATCGGCTTGCGACGTAGCTTCAGGGATGGGGTCAGTTCGCCCCCCTCGATGGTCCAATCGCCGGACAAGAGGGCGATCTTCTTCACCTGTTCCCAGTGGCCGAACCCCGCGCACTGTTCCTCCACCTCGCGCATGATGCGGTCCGATACGCGCTTGTCGGTGATGGCCGCTTCACGCCCGGCGTATGGGATCCCTTTCAACGCGCACCAGTTTTGCAGGAATTCGAAATTGGGAACGATGAGCGCGGCGGGGAACTTCCGGTTCTCACCGATCACCATCACCTGTTCGATGAACCGCGACGCCTTCAATTTGTTCTCCAGCACCTGTGGCGCCACGTATTTGCCGCCGCTCGTCTTGAACATCTCCTTCTTGCGGTCGGTGATCCGGAGAAAGCCTTCGCGGGTCAGTTCGCCGATATCGCCCGTGTGGAGCCAGCCTTCCGCATCGAGCGCCTGCGCCGTCATTTCCGGTTCCTTGAAATACCCCTGCATGATATTGGGGCCCTTTACGAGGATCTCCCCATCCTCGGCGATGCGTACCTCCACGTTGGGGATCGGTCGCCCGACCGTGGTGAACCGCAGGCCATCGTTGCGTTGGTCGTTCACACTGATGACAGGCGAGGCCTCGGTAAGCCCATAGCCTTCCATCACGGGGATCCCTGCCGCATTGAACACGCGTGCCAGTCTGGGCTGTAGTGCCGCGCTGCCGCTCGCGACCACGCGCACATTGCCGCCAAGGGCGGCCCGCCACTTGCTGAAAACGAGCTTCCGCGCGATCGCGAGTTGGAGGCGATACCAGATGCCCTTGCCATGGACATCATAGCGCAGCCCCAGGTCCAGCGCCCAAAAGAAGAGCTTGCGCTTGACCCCCTTCAGCTCCTCACCCCTCCCCAGGATCTTGTCGTAGATCTTCTCCAGCAGGCGGGGCACGGCAGTGAAGACGTCCGGGGCCACCTCCCGGATGCGATCGCCGAGGTCGTCAAGGCTTTCCTGGAAGTGCACGGACACGCCGTTGTAGATGTACAGGTACATCAGCATCCGTTCATAGATGTGGCTGAGCGGGAGGAAACTGATGGCCCGGGCATTGCTGTCCACGGGAAAGCGCGAAGTGGAATCGATCGCATTGCTAAGCACGTTCCAATGGGAGAGGAGCACGCCTTTGGGACGGCCGGTGGTGCCGCTGGTGTAGATGATCGTGGCGAGGTCCGTGCGTTGCACCTGATCCCGGTACTGCTGGAGGCGTTCCCGCTCCCCGGTCGATCCATCCCTGGGGACCTCGCTCCAATGCCGCGCACCCGTGGTCCGATCGAAAGTGAACAGATGCTTCAACCTGGTCGCGGTCCGGGAGGCCTCCAACGCCTTCGCATGGATGTCCGCGTTGGCGCTGAAGCAGACCTCCACCTCGCCGTGTTGCAGGATGTAGGCATAATCCTCGGGACTGCTGGTCGGGTACACCGGCACCGTGACGGCACCGATCTGCAGGATAGCCTGGTCCACCAGGACCCATTCGCTGCGGTTGCCCGAGGCGATCGCCACCTTGTCGCCGGGCCCGACCCCCAGTGCCATCAATCCATAGGCGATGCGTTCGGACAGGTCGACAAGCTCCTGCGTGGAATAGGGCCGCCATTGTCCATCCTCCTTCGTGGCGATGGCGTCCGGTCGCGGATAGCGGGCCAGTTGGTACCGCGGCAGGTCGAATAAGCGTTCCGCCTTCTCCATGTCGTTGCGCATTGCCGGTGCTCCCAAGATAGCGGGACGACCGGGTTCAGGCATCCAGGGACAGTGTCCGCAGGTACTTGGCGACGTAACTGTCGATGGATCGGGCGCGGTATTGCATCACATAGCGCGGGTGTTCCACGGCAAGGATCCGATCGAACAGGCGCAAGCGTTCGTTCAGTCGTGCGAAGTAGGTGGCATTCTTCCCCGTGCCGATGCAGATGGCCAGGTCCGTACGCATGCCGCATCCGACGAGCGATCGGAGCCACTGCTCCACCAGGGGGGTGACCGCATGCTCCAGGGCCCTGTCATCGTAATAGTTCAGGTTCACAGGTCCTCCCTTGGGTCCTTGACGAACGAACCCGAGCGGACAGATCGAATGGACGTACACCTTGCCGAAGAACCGATGCGGTCCGCCCGCCGCGCGGACCACGCGGTAGAAAAGATCACTGCTGGGCTCATGCGTGCGGAGACCCTGCACATGGATCCCCAGGTCGCTCTCGCAGCGCTTCGTATCGGTGAAGGGCAGGCCCGTGCTGCCTGCACCGAGGCGTCCGGGATTGATGCCGAGCATCAGGAGGCGGTCGCGCTCGTCGGCATAGTAGGTGCGATGGAACGTCGTCACCACCCTCCGCACCTCATCGGCATGCGGACCATGGAACGGATCCAGCACGGCGATGCCGTCGGGCAGCCGCGTGCGGCCGAGCGAGATCGAAAGCACGTGTTCCAGCAGCCGATCGGCGAGCATGTGCCAAAGGTGGGGTTCAGGTCCGACCTACTTGGGCGCCAGTCGGTAGATCCAGACGCCCACCGCTCCGAAGATGAGGTTGGGCAGCCACACCGCGATCAACGGGTCCAGGCCCGCATTGGTGGCACCCACGGTGGTGAGCTTCATGGCGAAGATGTACAGCAGGACCAGCAGGACGCCCAGGGCAAGATGCATCCCGGTACCGCCGCGCACCTTCCGACTGGCGATGCTGACGCCGATCAGGGTAAAGACGTAGGTGGAGAACGGGTAGGCCGTGCGTCCGTGCTTCTCCAGCAGGTAGAACGCCACGGTATCGCTGCCACGTGCGCGTTCATCGGCGATGAAACGGTCCAGTTCAGGCCCCGTCATGCTCATGGCGTTCTCGTTGCGCTGCCCGACATCGGAGGGTGTCAAGGCCAGCGTGGTGTCCAGCAAGGGACCCTGGAACACCTGTTCACCGCCCGGTCCAAGGACGCGGATGAAATAATCGTAGACATGCCATTTGGACGACACCGAATCGTATTCGGCCCGGTCGCTCATGAGCTTGCTGCGAAGTTCCCCGTCCTCCCAATGCTCGAGGCTGAAGCGGTACCCGGTCCTGCGCTGTGCATTGAACGACTCGAAGTAGGCGATCACGCCCGGAGCGATCTCCCGATGGATGTTCTTCCCCTTCACCTGGAACGGCATGCGGATGTGTGCTTCCTCGAATGCCAGACGTGTGCGGTTGGCACCCGGCAGGACGTAGTGATCGATCACCAGGGTGCCTGCGGTCAGGATCGTTGCCGACACGAAATAGGGCCACATCAGTCGTGGGAAGCTGACGCCGCTGCTCAGGGCCGCGATCACTTCGGAGCGTTGCGCCATCCGACTGGTGAACAGCAGCACTGCGATGAAGATCAGCAGCCCGCTGAACAGGTTGGCGTAGTAAAGGATGAAGTTGAGATAGTAGTCGACGACGATCTCACGAGGTCCGGCCGTCATCTTGGCGAAATCCGCCGTCTTTTCACTGATGTCGAACACGACCGCGACGGCCATGATCAGCAGCAGGATGAAGAGGAAGGTCCCCAGGAACTGTCGGATGATGTATCGGTCCAGGGTGCGGAGCACGGTGTGAAGATCGGAGGTTGCCCCGGCCGGGGATCAGAAGCGCTGTTTCAATTTTGGTAGGATCTGGACCCTCCAGTCGGTGAAGGTGCCGTCGGTCACTCGCTCCCTGGCCTCTCGCATCAACGCGAGATAGAACCCCAGGTTGTGCAGGCTCGCGATCTGCATGGCCAGCATCTCGTTGCTGGCGAAGAGATGCCGTACGAAGGCACGGGAGCAGGCCTGGTCCACCCAGCACGTGCCGTCAGGGTCAAGAGGGCCGTGGTCGTCGGCCCATTGGCGGTTCTTGATCTGGAGCACTCCGTTCCTTGTGAAGAGCATGCCGTTGCGCCCGTTGCGCGTGGGCATCACGCAATCGAACATGTCCACGCCCAGGGCGATGTTCTCCAACAGGTTCCATGGCGTGCCCACGCCCATGAGGTATCTGGGCTTGTCGACCGGAAGGATGTCGCAGACCAGCTCGGCCATGGCGTACATCTCCTCCTCCGGTTCACCCACACTGAGCCCGCCGATCGCATTGCCGTCCATGCCCTTCGAAGCGACCACCTCTGCGCTTTGCCGCCGCAGTTCGGAAAAGGTGCTGCCTTGCACGATGGGGAACAGGGCCTGTTCATGGCCGTATCGCGGTTCCGTTGTCCGGAAGCGCTCGATGCAACGGTCGAGCCAGCGATGGGTGAGGTGCATGCTCCTTTCCGCATAGTCCCGGTCACAGGGCCACGGCGTGCACTCGTCGAACGCCATCATGATGTCCGCGCCGATGCTCCTTTGGATGTCCATCACGCCTTCGGGGGTGAACAAGTGCTTGCTGCCGTCGATGTGGCTGCTGAAGCGAACACCCTCCTCGGTGATCTTGCGGATATCGCTGAGCGAGTGGACCTGGAAACCACCGCTATCGGTCAGGATGGGCCGGTCCCAACCGTTGAACCGATGCAGCCCGCCCGCGTGCGCGATCACCTCGGTACCCGGTCGCAGGTAGAGATGGTAGGTGTTGCTGAGCATGATGGCGGCGTCCAGGACCATCTTCAGCTCGCGGGGATGCACGGCCTTGACCGCACCGAGCGTACCCACCGGCATGAACACGGGTGTATGGACGGGGCCGTGATCGGTGTGCAGCACCCCCGTGCGGGCCTTGCTGGACGGGTCCTTCGCGAGCAGCTCGAAGCGCATGGCCGGCAAAGGTAGATGGGCCGGGCAAGGGGGGTGGCACGAACGTGCTGCCGGTCCGGGACGCGGCGCTTTGCTGTTCATAACTGTCACGAGCGGCCGCGGCTACGCCAGGCGCATCGAAATAGCTTCGCCCTCGGTCGCATGCACATGGGAGAGCTCCTGTTCCTGGTGATGCTGGGCGCATTGGCCGTGCTCCTGCTCTATCACGCCTTCATCTTTTCACGGCTGGCCTTCGCCAGTTCCGATGGCCGGGTGGATCGTGCACTGCCCGTGAGCGTGGTGGTATGCGCCCGGAACATGGCCCGCGACCTGGAGGAACTGGTGCCGACACTGCATGACCAGGACCATGAGGCATTCGAGGTGGTGGTGGTGAACGACCGGAGCGAAGATGACACCACCGAGATCCTCCAATGGATGAAGCCGAAATACCCGAGGCTGCGCGTGGTGGAGATCCAGGCCGATGAGAAGTTCAGCTACGGCAAGAAGATCGCCCTGGGCGTGGGCATCCGCGCCGCGAAGCATCCGCATGTCCTGCTGACCGATGCGGATTGCCGTCCTGCGGGTCCCGACTGGATCGCGGCGATGGGGGCGGGGTTCAACGGTGGCAAGCAGATCGTGGTCGGGCACAGCCCCTACGAACGCCGATCGGGGTTCACCAACCTGCTGGAGCGGTACGACGGGATAAGCAAGGCGCTGCAGTTCATCAGCTTCGCGAAGGCGGGATTGCCCTACATGGGCGTGGGTCGCAATCTGGGCTACACGCAGGAGCTCTTCTTCTCGGCCAAGGGGCCTCGTCGTCATCAGCATCTGATGAGCGGTGATGACGACCTCTTCATCAATGAGGTCGCCCGGGCCCGCAACACCGCTGCCGTGTACGACCCTCGGACATTCATGCGCACGCGTGCCACCGATGGCCTAGCCACCTGGTTGCGGCGAAAGCGGAGGCATTACACCACCGCCCGATACTACCGGCCCGGTCATCAACTGTTGCTCACGCTGCTCCCTTTGGCGCGACTGGTGTTCTGGACGACGCTGTTCGTCCTTGCGGGCATGGGCCACTGGGAGCAGGCGGGGATCGGCCTGGCCGTGAAGCTGGCCGTGTTCCTTCCGGTCACCCTGCTTGGCATGCGCAAGCTCGGGGCGGACGGTGCATTGCTGCTGCTCGCCCTGCCCCTGGAATGGCTGTTCTTAGTTTTGGAACCGTTGATCTACTTCAGCACAGTGCTGATCAAGCCCCGCCGATGGAAGTGAACGAGAACCTCTCCGAGAAAGCGCAATACGATTACAAGCTCGTCCGTCGCGCCGTGGACAAGGGCGATCAGAAGGCCTATGCCGAGCTGATGAGCCGCTACCGCGACTCGATCTACTTCATGCTGTTGAAGATGATCAACAACAAGGACGATGCGGACGACCTGACCATCGAGGCCTTCGGCAAGGCATTCCACCGGTTGCATCAGTACACGCCCAACTACGCTTTCAGCACCTGGTTGTTCAAGATCGCGTCCAACAATTGCATCGATTGGATACGGAAACAGAAGAAGAAGAAGCTCCTCAGCATCGACAATCCCATCGGCACGGAGGATGGGGATGAGATGACGATAGAGATCCGCAGCCGTGGGCTCGATCCAGCCGATGTGGTGATCAAGGAACAGAAGGCGGGCATCATGCGGGAGGTGGTCGAGAAGCTCAAACCGCGGTACCGTACGCTGATCGAACTTCGCTATTACAAGGAGTACAGCTATGAGGAGATCGCCGACGAGCTCGACCTGCCGTTGGGGACCGTGAAAGCCCAGCTCTTCCGTGCCCGGGAGTTCCTCATGAACATGCTGGACCACCGCAAGGACCACATCTAGAACGGTGATGTGCACGACCTCATGTGGTCATGTGCTCCTGATCCCATGTGCTCCTGTGGATGGGACCATCCGACCATGGATGCGCACATCCAACTGATCACCCGGTACTTCCCCGAGCTGGATGACGTGCAACGCGTGCGCTTCGGCCAGCTGGGTCCGCTCTATGAGGAATGGAACGCCCGGGTGAACCTGATCTCACGTAAGGATGTCGGTTCGCTGTACGAGCGGCATGTGCTCCATTCCCTGGGCCTGGCGAAGGTGTGCCCGTTCCCCGATGGCACCCGCGTGTTGGACGTGGGCACGGGTGGTGGCTTTCCCGGGATCCCCATGGCGATACTTTACCCGAATGTCCGGTTCCACCTGATCGATGGCATCGGTAAGAAGATCGCGGCCGTGCAGGGCATCATCGGCGCGCTCGGGCTTGGGAACGCCACGGCCGAAAAGGCCCGCAGCGAACATCACCAGGGCCGCTACGATGTGATCGTCAGCCGGGCGGTCACGACCATGCCGGAGTTCATCCGGATGACCAGGCATCTGGTGCCGAAAGGCGCGGGACGGATCTGCGCGCTCAAAGGCGGCACGCTCGTCGATGAACTGCTGCCGTTGCGAAGGCCTGTCGAGGTGATCGAGCTCTCCGGGATCTTCGCCGAGGATTTCTTCGCGACCAAGAAGGTGGTGACCGTCAGGCTTTGACCGCTCCGAACTGGAGCTGGCTCAGCGAATGGTAGAGCCCCTGCTCGTTGGCGATCAGTTCATCGTGCGTACCGCTCTCCACCAGGTATCCCCGATCGAGCACCAGGATCCGGTCGGCGCTCTGTACCGTGCTCAAACGGTGCGCGATCACCAGGCTTGTGCGACCCTTCATCAATCCTTCAAGGGCCTCCTGCACGAGGCGTTCGCTGGCGGTGTCCAGACTGCTGGTGGCCTCGTCCAGGATCAGGATGGCGGGGTCCTTGATCACGGCCCGGGCGATGGCGATCCGTTGGCGTTGTCCACCGCTCAGCTGCACTCCACGCTCGCCCACCACAGTGTCGAAGCCCATCGGAAAGCCCTGGATGAACTCCAAGGCGTTCGCCTTGCGTGCTGCCTCCCGCACCTCATCATCCGAGGCCCCTGGGCGGCCATAGGCGATGTTCTCACGGATCGATCCGCCGAACAGCAACACTTCCTGCGGCACGATGGCCATGCGGTCGCGAAGGGCGCTCAAAGGGTACTCTTGAACGTCACGACCATCGATCAGTACATGGCCCTGTGTGGGTTCATAGAAGCGCAGCACAAGCGACGCGATCGTGCTTTTGCCTGCCCCGGAGGGACCCACGAGGGCCACGCGTTCACCCGACCGGATGGTGAAGGTCACGTCATGGAGCACCTGCAGATCGGGGCGGGAGGCATAGTGGAAGCATACCCGGCCGAACGCGATCTCGCCGTTCAGGTCCAATTGGTCCCGTGTGCGCGCGAGGTCGATGTCCTCCATTCGCTCCTCCTGGATGTCGAGCAACCGTTCCGTGGCACCCACCGCCTTGAGCATCGACGAGACCAGCTCCGGCACGCTGCCGATGCTCGCTCCCACGAAAACGGACAACATGATGAACGAGGTCAGGTCGCCCACGGTCAACAGGCCCTGTTCCTTCAGATGGACACCGCGCCACACGACGAGGACCACGGCACCGAACATGCAGAAGATGATGAAGGACACGAAGCCGCCGCGCCATCGCGCACCCACCAGCGCCAGGTCGCGCGCCCCCAGTACGCTCATCCGATAACGCGCAGCCTCCCAGGCCTCATTGGCAAAGGCCTTCACGTTCTGGATCCCCTGAAGGGTCTCGTCCACGATCACGTTCGTATCGGCGATCTTGTCCTGCACCTGCTTGCTCAGGCGCCGGATGAAACGTCCGAAGAACACGGCCACCAGTGCAACGATCGGGATCGTGGCCAGCATGGTGAGCGTGAGTTGCAGACTGACGCGGGTGAGCAGGAACATGCCGGTGATGATGACGATGACCTGGCGCACCAGTTCCGCCAGCACCGTGGTGAAGGATTCCTGGAGGAGGGCGACGTCGGCGCTGATCCGGCTGTTCAGCTCACCCACCCGTCTGCCCGCGAAATACGTCATCGGCAGGCGCAACAGGTGTTGGTAGGTTTCCTGGCGGACACGGGCGAGCGCATTCTCCGTCACATAGCTGAAGAGATAGATGCGGAAGAACCCGAGTACGGCCTGCACGGCGAAGATGACCACGAGCACCAGCGCCACTGAATCGATGTTGGTCAGGTCCAGCGCACGGACATGTGGCATCCGTGTGCCGGAAGAAGCATCCACCAGTTTGCCCATGAGCACGGGGAAGGCCATGCTGAGCAGACTGGTGCCGAACAGGAATAGGAGGCCCAGGGCGAATGTCCAGCGATAGGGGCGCAGGTAGCGGAAGATCCGGAGCGAGCGACGCAAGGCGGCCCGGCTGACCTTCGGGACCGGCGCGTCATCGGCGCTCCGGGAACGGCGGGATGCCATGGCGTGCAAATGTAGGGGCCCACGGAGCCTCCATGTGGACCGCATCCCCGGCCATCGATGGAATGGTCAGGAATGAATGGTGACCATGCGGTCGGCGATGTGATCGAAAAGATTCTTGAGCGGCTTTTCGACCATCATGCGGATGAAGGGGTTCAGATCGGCATTGAACTCCTGCCAGGCGGTGGTCACCTGTCCATCCTGCTTCAGGTGCACATCCAGCGTGAAAGGGAACGGGCTTCGTTCAGTGGCCTTGAACCGCAGGTGGTCGGGCGGTGTACCACCGTCGACCATCAACCCGATGGTGGCCGCTCCCTGCACCTTGAACGAGCAAGAGGTCCCATCGCTCTGCCAGTCGGTGATCCGGTCCTGTGGCAACAGCTGCTGGAAGTTGTCCATGTCCTGGATGAACGTGTACAATTCCTCGGCGGGCCGGGCGATCTCCACGTGTTTGCTCTCGATATGCGTCATGCGATCGTGTTCCTGATGTTCAGGTGTTCGGCTGGAGGCGTTCACCCCTCCACCCTCACTTTCCATCCTGCTGGGTCCTTCCGCCATTCGTTCAGGGGCACCAGGTCCTTTTCCGTGATGTAGTCCGAACGGAGCGCCTGGTCGAGCAGGATGCTGTAATTGGTCAGCGTGTACAGTTTCACTTTCTCCTCCTCGAATGCGGCGCGGGCCATTTCGAACCCGTAAGTGAATACGGCCACCATGCCCTTCACTTCACAGCCGGCCTCGCGCAGGGCGCGGACCGCGCTCAGGCTGCTCTTGCCCGTGCTTACCAGGTCCTCCACGACCACGACGGACCGCCCCACGGAGAGGTCCCCCTCCACCAGGTTGCGCATGCCGTGGTCCTTGGCCGATGAACGGACATAGACGAAGGGAAGGCCCATGTCGTGAGCCACCAGCATCCCATGCGGGATGCCACCCGTGGCCACACCCGCGATCATGTCCGGTCGGCCGAACTCGCCATTGATGATATGCACGAACTGTTGGCGGATGTATGTCCGCACAGGCGGGTAGCTGAGGGTCTTTCGGTTGTCGCAATAGATGGGCGACTTCCACCCGGATGCCCAGGTGAAGGGCTTCCGTGGATCGAGCTTCACCGCCTTGATCTGCAACAACAATTCGGCAACTTTGAGCGCCGGATCAAGGCTCGGGTCCATGGGGCGAAAATATGAAGTATCGATCGACGGAAAGCCGACAATGATCGCTGGATCCCCGCCAGCGAAAGGCCATTCCGAGGAAGTATGGGTCGATCGGATCGACCATCCGGAGGAGGTCGATCGGGCCGTGGAGCGCATCATGACCGATACGGGGATCAATTCCGCTTGGATCCACGGGAGCGATCCGGAGGGGATCTGGCAGCGGATCGCGGAACATTTCGAACCGGTCACGGCAGCGGGAGGCGCGATCTCCGACGAAAGGGGTCGATTGCTGGTCATCCATCGAAAGGGCAAATGGGACCTTCCCAAGGGCAAGGTGGACCCGGGAGAGACGTTGGAGGAGGCCGCCATCCGTGAGGTACGTGAGGAGTGCGGACTCCGATCGTTGTGGGCCCAGGGGCATTTGTGCGACACATGGCATACCTATCACCACAAGGGCCGACATCTGATGAAACGCACGGTCTGGTTCCTGATGGGAGCGTCCGCGAAGGAGAAGCTCGTTCCGCAGGTGGAGGAGGATATCGATGTGGTGAAATGGCTGGACCCGGGCGACATCTGGCAATTCCGCGCGAACACCTATCCGACCTTGCGAGCGGTCATCGACGCGTGGGAGGCGGCGCATCGTCGCCGAACTTGATCCGTTCGTGATCTTGCTCCTCGACCTGCATGCGGTGGAGGATCGCCCCCATGCCCTGGCTGGGCCGGGGTGCTGGTGCACGGGCCAGGACCCGCCCGTTCAGGAGGTAGAATTCCGGAACGGTCCGGCAACGCAGTTCTTCGCGGGTCCGTGCGGGATCCGAGGACAACAGCCAGGTCCACCCCGGTGCGCCATGCGTTCCGGCATACCGCTTCGCAGCCTCCACATCGTCATCCATCAGGAGCACGACCTGCCGCATGACCCCGGGGTAGGTCTCGTCCAACTGCTGGAGCGCACGCATCTCGACCTCACAATAGGTGCACCAACCAGCGGTCACGGTAAGGCAACTCGCATTGGTCAGGAGCGTATCCAGGTCCACGGCGGACCCGTCCAGATCGGTGACCGGCAATTCGGGAAGCCGTGCTCCGGGTCGCATCGCCGTCAGGTCCCAGAGCATGTTCGCCGCGATACGTCGGTGTTCGGGGTAGTCCGATCTGGTGGATACCTGTCGGAGGAGGTCCTCGATCCCCGGCCTGTCCAGCAACTTGCCCGGATGGGCTTGGTAGAGGCCATCGATCAGCACCAGCTCCGTCATGCGTGGATCGCCCTTGAGCGGATCGTATCCCATGAGCAGCTCTTCCAGGCTGTCCGCCCGTGCGTGCTTCACCAGCCGGAGCAGTTCCTTCTCATCGGTGCGGAAGGGATGGGTCATGAGATGGTCCTGGAAGAAGCTGCGGAAGAACCGGACGAACTCGGGCACATCATAGGCCGGTGCCCGGTCCTTCAAATACCGGTCGTACAGCGCGCGATCATTGGATCGTGGTCCGAGCCGCAGACCGCCGAGCCCCAGGTCCAGGTCGCGTTGGAACCACGGGTCCTTCACCGCCGAATAGAAACGGCGCAGCTTGGTATCGAACGTGTCCAGCCGGGCGTCGCTCAAGTGGTCGGTGTAGAAAAGGGTGGGTGGTCGCGTCACGCTGTCCGGCCGTGTGACCGAGCCGCCCTTCTGATGGAGCACCTCCACGGCCTGCATGCCCGCCACCTCATCCGTGGCGAGGTCGGCGGATACGAACGCATCAAGCCGCTCATTGAGGTCGGTCACCAGCGCGTTCGGGTCCAGGGGATCGAGGCCGTGGAATACCGGGTCCACCCGATCCGTGCCGTTGACGCTCCGTGGGTCCTTTGCGGGAAGGGGAGGGAACTCCAGGTCGTAGCGGGTGCCGTTCCGGAGAAAAAGCTCAGCACCCACGTCGCCGACCATCAGCAACGCTTTCGTCGTTCCATCCACACTGCCATGCAAGATGAGCACGCTGTCCTTGCTGACCGTGCCCTCGTCGAGGCGCACGGTGCGCATGGTGAAAAGGTCGTCATAGCGATACAGCACGGCCTGTTCACCTGCATAGGTCGGTGCATGCACACGGAGTGTGGAACCCTGCGGCAGGACAGGAAGGGGGATGAGCACAAGCAGGGCCGGCAGGCACCTCTTCATGGGATCAGCACGCCTTGGGGAACGAACGCGGATACGTCGGCCTTATTGGCGATCAGTTCGCGCACGATGGTGCTGCTCACGTGCGCATGCTCCGGTTCCGCTGGAAGGAAAATGGTGTCGATACCACCGATCGCGCGGTTCATCAGGGCGATGCTGCGCTCGGAACCGTGATCGGTGCTGTTGCGAAGGCCGCGCAGGATGAACGTGGCACCGACCTTTCGGCACAGGTCCACGGTCAATCCCTCGAATTGCAGCGGTTCCACATGGGGTTCATCCGCGAAGGCGATCCGCAACCACTCCGACCGTTGTTCCACGGAGAACATGCTGCGCTTGGTGCTGTTGGCGCCGATCGCCACGTACACCTTGGCAAAGAGCGGCAGCGCACGCCGAACGATGGATACATGGCCGACGGTGACCGGGTCGAACGAGCCGGGAAAGACCGCGATGGGGCTGTTCATGAGCGGATCTCGGAAGTGAAGAAGCTGAACTGCACCGTACCATAGTCACGCTGACGTCGGAACCACGGGTCGGCTTGCATGTCGAGTTCCTTGGGATGTTCCACGATCAATGTTCCATCAGGGGCCAGCAGGCCGGCTTCACGCACCAAGGTAGGCAGACGGTCGGTGCCGGGCAGATGGAAGGGGGGGTCGGCGAAGATGATGTCGAACGGTTCCTGGTGCCCATGCAGGGATCGGAACACATCGGCATGCACGATCTGCCATCCGGGTTCGCCCAGTTCGCGTTGGAGACGGACCAAATGGGCGTACAATGTGCGGTCCTGTTCGACGCTCACCACTTTTTCCGCGCCTCGCGAAAGGAACTCGATGGATACGGCACCGGTGCCCGCGAAGAGATCGAATACGGCGATGCCCTCCAGCGCCACCGAATGCTGGAGGATGTTGAAAAGGCCCTCGCGTGCAAAGTCGGTGGTGGGTCGGGCATCGATGCCCCGCGGCGGTTCGATCCGGCGGTTCCGATGACGCCCCCCTACGATGCGCATACGACCTGGTCGAGCAGGGCGGACCATCGCTCAGGCGCCTCGATATCGAGTGTCGCCAGGAGCGGTGCGCCACGTGAATAGGCGGGGTCGATATGGGGCAGATAGCCGCGTAACAGCTGCAGATCGTCCATGGTCCAGTCCGTGCCACCGGCCAGTACGTTCACCTGGTCCAGAGGCAGTTGCAATTGCTCCAATACGAACAGCACGTAATAGAGGACGTCCGTACCGTTGGTGGCGTGGAACGCATTGCTCAGGAGAAGACCACCGGATCGGCCAACGGCGATGTCCAGCCGTTTCTCAGCCCGGTGGAGCAGCAGTGTGGTGCGTTCGCGTCCGCGGTGCAGCGCGCGGTCCACGAGCAGGGAACGCAAGGCCATGGGCCTGGCTCCCGGGAAGCGGTCAAGTACCACGCGCTCCGCCGCCTCATCATGCAGGTACACGCAACGGGCCCCCAATGCGTCCATCGGTTCATCACGCAACAAGCCGGTGGGCAATGGGCCATGCACGAGCGCCAGATGTTCCTTTTCCTTACCGATGGCGAGCGCGCTCTCCGGGACCAGCGTACTGAGCTCGGGGGCTGCGGTGAAGGAGACGCCGGTGGGGTGTTCCGGGAATTGTTCCTCGGCTGGGAGCCGATGTCCCTTAGCACTGAACAGGGCTGCGCAACGGCCTTGTACAGGATCATAGGCGCACCAACTGGTGCTGCCGGAGGTCACCAGAATACCCAGATGATAGGTGCGTTCGCGCCCCCTGTCGTAATGGACGGACCGGTGGGCGGCCTCCATACGCGGGGCTATTCGCCGCTCCAGTTGCCCGATGTACTGGCCTTTTCCATGCTGCCGACGATGAGCGTATCGCCGGCGACCATCGGTGCGGGGTCCTTGGCCTGGAAAACGGGTACGTTGCGACCACTGCTGTTGATCACACCGGCCTTCAACAGGAAGGGCTTGTTGCTGGTGGGGCTGTTGGTAAATGAGTTCGGATCGAACGCATAGGCCCGGTCGGCCCTGGCCGCCTTCGTCATGAACAGGGAATCCAGCGCGGGCGCCTGGATGGTATCCCGCACGATGATACCCAGGTCGATCGCTTCCTCCACGGTGAGGGTATCCGGCTTCTGTCCGATGGCGCGGATCATGGGTATGCTTCCGTTCTTCACGAATTCCCGCAGCACGCTCAGGTCCCCGGTGAAACCGCCGGTCGCCTGTTTGTACCCCACTTCAGCGGTGCGGATGTCCTTCAAGCCTTGGATCACCCGGGTGTCATTGGCCTTCTTGCGAGCCTCGAACTCCAGCACACCCTTCACTGAGCGGTAGTCCCGAAAGCCCAGGAACAGGGCGCCCGCCACGCTGAGCAGGCCGATGATCACGCTCATCCTGCGTGTGATCATGCCCATTTGCAACAACAGCATGATGACACCGACCACCAGGGCCAGGGCGCTCCCCAGCAACACCCAGGTGTTCTGACCTTCCCTGGCGCCCATGATCAGCAGGATGCCTCCGGCCAGGATGAGGAGGCCCGGGAAGATGTACGAGGACAGGTTCTTCATGGCATCGAATGGGGTTCCAGCGCGGCCAAAAGTAAGATAAATTCACCCCCTCCCCGGGACGTTGCCGGATCGGTCCGACCGTTCCTCGTTCCTGCTTTTCCCACCCTTGGCGGACGCTCCGAACACGCTCTCCGACGACCTGCTGCGGACCCTTGGCCATGCACCCACGGAGGGTCAACGTCGGGCCATCGATGCCATCGAACGGCTGATGGCCACGGGCCGCGAGAGGCCCACATTGGTCATGAAGGGTTACGCTGGTACCGGCAAGACCACGCTTGTAGGCGCCCTGGTCCGCGTTCTGGCCGGGCGACGCTCACCTTTGGTGCTCCTGGCCCCGACGGGGCGCGCGGCCAAGGTATTGGAGGGTTATTGCGAGAGGCCGGCAAGCACGATCCATCGACGCATCTATCGGATGGATGGCCATGACGAGGGCTTGTCCTTTGGCGTCAGCACGCATCGCGATGAAGGGACCTTGTTCGTGGTGGACGAAGCCAGCATGATCGGAACAGGAGGAGGCTTCGGGGAACGTGACCTCTTGGCGGACCTGTTCGCGCATGTCTTCAGTGCCCCCGGCTGCCGTTTGTTGCTCATCGGCGATCCGGCCCAGCTTCCACCGGTCGGTAGTGCGGAAAGTCCCGCGTTGGACGTGAAGGTCCTGCGGGAAAGGTACCAGCTCACCGCCGGCCCGGTCGAGCTCAAGGACGTGGTCCGCCAGCGGTCCGGTTCCGGCATTCTGGAAAATGCCACCGCTCTGCGCGCCCTGCTGGACGCGGACGACCGCATGCCCCGCTTCATTTTGGGGAATGCTGACGTGGTCCGCATCGATGGGAACGGCCTCCAGGACGAACTGGAGACCGCCTATGCAAGGCACGGTCAGGAGGAGGTATGCGTGATCACCCGGAGCAACCAGCGCGCCTACCTCTACGGTCAACAGGTGCGCGCACGGATCCTGGGCTTCGAGGAGGAACTGTGTCCAGGAGATCGTCTGATGGTGGTGAAGAACGACTATTTCTGGGCCGGCCGTAATGGCAGGCCGGAGCTGATCGCCAACGGAGAGCAGGTGGAGGTGCTTCGTGTGCATGGCGTCGAGGACCGGTACGGATCCCGGTTCTGTCAGGTGGGGATCGCCTGGACAAGCGGCGACGAGCGGCGTGAGGGGGAGGCTCTGGTCATGCTGGATGTCATCGCGCTGAATGCGCCCGCACTGCCGTTCGCACGGCAACGCGAGATCCGCGAAGCAGTACTGTCCGAGGCGCGTCCTGGCTCGCGGGGAGCCCGGCTCCGCGTATTGAAGCAGGACCCCTTCATCAATTCGCTGCAGGTGAAGTATGCCTATGCGGTCACCTGCCACAAGGCACAAGGCGGGCAGTGGCGCTCGGTGTTCGTCGATCAGGGGTACATCACCACGGACATGATCGATCGCGAGTACATCCGCTGGCTCTACACCGCAGTGACACGTGCCAGCGAACGGCTGTACCTGCTCAACTTCCATCCGCGTTTTTTCGAGGAGGAATAGGGGACCGGCAATGCCGACATGACCGCGGCGCGGTCCCGATCTTCGAGGAGTATGGAACGCTCAGTGATCGTGCCGCCCGATGGCCACAAGGCGGCAGCGATCGATGGGTGCGCCGGTCGCGATGCTCAGGAAATGGTCCGGAGCGATACGCATGGTGCGCACGTGGTATTCGGGCGCTGCCAAGGCGATGAACGCGTCGTGGGAGATGGTGAGCACGTTCCGGGGAGCATCGACACGCAGACTGTGCAGGTCGTCCATGATGCCCACGCCACTGGCCTTGAGCACGGCCTCCTTGCGGGTCCAAAGCTCAAGGAACCGTGCCTTGGCATCGGCTCCGGCGGTACGGATGTCCTTCACCTCCTCCGGCGTGAAATAGTGCTCGCTCACCGCGTGGTGGTCAACGCTTCGATGATGGGTCTCCACATCGACACCGATCTCCTGGTCCCGGGAGATGCCGATCGCGATCGCGTCCTTGGTATCGCTGAAATTGAAATGGACCTGCGATGTGGGGAGGAATGGCTTGCCGTACGGACCACGCTGTATCACGATCGTCCCGGGATCGGTATCCAGCGCATGCCCCAGGACCTCACGCAACAGACCATGTCCCAGGACGAAGCGTTCCCGGGCATCATCGAGGACGAAGCGCTCCGAACGTGCCGCCTCCGATGGATCGAGCATTGCGCGCAATTCGTCCATCCGTGAATGGAGATGGTCCAATCTGGCGAACACGATCAGGACCTCGCCGCTTTGTGGGACCATGATCGCGCCCGCAGTTGACGGGACCTCTTCAGTGGGTCCGGTGCAATGGACGATCAATTCGCGCGCAGCGACGGATGCCATGGATCACACAGCCTCGACCTTCAATTTGCCGACCACCCGCAGGATCCTTTCCTGGAGCTTTTCGGCGAGCACCTTGACATGCGGTTCCTTGATCATGTTGTAATGGTCGCCGGGTACGTCGATCACTTCCAGCGGGCCGGCCGCGAGCCGCTTCCAACCCATGTCCCGGGGGCCTGTGGTGGCGGCTGCGCGGAAAATGGCGATGGGACCGCGGTACGGTCTCGGTCGGTAGTTGCCGATCGCCTTGTCGTACGTGTCGATGATGTAGTAGTGTCTGGGCTTGGGCGGGATGACCTTCCCACGCGTCAGGTAATATGCGGCGGCACGGCACAGGAGCCATTGTTTCAATTGGGCAAGCACCCGGCCCTCCCTTCGTTTCTCGGCGGCGAACTCCACGGGGTCATAGGTATCGAACAGGGCGAGCAGGGCGACCTCCTGACCCGCATCCGTCAGCTGCTGCGCCATTTCGTATGCCACGATGCCGCCGAAGGAATAACCTCCCAGCATGTACGGCCCACGAGGTCGGGCGCTGCGCAGCTCGGAGACGAAATGCCTGGCGATCTCCTCCACCTGTGTGTACTTGATCGGTCGGCCGTCCTCGCCTTGATGGAAGAACCCATAGAACGGCTGATCATCGCCCAGGTAGCGCGGCAGGAAATGGTTGGCCTCATCGCCATGGACACAGAAGAACGGCACCCGATCGCCATTGGGCTGTATCGCACTGAGGTTGGTCCATTGTTTCGGCATGCCACCCTCGGCGAGCAGCTCGGCGAACGAGGCGATCGTCGGTGCTTCGAACAGTGCGCGCAGCGGCAGGTTGCGACCGAAGCGTTCCTCGACCAGTGCCAGCAACTGGATGCCGATGAGCGAATGTCCGCCCAGCTCGAAGAAATTGTCATGGACACCGATGCGGGAATTCCCGAGGACCTGTTCCCAGATGGCCGCCAGCGCCTTCTCGATCTCGTTGCGTGGTGCCACGAAGTGCGCGCGCATCGTGCGTGCCCCCGCCACTGGTGCGGGTAGCGCCTTCTTGTCCACTTTCCCGTTCGGGTTCAGCGGGAAGGCCTTGAGCACCGCGTATGCCGTGGGGAGCATGTGGTCCGGGAGCCTATCGCGGAGATGGTCGCGCACCGCGGAGACGAGCTCCTGCCGTTGGCTCTCGTCATCGGCCACAGGGCCATCGACGGGAACGAGATAACAGACGATCTGCTTTTCGCCGGGTAGGTCGTTCCTGACGATCACCACACGGTCCTTGATCCCACCGACACCCTCCACGGCGTTCTCGATCTCGCCCAGTTCGATCCGGAACCCGCGCACCTTCACCTGATCGTCGGTGCGGCCGATGAATTCGACCAGCCCGTCGGTGGTCCAGCGTACGAGGTCACCGGTGCGGTAGAGCATGGCACCCGGTGCATCGCGGAACGGGTCCGGTACGAACCGCTCGGCGGTCAGGTCCGCGCGTTTCCAATAGCCCAGCGCCACGCCGTCACCCCCGGCGTACAATTCCCCCTTCATGCCAACGGGAACAGGCTTCATCTCCGCGTCCAGGACATGCACCTGCGTGCCACCGATCGGTCTTCCGATGGGCACACTGCCGCGGATCATGTCTGCATCGTCAATGGGATGGCAACACGTGAAAGTGGTGTTCTCGGTGGGCCCGTAACCGTTGATCAGGACGCCCGGTCCGAGTGCCCTCAGGGCCTTCTTCACGTGCGGCACGCTGAGCACATCCCCGCCCGTGAGGATGTGGCGCAATGGGCGCAGCTTGTCCAGATGTTCGTCCACCAGCAGGTTGAATAGTCCGGCCGTGAACCAGGCGGTGGTCACCTTCTGTTGTGCAATGGTGGTGGTGATCTCCTGCAGGGTGGGTTTTTGCTGTGGCTGAAGGACCAGTCGCGCGCCGTTCAACAAGGCCCCCCAGATCTCCAGTGTCGAGGCGTCAAAGGAGATGTTCGACAACTGCAGGAATGTCAGGTCGGGGCCGAACGGCAGGTAGTTCTGGTCCCGCACCAGGCGAACGATGGCGCGATCCGGCACGACCACGCCCTTGGGTGTGCCGGTGCTTCCGGAGGTGTACATGATGTAGGCCGGGCTTTCCGGACCGCGAACGACCTGACCCTGCTCGCGTTGCGGGGGCAGGGTGGCATCCAGAAGGACGACCCGCGCACCATGCGGCGGCAGATTGTGCCTGAGATGTGATTGGGTGAGCAGCAGACCGACGTTGGTATCGGCGAACATGAAGGTCAGTCGTTCCTTGGGATACGCCGGGTCGAAGGGAACGAAGCAGGCGCCGCAATGGAGTATCGCGAGCATGGCCACGATCATCTCGGGTCCGCGGTCCACGCAGAGGCCCACTGGATCGCCCGGCCCGACACCCTCGGCGGCCAGGTAACCGCAGAGGTCCAACATGGAGGCGTGCAGCTCGCGATAGGTGCGCTTCGTGGCCACATGTTCCAGGGCGACGCGATCGGGGTGCGCTTGCACCATGTCCTCGAACAGGTCCATCACGCTGCGTTCCCTGGACCGGCTTTCAGGCCCTGCGGTCCATTCCGCAGGAGGGAGCGTGGGCGCCACGCTCAGGTCACGGTCCCCGATCAGGTCACCGATGGGGGAGGATGCATTGGTAGTGATGCGCGATACCAGCATGCGGAACTGTTCGGTCCATGCATGGATCGTGGCCGCATCGAACAGGTCCGTGTTGTAGCTCCACTCCAATACCAACCGCTCGTCATTGCCCGTGGCGTTCAGGAAGAGCTCGAAGTTCTCATATTGCCTGGGGTCGCTGTGCCAGCGATGCTCCAGACCGGCGAACGCAACGCCATCGTCCATGTTCATGTCCACATTGAACACGACGGGAACGAGGGGTATCCGGCCCGGTTCGCGCGGTACATGCAGCTTCTGCAGCAATGTGCCGAAGGTGTAGCGTTGATGGTCGAAGGCATCGAGCACGTCGCCGCGTCGCTCCTTCAGATGATCGATGAACGGCAGGTCCTCATCGATCCGGCTGCGCAGCGCGAGCAGGTTCACGCAATGCCCCACGAGGTCCTTCATGCCCAGATCGTTCTGCCCGGCCGCGGGAAGCCCCACGACCAGGTCGGGATCCCCGGTGACGGCATACAGGAACGTCTCGAACGCCGTGAGCAGCGTGGTAACAAAGCTGCTGCCGCTCCGCGTGGCCACCGCCTTGAGCCCCTTCACCAGGTCCTGCGGCAATTCCACGTCGATACGGGCCCCATTGTACGTCTTCTCCCTCGGACGCTTGTGGTCCACGGGCAGGTCCATCAGCGGCAGGGGCGGCGCGAACTGCTCGAGCCAGAAACGTTCGATCTGCGCGTGTTCAGACGATCGCTCGAGGTCCTGTAGGGCGAGGGCATAGGCGCTGAAGGCCTGCGCCTCCTGTAATTCGGACGGAGCACCCGTTCGGAAAGCGGTATACATGCGGCTGATGTCCGCCATGATGATGCCCAGGCTCCATCCATCGCAGATGATGTGGTGTCCGGTCAATCGAAGTTGATGCTGATGCGGCGCGATGCGGATCAGCTGCACGCGGAAGAGCGGTCCATGGAGCAGGTCGAACGGCGTGCCCAAATCCTCCGTGGTGATGCGTGCGATCTCCATCTCCGCGTCCTTGTGACCCGTGAGGTCGATCAAGTTCACGGGCACGTGCATCGACCCGAGCACGATGCCCCGGGTACCGGACGAATTGATGACCGTGCGCAGGCCCTCATGGCGGTGCACGAGGCGATCGATCGCGCGCTCCAGCGCCGATCGGTCAAGCTCGCCGCGCAACTCCAAGGTGACCGCCTCATTGTAGGCGCAGGAAGCGGCGTCGCTCATATGCGCGGCGGTCCACACCTCCCGCTGGGCGGCGGTAGTAGGGTAGGTGAGCACGATGGCCGGACCGGCGAAGGGATCGAACTCGACGGGCCGGAGCCTTTGTTGCGGGATGAACCTCTCCATGTCGTGTCTCGCGGTCAGTTGACTTCGTTCTCCAATACAAGGTACTGTCCCTCCCGGTCCGGGTCGGGCAGGAACCAGGCGGCATCGCCTTCGGGCGTCCGGCCGAGCCGGGCCCCTTTCATCGGTGGCTCCGTCGCCAGCTCGATCCGTTCCTCCGCCTTCCGCGCGTGCCCGTTCAGGGTGCTGTTGACCGTACCGATCGGATAGGTGCGTTCGGGCATGAGCCCACTGGCCCTGAGTTCCTGGCAGCTCTTTTCGAGCGCTTCCAGGATCTTCTCCACGTCCGCCTGGGTATGCGCGGTGGTCAGGAAATGCGGGAAGTCGAGCACATGCACGCCATGCAGGCGCATCAACGTGAAGAACAGCTCGGTATAGCCGACGCTCTCGTCGTACTTGGTCTTGAACGCGCTTCCGAAGGACACCCAGCGATAGGGCAGCCGGTAGGTGTCGAACAGCGCATTGGCCCGTTGCACCATGCCTTCGGTCAGGTCGTTCAGCCGCTCCTGCAGGGCGGGTCCCTGTTCCTTCATGTGGAGGAGCGCGGCCTTGGCAGCTGCCATGGTGAGCGGATGCCGGACGAAGGTGCCTGCGAAATAGGTCACCCCGGCGGGAGGGACACTGTCATCTCCGAATTGCCAGTAGCCGCCGTCCAGTGCGTCCATCCATTCGCTCTTTCCGATCATGGCCCCGATGGGCATGCCTCCGCCGATCACCTTCCCGTAGGTGCCGATATCGGCCTCGACGCCGAAGAGGGCCTGGGCCCCGTTCGGATGCATGCGGAACCCCGTGATCACCTCATCGAAGATCAGGGCACTGCCGTGTTGCCGTGTGATCCGGCGCACTTCGTGCAGGAAGTCCACCGGGCGGTACTCCATGCGGCGGCTCTGAACGGGCTCCACCAGGACCGCCGCCGCCTCATGACACCGCTGCCGGATGATCTCCAGGCTCTCCGGCGTTCCATAGTCGAGCACCAACATGTTCTGCACCGCCTCGGGCATGATCCCGGGCGCACCGGGGTAGCTCTTGTGGCTCTTGCTGCCCCGGATGATCACTTCGTCATTGATCCCATGGTAGCTGCCGCTGAACGAGATGATCAGGCTGCGTCCCGTCACGGTGCGCGCCATGCGCATCGCGCCGAGCACGGCCTCGGAGCCGGTGTTGCATACGGCTGCGCGCTCGCCCCCGGTCAGCTCGCAAAGCAGGCGGGACACGTCGGCGGCCAGGGGATGCATCGGCCCGATCTCGATGCCGGCATCCAATTGGGCATGACAGGCCTGTCGGATGAAGTCGGGCATGTAGCCGAACATCGAACTGCCGAAACCACTGAGGATGTCCACGTACGCGTTCCCGTCGATGTCCCAAAGGTGACAGCCCTGGCTCCTGTCCACCACCACTTGATAGGTGAGCTCCTTGATCTGCGGTCTGAACCCGGTGACCACCCGTGGATCGGCCATGACCTTGCGGTTCTCCTGAGTGAAGGCCTTGCTCTTTGCGGTCCTCCGCGTATAGCGATCAACGAGGTCATCGAACCAGGCGCGCTGCTCCGGGGTCAGGTCGTCCACCTTGTCCTTGCTGATGCGGGCCTGTGCCCCGAAGGCCTTTTTTAGCTCGGGAGCATCCTCCAGGGCGGAGGTCACGTAGCGGACCGACGCTCGGCCCTCCATCCGGCCTTCGTTCGCATCCGTTCCGGCCCCTGCATCCGACCAGTGGGGCAGGATGTGGTCCGCAAGCTTGTCGAGGTTGGGCAGTTCTTCGTTCAACTGGCGGAAGGAGATCTTCACGCCGAACTTCTTTGAGAGCGACGTGGCCACCTGGGTCAGGAAGAGCGAATCGAGACCCATCTCCAGGAAGGTCTCCTCGTTGCTGGCTTCGGCCAGTTCCAGTCCCGAGCTTTCCTCCAGCAGGTGCTTGATCTGCAATATCAATCTGTCCTTCGGGCCGAGATGGGCGTCCACGGGATCGCTCTCCGGGCCGGAGACGGTCGCTTCGTTCCGCCCATCCAGGCCTGGTGATGCGGCGCGGAGGGTCACGGGCTCCACCCAATGACGTATGCGTTCGAACGCATACGTTGGCATGCGCTCCCGCCGTCGCTCCTCCCGCTCGTAGAATTTGTTCCAGTCGATCAGCACGCCGCATTGCCACAGGGCGCCGACGGCCTTCAGCATTTGCGTCAGTTCATGCCCGTTGCCCGCGCGATCGCCCAGGGAGGGCACAGCCACCTGCGTCCGGTTGTCGGTGCTTTGCTGCCGTGCGAGCGTGGTGGCCGTGGTGCGCGGACCGACCTCGAGCATCACCCGTGGCGCATCGTTCCAGGCGAACTTCACCGCCTGCGCGAACCGCACGGTGGCGCGCAGGTGATCGCTCCAATAGTACGGGGAGGTGGCCTCCTCGTCCTTCATCCAATGGGCCGTCACCGTGCTGATGATGGGGATGCGCGGCGCATTCAGGGGGACGCGCTCCACGACCTTCCGATACGGCGCGATGATGGCGTCCATCATCGGGCTGTGGAACGCGTGGCTGGTCACCAGGAGCTTGCAGGTGATGCCATCCGCCTCCAATCCCGCCTGGAGGTTCGCGATCGCCTCATGGGGCCCGCTGGCCACGCAGAGTTGGGGACCATTGTTGGCCGCGATGCTGCACCCCTCGGGCAGTCTGTCCATGATGTCCTCCTCCGCTGCACGCACACTGAGCATGCTGCCTCCAGGCAGGTCCTGCATCAGGCGACCACGTTCCGCCACCAGCGTCACGGCGTCCTCCAGACCGAACACGCCCGCCAGGCAGGCCGCGGCGAATTCGCCGATGCTGTGGCCCATCATGGCATCCGGCACAATGCCCCAGTGCATCCAGAGCTGGGCGAGAGCGTATTGGATGGTGAACAGGGACGCCTGGGTGTGCACGGTCTGCCTGAGCTGTTCCGCGGCCTTCTCCTCCTCGCCGGCAGGAGGGAGGATGAGCGCACGCAGATCGGTGCCGAGCTTCTGACCGAACAGATCGCAGCACCGGTCGAAATGTGCCTTGAACACCGGCTCGCGCTCGTAAAGATCGCGGCCCATGTTCACGTACTGTGAGCCTTGTCCGGGGAACATGAACACGACGCCGGCAGCGGTCTCGTGCAGTTCGCGGGTGCCGGTCAGGTTCGGGTCCTTGCCTGTGATCGCCTGGACGACCTCATCGTGGCTTCCTCCGACGATGAGACGACGGTGCTTGAAGTGACGCCGGCCGATCTGAAGCGTATACGCGGCATCCGCGAGGGACGCATCGGGATGTGCCTTCAGCCAGAGTTGAAGGTTCCCGGTCATGGCGTCGAGCGAGGTCCTGCTCTTCGCGCTCAGAAGGAACAACTGCCTGTCGCGTGATGCACTGGTCGGTATGGTGACGGGTGGCTCGGCCAGTACCACGTGTGCATTGGTACCGCCCACACCGAAGCTGGACACACCGGCATACCGCGGCTTGTCACCGCGTGGCCAGGCTACCGTGTCCTGCGCCACATGGAACGGGGAATTGGTGAGGTCGATCGCGGGATTGGGCCTGTCGAAGCCGATGCTGGCAGGGATCTCGCCGTTCCTCAGGGCGAGTGCGGTCTTGATCACCCCCGCTGCGCCCGCCGCCGCGGTGAGGTGGCCGATATTCGATTTGATGGACCCGATCGCACAATGTTGACCGTTCCGCTGACCGCCGAAGGCGAGGGTGAGCGCCTCCACCTCGATCGGGTCACCGAGCGGAGTGGCGGTGCCGTGCGCCTCGATATAGGTGACCTCCTTCGGATCGACCCCGGCATCCGCCTGGGCCAACGCGATCACCTCCGCTTGACCACGGACACTGGGCGCGGTGAAACTGGCCTTGTCGCTACCGTCGTTGTTCACGGCCGCGCCCTTGATCACGGCGTAGATATGGTCCCGGTCGCGCTCCGCGTCCTCCAGGCGCTTGAGCACGAGGATGCCGACGCCGTCACTGAAGCTGGTGCCCTTGCCTTCCGCGTCGAAGGTGCGCGTGCTGCCATCCGGGCTGTACATGCCGCCTTCGTTGTAGAGGATGCCGCTGTGGATGGGCACGGTGATGGCGATCCCTCCGGCCAGCGCCATGTCACAATCCCCATCGCGCAGCGCCTTGAACGCCTGGGCGATCGCCACGAGGGAGGTGCTGCATGCCGTGTGGATGCTCAAGGCCGGCCCGCGCAGGTCGAATTCGAACGCGAGACGCGTGGCGATGTAGTCCTTTTCGTTCGCGGTCATCACCTGGAAATCGCCGACCTGCTCGATCAGTTCGGGATGGCCGATGACGTTCCGAGTGTAGTAGGTATTGTTGCCCATTCCGGCGAACACACCGATCAGTCCGCCGAATTGCGCCGGATCGTAGGCGGCGTCCTCAAGGGCCGCCCAGGCGGTCTCCAGGAATACGCGTTGCTGCGGGTCCATGAGCGCCGCCACGCGTGGGTTCACCCCGAAGAAGCCGGCGTCGAACTTGTCGGCGTCCGTGATCACGCCGCGTGCGGCGACGTAGTCCGGGTCGTTCCGGACCTCTTCCGGGATGCTGGGATCGAGCTCATCCACCGACCAGCGACTGATGCTGTTCTTCTTCTCGATCAGGTTCCTCCAGAGTTCCTCCACGTTCGCCGCCCCCGGAAAACGGCCGCTCATGCCAATGATGGCGACGTCCCTTCGGCTCCGGTCACGATGGTCCCGAAGCCGGGCTGCCGCCATTTCCGCGGGTGACGATGCACGCGCATCGCCTTCCAGGAATGCGGCACAGGCCCGGATCGTCGGATGTTGGTACAACTTGACGATGGGCAGCTCAAGTCCGCGCATTTCCAGCTGGGCCACGCACTGGATGCTCAACAGGGAATTGCCGCCCAGGTCGAAGAAATTGTCATCGATACCCACCCGGTCGATCCCCAGAAGCTCCGCCCACGTGGCGGCGATGGCCTCCTGCACCTGTGTGGCGGGTTGGACATAGGCGACGTCCAGGTCGGGGCGCTTGACGTCGGGTGCCGGGAGGGCCTTGCGGTCGATCTTGCCACTGGGCGTCCGGGGCAGCTCCTTCACGGCCACGAAAACGGAGGGTTGCATGTAGTCGGGCAGCAGCCCGGCAAGGTGCTTGCGGAGCTCGTTGGTGCTCAGATCGGTCCGGGCCACGTAGTACCCGACCAATCGTTTCAGTCCGGGACGGTCCTCACGTACGCTGGCCACGGCCTGCACGACCGCGAGATGCTTCTCCATGGCCACTTCCACTTCTCCCAGCTCGATCCGATAGCCACGCACCTTCACCTGGCCATCGATACGTCCCCTGTAATCGATGTCGCCGTTGGGTAGTTCCGCGGCGCGGTCGCCGGTCCTGTATATCCGACCTCCGGGCATGAACGGGTCCGGCAGGAATCGTTCCGACGTCAGGTCGTCCCGGCCGATGTAGCCCCTGGCCACGCAGGCACCGCCCAGGAAGAGCTCGCCTTCCGCACCCTTCTTCACGGGCCGTAGGTCCTCGTCGAGCACATAGAGCTTCACATGGTCGATGGCACTGCCGATGTTGGGCAGTGCGGGCCAGGTCGATGGGTCTCCCTTCAGTTCGAGCTCGCTCACCACATGTCCCTCGGTGGGACCGTACTGGTTGCAGAACCGGCAGCCAGGGAGCTGTTCGAACAATGATCGGATCGCCGGGGTGATGCGCAGTTGCTCGCCACTGGTGAAGACCTCCTTCAACGAAGTGGGCACTTCACCGGTGCGTTCGACGGCTTCGGCCAGGTACTGGAGTGCCACGAAAGGCACGATGATCCGGTCGATCCGCTGCGCGATGATCTTGCGAAGGAGCTGCGAGCTGTTCAGTCGGTCCTCGTCCGTGATCAATACCAAGGTGCCACCCTGCGCGAATGTGGTCAGGATCTCCTGGAAACTGACATCGAAGCTGATGGGGGCGAACTGCAGGGTACGGTCACCTGCACCGCAGACCGAGCTACGCACCTGCCATTCGATCAGATTGGCCAGTGGCGCATGATGCATGGCCACGCCCTTGGGTCGACCGGTGCTGCCGCTGGTGAAAAGCACATAGCACAGGTCATCGGGCATCACTTCCACCTTGGGGAAGGTGCCCGGTGCATGGTCCAGGTCAACATCCTCGATGAGGACGGCATTGACATCCGCGGCGAACAGGTGCCGGTGTTGACGGTCCGTCAGCACCACGGCCGGCGTGGCATCCTCGAGCATCTGCTGGATGCGTTCCAGCGGGTAGGTCGGATCGATCGGGAGATAGGCCGCACCGGACCGGATGATGGCGAGCACGCCCAGGACGAGCTCCGGCGAGCGGTCCAGGCAGAGCGCCACGACCTTTCCCTTCGGCGGGATGGTCCCGAACAAAGCCCCTGCCAACCGGGCCGCGCGTCGATCAAGATCCGCATAGGAGTAGGACCGGTCCTCATGCACCAACGCAACGAGGTCTCCACGGAGCCGCGTCGTGTTCTCAAGGATCTCGGCAATGGTCGTGTTACGAGGTCCAGTTCGTTCCGTCATGTCGTTCAGGGGTTCGCCAGGGTCCGAAGTCCAAATTGGTGGATGACCAAGTTCTACGTGATCAGGGGCGAAAAGGATAGGCTAGACGCCCGGACCGGGACCAACGGCGGCCGGTCGGGTATGGAGCATGGTTCGTCGTAAAATTATCGCAGCCCGTCGAAAGTTGTGACAGGCTTTTACGGGTCTTGTCGGACCATGAACGATGGACTGATCGCCATGGATGTAGTCGCGGCTACGACCAGTGCGGAATTGGTATTGAGCGAAGGGGTGTTAATAACTTTTTTCGAAGGGATGTCCGGGCCTACTTTTGCCAGACTTTTCATGACCCTGCGCCTCTGGACATCGGCGTGCCTGATCGGGTTGCTGGCCACCTCCGCCCGCGCTCAGAGCTATGCGTACGACCAATCGGTCATTGCATGGGCCTCCGTCCAGAGCAGCCCTCCCCAGATCACCCTGCAGTGGACGACCCATGCGAGCACGACGGGTTTCGACATCTATCGGAAGCTGAAGGGAGGGACCAGTTGGGGCAATTCCATCGCCACCCTCGGCGGGTCGGCCACACAGTTCGTGGACCAGAACGTCTCCAAGAACGTCTCCTACGAGTACAAGATCGTGAGGTACACGATCGGGTTGGGGAATGGATATGGGTATGTGAACAGTGGCATCGAACTCGACATGGTGGAGGACCGGGGACGGATCATCCTGGTGGTGGACGATGCCTTTTCGGTCCCCTTGGCCGCACAGCTCCAACAATTGGAACAGGACTTGACCGCGGACGGCTGGATGGTCGTGCGCCACGATGTGTCCGAGTCCGATGCAGTGACGAGCGTTAAAAGCCTGATCGTCGCCGACTACAACGCGGCCCCAACGACCACGAAGGCCGTCTTCCTTTTCGGGCATGTACCAGTGCCCTATAGTGGCAACCTGGCGCCGGACGGACACAGTGACCATTACGGCGCATGGCCTGCTGACGTTTATTACGGTGATGTCGATGGGACTTGGACGGACGCCACGGTCTATGCGTCCGGGACCCAGCAGGACCCACGGAACGTGAATGTTCCAGGGGATGGGAAGTTCGACCAATCGACGATCCCTTCCGCGGTGGAACTGATGGTCGGAAGGGTCGACCTCCACAACATGCCGGCCTTCAGTCAGAGCGAGACCACGTTGTTGAGCAACTACCTCACCAAGCTGCACGATTGGAAGGTGAAGGCGCTCACGGCGCCATTGCGGGGACTGGTCTATGACAATTTCTGGGGCTATCCGGACGGCTATGCGTCGAACGGCCTGCGGGGTTTCGGCCCACTCGTGGGCGGGAACAACATCCTTGATACGGACAACTACTTCACCAATCTCTCCCAGCAGAGCTACATGTGGAGCTATGCGTGTGGCCCGGGATGGTGGGAGCATTCCATCGGATTGGGAAGCACGGCCGATTTCGCCAGCATTCCGGTACAGACCATCTTCACCGTTCTTTTCGGGAGCTATTTCGGCGACTGGGACAAGCAGGACGATTTCCTGCGCGCACCGCTCGCGTCGGGCACGGCGCTCACTGATTTCTGGGCGGGATATCCGAATTGGTTCGTTCATCATATGGGCATGGGGGAGACGATCGGCTACGGCACCATGCTCACCCAGAACAACGGCAACGGGCACTATGAGCCACCGAACTGGCAGAACGGCAGGGTGCACATCGCCCTGATGGGCGACCCGACCCTGCGGATGTTCATTGTGGCCCCACCCACCAACGTGACGGGATCGATCACGGGACCCAACACGGCCACCATCAACTGGTCCGCATCGCCCGATGCCTCCGAGGGGTACCATGTATACCGGTACAACGGTTCGGCCTGGGTCCGGCTCACCACGGCTCCGGTCACCACCACGACCTACATGATGAACACCACCGGGCTTTCGGGGTCCGTGACCGTCATGGTCCGAGCATTGAAGTTGGAGAATTCATACAGTGGAAGTTTCTACAACCTGAGCCTTGGGTCGAAGGGTGCCGTGAACATCAACGGTCAGGCCTCGGACTGCCTGGGTGTGGTCGGAGGGTCCGCACTACCCGGAACGGCCTGCAACGACGGGAATTCCGGCACGGTGAACGACACCTGGACCAGCGACTGCCAATGCATCGGACAACTTCCTCCGGATTGCCAGGGTATGCCCGGGGGGAACGCATTGCCCGGTACCTCCTGCAACGACGGCAACGCATGCACGACAGGTGATGTCTGGGATGCGAATTGTCAGTGTGCCGGCACCCCGGTGAACTGCAACGACAACGATCCCTGCACGACCGACAATTGCAGCAACGGGATCTGCGTGCATAGCGCAGTGCCGGACAGCGATGGTGATGGCGCGTGCGATGCGATCGATGGTTGTCCGAACGATCCGAACAAGACCGCGCCCGGCAGCTGTGGATGTGGGAACCCCGAGCCTGGAACGGCCTGCGATGACGGGGACCAGGGAACGATCGACGATGTGATCGGACCCGACTGCTCGTGCACGGGTACACCGGTGGTCTTTGATTGTCTGGGGATGGCGAACGGCCCCGCGTTGCCCGGAACGACTTGTGACGATGGGGATGCGGCAACGGGGAATGATACCTGGAGCGTGGACTGTGTCTGCGTGGGTGAATTGATCGATTGCGCCGGTGTGCCGGGCGGAACAACTTTGCCCGGAAGTCCTTGTGACGACGGCTATGTCCTGACCAGCAATGACCAGCTCAGCGTGGATTGCATCTGCCTGGGGGATACCATTCCGGAGGATTGCCAGGGCGTGGTGGATGGTCCCGCACTTCCCGGGACCTCTTGTGACGATGGTGACCCGGGGACCGGCGACGATACCTGGGATGCCAGCTGCGAATGCACGGGGACACTGATCGATTGCGAGGGAACGATCGGCGGCCCTGCCCTGCCCGGAACGTCGTGTGATGATGGGGATGCGACCACCGGCAATGACCAGTGGCAGCTGGACTGCACCTGCACGGGTGCGCTCATCGACTGCATGGGCATACCCGGCGGGACCGACCTGCCCGGCACCGCATGTGATGATGGGGATGCCTCGACCGGGAACGACCTCTGGGATAGCGACTGCACCTGTGCCGGCGAACTGATCGATTGCGAAGGCATGCCCGGTGGAACGGCGCTCCCAGGTGCCACCTGCGACGACGGCGATGCCGCCACCGGCAACGACCAATGGGACGCGAACTGTGCGTGCCAGGGTGAGCTGATCGATTGCGAGGGAACGATCGGCGGCCCTGCCCTGCCCGGAACGTCGTGTGATGATGGGGATGCGACCACCGGCAATGACCAGTGGCAGCTGGACTGCACCTGCACGGGTGCGCTCATCGACTGCATGGGCATACCCGGCGGGACCGACCTGCCCGGCACCGCATGTGATGATGGGGATGCCTCGACCGGGAACGACCTCTGGGATACCGACTGCACCTGTGCCGGCGAACTGATCGATTGCGAAGGCATGCCCGGTGGAACGGCGCTCCCAGGCGCCACCTGCGACGACGGCGATGCCGCCACCGGCAACGACCAGTGGGACGCGAACTGTGCGTGCCAGGGTGAGCTGATCGATTGCGAGGGAACGATCGGCGGCCCTGCCCTGCCCGGAACGTCGTGTGATGATGGGGATGCGACCACCGGCAATGACCAGTGGCAGCTGGACTGCACCTGCACGGGTGCGCTCATCGACTGCATGGGCATACCCGGCGGGACCGACCTGCCCGGCACCGCATGCGATGACGGGGACGCCTCGACCGGCAACGACCTCTGGGATGTGGATTGCGTATGCGTCGGCGAGCTGATCGATTGCGAGGGGGTCATCGGAGGTGGTGCGTTGCCGGGTACTTCCTGCGATGACGGTTATTTCCTGACCATCAACGATGCCTATGCCACGGACTGTACCTGCCTCGGGGACACGGTACCAGAGGATTGTCAGGGTGTGCTCTTCGGACCGGCGTTGCCCGGCACCCCTTGTGATGATGGGGACGCCTCCACAGGCAACGACATCTGGCACGCCGACTGCACCTGCTGGGGCGAATTGATCGATTGCGTGGGTATTCCCGGTGGAAGCGCCCTGCCCGGCACTTCCTGTGACGATGGCGACGCATCGACCGGTGATGACATCTGGCACGCCGACTGCGCCTGCTGGGGCGAATTGATCGATTGCGTGGGTGTTCCCGGTGGAAGCGCCCTGCCCGGCACCTCATGTGACGACGGTGACGCATCGACCGGTGACGACATCTGGCATCCTGACTGCACCTGCTGGGGCGAATTGATCGATTGCACCGGTGTTCCCGGTGGAAATGAACTGCCGGGTGGGGCCTGTGATGATGGTGATGTGTCCACTGGTGCTGACATCTGGCAGTCCGACTGCACCTGCATGGGTGAGCTGATCGACTGCATGGGGATCCCGGGAGGGTCAACATTGCCAGGTACGCCTTGCGATGATGGTGATGCTGCCACCGGTGACGACATCTGGCATCCTGACTGCACCTGCTGGGGCGAATTGATCGATTGCACCGGTGATCCCGGTGGTCCGGACCTTCCCGGGGTCGCTTGTGACGATGGCGATCCATCCACGGGGGCCGATACATGGAGCGCCGATTGCCTATGCTCCGGCGAACTGATCGATTGTACTGGTGATCCGGGCGGATCGGCGCTTCCCGGAACATCCTGTGATGACGGGGATGCGACCACCGGGGACGACCTTTGGCAGCCCGATTGCGATTGCGTGGGTGAACCGATCGATTGCATTGGCGATCCGGGAGGAAGTGCACTGCCGGGCACCTTATGCGATGATGGCGATCCCGCGACCGGTGATGACCAGTGGGGGACGGATTGCATCTGCGTGGGCGAGTTGATCGATTGCACGGGTGTTCCCGGAGGGACGGAACTGCCGGGCACCTTCTGTGACGATGGAGATGCATCCACCGGTGATGACATCTGGCTGACGAACTGTGTATGTGCAGGAGAACTCATCGATTGTCTGGGTGATCCGGGAGGCAATGCCCTGCCGGGTGCTTCGTGCGATGACGGAGATCCCTCCACCGGGAACGATGCCTGGGGAGTGGATTGCACTTGTGCGGGCGAACTGATCGACTGCCTCGGCGATCCCGGAGGGTCCGCCTTGCCCGGTGTGCCCTGCGATGACGGAGATGCATCCACCGGTGATGACACCTGGGGGACGGATTGTGTTTGCGCCGGCCAACTCATCGACTGCCAGGGAATTCCCGGTGGCATGGCGCTGCCTGGAACGCTCTGCGACGATGATGACGCGACCACGGGCAACGACATGTGGGACCCGGATTGCAACTGTACGGGTCAGTTGATCGATTGCGTCGGTGTTCCAGGAGGCAATGCGTTGCCGGGCACGCCATGCGACGACGACGACCAGACCACCGGTGACGATATCTGGCTTGTGGACTGCACCTGCGCGGGCCAATTGATCGATTGCACCGGAGTGCCTGGCGGCCCGGCGTTGCCCGGCTCACCGTGCGACGACGATGATCCCTCGACCGGCAACGACACATGGAACAGCAATTGTGGTTGCTATGGTGAAGCCTATGACTGCGAAGGCGAACCCGGCGGCACCGCATTGCCGGGATCACCCTGTGACGATGGCCAGACGAATACGACGGGCGACTCCTGGACGTCCGATTGCCTCTGTGTCGGATTGCTGATCGATTGCAATGGCGTGCCGGGGGGTACTGCGTTCATCGATGATTGTGGGAATTGTGCCGGTGGCACCACCGGCATCTCTCCGGATCCCGACGGCGATCTGGACGGTGTCCTGGATTGCATGGACAACTGTCCTTCACTTGTGAACCCAGGCCAGGCGGACCTCGATGGGGACGGCCTCGGTGACCTGTGCGACAATTGTCCATGGGTCTACAATCCCCTCCAGGAGGATTCCGATGGCGATGGCGTCGGCGATCCCTGTGAGGTGATCGGGATCGAGGAGGTGGGTGACGGGGTGCCGCTGATCTTCGTGCATCCGAACCCCACGCAGGGTCCCCTTCGCATCCAATTGAAAGATCCCAGCGCGGACCATGTCGTGTTCTACGATGTTCTCGGAGCCCGCGTCCTGGTGTTGCCTTTCGATCAATCGATCGATGTGAGCGCGTTGGCACAGGGCACATACCTGCTTGTTGTGGAGGACGCGCAGGACCACGGCCTGGCGCGTGCAAGGATCGTTCGTCCCTGATCCATCCTGTTCGATCTGCCGGACAGGCCCGGCGCGTGCAGGTCAGGACCCATCGGCAAAGTGGGTCCGTCCGTCGAATGGTCCCGCCGACGGGACAAGGTCCCATGTAACCTTGGCGTACACGGCTGCGATAAACAGGCCTGCCTGCTCATGGGACCACACTTCGAACAACGGTATTTGTTGATCCGACGACCGGCTTGCCTGCCGGTGGACGCATGGGTAAGGCGCCCCTTCCAAACCGTCCTTTCTGCCCATGCAACGCCTGTTCATCCTTCCGCTCGCTGCGTGCGTCTCCGGTAGCCTCGCCGCGCAATCCTATTCCCAGACCAATGCGGTCCAGGTCGAAGCCGTCGTCCAGGCTTCGCCGGCGTCCATCACATTGAGCTGGCCATCGTTCCCGAACACCAACGGGATCACGATCTATCGCAAACTGAAGTCGGCCACCTCTTGGGGCGGCATTTATGCCGCTCCAGGTGCCTCCGCCACACAGTATACCGACAATGGCGTGAGCGTCGGCACCTATTACGAGTACAAGCTCGTGCGCAGTGCCTCCTCGGGCACGGGCTACGGGTATGTGGCCACAGGGATCGAGGTCCAGCCGACAGAATACATGGGCAAGGTCGTGCTGCTCGTGGACAACACGTTCACCACCTCGCTGGCCACCCAATTGACCCAGTTGGAACAGGACCTGAGGTCGGATGGTTGGGCTGTGCTTCGCCATGACGTGTCGCGCTCGGCTGCCGTCACCAGTATCAGAGCATTGGTCCAGGCCGACTATAACGCCGACCCCACGAACGTCAAGGCTGTCTACATGATCGGACATGTCCCGGTACCCTATTCCGGGAACATCAACCCCGACGGGCACAGCGGTCACCTCGGTGCCTGGCCCTGCGACGGCTACTACGGCGAAATGAACGGCACCTGGACCGACAATTCCGTGAACAACAACGGCGCTCAGGAAGTGTCGAACAGGAACGTGCCCGGTGATGGCAAGTTCGATCAAAGTGATTTCCCGAACGACGTTGAACTGCAGGTCGGGCGCGTGGACCTCTACGATATGCCTGCGTTCAGCCAGACCGAGACCCAACTCTTGCAGAACTACCTCAACAAGGCACATGCGTTCAAATCGAAGCAATGGGTCCCGCAGGAACGAGGTATCGTGTTCGACAATTTCCAGTTCCTGAGCTATCCTCTCGCCGGTTGCGGGTACAGGGAGATCGCTCCGCTCGTCGGTCCCGGCAACATCACCGATTGCAATCCCAATGCCTATTCGTTCTACACCTATGTGGACGGGCAGAGCTATCTCTGGAGCTATGTGTGCGGTGCGGGTCTTCAGGCCATGGACGGTTCTGTCCTGACCTACAACGGGGTGGACCATGTGGGGACCACGCAGGACTATGCGGCGATCAATATGGATGCCGTGTTCAACATGTCGTTCGGAAGCTATTTCGGCGATTGGGACAATCGGAACAACTTCCTCCGTGCGCCCCTGTGCACGGGGCATGCATTGACCAATACCTGGGCGGCCATTCCCAACTGGTGGTTCCACCATATGGGCATGGGCGACAACATCGGCTACGGGGTCCGCCAGAGCATGAACAATACGTCGAACCTATACGCACCCCTTCATGGGGGCTGGCAAGGTTCCATAGGGAGGAGCCATCTCGCTCTGATGGGCGATCCCTCCCTGCGCATGAAGTATGTAGCCCCTCCCTCGAACCTTCAGGTCACCAACAACGGTGGAAATGCCGCATTCGCCTGGACGGCTTCCCCGGATGCGGTGCTCGGCTACTATGTCTATCAGTTCGATCCGACCTCGGGTGAGGTGAGCCGCGTTATACCGACGCTAGTCACAACGACCAGCTACCAAAGTCCGACGGTCCCTTTTGTGGCCGGTAGGGAGTACATGGTACGCGCCGTGAAGCTGGAATCAACGCACAGCGGCAGCTTCTTCAACTTGAGCCTCGGTGCGATCGGTACTGCTGCCGGCTCACCGACCCCGGATTGTATGGGTGTACCTGGTGGCAACGCCCTGCCGGGCACCTCGTGCGATGACGGCAATGCGAACACGATCAACGATACGTGGTCGGCGAACTGCAGCTGCGTGGGCACGCCGGTGACCTATGACTGCCTGGGCGTGGCGAACGGACCCGCCCTGCCGGGCACCTCGTGCGACGACGGCAACGCGAACACGGGCAACGACACCTGGGACGCGAACTGCAGCTGCACGGGTCAGGTGCTCGACTGTGCGGGCGTGCCGGGTGGCACGGCGTACTATGACAACTGTTCGACCTGCGTGGGCGGCACCACGGGCCTGACGGCCTGCACGCAGGACTGTGCAGGCACCTGGGGCGGCAACGCCCTGCCGGGCACCTCGTGCGATGACGGCAATGCGAACACGGGCAACGACACCTGGGACGCGAACTGCAACTGCACGGGTCAGGTGCTCGACTGTGCGGGCGTGCCGGGTGGCACGGCGTACTATGACAACTGTTCGACCTGCGTGGGCGGCACCACGGGCCTGACGGCCTGCACGCAGGACTGTGCAGGCACCTGGGGCGGCAACGCCCTGCCGGGCACCTCGTGCGATGACGGCAATGCGAACACGGGCAACGACACCTGGGACGCGAACTGCAACTGCACGGGTCAGGTGCTCGACTGTGCGGGCGTGCCGGGTGGCACGGCGTACTATGACAACTGTTCGACCTGCGTGGGCGGCACCACGGGCCTGACGGCCTGCACGCAGGACTGTGCAGGCACCTGGGGTGGCAGCGCCCTGCCGGGCACCTCGTGCGACGACGGCGATGCGAACACGATCAACGATACGTGGTCGGCGAACTGCAGCTGCGTGGGCACGCCGGTGACCTATGACTGCCTGGGCGTGGCGAACGGACCCGCCCTGCCGGGCACCTCGTGCGACGACGGCAACGCGAACACGGGCAACGACACCTGGGACGCGAACTGCAACTGCACGGGTCAGGTGCTCGACTGTGCGGGCGTGCCGGGTGGCACGGCGTACTATGACAACTGTTCGACCTGCGTGGGCGGCACCACGGGCCTGACGGCCTGCACGCAGGACTGTGCAGGCACCTGGGGCGGCAACGCCCTGCCGGGCACCTCGTGCGATGACGGCAATGCGAACACGGGCAACGACACCTGGGACGCGAACTGCAACTGCACGGGTCAGGTGCTCGACTGTGCGGGCGTGCCGGGTGGCACGGCGTACTATGACAACTGTTCGACCTGCGTGGGCGGCACCACGGGCCTGACGGCCTGCACGCAGGACTGTGCAGGCACCTGGGGCGGCAACGCCCTGCCGGGCACCTCGTGCGATGACGGCAATGCGAACACGGGCAACGACACCTGGGACGCGAACTGCAACTGCACGGGTCAGGTGCTCGACTGTGCGGGCGTGCCGGGTGGCACGGCGTACTATGACAACTGTTCGACCTGCGTGGGCGGCACCACGGGCCTGACGGCCTGCACGCAGGACTGTGCAGGCACCTGGGGTGGCAGCGCCCTGCCGGGCACCTCGTGCGACGACGGCGATGCGAACACGATCAACGATACGTGGTCGGCGAACTGCAGCTGCGTGGGCACGCCGGTGACCTATGACTGCCTGGGCGTGGCGAACGGACCCGCCCTGCCGGGCACCTCGTGCGACGACGGCAACGCGAACACGGGCAACGACACCTGGGACGCGAACTGCAACTGCACGGGTCAGGTGCTCGACTGTGCGGGCGTGCCGGGTGGCACGGCGTACTATGACAACTGTTCGACCTGCGTGGGCGGCACCACGGGCCTGACGGCCTGCACGCAGGACTGCGCAGGCACCTGGGGTGGCAGCGCCCTGCCGGGCACCTCGTGCGATGACGGCAATGCGAACACGATCAACGATACGTGGTCGGCGAACTGCAGCTGCGTGGGCACGCCGGTGACCTATGACTGCCTGGGCGTGGCGAACGGACCCGCCCTGCCGGGCACCTCGTGCGACGACGGCAACGCGAACACGGGCAACGACACCTGGGACGCGAACTGCAACTGCACGGGTCAGGTGCTCGACTGTGCGGGCGTGCCGGGTGGCACGGCGTACTATGACAACTGTTCGACCTGCGTGGGCGGCACCACGGGCCTGACGGCCTGCACGCAGGACTGCGCAGGCACCTGGGGTGGCAGCGCCCTGCCGGGCACCTCGTGCGATGACGGCAATGCGAACACGATCAACGATACGTGGTCGGCGAACTGCAGCTGCGTGGGCACGCCGGTGACCTATGACTGCCTGGGCGTGGCGAACGGACCCGCCCTGCCGGGCACCTCGTGCGACGACGGCAACGCGAACACGGGCAACGACACCTGGGACGCGAACTGCAACTGCACGGGTCAGGTGCTCGACTGTGCGGGCGTGCCGGGTGGCACGGCGTACTATGACAACTGTTCGACCTGCGTGGGCGGCACCACGGGCCTGACGGCCTGCACGCAGGACTGTGCAGGCACCTGGGGCGGCAACGCCCTGCCGGGCACCTCGTGCGACGACGGCGATGCGAACACGATCAACGATACGTGGTCGGCGAACTGCAACTGCGTGGGCACGCCGGTGACCTATGACTGCCTGGGCGTGGCGAACGGACCCGCCCTGCCGGGCACCTCGTGCGACGACGGCAACGCGAACACAGGCAACGACACCTGGAATGCCGATTGCACTTGCGTGGGCCAACTGATCGATTGCCAGGGCGTGCCGGGTGGTTCGGCGCTTCCTGGGACCGCGTGCGACGATGGGAACATATTCACCAGCGGCGATGCCTGGGATACGGACTGCAACTGCTTCGGGGTCCTGGCCTTGATCGATTGCATGGGTGTTCCGAACGGCACTGCATTGCCCGGCGGTCCCTGCGACGATGGTGATCCGGACACCGGCAACGATGTCTGGGATGTGAACTGTGAATGTTCAGGGCAGGTGCTCGACTGCGCGGGAGTGCCCGGAGGTGATGCGTTCATCGATGATTGCGGTACGTGTGCGGGTGGCAACACCGGCAATACACCGAACCCCGACCCGGACGCTGACAGCTATATCGATTGTGAGGACAATTGCAGCACGGCCTGGAACCCGGCACAGCTCGACTATGACGGGGACGGTGTTGGCGATGCTTGTGACAATTGTGTATGGATCGCCAACAGTGACCAAGCGGACCTGAACGGGAATGGGATCGGGGACGTCTGTGAACTTCTGCTCGGGGTGATCACATTGGACCAGGACCAGGGCATCCAGTTGGCACCCAACCCGGCTCGGGACTTCGCATACGTGCGTTGTGAGGTGAGCGGCGTTTCACGGATCGCACTGTTCGATGTCCTTGGTGCGCTTGTGCTCGAGGTATCTCCCGATCAACACCGCATCGACCTGGACCGACTGCCGGTCGGTGCGTTCGAGGTCATCGCGCTGAATGCGGAAGGCAGACCGCTGGCGCGTACCAGGCTCATCCGGCAATGATGGGACCTGGAATGGAAGGGAAGGGGCGCCGATCATCGGTGCCCCTTTTCACTTCAAGAGGGTGACGTGCCCGATGAACGCCTTGCGCGTCGCACTGAATTTATCACGCGCCCGGATCCGCCAGACGTAGACACCGTCAGGGAGCGGACGTCCGTCGTTGTGCAGTCCACCGTTCCAGGATTCATTGGGATCATGGGTGGAGAAGACCATCTCTCCCCACCGATCGAAGATCAGCAGTTCGTAGTCGTTCTCGTCCACTCCGAGCAAGGAGGGTCGGAACGCCTCGTTCACGCCATCCCCGTTCGGCGTGAACGCCTCCGGTACGTAGACGGTCATCTCTTCATCCACGAGGACCTCCACACAGGTCTCGTTGCTGCAGCTCGCATCATCCGTGGCCGTCAGGCAGATGGTGTGGTATCCTGCGGTGGCCGGGTCGAACGTGTACGACCAGACGACATCCGATCCGATGGCCAGCCCATCGGATGTCCAGAGCAGTGAGTCCCCGGGAGGAGCCAGACCGACGAGGTGCACTGTCGGTGAGCTGGTGCTGACCACGAGCGGTTCGGCGTGCACAGCCACGGAAGGCCCCGCCTGCGCCATGATCGTGCCCATGAGCGTGACGTTCGTCGTGCATCCGTTCTGATCGGTCACCACCACCTGCACGGGGAAGCTGCCCGGGTGTGAATAGGAGTGATCGAACGGCGCGAGCGAACTACTCATGCTGCCATCCCCAAGGTCCCACACCAATTGGGCGACCCCAGGTGTTGTGCCTGGCGTGAAATGGACCGTCAGGGGTGCACAACCCTGCATGGGCGTGGCTTCGATCAAGATCGGCATGGCTTGCATGATCACCATGTCCACTAGGGCCTCATCGACCAGGCCAGTGCACGCTCCGCCTCCCATGACCATGTAGGTATAGACGCCAGGATCGTCCATGTCCGGGTCGAACTGCACGGTATGGGCGTTCCCACCGGGATCCGACCAACTGCCTCCGGGATCAGGCGCGCCTCCCAACGCGTTGAGCAGGGATACCGATGCACCGTCGGCGCATGCGATCAGTTGACCATCGTTGCCTGCGTTCGGCGCGGGGTCGATCATCAGTTGCACGACCGCCGAAGCATCCGGACAAGGAGCGATGCCTGGCACGGTGTAGGTGTAGTTCCCTGTGGGCACCATGGATGCATCGATCGGCATGGTGATGGGCGCGCCGTTCGGGTCCGTCCACGTCCCGTTCTGGGATGGGGATCCGGCCAGCGCGGGGAAAAGGTCGACGGAATTGTCCAACGCGCAAACGGAAAGCGTTCCAGGGCCGCCTGCATCCGATGCTGGGGTCGTCGTGACGGTCACATCGGCTGTGGTTGCAGGGCAGGGTGCCGTGCCGTTGACCGTGTAGGTATAGACGCCCGGTGGGTCGGTGGAGGGATCGAAAGTGCTGTTGGCCACTATGCCTCCTGGGCCTGCCCAAGTGCCACCGACATCCGGGTTCCCCGCCAAGGCGTTGAAAAGCGGCGCGGGAGGTGCGCTGGTACAGAGATCCATGCTGCCGTTCGAACCTGCGTCCGGAGGCTGGATGATCTGTACATCCACTTGTTGCACGCCGTCCGGGCAGGGGCTTGTCCCGGCCAGGATGTAGGTATAGGTCCCTGCAGGATCGATGGCCGGGTCACAGCTGCCGCTGTGCGTGTTGCCGTTCGGGTCCGTCCAAAGCCCCGTGCCCGCAATGCCAGGCAGCGTCTGCAGCAGGTCCGCGGGCGGGTCACTGGCGCACAGGTCCATCTGTCCCTGTAGTCCGTTCGGTACGGCGCTGCTGATGGACAGAGTGACCGTCGCACTTACCGAGATGCAGGGTGGCGGAGCGACGAGGGTGTATGAATATGCACCGGGGGTGGCGGTCGCCGGATCGATCAGCGCTGTGGTCCCCATCCCGTTGGGGTCCGTCCATGTCCCTCCCGGATCCGGCATCCCACCCAACTCGTTGAACAGGTCCAGCACCGGGTCGCTTGAACACATGGCGATCGAAGCATCAAGACCGGCGTCCGGTTGCGCGGTCACGTTCACTTGGACGAGGGCGCTCACGGATGGACAGGGACCACTGCCCGTGACCGAGTACGTGTAGGGTCCGGGCGGATCGGATCCCGGATCGAAGATGCCGTTTGTCGCAACGCCATTGGGGTCTGTCCAGGACCCTCCACCATCAGGTGTTCCTCCAAGTTCCGCGAACAGGTCCACCGGAGCACCTGCCAGACATACGTTCAACACGGAATTGGAACCGGCGTCGGGCGCAGTGTACGTCGTCACCTGCACCTGTGCGGAAGCACTGGCGCAGGGAGAGGTCCCGGCGATCGTGTAGGTATAGGTACCGTCGGGGTCCGATCCTGGTTGGAACGAGCCTCCGTGCACATTGCCGTTGGGGTCGGTCCAAACGCCATTGGCCTGCGGGTTCCCTCCGAGCATGTCGATCAGGGCGAACGAAGGATCGGCGCTACAGACGGATGCCAACCCATCGGCACCGGCATCCGGTGCATTGTTGACGGTGACGGCCACCGTGGCATCGACCGTGGTGCAGGGTGCGTTCGCCTGGACCGAGTAGGTATAACCGCCGGGAATGCTGGTGCCTGGTGTGAAAGTGCTCGTGACAGGGATCCCGTTCGGATCGGTCCAGGTGCCACCCGCATCCGGCATTCCCAGGAGTTCGGCGAACAGATCGAACGGGCCGGACTGGTCGCACACGGTGATCACCCCGTCAGACCCGGCAGAAGGTTGTTGCTCGATCGTCACGGTCACGGTCGCCTGGTCGCTCGCGCATGGGATGGTCCCGTTCACGGTATAGGTATATGTTCCTTGAAGGGCTCCGCCCGGGTCAAGGGGTTGGATGAATATGTTGCCGTTGGGGTCGGTCCATGCGCCGCCAATGTTCGGGTTGCCGCCCAGGGCATCGTACAGGTCCGTGGGTGACTGCGCGCTGCACAGGAGCGTCTGGCCACCGACACCGGCTTCCGGGGCCGTATTGATCGTCACGATCACCTGGGCCTGGGCATTCACGCAGGGGGCGATGCCGGCCACGGTATAGATGTAGGCGCCCGACGGATCAACGGCCGGTGCGACAAGCCCGAAGTTGATCGAACCGTTCGGATCGGTCCAAACGCCACCGACCTCGGGCGTGCCGGCCAATTGGACGAACAGCGGGATCGTGGGTCCATCGGAGCACAGGGCGATCGCTCCGTTCGCCCCGGCATCGGGGGCTTGGGCCACGTTCACCGTGACCGTCGCGGTGGCATCCACGCAGGGCGGTGTGGCGCCGACCGTGTAGGTGTAAATGCCCGGTGTTCCCGAGAGGGGATCGAACAGGTTACCGGTCAATGCGCCTGGTCCGGACCAGGTGCCACCCACGTCGGCACCGGGTCCCAGCAGGGCGAACAGGTCCGTGGATGGTCCATCGGAGCACAGATCGATCGAGGTGCCCATTCCCGCGTTCGGTTGTGCTGCGACCGTGACGTTCACCACCGCCTGCGAGGAGCATTGGGCCAGCACGTCCACCACCTCATAGGTATACGCCCCGCTGATCGCCGTTGTCGGATCGAGCAGGGAGGACGTGGTGGAGCCGTTCGGATCGGTCCAGGAGCCTCCGGGATCCGGCGTGCCTCCAAGCAGTGCGAAAAGATCGAACGGTGCGGCGGATGCGCATGTAGTGATCGAGGCATCCGACCCGGCATCCGCGTCGCAACAATTGCTTACAGCGGCCGGTGTCGGCACGATGGCGTCACCGGTGCATCCGGAGCTGCTCCAGGATCCGGTCTCACTGTCGCCGTAGGTGTTCACCATGATCGTCAGGTCGGCACCGTCCACGCAATTGGCGCCGCCGGCCACGGTGATGCTCCAACAGAACATCCAGTTGACCGCCCCCACGCAATAGTCACCGAAGTTGTTGCCGGGGTTCCCGTCGTTGTTCAGGTCGAAGAACCAGCCCGGGCCCACCGGACCAATGGCCGTTGTCGCCGTACCGGAGCAGGTGTTGTACCAACCCCAGTTACCGGTGCTGGGACCGCAGGTCGCAGGGGGTGGACCGGGCACCAGGGTGCTCATGTCCCAACCAGGCCCGAAGCTCGGCACGAGCCCATGGAACCAGTTCGCATTGGTCGAATTCCAGTTGGTGACAGTGAAGCAGAAGTTCACCGTCTGCCCGCCCTGGTAGGAGCCACCCACGGGCATGGGGTTGGCAGTGAGCGTGTAGCTGACCAGGCAAGGCTGGCCTGCTGCCGCTTCCGCGCATAGCAAGGCAAGGCCGATCAAGATCGTTCCAGGTCCGCGCATGGACATCCCTGTCGGAAATGACGGATGAAAATAGGAGGAAGTCCGCTGATCCGTCAGATGGACAGGATCGCCTGTACCCGCAGCAGGTCGTGCTGGGGGGTCTTGCGGGTGTTGATGGCGATGTCGAACGGGGTGAAGGTGACCTGGTCGTTCACCAATCCGAGCATGCCGCCATGCACGCCGTTCAGCAGTTGCTCCACCGCGGCAACACCCAGTCTGCTCGCCAGCACGCGATCGGTCACAGTGGGCGCGCCGCCCCTTTGCAGGTGGCCCAATACCGTGACGCGGATGTCATAGTGATCGAACCGTTCCTTCACCTTGCGGGCCACGGTCAGCGCCCCGCCCTCCTCGTCGCCCTCGGCCACCACCACGATGCTTGACGATTTGGTCCTGCTGCCTTCCTCCAGTACCCGGACGAGTTCATCGATCGTCTGCCGCTCTTCGGGTAGCATCACGTATTCAGCGCCGGCGGCCAATGCTGCGGACATGGCGATGAAACCGGTATCGCGCCCCATTACTTCGACGAAAAAGAGCCGGTCGTGCGAGGAGGCGGTGTCCCGGATCTTGTCGATGGCCTCCACGGCCGTATTGGTGGCGGTGTCGAACCCGATGGTCATGTCGGTGCCGCTCAGGTCGTTGTCGATCGTGCCGGGAAGACCGATCACGGGCATTCCATGCTCCTGTTCGAAGACCTTTGCGCCGGCGAAGGTGCCATCGCCTCCGATCACCACCAGGGCATCGATCCCCTGTTCCTGCAGATGGGCCATCGCCCGCATGCGTCCCTCGGGCGTCCTGAATGCCGCACTCCGCGCTGAGCGGAGGATCGTCCCGCCGCGTTGGATGATGTTGCTGACGTCACGTGAACCGAGCGGCATGGACCGTCCGTTCACCATGCCATCGAAGCCTTCGATGATCCCTGTGATCCGCAGGTCGTTGTACAACGCCGAGCGCACCACTGCGCGGATCGCCGCGTTCATGCCGGGCGCGTCCCCGCCCGAGGTGAGCACACCGACATGTGCGGGCCGGTTCATTCCACGACGGCGGTACCCAGGACCTGCATCCGGGTCGCACCCTGTTCCGCGATCAGCACCCGATACACGCCGGCATCCAGTGCGGATACATCGAACGTGTTGTCACCGATCCCCACGTTGTTGACGTGGCGTACCACGCGTCCGTCCGAGGTGATCAGCAGGAGCGACGCGGCCGTGGGGACCTTGTTCAAGTGCACGACGATCCGGTCATATGTGACCGTCGGGCCGGTCCAGCCGTCCAGGGGTGCCGGGTCGTTCACGTCCACATTGGTGCCGGTGATCGAATAGATGTCGAACAGCGCACTGCAATACAGGATGTTCCCGTCCACGAAGAACTCCTCCTGTGCACCGGCGTCCACGGCACCGAAGCCCGTGTTGTAGGCCGCCCAGGTGGATCCATTGTCCGTGGAGCGGTAGCACGCGTTCGCCGTACCGCTGAGCGCGAACAGCATCCCGTCGAACGCGACGATCTCGCCATCCGTCGGATTTGCGGGATCGCCGGTGGCATCGTTCCAGGTACCGCCATTGTTGGTGGAATAGCGGTACCCGAACGTGGAGGTGATCACCAGCCGATTGCTGATGCTGGCCAGGCCATAGACCGAATAATTGGCGCTCGACAGGGCCGTCCAGCTCAACCCCAGGTCCGTGGAGGTCCAAAGACCGACGCTGCTGCTGGCATAGATGGTGCCGCCCACGCGCGTCAGGTGGTACACCGTCGCATTGCTGCTCATTCCGCTGTGACCGATGTTCCAGGTGCTACCGGCATTGTCCGTCCTATAGATGCCCCCGCCATTGGCGATCGACGCGCTGAACACCGCGAACGTGACGCCGGAGAAGGTGAAGAACTTGTTCACGTAGTTGGTGGTGGAAAAGGGCATCGTACCGTTCATGATGGTCCAGTTCGCAGCAGCGTTGTCGCTCCGGAAAACGCCGTTCTGCGTGCCCGCGAACAGGTGGGTGCCATCGGTGCCCACGGACCGGACATAGTAGCTGGACCCCGACTGGGTCAGGCCGGTGTTCGCCGAGGTCCAGGAGGTCCCGCCGGTGACGCTCTTCTTCACGCCGTTCGGATAACTGGCCGCGTACAGGTCGCCGTTGAGCGATGTCATGCTCTGGATGCTGGTGATCCCGCTATTGAGCGGGGTCCATTGGGCCAGAGCCAGCTGACCGGTCACGAGAAGGAGCAGGGAGAGAAGGTGTCGTTGTTCACGCATGATACGAGGAAGCTTGCCGCGAATTTACACGGCCCATGCGTGGTGCGTCGGGATCAGGTCGAGCCTTTTTTCGAGGCGATCTCGCGGTGCATCTCCTGCAATCGCACCCGCAATGCCCTGAATGTGACGCACTCCTTGTCGAGCAGGGCCCCCAGCATCTGGCCGATCCGATAGCCGGGTGTCCCTGAGGAGGGGCCGGCATGCAACAGCTCCCTCACGGCGTAAGGATGCTCAATGACCGCGTTCTCCAGACAGGTGCTCACGGAACCCTCCACGGTCGCGTCGGTCGCACGGGGATCAATGGCATCGACACAGCCGCAGAGGTCGGCACTAAGCCGCGCCAGGTCCGTGGCCTGGGCACTGGTCCGACCGGATAGGCAGAGCCACGCGAACGGAACGAGAAGCAACATCCACCCCGGTCGAGCCATCACCCTAAAGGTAGGTCAGGTCGTTCGATCGCGTTGGGGATGTGATGGACGGTTCGCACGATCCATCGTGGACGGGTCTTCACGCACCAATTGGAAGACCACCTGTGGTTCGCCCCAGCGTGATCGTTCATGCAGCGTCACCGCGCGAAGTCCGGATCCCTTTGCCAGTGCCCAGATCGGGTGCAGGTCCAGATCGCCACTGAGTACCATGTAGACCTCGGTTCCTGCCCTGACCCGCTCCGACAGGGATGGGAACGACCGCCTGAAATGATCCAGGTCACGGCCGGCGAAGAACGCCCGTTCGGCGTCGTTGTCGGGATCACGGGAGTAGTAGGGTGGATTGATCGCGATCACATCGAAATGACCGGGCAGGTCGTCGAACAGGTCGGAACGCACGATATGCAGAGGCAGACCGGTGCGTTCGCGGTTCAGTTCCAGGTTGTGCAGGGCCGCCGGGTTGATGTCGCTCGCGGTGGCGTCGGCGCCGAGTCGCGCGGCCAGCAGGGCGATCAGTCCGGTTCCGGCGCCCAGTTCCAAGAAAGTACGGCCCTTGAGGTCCATCCCGCAGATGAAATCCGCGAGGGTGTGCGTGCTGAAAAAGAGGCCCGGATGGAACACGCCCGGCAGAACGATCAGGTCCAGCCCGTCGTACCGATGGCGTCGGGGGCTTCGCCCATACCAGGCGTACCACCGGCGAAGGACGGGATGCATCGCATGAACAACGGCACCGCGCAGGCTCATTGCATCTCGAAACCTTCGATCTCCGGCTGGCGGTAACGCCACAGTTTCTGCAGGGCCTTCAGCTCAAGAGGGCGGGCATAGGTGCGGGTCCTATAGCGCGGTGCGGCCAACGTGCGCATGATCCGCCGCTGCAACGGCGCCAGCTTGATGTCACTGATCGTCGGGAACCGACCGTTCAGCACCGTTTCGAAATCACGGATCCGATCCACGGCACGTGGCGTAAGCCAGGGGGTCAGCGGGTTCTTGCGCAGGTCGAACTTCGCCCAGGCCGGGTCGAGCCAGTCCGTGAGGTGTTCGGGAAAGGCGAACCCGGCCGCCTTCACCTGCTCGAACAGCGCGCTACCCTCGGTGGGCACCGGGCTGTAGACGTAGATGATGATCTCGGTGGCCGGGTTCACTTCCTTCACCTTGCGGATGAACGCGATGTCGCGGTCGATCTGTTCCAGCACCTGCTTCTCGGTGGCTGCGGGGAAGCCGAGCACGAAGGAGTATTCCGGGATGATGTCGTGCCGGGCCATGCGATCGGCGAACCGCAGGATCTGTTCTCCGGACTGTGTGCCGCCCTTGTCCATGCGCGCGAGCTGCTCGTCATCGCCGCTCTCGGCCCCGAAGAAGATCATGCGGCAACCCGCCCGGCGCATCAGCGCAAGATGTTCATCGCTGTACTTGTCGATGGTGTCGATGCGTCCCTCGCCCCACCATTGCATGCCCTCGTCGAGCATCAGCTCGCTGAAGGCGACCGTGCGCTTCTCGCTGACGAAGAAATTGTTGTCGTGGAATTCGATCGCGTCGCCGCCCCAGCGCTCCTTCAACATACGGATGTCGCGATGGATGCGTTCCGCGTTGACGCCTTTCCAACGCGCGTTGTAGATCGGCACCACGGCACAGAACGAACAGGTGAACGGGCATCCGAAACTGCTGTGGTAGGCGATGGTGCGTTTCCCCAGGAACGTACGGCCGAGATAGTTCGATAGCGGATAGTGTTGGTCGAGCAGATCGTACGGAAGGTCGGGCAGGGCGTTCATGTCGGGGATCGGCGTACGACGGTTGCGCACGATACGGCCCTCGCTCTTATAGATCAAATTGGGGATATCGTCCAGCGATCCACCTTGCTCCGATCGCTCCAGCAGGAGGGGGAAGGTCTCGTCGGCCGGTCCGTCGATCACGAAGTCGACCCAATCGCTCTCAAGTACGGCGCGGTGCTGGTTGGCGGCGAAGTAACCTCCCCAGGTGGTGCGGACGTGCGGGAAGCGGTCGCGCACTTTCCGGGCGATCGGAATGGCCTGTTCCAACTGCGGGCCGGGCATGGCGGTGGTGCCGAAGTGGCCGAAGTCGGCGGATGCCAGATGATGTTCGATCACGGACCAGGGATCCTGTTCCATGTTGCCGTCCACCAAGGCCACCGCACGATGGGCGTGGATGCTTGCCGCGACCTGGAGGATCGAGTTGGGGATCCGGTGCTTGTGTCTGGCGCTGCGCGGGTTGAACAGGACGACACCCTTATGGTCCTTGGTCGCGGGCATGGGAGGGGCGGGAAGTTAACGCGAGGGGCCCCCTTTTAAGGGAGCTATATTTGCCGCCATGTTCGCGAACCGTCATCAACGCGGCACGGCTGTCCTGCTGCTTGCGCTGATGATGCTGGTGGTGGCACCGCGCAAGCTGTTCCACCACTGCGCACCGGAGCATCTTGTATTATCCACCCCGACGACCGGGGCCCAGATCAATGCGGACGATCACTGCCCGATCTGTGACGCCATAACACCGGTATTCGAGGGTGCGGTCGCCTGGTCACCTGTTCCGGTCATCGTTCCCGTGGTCCACTTGCGGACCGCGCCGGTGACCACTGTGCGGACGACGGTCGCGTTCGTTCCGCCCCTGCGTGGACCGCCGGCGCTTGTCTGATCGCGCCGTCCCCATCCCCTGTGCGGGGAGCCTATTTCCCTGATCAGGTCCGGTCCGTCCGGCGCACCCGCGCTTGAATGCCTTCGAGCGCGCCTTCTCTCTCGATCGTTCATTTTCCTACGGATCGATGATCGCGCGATATCCACGCGGCCCGGTCCAAGAACAGCGCATATGAAGTACCTGTTCCATGTCTTGACCGCCATGCTCTGCAGCGCGGTGGTCCTTCAGTCCAAAGCGGCCGTTGAGGGGAAGACCTCCCTCTCCGGCACGATCACGGAAAAAGCCACCGGACAGCCTGTCCCGGGCGCGGAGGTATATATCCCGGACCTCCACCTGGGTGCCATCTCACAGATGGACGGCACGTACCGGATCGACGACCTGCCTGCGGCCAAATTGTTGGTCCGTATTAGCATGGTGGGATACAGCACCGTCACGCGCACGGTCGACCTGGCCACGACGCAGACCCTCGATGTCGCCTTGGAACCGTCCGTCACCGAGATCGGGGAAGTGGTGGTCACCGGCACATCCAAGGCAACGGCCCTGCGGCGCGATCCGGTGCCCACCGTGCTGGTCGGCCGCCAGGTGTTGGAACAGAACACGGCCACCAACGCCATCGATGCGTTGCGGAAAGTGCCGGGCGTTTCCACGTTGACCACCGGGCCGAACGTCTCCAAACCTTACATCCGCGGGCTTGGATACAACCGTGTGCTGACGCTGTTCGACGGCGTGCGGCAGGAGGGCCAACAATGGGGCGATGAGCATGGCGTGGAGATCGACCAGTTCCTGATCGATCGCATCGAGGTCGTGAAGGGACCGGCCAGTTTGATGTACGGCTCGGACGCGCTGGCCGGCGTGGTGAACCTCCTTCCCGCGCCGACCGCTCCCAAAGGCACGGTGAGGGGCAGCATGCTGGGCGACTATCAGATGAACAACAAGCAGATCGCCGGATCCGTCGCGCTGGACGGGAATAACAATGGCTTCGTCTGGGGACTGCGCGGATCGCACAAGCAGGCCGCGGACTACCAGAACAGGTATGATGGTCGCGTGTTCGGAACCAAGTTCAACGAGAACGACCTGAACGTCTACGGGGGGGTGGACCGCTCCTGGGGCTTTGCGCACCTGGACTTCGGGCTCTACGACAACAAGCAGGAGATCCCCGATGGGAGCCGCGACTCCACCAGTCGACGGTTCACCGCGCCGATCACCGAGGCGGACACCGTGCGCAGGATCGTGCCCGACGATGAGCTGGGCTCCTACGCCATCGGCACGGTCCACCAACGCGTGCAGTACTACCGGCTCTATTCCACCAACAATTTCATCTTGGGCAGGCAGAGCATCGGCCTACTTCTGGCCTACCAGCAGAGTGCACGCCGGGAGTTCAGCCACCCGACCTATCCGGACCTGCCGGGACTCTATCTCATCCTGAAGACCTTTTCCTACGACCTGAAATACCACCTGCCCGAGTTCAAGCTCTGGGCGTTGACCGTTGGTGCGAACGGCATGGTGCAGGACAATGACGCGGCCAAAGGCACCGAGATGGTGATCCCTTCCTACAAGGACCTGGACGTGGGACCGTTCATCCATGTGCGGCGTCCATTCGGCAAGGTCGACCTCTCCGGAGGCATCCGGTACGACATCCGCAGGTTCCGCAATGATGACATGTACACACGCCCCGATCCCACCACCGGCTTTGACATGGCGACGGACGCCAACGATGGTGATACCACGGTGGTGAAGCAGTTCGATGCCTACGACCATACGTTCACCGGTATGAGCGGCAGTCTGGGCCTGGCCTACAACATGAACGAACGGCTCACCCTCAAGGCGAACATCGCCCGGGGGTACCGGGCGCCGAACGCGGCCGAGATCTCAGCCAAGGGCGTGCATCCCGGCACCGGTTTCGAGCAGCTCGGCAACGCGAACTTCAAGCCGGAGTTCAACCTCCAGGAGGACGTTGGTGCCTACTACGCCGGTACGCACGTCTCGTTCAGCATCGAGCTGTTCAACAATGTCATCAGCAACTACATCTACAACGAGAAGCTGCTCAGCACCAATGGTGGTGATTCGCTCTTCACCCAGGATGGCGAGGACTACGAGGTGTTCAAGTTCAGACAGACGAGAGCACAGCTCTACGGTGGCGAACTGAGCATCGACATCCACCCGCACCCCTGGGACTGGCTGCACTTCGAGAACTCCCTTTCATACATCAATGCTCAGAACCTCGGTGGAAATGGGGCCACGATCACGGACAGCACGAAATATCTGCCGTTCATTCCACCAATGCACACCAATAGCGAGCTGCGGGCAGACCTGCGCAAGCGTGTCGGGCCGTTCTCCAACGTGTTCATCAAGGTGGGCATGCAGGTGTACGCGGACCAGGACCACTACTATGGGGCCTATGGCACCGAGACGTTCACGCCGGGGTACACGCTCTTCGACGCCGGAGTGGGCGGCGATGTGGTGGACAACGAGGGCAATGTGCTCTTCAAGTTGAGCATCCTGGGGTCGAACATCACGGATGTGGCGTACCAGTCGAACATGAGCCGTTCGAAGTACATGGACGACTATCCGGTGAACGGGACGGGCAGGAGCGGGATCTATGAGATGGGTCGGAACATCACGTTCAAGGTGGTGGTCCCGTTCACCCTGCGGCGGCCGACGACGAAGCCCGCAACGCCATGACCGCGGCTCAGGGTCCGATCGTCTGCGGGTCCAGCTCCTTGTAGCCGGTCGACGGATCGACGGTGCGCAGGAAGCGGACCCCGCCGACCTCCTGCACGATGAGCTCGAGCGTGGTGCGCACGGTGCATCCCATCATGAGATGGCCGCCGCGCATCGCGCCGTCGGCGTCGGCGATGCTGAGATGAACGTGGATCCCGTGCTTGGAGAGGGTGCCGCTCAACGCGCAGATCTCCAGGTCGCCATCGGTCACATTCCCTTCCTCGCGTCCGGCGAACCGGATCACGGCCCTGGACAGGCTGCCCACCGCGCTGACGATCGCGGCGGCCTCGATGCCCTGGGTGGTCGCCCATTGTTCCAATCGCTCACGCACGTCCTCGCCCGGTGTCAAGCGCAGCACGTGGAGCTGGTAGGGGCGTCCCTTGAGGTGGATCACCGGTCGAAGGTGTTCGGGAACTGCTGCCGCAATGCCTCGATGCCCTCCTTCACCTTCTCGCCCAAGGCGGCCTTGTAGTTGTCCAGGCGGCCGGCCAGCGCCTGGTCCGAAGCGCCGATGATCTGAGCGGCCAGGATCCCGGCGTTCAGGGCGCCGTTCACGGCCACCGTGGCTACCGGCACACCGGCCGGCATCTGCACGATGCTGAGCAGTGAGTCCCACCCGTCGATGGAATTGCGGCTGCGCACCGGCACACCGATAACCGGCAGGGAGGTGAGCGATGCGACCATCCCGGGCAGGTGTGCCGCACCACCGGCACCGGCGATGATCGCCTTGAGGCCGCGTTCCCTTCCGGTACGTGCATAGTCGACCATGCGTTGTGGCGTCCGGTGCGCGCTCACCACCGTGAGCTCGAAGGGCACGTCCAATTCCTTCAGTACGTCCGCCGCTTCGCGCATCACTTCCAGATCGCTGCGGCTGCCCATGATGATGCCGACCATGTTCTTGTCGTGTTCAGGTGTTGGACCGTGCAACGGTCGAAGTGTTGGCGGGTGTCACGCGGGCGTAGTGCTTGACCTTTTCGATCGTGCGGTCCAGCGTGGCATCGTCCGCCGCGAGGGTCGTGACGTGCCCCATCTTCCGGCCGGTGCGGGTCTGTCGCTTGCCGTACAGGTGCGGATAGGTGGCGGGCATGCCGAGCAGTTCGTGCATGCCGGACAAGGTCGGTTCGCCCGATCCTCCCTCACCCACCAGGTTGATCATGGCGGCGTGCGCGCGAAGCGTGGTGTCGCCCAGGGGCATGCCGAGATAGAGCCGGAGCAGCTGATCGAACTGGCTGCTCATGCAGGCCTCGATGGTGTGATGTCCGCTGTTGTGCGCCCGTGGTGCCGTCTCGTTCACCCACAGCTGGTGGTCGGTGGTGAGGAACAGCTCCACGGCATACAGCCCGGGTGCGGCGAAGGCGTTCGCCACGGTCCGTGCCAGTTCGATGGCACCATCCCGCGTGGGCTTGTCGATGCGCGCCGGGGCCCGCAGATGATCCACCAGGTTGAACCGCGGATCGAAGACCATTTCCACCGGATCATAGCAGACGATGTTCCCAGCGTCATCACGCACGACGAGCACGGCGAGCTCCATACGGATGGCGGCCTGCTTTTCCAGGACGGATGGACCAGGAAAAGCCCTTTCGACATCCTGTGTGGAAGCGATCGGCATCACGCCGCGCCCGTCATATCCGCCGGTCCGCGATTTCAGGAAGGCGGGCAGCATGTCGGCGTGTTCGGTGATCGCATCCGGACCGTCGATCAGGGTGAACGGTGCGGTAGGGATGCCGTGGTCGCGGTAGAAGGATTTTTGCAGGCCCTTGTCCTGGATGATGCGCAATACGGATGGATCGGGGACCACGCGCTTGCCCATGGCCTGGAGGGTCTCGAGGGCTTCAATGTGCACGTGCTCGATCTCGATACCCACCACGTCGGCATCGCGAGCGAACGAGAGGACCGTGGCCTTCTCATCGAAACGACCTTGAACGAACCGCGTGGCGATGGGAGAACAGGGCGCCTGTGCGTCGGGATCGAGCACGTGCACCGGGATATCGTAGCGGAGGGCGTTCTCGATGAACATCCGGCCCAGCTGGCCGCCTCCAAGGATCGCGATCACCGGTCCGTTGGGCACGCCCCAAAGATAACCGAGCGTGCCCGCGCGCTCAGTGCCGCCGGGCGTATTGTTTCCGGAACTGGACGAAACGGTACCCGACCGTGAACTGCAGGGTCCGGTTGTAGGGGAAATAGGTGTCATCGTCCGCCAGGATGGCCGTCAAGCCGTTGTAATAGCGCAGGGTCAGGTCCCATCCACTGAGCAGATCGACCCCGACACCGCCCACGAGACCGAGGTCCCAGTCCGCATAGGACGAGGTGTTCGCCCGGGTGCCATCCTTTTCGTCCTTGGTCCAGGCCGAAAGCAGACGTCCGGCCTGACCACCCAATTGCAGGTTGAACGTGTTGCTGAGGAAGAACTTCACCTTGAGCGGGATCTGCACGTAAAGCTGGCGTTCCACCGCGCGCAGGTCGGTCTCTCCGATGCTGTACGATGAACCCTGGTAGGAAACGAGCAGCTCGGGTTGCAGTTCGATCCGCGGTGAGATGCCCAGTGGAAAATAGAGACCTGCCACGGCCCCCGGGAGCGGTCGGAATTGCCGGAGCTCGGACCGGGCCGTACTGCCCAGCACACCCGCCTTGAAGCCGATCCCCGATCGCTGGGCGTGAAGGGCGGGAGCGGACCAGAGGATCGTGAAGAGCAGGGCGATGATCGGACGCAGTGCACGCATGTGCGGTCGCGGGTTCTTCTTTGCTGGCTTTACGCGACAAGGCCCTCGCGTGTTCCATGGAACGCGCTGGATCCGACCATGTCCGGGCTTGCGTCGACAAAGTGGCCGTGAACGACGCTGGATCAACGGTGTGGACGGCGCAGTACCAACAGGTAGTGGTCGCCCCAGCGGCGCAGCAATGGCCATCGGCAACTGCGTTCCTCCCACCGTTCGAGAGTGCGGACCAGACCGGGATGCCGGCGCGCGAAGGGAAGCAGATGCGGCGGGGGGACCAGTGCCGAAAGGGCCATCAACTCAAGTCGCACATATCCGGGGAGGTGCCTTTGGACCGCTTGCGGATCATGGTAGTGACAGGTGAACGGAACGCCTTCGATGTTCGCCGTTGCGCCACCCTTGTGCCTGCGACGGAGAGCCAATTGGAAGTTGCCGCGGAACAGTTCGATCCATTCCCAAAGAGAGTTCCTGGGCATGATCACCAGCGAACAGGTGCCACCCGGACGGAGCAGGGCATCGATGTCGTGCATCACGCCGCTCAGGTCGGGAATGCAGTTCAATCCACCGAAATCGGAGAACACATGGTCGAAGTCGTGTCCTGCGAACATTCCCAGCTGCGCGAACGGAACGTCCGCGATGGAAATGTCCAGATCGGGGCGCAACGCTCTCTTGTGGCGCATCGCCTCGAGCATGCCCGGGGCCTGGTCCGTGGCTGTGACATGGAGTCCCTTCTCCGCGAAAAAGAACGCATCGATCCCCGTGCCTGCATTGATCTCCAGGAGGCGCTCCCCGGGCGCATAGAGCGCCAGGACACGCTGGCGCACGCGTTCACGCACCCAGGTGATGAGCGCGTTCTCCTCATCCAGCGCGTCGAACACGGGCGCCTGCCTGCTGAACGCCTCGCGCGCGGGATCGGACCTCGTCGGGATCGGGTTCATGCGCGATCGATGGTCCGCAGCCGCAGGGCATGGTACCCTTCGCCGATGCCATGGTAGCATGCCCGTGCGGGATCTTGATGGCGCATGGCGCTTTGCCGGCGGAAGCGACGGTGCATGTAGCGGTGCAACTGCTTGTAGTAGGCCGGACGATGCGCCTGGCGGAACATCAGGGCCAGATCATCGCTGTCCGACCAGTTCGCCTTTTCCTTGAGGTCGGTCTTGACGCGCTCGTGGAACGGTGTGCCGGGCAGCGGGTAGCTGACGGAGATACCGATGTCGTCCGGTGCCAACGTATCGACCATGCGGATCGTGCTGCGGACGTCCGCCTCCGTCTCGTCCGGATACCCGAACTGGAGGAAGAAACCGACGCGCACCCCCTTTTCACCGAGCAGGCGGCGGGCGGTGGCGATCTGTTCCAACGTGATGCCCTTGTCCATGGCATCGAGCACCTTCTGCGATCCGCTTTCCGCACCGATCCACACCTCCTCCAGCCCGGACGCGACCAGTGCATCGAGGGTCCCCGGCTCCAGGAGCAGGTCGGCGCGGCTCTGCACCTTGTAGGGGATCTTCAAACCGGCCCTTGCCATGCCATCGCGGAACGCCTCGACCCATCCCGGCTTCAATCCGAAGATGTCATCGCACATCCAGAGGTGGTCCGGTCGGAAGCGTTCATGCAGCAATTGGATCTCCCGCACCACGTGTTCCGGTGAACGGCTGTTGTAGCGGTTCCCGTAGATCGGTTTTGCGCACCAGTTGCGCCAACGGACAGCCGCGCGTGGTGGCCACGTTCAGGCTGAAGCGTCCGTTCGACCGCATCCAGATCTCCCGGTAGGGGTCCACGTCGATCAGGTCCCACGCCGGCAGGGGGCGCGTCCAGATCGCGGAGCACGGGTCGTTTTGGCGTGGCACGGACCTCTTCTCCTTCCCGGAACGCGATGCCCGGCACCTGCTTCCAGGGAGTTCCCTCCGCCCAGTGCCCGACCAGCTCGTGCAGGCTTGTTTCGCCCTCGCCCAGGACCACGGCATCCGCTCCCTGCTCCAGGTAGATCCCGGCATGATCGCTGGCGTCGGAGCTGTTCACCGCCACATGGCAGCCGGCCTGTTTCGCCAACACCACCATGCGCAGGACGGCATCGCGCATCACCGTGAGGCACATCTTGGTGAGGTAGTTGAAGCCGTCGTCGTAGATCACCACCACCTCGGGCCGGAACGCCTGCAGGGCCGGTACGAGCACTTCCGGGAAGGGCTCAGGCCGGTATCCAGCACGCGTACCTCGTGACCCGCTTCGCGCAGCACGGCCGCGGCCAGCAGCGTACCCAACGGGGGATAGGGTCGACCGTCCCGCCATTGTTTCGGATCGAGCCTGTAGAAATAGCCATGGGTGACCAGGACGCGGCTCATGCCTGTTCAAGGTCGATGCCGTGCCGCGTGGCGAACCGCTCCAGGCGTTCCTGATAGGCTTTCATCACGCGGCCTTGGAAATGGTTGGGGTGATGCTTGCTCACGTAGCGTCGACTGCGGAACGCGACGGCGAAATCCCCCTCCGGCATGCGACCGAACTTCCTCCGCCATCGCTTCAGGGTGATCCGCATGCAGAACGTGTCGAGCCAGGTTCCCGGTGCACCACTGAGCAGCACCTCCACCGACCGTTTCATCCATGGAGCCTTGTCGGGTCCGATCGGCAGGTCCGGTATCCCCGCCTGCGGGAACCGGTCAAAGCCCCCAGTCGTTGGCGGCGAAGAACGCCGCACATGCCGCCTTGCCGTTCGTCGGGATCAGCGTGACCAGTTCCGTGGCGGTGAAGCGATTGCGGTCCTCGATGGTGAGATGGTCCTCGTCCACGAAATAGTTCACGCAGAAATAGCGCCGACTGTTCAGGAGGAAGACCTTCTTGAAAAGGACGAGCAACGTGCGGGCGATCCACAGACGCCCCGGTCGCGTGATGACGAAATAGTCGATATCCCCATCGGACGCCAGCCGGCCTTTGCTCATGCTCCCGCTCAGAAGGACACCGCGCACGAACGGGAACGCGCCGATCAACCGGGACATGCGTCGGGCCTTGCCCATGCGTGCCTGTGCCCGCACCTCGTCCGTCCGGCGCTGGTCCAGCATTCCGGTATTGTTGTTCATCAGCAGGTAGCCGTCGATGCTGCGTACCAGCTGCTGTTCCACCAGGTCCCCCAGGATGCGGTCATCGGACATCGAGGAATCCGCGAACCGGACCACCTCCTCCGGCCGTAGTGGATGATGGAACAGGTCGAAATAGACCAAGGTCCGTAACGCGGAGCGCTGTTGGGCAGTGATGGTGAGGGTGTCTGCGCCAGTGGGCATGGTGCAGGTTCGAAGGTAGGCCTTGGGTGGGGTAAGCCTCCCAACGGTCCGGTGGACCATTCCTGGAAGGCCGGCCCGTTCAGGTCCCGGAAAGCAGGTCGATCGCGGCCTTCGGGTCCTTCACGCCGAACACGCTGTTGCCGGCCACCAGCACATCGGCGCCATGCGCGACCAGGTCCTTGTGGTTGTCGGGGCCCACACCACCGTCCACTTCGATCAGCGCCTTGGATCCACGGCGTTCACGCAGGTCGCGCAACTGGTCGAGCTTGTGGTAGGTGTTCCGAATGAACTTCTGGCCGCCGAACCCGGGGTTCACGCTCATGACGAGCACGAGGTCCACATCGGCGATGGTGTCCTCAAGGGAGGCGATCGGTGTATGCGGATTGAGCGAGACACCGGCCTGCATGCCCGCGGCCTTGATCGCCTGAACGGTGCGGTGCAGGTGCGTACATGCCTCGATATGCACGGTGAGCACGTCCGCGCCGGCCTCTTTGAATGCGGTGATGTAGCGGTCCGGGTCCACGATCATGAGGTGGGTGTCGAACACTTTCTTCGTCAGCGAACGGATGGCCTTGATCACGGGTATGCCGTAGCTGATATTGGGGACGAAGACCCCGTCCATGACGTCCAGGTGGAGCCAGGGAGCCGGGCTCTGGTCCACGAGCTCCACGGCGCTCCGCAGGTCGGTGAAGTCCGCCGAAAGGAGGGAGGGGGCCAGGATGTGCGCCATGGGCCACGAAGGTAGCCGAACGAAGGAAGGGCGCCCTGTGGACGCCCTTCCGGTGGGTTCCCGGGACCTTCAGCCGAGGTAGGCACGCAGCACCCGGCTGCGGCTGGTGTGCTTCAGGCGGCGGATGGCCTTCTCCTTGATCTGGCGTACGCGCTCACGGGTGAGCTCGAACTTCTGGCCGATCTCCTCCAGCGTGTGGGGCTGGTTGCCCTGCAGGCCGAAGTAGAGGCGGATCACATCGGCCTCCCGGCTGCTCAAGGCATCCAACGACCGCTCGATCTCCACCTTAAGGCTGTCGGTCATCAAGGCCTCTTCCGGATCGGGCAGGTCCTGGTTCTTCATCAGGTCGAGCATGGTACCGCTCTCCTCACCCTCGCGGAGGGGGGCGTCCATGCTCACATGGCGACCGATGTTGTTCAAGCTGGTCTTCACTTCCTCCAGGGTCATCTCCAGCACCTCGGCCAATTCAGCGGCGGTGGGTGGGCGCTCATGCTCCTGTTCCAGTTTGGCGAAGGCCTTGTTGATCTTGTTGATCGATCCGATCTTGTTCAGAGGCAGCCGTACGATCCGTGCTTGTTCCGCCAGGCTCTGCAGGATCTGTTGGCGGATCCACCAGACCGCGTAGCTGATGAACTTGAATCCGCGCGTCTCATCGAAACGACCGGCGGCCTTGATCAATCCCAGATTGCCTTCGCTGATCAGATCGGGCAGGCTCAAGCCCTGCCCCTGGTATTGCTTGGCGACGGATACGACGAAGCGTAAATTGGCCTTGCACAAGGCCTCCAGCGCATCGTTGTCGCCTTCCTTGATGCGACGTGCCAGCTCCACCTCCTCCTGGGCGGTGATCAACTTCACCTTGCCAATCTCCGTCAGGTACTTGTCCAGGGACGGGGTGTCCCGGTTGGTCACCTGCTTGGTGATCTTCAACTGCCGCATCCTTGCCATGGGCGCTCGAGGGTTTTTCGTGTAGAGCCCGTTCAACGCGCAGGACCCCCGGCTGGTTACGCGACCTTGGACAACGGGCGCGCAGGAGCAAGGACCGGTCATCCCCCCCCATATCTGGAGGAATGGTGGAGGTCGATCGGCGGAAATGACGAAGCCGCCCTGTTCGGGGCGGCTTCATTGTGCTTTGGGCTGGCGGATCAGTTGTCGTGCGGGCCGCGGTCGCGATGCGGCCTGTCCCGCCGGGGACGGTCGCTCCTTTCGCGACGCTCACGATGCTCACCGTGCCCGTTGCTCTCGCGTTCGACGTAGCCTTCCGGTTTCGGCAAGAGCGCCCGGCGGCTCAGCTTCAGCTTGCCCGTGCGCGGGTCCTTGCCCGTGACCTGGAATTCGACGATCTCCCCTTCCTTCAGGACGTCCTCCACGCGTTCAACGCGCTTCCAATCGAGCTCGCTTACATGGAGCAGCCCGTCGGTGCCGGGCACCACCTCCACGAAAGCGCCATAGGGCATGATGGTCTTGACCTTGCCCTTGTAGGTGGCACCGACTTCGGCCTGGGGCGGGAAGGCGATGGCCTTCACGCGTGCCACGGCGGCCTCGATGCTGGCCTTGTCCTCACTGGCGATCTCCACCACGCCGCGTCCATCCACCTCGTCGATCACGATCGTGGCGCCGGTCTCGGCCTGGATCTCCTGGATCACACGGCCGCCCGGACCGATGATGGGCCCGATGCTTTCCTTCGGCACGTCGAAGGTGACGATGCGCGGGGCGTGCGGTTTGTAGTCCTCGCGCGGCTTGTCGATGGTCTTCAGCATCTCGTCCAGGATGTGCATCCGTCCCTGGCGGGCCTGCTCGAGGGCCTGGGCCAGCACCTCATAGGGAAGCCCATCGACCTTCATGTCCATCTGTGTGGCGGTGAGGCCCTTTGCGGTGCCGGTCACCTTGAAGTCCATGTCGCCCAGGAAGTCCTCGTCACCGAGGATGTCGCTCAGGATCGCATGGCGTTCGCCGTCACTGATCATGCCCATGGCGATGCCGCTCACGGGAGCGCTGATCCGCACACCCGCATCCATCAGGGCCAGCGTGCCGGAGCAAACGGTGGCCATCGAGCTGGATCCGTTGCTCTCCAGGATATCGCAGTTCAGACGGATGGTGTACGGGTTCTCAGGAGCGGCCGGGATCACCGGTTTCAGCGCGCGGAGGGCGAGATTGCCGTGGCCCACTTCGCGACGGCCGGGACCGCGGATGGGGCGAACCTCTCCGGTGCTGAAGCTGGGGAAATTGTAATGCAGCATGAAGTTCTCGCTGCCCTTGCGTGTGGCCAGGTCGATGGTCTGTTCATCCATCGAACTGCCGAGCGTCACGGTGTTGATGGCCTGCGTTTCGCCGCGGGTGAAGATGGCGCTGCCATGTGTGCCGGGCAGCACGTCCACCTCGCTCCAGATCGGGCGGATATCGGTGGTCTTGCGGCCATCCAGGCGCACACCCTTGTCCAGAACGACATTGCGGACGGCCTTCTTCTGCGCCTTCTTGAAGTAGCGGGCCAGCATGGCCTTGTCCGCCTGTTCCTCCTCACTGAGGGTGGCAAGACAGTCCTCCTTCACCTTGCCGAAATTGGCCGATCGCTCCTCCTTGCTGCTGGGCTGCAGGGCGAGGTCGTAATAGCGCTGGTAGCAGAAGTCGAAGATCTTCTTTTCGAGCGCCTCGTTCTTGTTCTCGTGCTCGTAGGTCCGTTTGACCTGGCTCTTGGGCACGGCGGCGCTCAGTTCGTTCAACACCACGCACTGTTTCTTGATGGCTTCGTGGGCCAGTTTGATGGCCTCGATCATGTCCTCCTCCTGCACCTCCTTCATCTCGCCTTCCACCATCAGGATGTCGGTGAGCGTGCCGGCCACGATGAGGTCGATGTCGGCCGAGGCCGCCATCTCCACCTCGGGGTTCAGTACCATGTGGCCATCGATCCGGGCCACGCGAACCTCGCTTACCGGTCCGCTGAACGGGATGTCGCTTACAGCGAGTGCCGCCGCACCTGCCAGACAGGCGAGGGAGTCGGACTGGGTCTTCTTGTCGGTGCTCATCAGAGAGATCACCACCTGGGTGTCGCCGTGGAAATCGTCAGGGAAGAGCGGCCGCAGCGCCCGGTCCACCAGGCGGCTGGTCAGCACTTCATGATCGCTTGGTCGGGCCTCACGCTTGAAGAAGCCGCCCGGGAAACGCCCGGCAGCGCTGAACTTCTCGCGGTATTCCACCTGCAGTGGCAGGAAGTCGATGCCCTCGCGGGCCTCCTGGGTGGCCACCACGGTGGCGAGCAGGATGGTGTCACCCTGCCGTACCGTCACGGCGCCATCGGCTTGTTTGGCCAGCACTCCGGTCTCGATCGTGATGGGCCTGCCATCGCCCAGGTCGATGGTCTTGCTTATTCCTTGTGGTCTCATTGTCGTTTCTTCTTTGCCTCATGTGCGGACCGGCATTTCCGGTCCATTCGTCGTTGTGTTGCTTTCGTTCCTCGGTCATGCAAAAGGGCGACCGTGCCTCACGATCGCCCTCCTTTCAATTCCGGTATGTCGTGCCAAGGCCACCGTACGCCCGGTGGGCAGGCCGGTCACTTGCGAAGTCCAAGTTCCTGCAGGATCGCCCGGTAGCGGGAGATGTCGTGGGTGCGCAGATAATTGAGCATCTGTTTGCGCTTCCCCACCAGGTGCATCAGGGCGGTCTCGGTGGCGTGGTCCTTCTTGTTGGCCTTCAGGTGCTCGGTGAGATGGTCGATCCGCTTGGTGAACAGCGCGATCTGGCTTTCTGCCGCGCCGGTGTTCATCTCGGTGCCACCGTGCTTCTTGAAGATCTCGCGTTTGGCCTCTTTCGTCAGGTACATGTGCTGCCTTCTTAGCATTCCGTCCGGCCCTTCCGGAGGAATGAGGCGGCAAAGATAGGACCTTTTCGGGTAGCTCCGGCTAGTCGTTCAACATCTGTTGGAACAGATCGGAAAGCCTGGCCTTCAGGTCATTGCGATGCACAATGAGGTCCAGGAAGCCGTGTTCGAGCACGAACTCAGCGGTCTGAAAGCCCTCCGGCAGGTCCCGGCCGATGGTCTCCTTCACCACGCGCGGACCCGCGAAGCCGATGAGCGCCTTGGGCTCGGCGATGTTCAGATCGCCCAGCATGGCGAAACTGGCGGTGACCCCGCCTGTGGTCGGGTCGGTCAGCACCGAGATGAACGGGAGTTCCTTCTCGGCCAGTTGAGTGAGCTTGGCGCTGGTCTTGGCCATCTGCATCAAGCTGAAGCCGGCCTCCATCATGCGGGCGCCGCCGCTCTTGCTGATGATCACCAGGGGACTTTTCCGCTTGATCGCCTGGTCCACCGCCAGGGCGATCTTCTCACCCACCACGCTCCCCATGCTGCCGCCGATGAACCGGAAGTCCATGCAGGCGATCACCACGGTGCGTTCGTTGAGCTTGCCCTCCGCCGTGCGGATGGCATCGTTCAGTTCAGTGTCCTGCCGCGTGCGTGCAAGACGGTCGGTGTACTTCTTTGTGTCCTCGAAGTGCAGTGGATCACCCGCGACCAGGTCGGCCGCGAACTCCTTGTACTTCCCGTTGTCGAAAAGGAAGCTGAAGTAATCCCTGCTCGCGATGCGCTCGTGATGCGTGCACTTGCTGCACACCCAGAGGTTCTTCGCATGGTCCTCCGAGGGCATGATCTCCGCGCATTTCGGGCATTTGTACCAGAGGCCTTCCGGGGTCTCCTTCTTTTCCTCGGTGGAGGTGGTGATCCCCTCCTTGACACGTGTGAACCAGCCCATGTCGTCGCTCATGTTTTGGGCGGACGGCCCGCCGTTCAGGCGATCGTGATGTCCGTGTCCAGGTAAACGTCCTGGATGGCGTTCAGCAGTTGGATGCCCTCGGCCATGGGTCGCTGGAAGGCCTTGCGGCCACTGATCAGGCCCTGGCCGCCCGCGCGTTTGTTGATCACCGCCGTGCGCACCGCCTCGGCCATGTCGCCGGCACCGCTGCTGGCGCCGCCGCTGTTGATCAGGCCCACACGGCCCATGTAGCAGTTGGCCACCTGGTATCGGCACAGGTCGATGGGATGGTCGGTGGTGAGCGTGCTGTAGACCTTCTTGTGGGTCTTCCCATAGCCCTTCAATGCATTGTACCCACCGTTGGTCTCGGGCAGCTTCTGTTTGATGACGTCGGCCTTGATGGTGACGCCAAGATGGTTGGCCTGGCCCGTGAGGTCCGCAGCGGTGTGGTAGTCGGTGCCGTCCACCTTGAACCCGGGATTCCGCAGGTAGCACCAGAGGATCGTGGCCATGCCCAGCTCATGGGCGAGCTCGAACGCCTCGGCGATCTCCACGATCTGCCGCGTGCTCTGTTCACTGCCGAAGTAGATCGTGGCGCCCACGGCCACCGCGCCCATGTTCCAGGCCTCCTCCACACTTCCGAACAGCACCTGGTCGAACTTGTTCGGATAGGTGAGCAGTTCGTTGTGGTTGATCTTGACGATGAAGGGGATCCTGTGGGCATATCTCCGGCTGCAACTGGCCAGCACACCGAACGTGGAGGCCACGGCATTGCAACCGCCCTCGATCGCCAGCTTCACGATGTTCTCGGGGTCGAAATAGTCCGGATCAGGTGCGAAGCTGGCCCCGGCGCTGTGCTCGATGCCCTGGTCAACGGGCAGGATGCTCATGTAACCCGTGCTTGAGAGCCGACCATTGCCGTAGAGGGCCTGAATGCTCCGCAGGACCTGTGGGCTGCGGTCCGATCCACCGAAGCAGCGGTCGGTGAAATCCGGTCCGGGCAGGTGCAGCCGGTCCCTTGGGATCGTCGCGCAGGTGTGGCCGAGCAGATCCTCGGCCATCGCGCCCAGTAGTTCCTCCGTCCGACCCTTGGTCACCGTTCTCGCCATGTTCAGGATGATGGGTCGGCAAAGCTAAGCAATGGCCTTGGTGGCGGACAGGTCAGGGGCATGCGCGCGCGACCGCCGTTGTCGGAGGCCGTGGAACGAGGACCTAGGTCTCCACGAAGTCCATGTCGCTGTGGAACGTCTCGTGCACGCGCGATGTGGCCCAGATGGCCGCGCCGATGCATACGATGCCCACGACGAGTGCGCTGGTGATGCTCCCCAGGGCGGGCATGGCGAACTTGAAGGCGCTGGTGACGGGCCACACACTTCCCCGGACGAAGTTCGGCGTGGTCGTGGCCACCGTGCTCCGGATGTTCGTGCCGAACTGTTCGCTGGCCACCGTGACGAACAGGACCCAGTAGCCCGTAGCCATGCCCAGCAGGAGGCACATCCGATCGTATGTGGCGATGCTGGTGCCACGCAATCCGAACAGGAAAACGAGGGTGAGCGCCAGGTTCAGCACAAGATAGAGGTAGATCACCTTCTTCCTGCTGCGCCAAAGCTGGCTCAACAGGGCACTGAGCAGGTCGCCGAGGCTAAGACCGATGTAGGCGTACTTGATCGCCTGGCCGTTGATCTGGCGCAGGCCCGCCTCATCGAGCATGGACGTGTCGATCCCGAGGGCAGGCACGAACACGTCCTGGCTGAGGTTCACCAGCACACCCACCACGTACCAGACGGGCACGCCGATGAGGATGCAGCTCAGGTATTTGATGAAGCGCTGGCGGTCGCGCAACAGCAGCATCAGGTCGCCCCTTCTCACGGTGGCCTGCGTCATCCGCGTGAACAGCCCGCTCTCGAATGCGCCGACGCGCAGCACCAGAAGCACCAGTCCGAGCAGGCCGCCCACGATGTAGGCGATCTGCCAGTCCATGAAGGCATGACCCGTGATGGTGGTGAGCAGACCGCCGAGCCTTTGGCCCTGCGCGGCCACTTCGGCGGCGAACACCGCGCCCAGGGCACCGAAGACCACGACGATCATCGTGCCGTAACCCCGTTTTTCACGGGGCATGGTCTCGGTGATCAAGGTGATGCCGGCACCCAGTTCGCCTGCCAGGCCCAGGCCCGCGATGAACCGGACGATGCCATAGGTGGTCAGGTCAAAGGTGAACGCATTGATGATGTTGGCGATCGAATAAAGGAGGATGCTGCCGAAGAGCACACTGATCCGTCCGCGCTTGTCCCCCCATACGCCCCAGAGGAGACCACCCACGAGCATGCCGACCATCTGCACATTGAACAGGGTGATCCCGACGCCGACCAGCCGATCGCTGCCGGCACCGAGGATGAACTCCAGGCTTTCGCGCTTCACGACGTTGAAAAGCACCAGATCGTAGATGTCGACGAAGTAACCGAGCGCGGCGACCACGATCAGCAGCATGGTGCGCCTGTCGAATACGGGAGGCATGGCGCAAAATAGGAGGATGCCGATGACCGGCAGGCCGGGGACGTGATCCTGTCAACCCGACTAACTTCGCCCCCGCATGCCGGAGACCACCAGCGACCAGGGCAGGGTCCGCTCGCTCGACAAGCAGTTCGCCCCGTTCATCACGGCGGGGGAACTGGACGCCGCGATCCAACGGTTGGCCGAAGAGGTACAGGCAAAGTACCAGGGCCGTCGACCACTTTTCATCGGCGTGCTCAACGGCGCCTATTTCTTCGCAGCGAAGCTTTTGGAGCACATGCCGGAACTGGAATGCGAGATCACCTTCGTGAAGGTGGCCAGTTACATCGGCACGTCCAGCAGCGGGACCGTCACGCAGCTGATCGGGCTGAACGAACGCATCGAGGGCCGCGAGGTGATCATCGTGGAGGACATCGTGGACACCGGGAACACCATCGCGCACATCATGGGGGCGTTGCAGGAGCACCACCCGGCCGGGATCAGCGTTGCCACGATGCTCTTCAAGCCGGACGCCTATTCGCACGACCACCCGATCGACCATGTGGCCCTCCGTATCCCGAACGCGTTCGTGATCGGTTCGGGTCTGGACCACGACGGCCTGTGCCGCAACCTGCCGGGGATCTGGCGTATCATTGACGAACACGCATGAGCGAGAAATTGAACATCGTGCTCTTTGGACCGCCGGGGGCGGGCAAGGGCACGCAGAGCGCTTTCCTGATCGACAGGTACGGGCTAATGCATCTGAGCACCGGCGACCTGCTGCGGGCCGAGATCCATGCCGAGACCGATCTGGGCAAGGCCGCACGCGAACTGATGGATGCCGGTGAGCTCGTGGCGGACCACATCGTGATCGGCATGATCCGCAACAAGATGGAAGCGAACCTGGACGCGAAGGGATTCATCTTCGACGGCTTTCCCCGGACCCGCGCGCAGGCGGAGGCATTGGACGGGATGCTGAACGCGAAGAGCGAGCCGATCACGTGCATGCTCGCCCTGGAGGTCCCCGAGGAGGAATTGGTGAAGCGGCTGCTCGGACGCGGCGCCACCAGTGGTCGCAGCGATGATCAGGACGAGGGCGTCATCCGCAAGCGCATCAACGAGTACGAGGAGAAGACCGCACCGTTGAAGGAGTACTATGCCTCGCAGGGCAAGTACAAGGGTATCGATGGCGTGGGCTCGATCGAGGACATCACCTCCCGGTTGGTGGAGGCGATCGGGTAGCACCGTTCATGTGCCCATGTGTTCATGAGCACATGGGCCGATGGTATTCGGGCCATGAACTTCATCGACCAGATCCGCATCGAATGCCGCTCCGGGAAGGGGGGCAAGGGAAGCGCACACCTGCGGCGGGAGAAATACATGCCCAAGGGTGGTCCGGACGGCGGTGACGGCGGCCGTGGGGGCCATGTGATCATGCGCGGCAATGCCCAGTTGTGGACCCTGTTGCATCTCCGGTACACCAAGCACGTGATCGCCGGTGATGGCGAGGGGGGGAGCAGCAACCAATGCTCCGGTGCGTCAGGGAAGGACATCGTCATCGAGGTCCCGCTCGGCACCATCGCGCGCGATGAGGCGACCGGCAACATGCTTTGCGAGGTGACACGTGACGGGGAGGAGCATGTCCTGCTCCGCGGAGGTCGCGGTGGATTGGGGAACCAGCATTTCAAGAGCGCCACGAACCAGACACCCCGATATGCCCAGCCTGGTGAGCCGGGATCCGAAAAGTGGGTGGTGATGGAGTTGAAGGTGCTGGCGGACGTGGGGCTCGTCGGTTTTCCGAACGCGGGCAAGAGCACGCTCCTCGCGCACATCACCGCGGCCCGACCCAAGATCGCCGACTATCCCTTCACCACGCTGACGCCCAACCTTGGCATCGTGCCCTATCGCGACCACCGCAGTTTCGTGGTGGCCGACATCCCCGGGATCATCGAAGGTGCCCATGAGGGGAGGGGGATCGGCCTGCGGTTCCTGCGGCATATCGAACGGAACAGCGTGCTGCTGTTCATGGTGCCGGCCGACAGCGCGGACATCACGCGTGAATACCAGGTGCTCCTTGACGAGCTCCGGGCATATTCCCCCGAGCTTCTTCACAAACAGCGTCTGCTGGCGATCAGCAAGTGCGACCTGCTCGATGATGAACTGCGGACGGCGCTGCGGAAGGAACTGCCCCGGGACGTGGATACGATCATGATCTCCTCCGTAAGCGGCTACGGGTTGGATGCCTTGAAGGACAGGTTGTGGGGCATGCTCCAGCACGTGCCGGCATGATCGAAGCGTTCAACACCTGGGACCACGCGCTGTTCCTGACGATCAACGGCCACCATGCGACCTGGGCGGACGCGCTCATGGGGTCCGTATCCAACATGTTGGTCTGGTTCCCGCTCTATGTGTTCTTCCTCTGGATGCTGCACCATCGCTTCGGATGGAGGGGCCTGCTCTGGAGCCTGCCCGTCATCGCGTTGATGATCTACTGCAGTGATACGGGCAGCGTGGTGCTCTTCAAGAACACGGTCCAAAGGCTGCGCCCGTGCCATGACCCCACCCTCGTGGGCACGGTCCACTTGATCGACAACTACTGCGGGGGCACTTTCGGTTTCGTGTCCTCCCATGCGAGCAACCATTTTGCCATTGCCGCCTTCATGCTGCATGTCGTTCCCCGGCGACCGAAAGGGCTCTGGTCGGCGCTCTTGCTCGGCTGGGCGGCGTTGATCGCCTACAGCCGGGTCTACGCCGGCGTGCATTTCCCGGGTGATGTGCTCGTGGGCGGGCTCTATGGCTTCACGATCGGTTCGATCTTCTTTGCCATCTTTCACCGCGTGGTGCTGCCACGCCTCGTGCGATGAATATCTGGCTCGCGGTCTTCCTCGGTGGTGGTCTTGGCAGCCTGGTCCGCTACGCGATCACGCGGCTCTTTCTCTGGGTGGACGTGCGCGGTGCCTTCCCCTGGGCCACCCTCACCGCCAACATGCTGGCCACGGCCTTCCTCGCCGTGCTGGTGATGCGCTGGCAGCACGTGCTCCAGGAGCGTGACGCCGTCCGCGCCTTCCTGGCCGTGGGCTTCTGTGGCGGCTTCAGCACGTTCAGCACCTTCAGCTACGAGAACTTCCTGCTGCTGCGCGAAGGGCTGATGGCGCAGGCCGCCTTGAACATCCTGGTGAGCGTCGTCGCCGGACTCGCCTTCTTCTATGTACTCTCCCGGTCCCTATGAAGTATGCTGCCCTTGTCCTTTCGATGATGTTCGTTGGTCCGGTCGCCGAGGCCCAGGTACCTGCCTGGACCCATCCGCCCCGACTGGTCGTGGGCGTCGTAGTGGACCAGATGCGGGCGGACTACATCGCACGCTATTGGGACCTCTTCGGGGATGACGGCCTGAAGCGCCTGGTGAACGAGGGTGCGTACCTCCGTGATGCCTACTTCCCCTACGCACCGACCTACACCGGTCCCGGGCACACCTCCATATACACCGGCACGACACCTTCGGTGCATGGGATCATCGACAACGACATCTTCGATCGCGCCACCGGTCGGACCGTGTATTGTGTGGCGGATCCCTCCGTGCGGCCGGTGGGGACCGCCTCGCCGGGAGCGCAACGTTCGCCCCATCGGCTGCTGTGCAGCACGCTTGCCGATGAACTGGAACGTTACACCAACGGCGCGTCCAGGACCGTGGCCATCGCGTTGAAGGACCGCAGTGCCGTGCTGCCGGCGGGACGTACGGGCGACGCGGCCTATTGGTTCATTTTCGACGAAGGGGTGTTCGCGACCAGCAGCTGGTACATGGACAGCCTGCCGGCATGGCTCCAGGCCTTCAATGCGCATGATCTTCCGGACCAATATCTCAAGGGCCGATGGGGCCTCCTGCTGCCGCGCGACCGTTATCATGTCCCTCTGCCCGACGATAATCCCTACGAAGAAACGTTCCCCGGGACCACATCCCCCGCGATGCCGATCGATCTGGACAGCGTGCGTGCCGTTGCCGGCATCAGGGCGATCGCCTACACCCCCTGGGGCAATACCCTGACCACCGATCTGGCACTGGCCGCGATCTCGGGCGAACAGCTTGGCGCGGACAATGTGCCCGATCTGCTGGCCATCAGCTATTCCAGCACCGACCTCCTGGGCCATATGGTGGGCCCGCGTGCGTTGGAACTGGCGGATATGTACGCGCGCCTGGACCGCGAGGTCGCGCGATTGCTCGATGCGCTCGACCACTCCGTGGGCCCGGACAACTACACCCTTTTCCTTACTGCGGACCATGGCGCCGTGGACGTGCCGGCCTACATCCGTGACCTGAAGGGCAGCGCCGGCTACATCGGTGAGGCCGTGATCCGCGGCGCGGTCGACAAGGCACTGGCCGCGTTCGCGAAGGACAGTTCGCTGGTGCAGACCATCAATGGGGACCAGATCTACCTCGATCGCGGACGCATGCTGCGCCGAGGCCTGGATCCCGTGCGCATGGAACGCCTGGTCGTGGATGCCCTGCTCGAACTGCCCGAGGTGTCCTTCGCCCTGACCCGCGATGACCTGGTGCATGAACAGTTCCTTATCGGGCCGCAGCGGGCGGTCCAGAACGGATTCATGCCTCAGCGCAGCGGCGATGTGGTCTTCCAACTGCGGCCCGGATACATCAAGGATGATCCCGTCACGGCCGGCAAGGGCACCACGCATGGGTCCGCCAACGTGCATGACACGCATGTGCCCGTGATCCTGTTCGGTGCCGGTATCCACAAGGGTGAACTGACGCGCCCGACGCCGATCACCGACATCGCACCGACAATCGCGATGATCCTGGGGACCGCACTGCCCGATGGGTGTTCCGGTGACCCCTTGCATCAGGTGATCGGCCGCTGAGTTTTCCACCGCCCATTGGGGAGATCACGGTGGCCGCGCGCCGTTGGTGCATCCAGCTTCCGGGTACTTTGCAGTGTGCTGCGCGAGCTGGACACCGCCTCGTCCGCGTATCCCTTCGAACTCTGGAGGGAGGATGGTGTGCTGCGTTTGTTGCTCACTCGTCATGCCCGCATCGGGCCGACCGAGGCAAAGGAGCTTGTGCGGTTGATCGCCGCATTGGACCCTCTCGGCGAAGCGCCGGTGCTGTTGGAATTGGGCGAACTGGTGCAGGTCGGCCCCGTGGCCAAGGAGCTGCTGTCCCGCCTGCATGGGGAACCCCGGAGGGCGGTGGCATTGCTTGCGCTGGACACCTCCGATCGCCTGCAGGGCGAGTTCTTCCGGCGGTTCCACAGACCCTTGTTCCCTTTCCGCGTTTTCGCTGATCCCCAGGAAGCACACCGATGGCTGGCCATCTGGGCGCGGTCGCCGGGGTTGCGCATGGTCTAGGCCCTGTTGGAAACACGGTGGGGATCTTTTGCGCATCGGATCGCAATGGCGCATGCGCACGGGGCTAAGTTCACCCCCTGTTCCGCACGCGACCCTGCCTGATGCGAATGCTCCTGATCGCCCTGTTGACGCTGCCCGTCCGATCGCTCGGACAGGACGTCGAGCTCGAGGCGCAGGGGGATGCGTCCTTGATCATGGTACGGGGCATGCAGGGTGATGGCGAAGCGCGTGCCCCGGTCCTTCAGGCGGTCTGGCGCATGGCCGATGACGCACCGCCGGCCTTTGCCTTCCAAAGGACCGCCGAACCCGCTTCGGGATCGCATGCCCGTCTCGATGCGGTGGTGGTCGAGGCACTGGGCCAGTATCTCGATCAACACATCCACTTCGCACATGATGGCGTGCAGGCCGATCGACCGGTGCAGCACTTGGTGGACGACATGAACGCGATGGTGCATGTTGCCGCGGAGGAATTCCAATGTGCCGATCTCTTCCCGGGCCTCGGACAGCCAACGACCGAGCAGTTGCAGCGCCTGGTGCGCATCTCATGGGGGGATGCCTCCCGTTCGTTGGAGCTTGGCGGCGAGCAGGACAAGTACCTCGCCATTTATCACTTCGTGCGCAGCCAACGGGATGAACTGGAGCGGCAGGTGCGCGCGGACGTCATCGATCTGGATCGGGTGGACCTGCTCGCGCCCGAGGAGGCCGACCCGGGCCGGACCGTGCAGGTACCGTCGGTCTGCGGCACCGTGTTCGACGACGAGAACTTCCTCTGCGCGCTTGATCTTACGGTGGGCGACACCGGGGCGATGCCCGCCGATCCCCGACTGGGCCAGGCCGCGATCAAGGCCCTGGACATGGCCAGCGAACACGCTTCGGAGCGGTCCACGACGGAAATGCCAGAGCATCGGGTGCGCAAACGCGATCGTTGGTTGAAAACGGAGCTCGACGCGATCAATGAACGCATCGACCGGATGGACCAACGCAAGGAGCTCTGGCAATTGCGTGACCGGATGGACGATGTGGAGGCACGGATGGACGATATCCAGATGCAGGTCACCGACCTTCAGGACGCAGGCCGGGAAGCGGACAAGGGGGGCGACAATCCCATCGCGAACCTCAGCCGGTTGACCGGTCGCAACGTGGCGATCCAGTTCCGCCGTAACAGCACGCAGGTGGATCCGGAATACCGCCCGCTGCTCAATGAGGTCTTCGATCAGCTCGCACATGAGCCGGGCGAGCGCGTACTGATCACCGGATATGCCGATCGCAGTGGCGATGCCGACCTGAACATGCGGCTGAGCGAGGAACGGTCCAAGGCGGTCCGGGCCTATCTGATGGAACGCGGCATCGACGGCTCGCGCCTTCTGCTGAACTACTTCGGCGCCAGTCGCAGCGCGGGTCGCGATCCCAATGAACGACGCGTGGAGATCGAATGGTTGCAGCGCTGACCGGGGTCAGTGCTTCATGCGGAACAGCACATCGAACGTGGTCCCTCCGTTCGACCGGTACTTGAACGAACCGTCGAGCTTCTCGGCCAGCGCATCCACGATCTCCAGGCCCAATTTGCCGGGACGATGGGCCTCATCCCCGTCGAGCCCCGTCCCATTGTCCTTGACCACAAGACGGTGGAGCTGTCCCTCCACCTGCCGAACGCTCACATCGATGTGGCCACCGGTAACGAACGGGAAGGCGTGCTGGAAGCAGTTGGCCATCAGTTCGCACAGGATGATGCCCAGCTCGATCGCGGTATCGGGGTCGCTTCTTATCCGGTCCGTATCGAAAGCATAGCTGACATTGGAACGTTTCGGGTAGAGTGCGGCCACGCTTGCGCTCAGCTCGTCGAAGAAGCGCTCCAGATCGATGCCCCGCAGGTCGGGCATGCCGTAGAGCTTCTGATGCACCAGCGCCATGATGTCGATGCGTCTTTTGCCCCGGAGGAACTCGTTGCGGGTCGGGCCTTCCTCGACACGCTGGGCCTGAAGGTTCAGCAGGCTCGAGAGGACCTGCAGATTGTTCTTCACACGATGGTGCACCTCCCGGTCCAGCATGTCCCGTTCGCCGATCACCTTGGCCAGTTTGCGCTGTTGCGTGCGGCTGCGTTTCTGCTGTTCCCGCAAGCGGCCCAGGTCGCGGCGGTTCCTGAGGTAGACCAGCACCATCAAGGTCAACAACACCAGGTACAAAAGGATGGCGCCTGCCAGGAATAGGCGTTCGGGGCGGAACCGATCGTGCAGATCATCCACATCGATCAACGAGCCGACATGGATGGTCACGCCGCCGATATTCACTGGCAGCGATCGCATGACCAGCTGCGATCCGTCCACGGTGAAGTATTGTGGAACACTTGAAAGCTCCGGGTCCCACAGGGCCAGGGCCGTGGACCGTATCCGATCACCACGGCCGATCTCGGGCGCGGTGGGCAACAGCGAACGTCCCTCCTCGCTCAGGACCAGGGGCAGGTAGGAGCGCATGGGATCGGTGGGATGCACGGTCGCGAGAACGCGTTGAGGTCGGACCGTGAAAGAAAGGATGCGGAACGGCTGTTCATCGGACCGGGGCCGGATCAGGAGCGCCACGATCATCCGCGCACTGCCTGCGCTGTCCGGCGCCGGTGCCAGGGTCCAGACCGGATCACCGCGGCGGTCCTCCAAGGCCCGGCTGTACCAGTTCTCCGCCCTGGGGTCGATCAATGAATCGCCGATCGCAACACCGTTCGCACTGTCCACGGGTTGACCGGATACCAGGTGGATCAGCAGGGGTGGTCCGTACTCTGACCCTGTGGCCGTCTCGCGAAGGATGGTGCCGATGCTGTCGCGGAGCAGGGCGAACTCATTGCCCCGGTCGTCGGCCAGGCGGATGGCCGCAATGGCCCAGCGGCTGCTGAGCAGGGCGCTCCATCGGTCCAGCAATGCGCTGCGTGGAATGCTGTCGTGGGACGATACGTACGCTGCCTCCAAGCGCAGGTCATCGTCCACCTGGTCGAAGGCATGCTGCACCTCCCCACGGACGACGAAGATGGTATGCTTCAGCGCCAGGTCCGCAAGCTCCAGCTCGCGTTGCCCAAGGCGGAGCATGCCCCAACCGACCCAGAACAGGCCCAGCACCAGCGCGATCGCGCTGGTGAGATAGGGCCAACTGAACGCACGGTCCCGCTCAGGCATCTGGTCGGAAGGACTTGGAGTGCAAGGTCATGAAAGATGCGGTACGGTCCCCTCCCCATTTCCTGCCAGTTCCTCG